>CAWABZ010000007.1:0-132256 GCA_963780425.1 uncultured Chloroflexia bacterium | reverse complement strand
TGCCGGGACGCGGCATCGGCCAGACCGGTCTCGTCGCGCTGATGGTCGTCGCCTTCGGAGCCCTTGCGGTGACGCGTCTCGGCAGCGGCGGTCCAGGCATCGGCCCGGTGGTCGGTGTTGACACCGGTTCGCCTGCGGCGTCCGTCGCCGCGTCGCAGGCCGCCGTCGCGCCGACGACGGCCGCCTCGAGCCCAGATACCGGGCCGAAGCGCACCCTCGTGCCCACCGAGGTCGAGCCGACCGCCGCCCCGACGCCCGCGACGACTCCCGCGCCCACGGCGACCCCGAAGGCCACGGCGTCCGCACCGTTGGCCGCCGGCCCGACCACTTATAAGGTCCAGAGCGGGGACACCCTGAGCGGGATCGCGAGCCAGCACGGGACGACGTGGCGGGTGTTGGCCGAGCTCAACAAGATCGACGATCCGCGCAGCCTGCGCGTGGGCCAGGTGCTCAAGCTGCCGAGCTGATCCTCAGCGCTGGCAGCCCCGGCAGTACGACGTCACAAAGCCGCCGGCCTTGACCTCGGTGATCCGCGTCCCGCAGCGCGGGCAAGCCTGACCGCCTTTCATATGGACCGCGAGGAAGTCGCGGACCTGGGTCTCGAATGTCGGCGGGACCCGTTCGCGCAGGACGTCGATCGCGGTCGAGATCGTCGCGCGCATCCCGTCGTAGAGCGCGTCGATCTCCTCAGGCGCCAGGCTGGAGCGCTTGCGAAACGGCAGCAATCGGGCCGCGTGGAGGATCTCGTCGCTATAGGCGTTGCCGATGCCGGCGACGAACGCCTGATTGCGGAGCAGGTTCTTGAGCTCACCCGGATGGCGCCGGATCCGGTCACGCCAGACCTCGAGCGTCAGCGCTGGGTCGTCGGCGTCCGGACCGATCTCGTCGTCGGCCATCCCCGGGACGGCGCGCTCGATACCCGCCGGCAGGAGATAGACCTTGCCCATCTGCGTGGGATCCCGATAGCGGATCTCCGGGTAGGCGTCGGGCGCCGGAAGCCACGCGGCGCCACGAGTCCAGCTCGCCGGCTTGAAGCCTTTGGTCGGGCCCGCCTCGCCGAACCCAAGGACGACGGCGGTCTTGCTCGGCAGCTTGGCGTCGGCCGTGGCCAGCTGGAAGCGACCGGTGAGCATCGGGTTGACCACGACCCGGTCGCGATCGAGGTCCACGAGGAGGAACTTCCCGCGCTGGCGGATGCCCGTGACAGCCTGTCCGACGAGGGCTTCGAGCTCATCGGGCGTGCCCCGGACAGCGAGCGGTCCGGGAGCGGTCGCGGCGGCGATCCGGCGGCCTCGCAAGGCCGCGTCGAGGGCTTCCGCGACGATCGTCAGGTCGGGCAATTCGGGCACGGCTGCCGATTGTAGCCGCGTGAAACGCTGTGCTAGACTCTCCCGGCCCCGAGAGGCAGGACAGCTGAAGAGCGGAATCAGGCCTTAGTCAGCGCGAAGGAGCGGACCGCGGAATTCGAACACCACGGACCACACCCGAACGGATCGTCTGACCCGGCCTGAGCATCGCTCAGGTCGTTTCTGATTCTTGGTCGCGAATCCACGACAGGAGTGACCACCACATTGACCGAAGAGAAGCAGGGCGGCACCACGCCTGCCACCGACGCCACGGCATCGGGGGAACCACAGGCGCCTGACCGACCCGCAGGGGCGATCGCCGTCGCCGACGAACCGGCCCAGCCGGCAGCCGACGAGACCGAGAACCCCACCAGCGAGGCGCCCGCCAGCGAGGCCGATCCGACCCAGGTCGAGACCGCTTCGACGGCAGAGTCGGCGCCCGTCGCGGAGACCGAGACCGCCCCGGAGCCCGAGGCTCCTTCAGCGACGGCCGAGACCGTCGACGCGACGCCAGCCGAGGACCAGACCCCCGATGCGTCCAGCGCGTCGGAGGCGTCCGCGCCGGCAGAGGCACCCGTCGTCGACAGCGAGGCGGCTCCCGAGACGGAGCCCACGGCCACGTCCGAGACCGCCCCCGCCGAGTCCGATGCAGACGCCGGCGCCGCCCCCGAGGCCGCCGTAGAGTCCGAGCCCGTGGCCGCAGCCGAGTCCGAGGCTCCGATCGAGCCCGAGCCCGCAGCCCAGCCCGAGCCCCCGCCGCCTCCGCGCGACCTGGGCCCCGAGCCGACGACGATGGAGGAGCTGCTCGCCGAGCAGGAATCCGACATCAAGAGCTTCAAGCACGGCGATGTCGTCGAGGGGACGGTCGTCCGCATCGACAAGGACGAGATCCTCGTCGACATCGGTGCGAAGAGCGAAGGCGTCGTCAGCAACCGCGAGCTCTTCGGCCGCCACGGCGGCGAGGGGCAGGCCCCGCTCAACATCGGTGACACCGTCCTGGTCTACGTCCTCCAGCCCGAGTCGCCCGAGGGCCACGCGGTCCTGTCGCTGCGGCGCGCCGGACTCGAGCGCAAGTGGCGCGCGATGCAGGAGCAGTTCGAGGCGGGCGTCATCATCGAGGCGCCGGTCATCGACCACAACAAGGGTGGCCTCATCGTCGACTGCGGCATCCGCGGCTTCGTGCCGATCAGCCAGATCGTCGACTTCCCCCGCCGGCCGCAGAACGACCAGCCCCGCGATGCCGCCCAGGAGATCGCCGAGAAGCTCCAGCCGTTCGTCGGCCGGAAGCTCCGCCTCAAGATCCTCGAGGTCAACCGCAAGGCCAACCGCTTGATCCTGTCGGAGAAGGTGGCGCTCTACGAGGAGCGCCGCGAGAAGCGGGACGAGCTGTTCAGCAGCCTCCAGGTCGGCCAGAAGGTCAGCGGCACAGTCCGCTCCATCGCGCCGTTCGGCGTCTTCATCGATCTCGGTGGGATCGATGGCCTGGTCCACAAGAGCGAGCTCTCGTGGAACAAGGTCAACAACCCCGAGGCCGGCTACAAGGTCGGTGACGAGGTCGAGGCCGAAGTCATCGACATCAACCACGAGCGCGGCCGGATCAGCCTGTCGATCCGTCGCCTCCAGCCCGACCCGTGGCATTCGACGGTGGCCGATTTCAAGGTCGGCGACGTCATCGACGGCACGGTCACGAAGCTCGTCAACTTCGGCGCGTTCGTGCGCGTCCGCGATGGGCTCGAGGGGCTGATCCACATCAGCGAGCTGTCGCACCAGCGCGTCGCTCACCCGGGCGACGTCGTCCACGAGGGCCAGTCGCTCAAGCTCAAGATCATCTCGCTCGACTCCGAGCGCCATCGCCTCGGGCTCAGCCTCAAGCAGGCCGAGGAGCCGCCGGCACGTCCGGCGCCGGAGCCCGGCCAGGCCGCGCCGTCAGGCGGTGGACCGCGAGCCGAGCGACGTCCCCGCCAGGAGCGCAGTTACTCCATGAGTGACGCGGTCCAGGAGCCGGAGGGCGGGATCGACAACACGCTCGCGTCGGCGTTCGCACAGGTTCGCCAGCAACTGGCGGATGCCGAGTCCGGGCCGGTCGCGGAAGGCGAGGCCGAGCAGGCACCTGCCGCCGAAGCCGAGACCGAGCCGGTGGCTGCAGCCGATGACGAGGCTCCCGTCGCCGTGGCGGAGCCAGTCGCCGAAGCCGAGCCCGCCGAGGCAGAGCCGGTCGCCGAAGCCGAGGCCCAGACCGAAGGCGAGCCAGTCGCCGAAGCCGAGCCCGCTGAGGCCGCGGCGGAAGCCGAGCCAGTCGCTGAAGCCGAGGCCGTCGCCGAGCCGGAGCCGGTCGCCGAGGCCGAGGTCCAGGCGGAGGCAGAGCCAGTCGCCGAGGCCGAGCCGGTCGTCGAAGAGGCCGCCGCCGAAGCCGAGGCGGAGCCAGCACCCGAAGCGACTGCGGCAACCGACGAGGCCGAGGCCCCCGAGGCCCCCGAGGAGCCCGCTGAGGCCGTCGCCGAGCCAGCTGGGGAGCCGGCAGCCGAGACCGAGCCGACGACGGACGCCGCCGAGACCGAGGACGACTCGAAGGCGTAGGACGCCGGACCGCCTCACCGATACACCGCAAACGACCCGCCGACACCGGCGGGTCGTTTCGATTCCTTAAGCGGTTTTCGTGCATCCGCACACCTGTCCACCGGCGATTCAATCTACGGTGGACCGGTACTCATGGCACCAGCCGGCTGGTGCGAACGTCGTGCTAGCATGGGTATCAGGTCGGTGCATGAATGGGCCGGCGAAGGGAACAGGCGTTCGACTCGATGGATCGCTTCGACAAATTCACGGATCGCGCGCGCAAGGTCCTGACACTGGCTCAGGACGAGGCGCAGCGGTTCAACCACAACTACATCGGCACGGAGCATCTGCTCCTGGGCCTCGTCCGCGAGGGCGAGGGTGTCGCCGCGCGCGTCCTCGAGAACATGAACGTCGAGTTGGCCAAGGTCCGGACCGCCGTCGAGTTCATCATCGGTCGCGGCGATCGACCGGTCGTCGGTGAGGTCGGGCTCACGCCGCGCGCGAAACGCGTCATCGAGCTCGCCATCGACGAGGCGCGCCGCCTCGGCCACAACTACATCGGCACCGAGCACCTGCTGCTGGGTCTCGTCCGCGAGGGCGAGGGCATCGCAGCGGGCGTCCTCGAGTCCCTCGGCGTCAACCTCGACAAGGTCCGTCACGAGGTCATCCGCGTCCTGTCGCAGAGCTCGTCGGCCGGGCCCAGCGCGCAGGAGACGAAGCGCGCCAGCAAGACGCCGACCGTCGACCAGCTCGGGATCAACCTGACCGAGGCGGCTCGCGCGGGCAAGCTCGATCCGGTCATCGGTCGCGAGAAGGAGATCGAGCGGGTCATCCAGATCCTCGGTCGGAAGACCAAGAACAACCCTGCACTGATCGGGGAGCCGGGCGTGGGCAAGACGGCGATCGCCGAGGGCCTGGCCCACCGGATCATCGCCGGCGACGTCCCCGACATCCTGCTCAACAAACGCGTCCTGACGCTGGACATCGGATCGCTCGTCGCCGGCACCAAGTACCGGGGCGAGTTCGAGGAGCGGCTCAAGAAGATCATCGAGGAGCTGCGGAACACGAACGACGCCGTCCTCTTCATCGACGAGCTCCACACGCTCGTCGGGGCCGGCGCGGCCGAGGGCGCGATCGACGCCGCGAACATCCTCAAGCCGCCACTCTCTCGCGGCGAGCTCCAGTGCATCGGCGCGACCACGCTCGACGAGTACCGCAAGTACATCGAGCGCGACGCGGCGCTCGAGCGCCGCTTCCAGCCGGTCATGGTCGAGGAGCCGACCATGGAGCAGACGGTCGACATCCTGCTCGGCATCCGTGAGCGCTACGAGCAGCACCACAAGGTCACGATCACCGACGAGGCCGTGAAGGCCGCCGCCGACCTGTCGATCCGCTACATCACCGACCGCCACCTCCCGGACAAGGCGATCGACCTCATCGACGAGGCCGCCTCCCGCGTGCGACTGCGCCATGCATCGGCGCCTCCCGCGCTTCGCGAGGCCCAGCGCGAGCTGGACCGGATCACGAAGGAGAAGGACGCGGCGATCAACAACCAGGAGTACGAGGAAGCGGCGACGCTCCGCGAGACCGAGGCGACCGCCAAGGAGACCGTGGACACGCTCCGCGCCGAGTGGCAGGCGACGATGTCCGGCGACCAGCCGACGGTCGGGGACGAGGAGATCGCACAGGTCGTCGCGATGTGGACCGGTATCCCGGTCACGCGCATCGCCCAGGAGGAGTCGGAGCGGCTGCTCCACATGGAGGATGCCCTCCACAACCGGGTCATCGGCCAGCAGGAAGCCATCGACATCGTGTCGAAGGCGGTCCGTCGCGCGCGCGCGGGCCTCAAGGACCCGAAGCGCCCGATCGGCTCGTTCATCTTCCTCGGCCCGACCGGTGTCGGGAAGACCGAGCTTGCCAAGGCCCTTGCCGAGTTCATGTTCGGCAGTGAGGACGCGCTCATCAAGATCGACATGAGCGAGTTCATGGAGCGGCACAACGTCAGCCGCCTCGTCGGGGCACCTCCCGGTTACGTCGGCTTCGACGAGGGTGGCCAGCTGACCGAGGCCGTCCGCCGCAAGAGCTACGCGGTCGTGCTGCTGGACGAGGTCGAGAAGGCGCACCCGGAGGTGTTCAACATCCTCCTCCAGATCCTCGAGGACGGACACCTGTCGGACGCGAAGGGTCGCCGGGTCGACTTCCGGAACTGCATCATCATCATGACCTCGAACCTGGGCGCGAAGCAGCTCCAGACCAACTCGAGCCTCGGCTTCCGGGTGCAGGGCACGACCGACGAGGCACGCGCCGAGAGCTCGTACGAGCTGATGAAGGAAAAGGTCGCGACCGAGCTGAAGAACAGCTTCCGGCCGGAGTTCCTCAACCGGATCGATGCGACCGTCGTCTTCCGTTCGCTGACGGTCGAGGAGATGACCCTGATCGTCGATCTGATGCTGGCCCGGGTCCGCGATCAGCTCCGGGCTCAGCAGATGTCGCTCGAGGTCACCGACGCGGCCAAGGAACACATCATCAAGCTCGGGTACGACGTCGCCTACGGCGCGCGACCGCTGCGCCGCGTCATCCAGAACATGATCGAGGACGTCCTCGCGGAGCATCTGCTCCTCGGCCGCTACGAACCGGGCACGACGATCGTCGTCGACAAGGACCCGGAGGCCGGCCTGGATATCCACGCCGCCGAGTCCCGGACGCCGGTCGAGGCCCACTGACCCTCCCGTGGCCAAGGCCACGAGCCGCTACGTCTGTCAGAGCTGCGGCGAAGCCTTCCTTCGATGGGAGGGCCAATGCCGCGCCTGCGGCGAATGGAACAGCCTCGTCGAGACCGTGGTCAGGGCCAAGGCATCGAGCGCCGCGTCGGCGCGGGCCCGCGCCGGTGTAAGCGGTGCGGAGCCGCTCCTCCTACGTGACATCGGCGAGGCCGCCGTCCCGCGGCTGCCGACGTCCATCGGCGAGCTCGACAGGGTCCTCGGGGGAGGGGTCGTCCCGGGATCGCTGATCCTCCTCGGCGGCGAGCCGGGGATCGGCAAGTCGACGCTCCTGCTCCAGGCGGCCGCCGGGCTCGGCGGTCCGGTCCTGTACGCCACCGGCGAGGAGTCGGCCGCCCAGGTCCGCCTCCGGGCCGAGCGCCTCGGCCTGCTCGACGCTCCCGCGGGTGCCGCGATCGAGGTCCTGGCCGAGCGCGATGTCGCCCGGATCGTCGAGGTGGCACGGTCGGCGCGCCCGGCGATGCTCATCGTCGATTCGGTCCAGACCGCCATGATCGACGAGCTGGACGGCGCAGCCGGGAGCGTCGGCCAGGTCCGGGAGTCGACGCTGCGGTTCATGGAGTTCGCCAAGGGCGAAGGGATCGCGGTCGTGCTCGTCGGCCATGTGACGAAGGACGGGTCGATCGCCGGGCCGAAGACCATGGAGCATCTCGTCGACGCGGTGGTGACGCTCGAAGGCGAGCGCTTCGCGGCGCTACGACTCATTCGGTCGTCGAAGAACCGGTTCGGCTCGACCGACGAGGTCGGCGTGTTCGAGATGGCCGGCGACGGGCTTCGCGAGGTGTCGGACCCGGCACGGGCCTTCCTGGCCGACCACCCGGAAGCGGCGCCGGGCAGCGTGGTCGCTCCGACGATGGAAGGCAGCCGCCCGTTGCTCGTCGAGGTGCAGGCCCTGGTGTCGCCGGCCAGCTACGGGACGCCGGCGCGCAAGGCGAGCGGTATCGATCCCAATCGACTCGGCCTCCTCGTCGCGGTGCTGGGCCGGCGGGCAGGTATCGGGCTGGGATCGCACGACGTGTACGCCAACCTCGCCGGTGGTCTCAGCGTCGCCGAGCCGGGCCTCGACCTGCCCGTCGCGCTCGCCCTCGCCTCGTCGATGCGCGACCGGCCGATGGCTTCGGACGCCGTCGCGATCGGCGAGGTCGGATTGCTCGGCGAGCTGCGCCCGGTCGCGGGCGTCGAGCGCAGGCTACGGGAGGCCGCGCGCCTCGGTTTTGCGACCGCGATCGTCCCGCGACCGGGTCGAGGCGGGCGCCCGACCGAGGTCTCGGGGCTTCGCGTGATCGAGGTCGCCACGCTGCGCGAGGCGATCGCCGCGGGGCTCGGAGAGGGGCCGCGCACTCGTGGCGAGGCCGTTCCGGCGATGCTAGGCTGACGCCCCGTCCAAGCCACTCCGGGTGGACGACCGAGAAGATCCACCGAGGGTGCACTGGTTGATCCGCTATATCCGTCTCCTGGGAGCGGCGCTCGGAGGGCTCATCGGGCTGGTCCTCGCGACCGCCGGAGAGGGCTTGTTCCGGGAGGCCAGCTACGCCGGGTTCCTGCTTGCGGCGTGGGTCGTCGCGTGGGTCGTGGTGGGCTTCGCGATCCTGCCCTACCTGACACTGGTTCCAGCAACCTGGCTGATCTCCCGTGTGGAGGACCTGTCGACTGCCGAGTTCGTGACGGCGGTCATCGGCCTGACGCTCGGCCTCCTGATGGGCCTGTTGCTGGGCGTGCCGCTCGCCAACCTCCCACCGCCGTGGGGCGACGTGCTCCCGCTCGGCGTCTCACTGTTCCTCGGTCTCGGCATGCTGGGCCTGACCGTCGCGAAGCGGCGCGACCTGATCATGGCCGCGCAGGCCGTCGGGTTCCTTCGATCGGGTGACGACATCCGGAGCGAGAACCTCGCGGGCGAGCCGCGTATCGTCGTCGATACGTCGGCGATCATCGACGGCCGGATCGCCGAGATCGTGGAGAGCGGCTTCATCTACGGCACGCTCGTCATCCCGCGCTTCGTGCTCGACGAGCTCCAGCACATCGCGGACAGCTCAGACACGTTGCGCCGGAACCGCGGGCGCCGCGGTCTCGAGATCCTCAACAGGATGCAGAAGGAGCCGGGAACGCCGGTCGAGATCGTGGAGGACGCTGTCCCGACCGAGACCGAGGTCGATGCCAAGCTCGTCGCCCTGGCGCGGGCGCGCAGCGGGGTCATCCTCACCAACGACTTCAATCTCAACCGCGTGGCCGAGCTGCAGGGCGTCCGCGTGATGAACATCAACTCGCTGGCGAACGCCGTGAAGCCGGCCGTCCTGCCCGGTGAAGAGCTCCGTGTGCGCGTCATCCAGGAAGGCAAGGAGGCCGGCCAGGGCGTCGGCTTCCTCGATGACGGCACGATGATCGTGGTCGAGGGTGGGGCGCGACACATCGATAAGGATCTCGACGTCGCGGTCACGCGGGTCCTCCAGACCGTGGCCGGTCGGATGATCTTCGCGCAGCCGCGTCTCGACTAAGCGAGATGGGCGACGCGTCGGGGAGGACCGGCGCGGGGGGTCCCGCCGACGCGATCATCGTCGCCGCCGGCGCCTCGTCGCGGATGGGTGGCGCGGACAAGCTCCTCGCGACGATCGGCGACAGGCCTCTGCTCGCGCACGCCGTCGACGCGCTGGCGTCGTCCCCGGCCGTCGGGTCGATCGTGATCGTCACGACCCCCGACCGGAGGCAGGTGCTCGAGGGTGGTGGCTGGGTTCCGGGCGATCGGACGACGTTCGTCGATGGAGGCGACCGGCGCCAGGATTTGGTCCGCGCCGGGTTTCGGGCGCTTGAGGAAACGGTCCCGGATCCCGACGGGTCGCGGGTCGTGCTCGTCCACGACGGGGCGCGTCCGTTCGTTCCGGCGACGCTGGTGGCGGAGGTCGTGGCCGCCACGGAACGGCATGGTGCCGCGATCCCGGTCGTGCCCGTCAGCGACACCCTCAAGCGGATCGTCGACGACCGGATCGAAGGCACCATCGATCGCTCCGCATTGGCCGCCGCACAGACCCCGCAGGGCGTCCGCCGCTCGATCCTCCGCAGCGCGCTGGCCAGCGATATCGCCGCCGACGGGACGTGGACCGATGAGGCCGCCCTGCTGGAGGCCTGTAGAATTGCTGTTCATGTCGTCCCCGGCGATCCGGCCAACCTCAAGGTGACGGTCCCCGCCGATCTGGACCGGGCGACCGCGCTGCTGGTCGGACCGAACCCCATTCAACGGTCCGGGCTCGGACGCGATGCGCATCCGTTCGGCCCGGGCGAGCCGTTGCGGCTTGGCGGCCTCGAGATCCCTGGCGCGCCGCGGCTCCACGGTCACTCCGATGGCGACGTCGTCCTGCATGCGCTCGCGGACGCGCTGCTCGGGGCGGCCGGCATGGGCGACCTCGGTCGCATGTTCCCGGCCGGTCCTGCGACGCCCCGCGGTGTCGCGAGCCGGGACCTGCTGGCGGCGGTCGTCGACCGACTCGCGGAGGCCGGCTGGCGACCGGCGACGGTGGATGTGACGATCGTCGCCGCTCGCCCGCGCCTGGCCGGTCACCTCGACGCGATGCGAGCCGCGGTGGCCGACCTCCTCGACATCGACGAGGGGGCCATCAGCATGAAGGCATCGACGGGCAACCTCGACGGTCCGGAAGGCGCGGGCCGATCGATCTCGACCCTGGCGCTGGCCACCATCGAGAAGGCGCCGTGACCGAGATCCGGCTCCACGACACGCTGACCGGCGACACACGACCGCTGGTGCCGCTCCGTGACGATGGCGTCCGGATCTACTCCTGCGGCCCGACGGTCTACGGGCCGGCCCACATCGGGAACTTCCGATCCTTCCTGTTCGCCGACCTGCTCGTGCGGTATCTCCGCTGGCGCGGCCATACGGTGACCTGGGTGATGAACATCACCGATGTCGATGACAAGATCATCCGCGGGGCTGCCGCCGCGGGAGAGCCGATCGGCGAGCTGAGCGCTCGCTACCTCGAGCGTTTCCTCGTCGACGCGGACACCCTGCGCATGACGCGTCCTGACGTCCTGCCTCGGGCGACCGAGCACATCGACGAGATGGTGGCGCTCATCGAGACGTTGCTCGAGCGCGGGCACGCCTACCGCACCGATGACGGCTCGATCTTCTTCCGGATCTCGTCCTGGCCGGCGTACGGCCGTCTCGCGCGACTGGACCCCGAGCAGATGCGCGTCGGCGAACGGGTCGAGGCCGACGAGTACGCCAAGGACGACATTCGCGACTTCGCGCTGTGGAAGGGCCCGAAGCCCGGCGAGCCGTCGTGGTCGACGGCGGTCGGGGATGGCCGTCCGGGCTGGCATATCGAATGCTCGGCGATGAGCATGGCGTACCTCGGCCCGTCATTCGACATCCACACGGGCGGGGTCGACCTGATCTTTCCCCATCACGAGGACGAGATCGCCCAGAGCGAGGCGGCCACGGGTCTGCCCTTCGTCGAGACGTGGCTGCACTGCGCTCACCTGCGCTCCAGTGGCTCGAAGATGGCGAAGTCCACCGGGAACATCGCGCGCGTTGATGAAGTCCTCGATGCCGGCGTCTCTCCGCGTGCCTTGCGCTACGCGCTGCTCGCGGTCCATTACCGCGCAGGTCTCGACCACTCGGACGAATTGCTCGCTGCCGCCGGGGCCGCCGTCGCCCGGCTCGACGCGGTCGTCCGGGCCCTCGAGACGTACCGCGAGGACGGACCCGGCGATCCGACGCTCGGCGAGGCCGTCGACTCCGGTCGGGCTGCGTTCGTCGCGGCGCTCGACGATGACCTCAACATCTCGGCTGGGCTGGCCGCGCTGTTCGACCTCGTGCGCGATCTCAACAGGCGGATCGAAGGCCGGACGCTGTCGACCGACGACGCGCGCCAGGCCGTCGCAGCTCTGCGGGATCTCGATCAGGTGCTCGGCGTCCTGCCCGAGCCCGACGCCGATGCCCTCGACCCCGAGCTCCAGGCTCTCCTCGACGAACGCGCATCGGCACGAGCCACCCGCGATTGGGCGGCATCCGATCGGCTTCGCGAGACGCTCGCCGACCGAGGCATCGCAGTCGAGGACACGCGGGACGGCCAGCGCTGGCACCGGATCGCGGAGGTGAGCCGTGGCTGACCGGCCCCCGGACGACCGCCGGCGGGGCGGGGGACCCGGTCGCGGGCCCCGTCGCGACGGGCCACGACCCGGGGGCCCGCGACGCGACGCGCCGCGGTCTGACGGACCCCGCCCCGCTGGCCCCAGGCGCGACGGTCCCGGCGAGGTCGGGCCGCGTCGAGGTCCACCCTGGCAAGGTGGCGGGCCGCCCACCGGTCCGCGCCGCTCCTGGCAGCCGGGTCCTCCCGGCGACCGCCCTCGCCATGGTCCACGGCCCGCTCCCCGTCCCGGGGGCGGCCCGAGACCGCGACCGTGGGAGGACCGTTCGCCGGAGCGCCAGCCATACGACCGTAGGCCCGACGAGCGTTCGGACCGCGGTGATGTCGAACACCGCCCGCCGCGGCCACCCGGTCCGCGGCAGTTCGGTGGCCCACCGGGTCGGGAGTCGCGTCCGATGGATCGCGGACCGCGACGGTCCGGTGGACCCGCGGGAGGTCCGCGAGGATCCGGGGATCGTCGGCCGCCGTACGACCGGGACCGGGATCGGGATCGGATCGCGGCTGGGATCGCGACCGACGCCCGAGCGGACCCCCGTACGGTCGGCCCGGGGCGTTCCGGCCGCCGCCGGCATATCGCCAGCCGGCCCTCCCACCGCCGGACGCTCTCGGTCCCGAGGAGGAGCTCGTCGCCGGCCGGCGACCGGTCGAGGAGGCGTTCGTCGCACGGCGTCCCGCGATCCGGCTGCTGGTCGTGCCGCAGCGTCGCGCCGCCCTGGAAAAGCTCGTCCTCCACGCGACGAACCTGCGCATCCCGATCGTCGAGGTCGAGGGCGGCTCGCTCACCGCCCTCGCGGGCTTTGACGGCCACCAGGGGATCGCACTCGTGGTCGAGCCCCGGCGGTTCGCGAGCCTCGACGACATCCTCGCTCGGGCAGCAGAGCGTGGGGAACCCCCGTTCGTCCTCGTCCTGGACTCGCTCGAGGACCCGCACAACGTCGGATCGCTGTTGCGCAGCGCTGAGGCCGCAGGCGTCCACGGCGTCGTGTTCCCGACGCATCGCCAGGCGCCTCTCAGCCCGTCCGCCGTCAAGGCGTCCGCGGGCGCGATCGAGCACCTCCTGCTCAGTCCGGCCGACGACCTCCCGGCGGCTCTGAGCGATCTCCATTCCCGTGGGCTGCGGATCGCGGGTGCCGACGGCGGTGCCTCCCTCAGCGCGCGGCAGACCGACCTGCGCGGACCGCTCGCGATCGTCGTCGGAAGCGAAGGTCAGGGGCTCGGGCAAGCCGTCCGTCGCCGGTGCGACGTCTTCATGCGGATCCCGATGAAGGGTGCCGTCGGATCCCTGAATGCCGCGGTCGCCGGGTCGATCCTGCTCTTCGAGGCGCTGTCGCAGCGCGAGGATGTCGAGGCCCTGCCGCCACCCGCGCCACCGGAGTCCTCCTCGCCGACTGAGCCGTCGACAGAGCCTCCGCGGCCCGCCCCGAAGCCGCGCAAGCCACGGGCGAAGAAGGTCGCCGTCGAGGCGACTCCCGCCGACCCAGCTCCCGCCGATACGCCGTCCCTGCCCGACGCCGACGTGGACCTGCTGCCCGACGACGCTGCACCCACCGCACCCAAGGCGGCCAAGCCACGCAAGGCGGCCGAGGCAGCCAAGGTGGCCAAGACGGCCAAGGCGCCCACCCGGACCAAGACGGCCAAGGCGCCCACCCGGAAGCGGCCAAGGACCGGCCGAGGCCGCCAAAACCGCAGACCCGCCGCCGGGCGGCGCGCACCGAGCCAGGCGCGGATGACGGGGAGCGGACCGAGACCCCCGACGCTTGACCCATCCGACCGCTCGGTCCTATCATCTCCCGGCGCCGAATGGGTCCTTCTGCGGTATGGCCCTGCCCGTCGCGCCGACGTAGCTCAATTGGTAGAGCAGCGGTTTTGTAAACCGCCGGTTCCGGGTTCGAGTCCCGTCGTCGGCTCCAGAGCACGTCCATCGGTGGTCGGATCCGCCACGGGGCCGCAGTCCCGATCCGGCGCCGCAACGCCAGTGGGTAGGTTGAGCAGGTGGTGAGCTCAGCTGGCTGTAGACCAGCCGCCTTCGGCTTTGGGGGTTCGATTCCCTCCCTGCCCACCACCATAGAGAACAACCGCGATCGGCCCGGGCCCACATAGCTCAGCTGGCAGAGCACTTCCTTGGTAAGGAAGAGGTCATCGGTTCAAGTCCGATTGTGGGCTCCACCGCCCGATCCCAACCCCTGCGGCGTCGCCCGCACCTGATCTAAGGAGTGAACTGGTCACGTGGCCAAGAAGAAGTTCGAGCGCACCAAGCCGCACGTCAACGTGGGCACCATCGGCCACATCGACCATGGCAAGACGTCGCTCACCGCGGCGATCACCAAGTACCTCGCCCTGAAGGGTGAGGCCGAGTACCGCGCGTTCGACAGCATCGACAACGCGCCCGAGGAGCGCGCCCGCGGCATCACCATCGCCATCGCCCACGTCGAGTACGAGACCGACGCGCGCCACTACGCCCACGTCGACTGCCCGGGGCACGCCGACTACATCAAGAACATGATCACCGGAGCCGCCCAGATGGACGGCGCCATCCTGGTCGTGGCCGCCACCGACGGGCCGATGCCCCAGACGCGCGAGCACATCCTGCTGGCGCGCCAGGTCGAGGTGCCGTACATCGTGGTCTTCCTCAACAAGGTCGACATGGTCGACGACGAGGAGCTGCTCGACCTGGTCGAGCTGGAGGTCCGCGAGCTGCTGTCCAAGTACGAGTTCCCGGGCGACGACATCCCGGTCATCC
This sequence comes from uncultured Chloroflexia bacterium, assembly GCA_963780425.1. Taxonomy (GTDB): domain Bacteria; phylum Chloroflexota; class Limnocylindria; order Limnocylindrales; family CSP1-4; genus SPCO01. The sequence continues at coordinate 117,678 of CAWABZ010000007.1, read as the reverse complement.
GGGGCTCCGCGCTCAAGGCGCTCGAGGCACCCGACAACCCGGCCGACGAGGCGTACAAGCCCATCCAGGAGCTGATGGACGCGGTCGACTCGTACATCCCGACCCCCGAGCGCGCGGTCGACAAGCCGTTCCTCATGCCGGTCGAGGACGTGTTCGGCATCAAGGGCCGCGGCACGGTCGCCACCGGGCGCATCGAGCGCGGCATCGTCAAGGTCGGCGACGAGGTCGAGCTGGTCGGTGTCAAGCCGACCCGCAAGATCGTGGTGACCGGTGTCGAGATGTTCAAGAAGCTGCTCGACGAGGGCCGCGCCGGCGACAACGTGGGCTGTCTCATCCGGGGCATCGAGCGCGAGGAGATCGAGCGCGGCCAGGTGCTGGCCAAGACGGCCTCCATCAAGCCGCACACCAAGTTCACCGCGCAGGTGTACGTGCTGACCAAGGAGGAGGGCGGCCGCCATACCCCGTTCTACAACGGCTACCGGCCGCAGTTCTACCTGCGCACGACCGACGTGACCGGCGCCATCGGGCTGCCCGACGGGGCCGAGATGATCATGCCCGGCGACAACGTCGAGATGAGCGTCGAGCTGATCACCCCGATCGGCCTCGAGGTCGGCCAGCGCTTCGCCATCCGCGAGGGTGGCCGGACCGTCGGCGCCGGCGCCATCGTCACCATCGCCGAGTAGGGACGACATGGCGAGAGTCGAGAACCGTCCGACGATCCAGCTGGCCTGCACCGAGTGCAAGCAGCGGAACTACACGACGCGCAAGAACAAGAGGAACGATCCGAACCGGATCGAGCTCCTGAAATATTGCCCGCGCGAGCGACGGCATACACTTCACCGCGAGGCGAAGTAGGCCGACGGCCGCGCCGCCGCAGGGGTGTAGCTCAATTGGCAGAGCACTGGTCTCCAAAACCAGCGGTTGTAGGTTCGAGTCCTATCGCCCCTGCCAAGATCCTCCGACCGAGGGCCGGCGGACCTGACCTCGGTCGTCGGAGATGGAGACGCAGTCACACTGGGCTGCAAGACCCGGACAACGGTCAACGTACGAAAGAGAGAAGAAAAGACGACGTGAAGCGACTCCGCCGGTATTTCGATGAGGTCTGGTCAGAGCTGAAGAAAGTCAGCTGGCCGACCCGTGAGCAGGTGCGCAACCTGACCGTGCTGGTCTTCGCGATCAGCATCGTGGTCGGGCTGTATATCACCGTGCTCGATCGAGTCTTCGTCGGGCTTCTCAACCTCATCAGCCCCGCGGCGGCGGCGTAGGAAGCGATGATGACCGACCTCAGCAGCACCACCGAGACCAAGGCGACCGAGAAGCGCTGGTACATCATCCACACCTACTCGGGGTACGAGAACAAGGTCAAGACCAATCTCGAGCACCGCATCGAGTCGATGGGCATGGAGGACAAGATCTTCCAGGTCCTCGTCCCGATGGAGGACGAGATCGAGATCCGCCAGGGTCAGCGTCACACCGTCCAGAAGAAGGTCTACCCGGGCTACGTCCTGGTCGAGATGATCCTGGATCCCGACAGCTGGTTCGTCGTCCGCAACACGCCGGGCGTCACGAGCTTCGTCGGCGGCGCCAACATCCCGGGCGTCCGCAGCGAGCCGATCCCGCTGACGGAGACCGAGGTCAAGCAGATCCTGCGGCACATGGGCGTCGAGACACCCAAGTACCGCGTCGCGTTCACGAAGGGCCAGAGCGTCCGGGTCACCGACGGGCCGTTCGCCGAGTTCATCGGGACGGTCGAGGAGATCAACCCGGAGCGCAACAAGGTCAAGGTCCTGGTGAGCATCTTCGGCCGCGAGACACCGGTCGAGCTCGACTTCCTGCAAGTCGAGAAATTGTAGAAAGGACCTCCCGTGGCCAAGAAGATCCGCATCGTCCTGACGCTCCAGTTGCCGGCTGGTGCCGCGACGCCGGCGCCGCCCGTCGGCACCGCGCTCGGCCCGCACGGCATCAACATCGTCGAGTTCACCAAGTCCTATAACGAGAAGACCGCCGACAAGCGCGGCCAGATCATCCCGGCCCAGATCACGATCTTCGAGGATCGCTCGTTCTCGTTCATCCTCAAGACACCGCCGGCCGCGGACCTGCTCCGCAAGGCCGCCGGGATCGAGAAGGGCTCCGGCATGACCGGGCGGGAGAACGTCGGTCGGGTGACCCGCGACCAGCTCCGCGAGATCGCCACCATCAAGATGTCCGATCTCAACGCCAACGATCTCGAGGCCGCCGCCAAGCAAGTCGAGGGAACGGCCCGCTCGATGGGGATCGAAGTCTCCAACTAGACATCACGTCCCGCTTGCGGTTGGCACCCCGGGCCGCAGGCATCCGTTCAAGGGGAAGGCCGGGTTCGCCGGCCGATAGGAGGACAGATCGATGCCCCATCGCGGCAAGAAATACCAGGACGCGGCGAAGCTCGTCGATCGCGAGACGTTGTACGGACCGGCCGATGCCGCCGAGCTCGCGAAGCAGACGACGACCGTGAACTTCGACGCGACGATCGAGGCGCACATCCGCCTCGGGGTCGACCCGCGCCACGCCGACCAGATGGTCCGCGGCACCGTCGTCCTCCCGCACGGCACCGGCAAGACGGTCCGCGTGGCAGTGTTCGCCCAGGGCGAAAAGGCCCAGGAGGCACTCCGCGCCGGCGCGGATGAGGTCGGCGGCGAGGACCTGGTCAAGAAGATCGAAGCCGGCTGGCTCGAGTTCGACGTCGCGCTCGCGACGCCCGATTCGATGGGTCTCGTCGGTCGACTCGGCAAGATCCTCGGCCGTCGAGGACTCATGCCGAACCCGAAGGCCGGCACGATCACGTTCGACCTCGAGCGGGCGATCAAGGAGGTCAAGGGCGGCCGGGTCGAGTTCAAGGTCGACAAGGCGGCGATCGTCCATGTCGCGGTCGGCAAGAGCAGCTTCGAGGCGGCCGCACTGGTGGACAATCTGGCGACGCTCGTCGACGCGGTGAACCGCGCCAAGCCCGCCGGGGCGAAGGGCCAGTACCTGCGCACCCTGACGATCGCCAGCACGATGGGCCCGGGCATCCGGGTCGATGTGCCGGCCGTCCTGGCGGTCGCCAACGCCGCCTGACCCACGCCGGCGGGTCGCCGGCAACGATTGACGCGATGGCGGTCGAGAGGCGCGCCATCTGGAATGTTCGATGTGATCCGGCGCCATCCGCCGCGTTGGCCGCTATCGCGGGACCGCTCACGCACCGTCAGGTGCGCTCGCGAACCCGCTCCGCGGCCGCCTTGCGGCTGGACCGGCTAACATCGAACCGACGACATTGACGGACCGCCGCAGACAGCCTGCGCTTGCGGACCGCCCGGGCCTCATCAGCCGCGGACGGTCGAAGCTTGATCCGTCGGATCGGACCGGTCGATCGCCCGTGAGGGCGGACCGGGGACGACGACGAGCACGCCGAGGCAGTCGGTGCCTCCACCTTCGCCGGTGGGTGCGCCCCTGCGAGCCGGGGTCGGCCTCCCTCGGGAGGTCGCCATGGGATCCGTCGCAGGGGAGAACCGGGGTCGTTGCTCCGGTCGACCCACCGCCGCACGCCGGTCCGCGTGCCGAAGTGAGATAGGAGGCTGGATGCCGACAGAGGCAAAGCAGGCGATGGTCGCTGCCCTTCGCGAGGAACTCGCGAACGCACGGACGATGATCGTCTCCGATTACCGCGGCCTCACGGTGAGAGAGATCGCCGAGATCAGGCGAGCCCTGCACAAGCAGGACGTCCGATACCGCGTCGTGAAGAACCGCCTCATGCGGATCGCCGCCGCCGATACGGTCGGCGAGGCACTGTCACCCGCTCCTCAACGGTCCGACCGCGATCGCGTTCGGCACCGACGAGGCGGCGACCGCAAAGGCCGTCCTGGACGCCACCCGCCCGTACAACAAGGTCGTGCGGATCACCGGGGCGATCCTCGGCGACCGCGCGATCGACGGTGACGCTGTGACGCGGCTCGCCGCGCTTCCATCGCGGGAGGTGCTGCTGGCCAGGCTCGCCGGCGGGATGCAGGCACCGGTCGGCACCCTCGCCGGCCTGTTCGCTGCGCCGCTGCGCAACCTGGGTTACGCCCTGGCGCAGGTCGCCGAGCAGAAGCGCCAGGCCGACGCCTAGATCTCGATCACCCGACCGCCGAATACCGACCGACACCGACATCGACAAGGAGATTCCATGGCTACCCTGACCCAGGACGACCTGCTCGAGGCCATCGACAAGATGACCGTCCTCGAGCTGTCCGAGTTCATCAAGCGCTTCGAGGAGCGCTACGGCGTGACCGCCGCTGCCCCTGTCGCCGCCGCGGCCGCCCCCGCGGCTGGTGGTGACGGCGGTGCCGCTGCCGCCGCTGCCGCACCGGAGGAGCAGACCGAGTTCGTCGCCGTCCTCGCCGAGGTCGGCCCGAACAAGATCCCGGTCATCAAGGTCGTCCGCGAGCTGACCGGTCTGGGCCTCAAGGAGGCCAAGGACCTGGTCGACGCATCGCCGAAGCCCGTCAAGGAAGGCATCGCTCGCGACGAGGCCGAGAAGATCAAGGCGGCTTTGGAGGAGCAAGGCGCCAAGGTCGAGATCAAGTAGCTCTTCCCCGCTGGGAAGGCGCGGGCGGGCGTTGCCGTCTGCGCGCGTCGCTCACGCACCTCAGGGTGCGCTCGCTTCCGTGCTCGACGGCGCCTTCGCCGGCGCCGTCCGAGCGGGGAGACCAGGAGCCGCCTGCCCCGAGTCGCGCTCTCGTGGGACGGGAGCGGGCGACGCTAATTGACGTGTTGCCAGACGCCCGTTCCCGCGTGGCGGGAATGATCGACCCATCTTCCCGTGGCCTGGGAAACGGGAGGCCGATCTGTGTCGGGACGGTCGCCTGGTCCCGTGGGACGGGAAAGGTGGTCCGATCTGTCCAAGTGACCGTCCCGTGACCCGTGGTCCGGGAGCAATTTAGGCAGGACAGCGACCCAAATCGTCCCGCCAGGCCCAATAGCACGTTCGGGGGTGTTTGACAAGATGCAAAATCGCGGTACCATACCCCTTCTGTGAGCGCGGCCCCCCATTTCTCCTTCCTCCTCCGTCAAGGAGCGGTGCTTCATGCTGTCTAACGCTGAGTCGTCGACTCGCGCCGTGACCCCGTCGGGTCGCATCTCGTACGCCCGTATCGACAAGAAGATCGATGGCGTCAGCTACGAGAAATTCGAGATCCCCAATCTCATCGAATTGCAGCTCGATTCGTTCAGCTGGTTCGTCGAGAAGGGCCTGCGCGAGCTGTTCGATGAGATCAGCCCGATCAAGGACTTCACCGGCAAGGTCATGGAACTGCAGTTCCTCGACTACGAGTTCGGTGAGCCCAAGTACTCCGAAGAGGAGTGCCGCACCAAGGACCTGACGTTCAGCAAGCCGCTGTACGTCAACGTCGAGCTCCTCATCAAGGAGACCGGCGAGATCCAGCGCCAGCGCGTGTACATGGGCGACTACCCCTGGATGACCGACCAGGGCACGTTCGTCATCAACGGCGCGGAGCGGGTCGTGGTGAGCCAGCTCGTCCGCTCGCCGGGCGTCTACTACAGCGAGGCGGAGGACCTCGCGTCCGGCCGCATGCTGTTCAGCGCCAAGGTCATCCCGAACCGCGGCGCCTGGCTCGAGTTCGAGACGAACAACAAGGACCAGCTGTGGGTCAAGGTCGACCGCAAGCGCAAGATCGCAGCGACCACGCTGCTGCGCGCCGTCGGCTACGAGGAGAACGACGCGATCACCGCGCTGTTCAGCTCCATCGACACGGACGCCGACCATCCCTTCATCGCGAGCACGCTCGACAAGGACCTCACCCACACGCAGGCCGAGGCCCTCATCGAGGTCTACAAGAAGCTTCGCCCCGGCGACCCGCCCACCGGCGAGAACGCCCGTCAGCTGGTCGAGAGCCTGTTCTTCAACTTCCGCCGATACGACCTCGGTCGTGTCGGTCGCTACAAGTTCGACAAGAAGCTCGACGCGGTCGCGTCGCGCATGGGCCTCGAGCTCGAGCGCGAGCAGCGGACGATCACGAAGGAAGACATCGCCGCGATCGTCGGCCACCTCATCGAGTGCAACCGCGGCCTTCATCCGAAGGACGACATCGACCATCTCGGCAACCGCCGCATCCGCGCCAACGGGGAGCTGATCCAGAACGCGTTCCGGATCGGCCTGTTGCGCATGGAGCGCGTCGTCCGCGAGCGCATGACGATCCAGGAGATCGACAAGGCGACCCCCAACGCCCTCATCAACATCCGCCCCGTCGTGGCGGCGATGAAGGAGTTCTTCGGCGGCAGCCAGCTGAGCCAGTTCATGGACCAGACGAACCCGCTCGCCGAGCTGACGTCGAAGCGCCGGCTGTCGGCGCTCGGCCCGGGCGGCCTGTCGCGCGAGCGCGCCGGGTTCGACGTCCGCGACGTCCACCACAGCCACTACGGCCGCATCTGCCCCATCGAGACCCCGGAAGGTCCGAACATCGGCCTGATCGGCTCGCTCGCGACGTACGGCCGCATCAATAGCTACGGCTTCATCGAGACCCCGTACCGCAAGGTCAAGCGGACCGTCGGCTACGACGAGACCGGTCTGACCGCCTACCAGGCCGGCCAGGACCTGGTGTCGAAGAGCGGCTCGGTCGTGCTCAAGGCCGGCGAGTCGTTCACCAGCGCCGCCGTCAGCGAGCTCAAGAAGCAGAAGGCCCACGCCTTCCCGATCCGCCCGGTCGTGACCGACGACATCGAGTACCTCCCGGCGGACGAGGAGGAGGAGCACGTCGTCGCGCAGGCCAACGCGCCGCTCGACGACGAGGGCCACTTCGCCGCCGACCGCATCCCGTCCCGCTACCGCGACACGTTCCCCGAGGCGCGCCCCTCGCAGATCGAGTACATGGACGTGTCGCCCAAGCAGGTCGTCTCGGTCGCCACAGCGCTCATCCCGTTCCTCGAGCACGACGACGCCAACCGCGCGCTGATGGGTTCGAACATGCAGCGCCAGGCCGTGCCGCTCCTCGAGCCGGAGTCGCCGATCGTCGGGACCGGCATGGAGGAGCGCGCCGCCCGGGACTCCGGGCAGGTCCTCGTCGCCACGCGCGGCGGCGTGGTCACCAGCGTGACCGCGCAGCGCATCGCGGTCGAGACCGACGCCGGCGAGCTCGACGAATACCGCCTTCAGAAGTTCGTCCGCTCCAACCAGGGGACGTGCATCAACCACCGCCCGATCGTCAACGTCGGGGATCGCGTCGCCGATGGCCAGGCCATCGCCGACTCGAGCTCGACCGACATGGGCGAGCTGGCGCTCGGCCGGAACGTCCTCGTGGCGTTCATGAGCTGGGAGGGCGGCAACTACGAGGACGCGATCGTCATCAGCGACCGGCTCGTGCGCGACGACCTGTTCACCAGCATCCACATCGAGAAGCACGAGATCGAGTCCCGCGACACGAAGCTCGGGCCCGAGGAGATCACCCGGGACATCCCGAACGTCGGCGAGGAATCCCTCAAGGACCTCGATGAGGAGGGCATCGTCTACATCGGCGCCGAGGTCCGCCCCGGCGACATCCTCGTCGGCAAGATCACGCCCAAGGGCGAGACCGAGCTGACCGCCGAGGAGCGCCTGCTTCGGGCGATCTTCGGTGAGAAGGCCCGCGAGGTGAAGGACAGCTCGCTGCGCCTGCCGCACGGCGAGCGCGGCAAGGTCGTCGAGGTCCGCGAGTTCCGTCGCGAGCTCAACGACGACCTCCAGCCAGGCGTCAACCGGCTGGTCCGCGTGTCGGTCGCCCAGAAGCGCAAGATCTCGGTCGGCGACAAGATGGCCGGCCGCCACGGCAACAAGGGCGTGATCGCCAAGATCCTGCCCGCCGAGGACATGCCGTTCCTGCCCGACGGCACCCCGGTCGACATCATCCTCAACCCGCTCGGCGTGCCGAGCCGGATGAACATCGGCCAGATCCTCGAGACGCACCTCGGGTGGGCCCTCCACAAGAAGGGCCTCAAGGCCGCCACCGCCGTCTTCGACGGGGCGACCGAGGCGCAGATCCAGGACGAGCTGCGCGACGCCGGCCTGCCCGAGAGCGGCAAGATCGAGCTCCGCGACGGCCGGACGGGCGAGACGTTCGACCGGCACATCACCGTCGGCTACATCTACATGCTCAAGCTGCACCACCTCGTCGAGGACAAGATCCACGCGCGCTCGACCGGCCCGTACAGCCTCATCACCCAGCAGCCGCTCGGTGGCAAGGCGCAGTTCGGCGGCCAGCGCTTCGGCGAGATGGAGGTGTGGGCACTGGAAGCCTACGGCGCCGCCAACATCCTCCAGGAGCTGCTCACCGTGAAGTCGGACGATGTCCTCGGACGGGTCCAGACCTACGAAGCCATCGTCAAGGGGGAGGAGATCCAGCCGCCGCGGGTCCCCGAGTCGTTCAAGGTCCTGATCAAGGAGCTCCGCAGCCTCGGGCTGAACGCGGAGATCCTGGACCAGAACGAGGAGGAGATCCCGCTCGCGGAGGACGACGCCTCCGGATACCTGCTCCCCGATCTCGGCGGGATCAACCTCGCCGGGTTCGAGGATTGATCGACATCACCGTCACCCGCACCAACCCACCGTTCCCGCGGGGTCGCGTCCCGGCCGGCTCGACCCCGCTCGCTCACGGTCCGCATCACGTCGCCGAGCCAGGCGGTGACGTGGAGGAGAACCATGCTCGAGGTCAATAACTTCAGCGCGATCCGTATCTCGCTCGCCAGCCCGGACCAGATCCGGGAGTGGTCGAAGGGCGAGGTGACGAAGCCCGAGACCATCAACTACCGGACGCTCAAGCCGGAAAAGGACGGTCTCTTCGACGAGCGCATCTTCGGTCCGACGAAGGACTGGGAGTGCTACTGCGGCAAGTACAAGAGGATCCGCTACAAGGGGATCATCTGCGACAAGTGTGGCGTCGAGGTCACCCGCAGCAAGGTCCGCCGCGAGCGGATGGGTCACATCCAGCTCGCGAGCCCGGTCAGCCACATCTGGTATTTCAAGGGCACGCCGAGCCGACTCGGCATCCTGCTCGACATCAGCCCGCGCAACCTCGAGCGGATCCTGTACTTCGCGCTGTACATCGTCACCCACGTCGATGAGGACGCGCGCAAGCGTGCGCTCGCGGCGATCGAGGAAGAGGCGGAGGGCCGCGGCGGCAAGGCCGGCGAGCGTCTGGCCGAACTCGAGGACGAGCTGCGCTCGAAGGTCAACAAGCAGAAGGACGAGCTCAACGAGGAGCTCGCCCGGACCAAGGCCGACCTGGAGAGCCAGCGTGCCGCGCGGACCGAGGAGATCGCGGCCGCCGCGCAGGCGACCGAGGCCCTCCTGTCCGAGCTCAAGACCGGTGTCGCGGAGGACGCCATCGCGTTCGCCCCGACCGGCGAGGTCGTCGTGGCCGCCGGCGACAAGGGCGGCAAGGAGGCGACCGCGCGCCTGCGCAAGGTCGTCGCCGAGTACAGCGAGCAGGTCAATGCCGATCTCCAGCAGCGCGAGGCCGACGAGGCGCGTGCCGTCGAGCAGAAGATCGCCGACCTCTCGAGCGGTGTCGACGACACGCTCCAGCACGAGCGAGCCGGTCTGCAGGAGCAGGCACAGGGCCTCAAGGACGAGCTGCGCCAGCGGCGCGACGAGCTCGAGGCGATCAAGCCGATGCAGACGATCGGCGAGACCGAGTTCCGGATGCTCGACGAGAAGTACGGCTCGACCGCCAAGAGCGGCCGCGTGTTCGGCGCCGGCATGGGCGCCGAGGCGGTGCGCGAGATCATCAGCCGGATGGACCTCGAGGAGCTGGCACGCTCGCTCCATGTCGAGGTCCGCACCAGCTCCGGTCAGCGGCGCAAGAAGGCGATCAAGCGGCTGCGCCTCATCGAGGCGTTCCGCCGGAGCGGCACCCGCCCCGACTGGATGATCCTGTCGGTGCTGCCGGTCATCCCGCCGGACCTGCGACCGATGGTCCAGCTCGACGGCGGCCGCTTCGCGACGTCCGACCTGAACGACCTGTACCGGCGCGTCATCAACCGCAACAACCGGCTCAAGCGACTGCTCGAGCTCGGCGCCCCCGAGATCATCATCCGCAACGAGAAGCGGATGCTCCAGGAGGCGTGCGACGCGCTGATCGACAACGGCCGCCGCGGCCGGGCGATCGCGGGCACCGGCAACCACCGCCTCAAGAGCCTGTCCGACATGCTCAAGGGCAAGCAGGGTCGGTTCCGCCAGAACCTGCTCGGCAAGCGCGTCGACTACTCCGGTCGATCGGTCATCGTGGTCGGCCCGGAGCTCAAGCTCCACCAGTGCGGGCTGCCCAAGAAGATGGCGCTCGAGCTGTTCAAGCCGTTCGTGATGCGCCAGCTCGTCGAGAAGGGCTTCGCGCACAACATCAAGAGCGCCAAGCGCATCGTCGAGCGCGTGCGGCCGGAGGTCTGGGACGTCCTCGAGGACGTCATCAAGGACCACCCGGTCCTGCTCAACCGCGCCCCGACGCTGCACCGCCTGGGCATCCAGGCGTTCATGCCGGTCCTCGTCGAGGGGTCGGCGATCCAGATCCACCCGCTCGTCTGCACGGCGTTCAACGCCGACTTCGACGGCGACCAGATGGCGGTCCACGTGCCGCTCTCGACGGCCGCCCAGGAAGAGGCGCGGACGATGATGCTGTCCACCGCCAACCTGCTGTCGCCGGCCGACGGCAGCCCGGTTGTGGCGCCGACCCAGGACATGGTCCTCGGCTGCTACTACCTGACGATGGACGCCACGACGACCAAGTCGAAGAAGCCGGTCCGTTCCTTCGCGTCGGAGGATGAGGCGATCCTCGCCTATCAGCTCCGCGAGAAGACCAACGCCGCGCTCCACGAGGTCATCGACGTCGAGGTCCAGTCCTGGGACGCAGAGACCGAGGCGCTTCGCACCGAGCGACGGCGGACCACGATCGGGCGCGTCATCTTCAATCAGATCCTGCCGAACCAGCTGCGCTTCCACGACACCGTCATGAAGCGGAGCGATCTCAAGGAGCTGGTCGACCGGTGCTACCGCGACCTCGGTCCCGAGGAGACGGCGCATCTGGTCGACGGCATCAAGAGCGTCGGGTTCGAGTTCGCGACCCGAGGCGGGATGACGATCGGCCTGTTCGATATCGAGATCCCGAAGGACAAGGCCGAGCGCCTCGTCGCCGCCGACGACAACGTCGCGGAGATCGACCGCCAGTTCCAGCGCGGCCTCATCACCGAGGACGAGCGTTATGAGCAGGTCGTCGGCGTGTGGCAGGAAACGACGGCCAAGATGTCGGACGAGATGATGAAGTCCCTCGACCCGACGGGTCCGGTCACGATGATGACCGCGTCCGGCGCCCGAGGGAACAAGGGCAACATCGGCCAGCTCGGCGCGATGCGCGGCCTTATGGCCGACCCGTCCGGGCGGATCATCGACGTCCCCGTGCGGAGCAACTTCCGCGAGGGGATGACGGTCCTCGAGTACTTCATCTCGACCCACGGCGCACGCAAGGGTCTGGCGGACACCGCACTGCGGACCGCCGACTCCGGGTACCTCACCCGGCGCCTGGTCGACGTCGCCCAGGACGTCATCACCCGCGAGGACGACTGCGGCACGGAGGAGGGGAGCTGGATCATCCGCTCCGAGTCGAGCGATGAGAAGGGCGCCTTCCAGCGCCGGCTCACCGGACGGCTCGCTGCGGCGGCCCTGCCCGACCCCACGGTCAAGACCAAGAAGGGCGAGGACGCTCCGATCCTCGTCGAGCGCAACGAGATGATCTCCGAAGAGGTGGCGGCACGCATCGACGATGCCGGCATCGACGAGGTCCTCGTCCGCTCGCCACTGACCTGCGAAGCGCGCTACGGCGTCTGCCGGGCGTGCTACGGGCGCAACCTCGCCACCGGCGACATGGTCGGCAGCGGCGAGGCGGTCGGCATCATCGCGGCCCAGTCGATCGGCGAGCCCGGCACGCAGCTGACCATGCGGACGTTCCACACCGGTGGCGTCGCCGGCCTGGACATCACCGCCGGCCTGCCGCGCGTCGAGGAGCTGTTCGAGGCCCGGATCCCCAAGGGCAAGGCCGAGATCAGCCACATCGACGGGATCGTCGAGATCATCCGCGGCGACGGCATGACGAAGGTCAAGGTCGTCTCGACAGAGGTCTACGACACGTCGCTCGCGGTGCCCAAGGGCGCCGAGCAGTTGGCCGCCCCCGGTGACACCGTCACCCTCGGCCAGGTCGTCGCGCGATCGGGCAAGAACGGCTCGACAGTCGAGGTCACGGCGCCCGTCGCCGGGTTCCTCGTCAAGTCATCGGACGGACTCGCGGTCCGCGCCGAGGACGTGGTCGAGCGCGAGTACCTCATCCCGCACAACGCCAAGCTCCTCGTGGAGAACGGCCAGCCGATCCGTGCCGGCGATGCCATCACGGACGGGCCGATCAACCCGCAGGAGTACCTCGACACCCGGGGCAAGGACGCCGTCCAGCGCTACCTGGTGAAGGAGGTCCAGAAGGTCTACAAGAGCCAGGGCGTCACGATCAACGACAAGCACATCGAGATCATCGTCCGCCAGATGCTCCGCAAGGTCCGCATCGATCAGCCGGGCGACGTCGATCTGCTGCCGACGGAGCTCGTCGACCGGCTCGAGTTCGAGGAGCACAACAACCACGTCCTGGCAGAGGGCGGCGAGCCCGCCACGGCCCAGACGGTGCTGCTCGGCGTGACCAAGGCCTCGCTCAACACGTCGTCATTCCTCGCCGCGGCGTCCTTCCAGGAGACCACCCGGGTGCTGACCGAGGCCGCCATCAACGGCGCCAAGGACCACCTGATCGGGCTCAAGGAGAACGTGATCATCGGCAAGCTCATCCCGGCCGGCTCCGGTGCCCCGGCGAACGTCGCGGCCCGCAAGGCGCGCGAGCGCCAGGCCGCCCTGGAGGCTCTCGCCGGCGAGGCCCTCGAGGGTCTCGGCGAGGCCGAGTACAACCCGTTCCTCGAGGACGGGCGTGGCGCCGACCGCGACGAGGAGACCGCCGGTCTCGCACTCGCGGCGGAGATCGCCGGCAAGGACGGCGATGGTGACGATGACGGGGACGCGGCCAACCCGTTCCTCGTCGGGGACGCCACTGCGGCCGAGCCCGAGGCTGAGCCAGTGGAGACGGCCGACCCGTCCACCGCTGACGAGGCCGAGAAGGAAGACGCTCCCGCCTGACCGCGGACCTACCGCGGAGCCGTCGGCCGCCTGATCCGTGACCCCGGGGTGACCCGGGGTCACGTCGTTTGGGGTTCGTGCCTTGGGCGGCGGAGGGTCCGGGTGCCACGCCCCTTGGCCCGTCCAGGGCGGCTTCGCCCACGCCGGTTTTCCGGAGCTTTCTGCCAAATGATCACCAGGCGAACGTTGGTCACACCTTCCCGGGCGTCCAACCATCGGCGGGTGAATGGGTATGCACGTCGCTGTGCATGCCCGTGAACGATGCCGGCCACTCGGGCGCATGACCATGCAACGAGTCCCAGGATCAGCCAGCCTGGACCTGACGAAGGATCACATGGTGGACATTCGGCAGGAACCGACGCGCGCCGCGGCCACGAGCCACGCCGCCCGCACGTTTGACACTGATTCCGAGCCCCCGATATACTCCCCCTTCGTGGCCTCGGGAGGGGTCCGCCTTCGGCGCCTGCGCCGACGCCCATTCCGCCACCATCACTTACACCACCGGTCCCGGCCGGACCGCCCTGCGGGGCGCGACCGGCGACGCTGGACCGGCCCCGCGGTCGGTGCCGACCGCCCTGCATCGCCAGAAGAAGGAGTTGCGTCTTCGTGCCGACGATCAGCCAGCTCGTGCGTCACGGTCGCCAGCCTAAGGTCAAGAAGGTCAAGGCGCCCGCCATGCGCAAGAACTGGAACAGCCTGCGACGCCGTCAGGTGTCGATCCCGGGCGCCCCGCAGAAGCGTGGCGTCTGTCTCCAGGTGCGCACGATGACGCCGAAGAAGCCGAACTCGGCGCTGCGCAAGATCGCGCGCGTGCGGCTGTCGAACCAGATGGAGGTCACGGCCTACATCCCGGGCATCGGCCACAACCTGCAGGAGCATTCGGTGGTCCTCGTCCGCGGCGGTCGCGTGAAGGACCTGCCGTCAGTCAAGTACCACATCATCCGCGGTACCCTCGACGCTGCCGGCGTGCGCGATCGAAAGCAGGGTCGCAGCAAGTACGGCGCGAAGGCCAAGTAGCGTGCCGCGCCGAACGAGCATCCCGCGCAAGACCAAGTACGAGGTCGTGCCGGCCAACCGCATCACCCACCGGTTCTCCGTGAAGCTCATGAAGGGCGGCAAGCAGAACCTCGCCGAGCGGATCCTCCGCCAGGCCCTGGCTCGCGCCGAGGCACAGGCCGGCCGACCCGGCCTGGAGATCCTCGAGGCGGCGTTGCGCAACGCCACGCCGATCATCGAGGTCAAGCCGCGCCGCGTCGGTGGGGCGACATACCAGGTCCCGGTCGAGATCCGGGGCGATCGCCGTCTGTCGCTCGGCGTCCGCTGGCTCGTCCAGGCGGCTCGCAAGCGCAGCGGCAAGAGCATGAGCGAGAAGCTCGCCTCCGAATTCGTCGATGCCATGAACGGCCTCGGCGCGGCGGTCAAGCGACGAGAAGACACTCACAAGATGGCCGAGGCGAACCGCGCCTTCAGCCATTTCAAGTGGTAGACCCGGGAGCGTAGGGAAAACCGTGGCACGACAGGTTCCGCTCGCGAAGACGCGGAACATCGGAATCATCGCGCATATCGACGCCGGCAAGACGACCGTGACCGAGCGGATCCTCTTCTACACGAAGAAGATCTACAAGATCGGCGAGGTCCACGAGGGCGCCGCGACGATGGACTGGATGCCCCAGGAGCAAGAGCGGGGCATCACCATCACCGCGGCCGCAACCACCGCGTTCTGGGGCGACCATCGTATCAACATCATCGATACGCCCGGGCACGTGGACTTCACGGTCGAGGTCGAGCGCAGCCTTCGCGTGCTCGATGGCGCGGTCGTCGTCTTCGACGGCGTGGCCGGTGTCGAGCCGCAGTCCGAGACGGTCTGGCGACAGGCCGATCGCTACGGCGTGCCTCGCTTCTGCTTCATCAACAAGCTCGATCGGACCGGCGCCGACTTCTGGCGCGGGGTCGAGTCGATCAAGGAGCGCCTCGGCGCGAACGCCGTGCCGATCCAGATCCCGATCGGCCGCGAGGACCAGTTCCAGGGCGTCATCGACCTGGTCGAGATGAAGGCCGTCTACTACCGCGACGACCTCGGCAACAAGATCGACGTCGTCGACATCCCGGCGGAGCTCCAGGCGGAAGCCGAGCAGCACCGCCACGTCATGATCGAGGCCGTCGCCGAGATGGACGACGAGCTGACCCACAAGTACCTCGAGGGCGAGGAGCTGACGATCGCCGAGATCAAGCGCGGTCTTCGTCTCGGCACCCTGACCACGAGGATCGTGCCGGTCCTGACCGGTTCGGCGCTGCGCAACAAGGGCATCCAGAAGATGCTCGACGCGGTGGTCGACTACCTGCCCTCGCCGCTCGACGTGCCGCCCATGATCGGCCTCGATCCGAAGAGCGGCGCCGAGGTCCTGCGCACCCCGGACGACACTGAGCCGTTCAGCGCGCTGGCGTTCAAGATCGCGGCCGACCCGTTCGTCGGCAAGCTCGCGTTCTTCCGCGTCTACTCCGGCACCCTCAAGGCCGGCTCGTACGTCCTCAACACCACGAAGGGCAAGAAGGAGCGGATCGGCCGCATCCTCCAGATGCACGCCAACCACCGCGAGGAGATCGACACGGTCTACGCGGGCGACATCGCCGCGGCCGTCGGTCTGAAGGACACGTTCACCGGCGACACGCTCACCGATGAGGCGCATCCCGTCCTCCTCGAGTCGATCACGTTCCCCGAGCCGGTCATCGAGGTCAAGATCGAGCCGAAGACCAAGGCCGACCAGGACAAGCTGACGGTCGCGCTCCAGCGCCTGTCCGAGGAAGACCCGACCTTCCGGGTCCATACCGACCCGGAGTCGTCCGAGACACTCATCGCCGGCATGGGCGAGCTCCACCTCGACGTGCTCGTCGACCGCATGGTCCGCGAGTTCAAGGTGGCCGCCAACATCGGCAAGCCGCAGGTCTCCTACCGCGAGACGATCCGTCGTGCCGCCGAGGGCAACGGTCGCTTCGTCCGCCAGACCGGCGGCAAGGGCCAGTACGGCCACGCCGTCATCAGGCTCGAGCCGGCCGAGAAGGGTGCGGGCTATGAGTTCGTCGACAAGATCGTCGGCGGGACGATCCCGCGCGAGTTCATCAAGTCCGTCGACCAGGGCATCCGCGAGAAGCTCGAGACCGGGATCTACGCCGGGTACCCGGTCGTCGACGTCAAGGTGACGCTGTTCGACGGGTCCTACCACGAGGTCGACTCGTCCGAGATGGCGTTCAAGATCGCGGGTTCGATGGCGGTCCAGGACGCGTTCAGCAAGGCCGATCCGGCCATCCTCGAGCCGATCATGCGGGTCGAGGTCACGATGCCGACGGAGTTCATGGGCGACGTCATCGGCGACCTCAACAGCCGGCGCGGCCAGATCGAGGGCATCGAGTCCCGGATGGGCACCGAGGTGGTCCAGGCGTTCGTCCCGCTGGCCCAGATGTTCGGGTATGTCACGGACCTGCGGAGCATGTCCCAGGGCCGCGCGACGTCCTCGATGGAATTCAGCCACTACGCCGAGGTGCCAGCCAGCCTGGCCTCGGAACTCGTCCAGAAGTCCAAGGTCTAGGGAGCACAACCACGATGGCCAAGAAGAAGTTCGAGCGCACCAAGCCGCACGTCAACGTGGGCACCATCGGCCACATCGACCATGGCAAGACGTCGCTCACCGCGGCGATCACCAAGTACCTCGCCCTGAAGGGTGAGGCCGAGTACCGCGCGTTCGACAGCATCGACAACGCGCCCGAGGAGCGCGCCCGCGGCATCACCATCGCCATCGCCCACGTCGAGTACGAGACCGACGCGCGCCACTACGCCCACGTCGACTGCCCGGGCCACGCCGACTACATCAAGAACATGATCACCGGAGCCGCCCAGATGGACGGCGCCATCCTGGTCGTGGCCGCCACCGACGGGCCGATGCCCCAGACGCGCGAGCACATCCTGCTGGCGCGCCAGGTCGAGGTGCCGTACATCGTGGTCTTCCTCAACAAGGTCGACATGGTCGACGACGAGGAGCTGCTCGACCTGGTCGAGCTGGAGGTCCGCGAGCTGCTGTCCAAGTACGAGTTCCCGGGCGACGACATCCCGGTCATCCGGGGCTCCGCGCTGAAGGCGCTCGAGGCACCCGACAACCCGGCCGACGAGGCGTACAAGCCCATCCAGGAGCTGATGGACGCGGTCGACTCGTACATCCCGACGCCCGAGCGCGCGGTCGACAAGCCGTTCCTCATGCCGGTCGAGGACGTGTTCGGCATCAAGGGCCGCGGCACGGTCGCCACCGGGCGCATCGAGCGCGGCATCGTCAAGGTCGGCGACGAGGTCGAGCTGGTCGGTGTCAAGCCGACCCGCAAGATCGTGGTCACCGGTGTCGAGATGTTCAAGAAGCTGCTCGACGAGGGCCGCGCCGGCGACAACGTGGGCTGCCTCATCCGGGGCATCGAGCGCGAGGAGATCGAGCGCGGCCAGGTGCTGGCCAAGACGGGCTCCATCAAGCCGCACACCAAGTTCACCGCCCAGGTGTACGTGCTGACCAAGGAGGAGGGCGGCCGCCACACCCCGTTCTACAACGGCTACCGGCCGCAGTTCTACCTGCGCACGACCGACGTGACCGGCGCCATCGGGCTGCCCGACGGGGCCGAGATGATCATGCCCGGCGACAACGTCGAGATGAGCGTCGAGCTGATCACCCCGATCGGCCTCGAGGTCGGCCAGCGCTTCGCCATCCGCGAGGGTGGCCGGACCGTCGGCGCCGGCGCCATCGTCACCATCGCCGAGTAGGGACGACATGGCGAAGCAGCGCATCCGGATCCGCCTCAAGGCCTACGACCACCGACTGCTCGATCAGTCGGCGGCGCAGATCGTCGAGACCGCCCAGCGCACCGGCGCGGACGTGCTCGGTCCCGTCCCGCTGCCCACGCGCATCGAGAAGTTCACGGTGTTGCGCTCGCCGTTCATCGACAAGGACTCCCGGGAGCAGTTCGAGATCCGCACCCACAAGCGGCTCGTCGACATCCTCGATCCGAGCTCGAAGACCGTCGACGCCCTGATGCGACTCAGCCTTGCTGCTGGCGTCGACATCGAGATCAAGATGTGATGTACCGAGTCAGTTACCTCATCGCCGCGCAGCCGGTCCAGGCCAAGGCGGCGACGAGCACGCGAGCGAGCGCACTTGAAACGTGCGTAAGCGAGCGCGCGCAGGAGCCAACGCCGGCATGGGCCGGGTGCGTGCGATGAGTATCGGTTTGATCGGCCGCAAGGTCGGCATGACCCAGGTCTTCCAGGACGACGGGACGATGGTCGCGGTGAGCGTGCTCGCCATCGAGCCCAATACCGTCACGCGCCTGCGCACGACCGAGCGCGACGGCTACACGGCCGTCCAGCTCGGCACGGAGCCATCGAAGAAGCTGTCCAAGCCCGAGGCTGGCCAGCTCAAGACGCTGCCCAAGGCCGCCCAGGGGCTGGCCACGCTGCGCGAGTTCCGCGTCGAGAGCGTCGACGAGTACGAGGTCGGCCAGACCGTGTCGATCGTCGACCTGTTCGATGCGGGCGACGACGTCGACGTCTCGGGCGTCTCGAAGGGCAAGGGCTTCGCCGGCCACATCAAGCGCCACAACTTCCACCGCGGTCCCAAGACCCACGGCTCGGACCACCACCGCGAGCCTGGCTCGATCGGTCCGGGCACGACCCCCGGTCGCGTCTATCGCGGAATGAAGATGGCCGGCCACATGGGCGACGAGACCGTGACCATCAAGAAGGTGCGCGTCGTGCGCACCGATCCCGAGCGCAACCTGCTGCTGGTCGCTGGGAGTCTCCCTGGCGCGCGCGGCTCGCTCATCCTCGTGAAGAAGGCCTGACGATGCCCTCGACCCCCCTCTACGACCGTGCCGGCAAGACCGTCGGCAGCGTCGAGCTCAGCGATGTGCTCTTCGCCGCGCCGGTCAACACCGCCGTGCTCCACCAGGTCGTGACCGCCCAGCTCGCCGCCCGCCGGACGGGCACCCACGACACGCAGACCCGTGGGGAGGTCCGCGGTGGCGGTCGCAAGCCGTACCGCCAGAAGGGCACCGGCCGCGCCCGGCAGGGCAGCATCCGCGCACCGCACTACCGCGGTGGCGGTGCGGTGTTCGGCCCGCATCCCCGCTCGTACGAGCAGCGGTTGCCGCGCAAGATGAAGCGCCTCGCTCTACGCGGCGCGTTGACTGCCAAGCTCGGCGACGAGCAGCTCAAGGTCATCGACGGCTTCGGGCTCGACGCCATCAAGACCAGCGCGCTCGCCGGCGTCCTGCGCGCCCTCGACGCGAACGGCCGCGTCCTCGTGGTCGCCCCCGGCCGCGACCAGAACCTCGAGATGTCGGCCCGCAACCTGCCGACGGTCGACGTGATCCTGGCCGACTCGCTCAACGTCGTGGACCTCATCAACGCCGATCTCGTGCTGATCGAACAGCCCGCGCTCGCCCGCATGGAGACCGTCTACGGCGGGACCACGAGGGAGGTGGACGCGTGAGCGCCCTGACCTCGGCCGAGATCATCCTGCGCCCCGTCGTGAGCGAGAAGTCGATCGACGAGTCGGGGCGCGGCAAGTACACGTTCGCCGTTCACAACGACGCCAACAAGATCCAGATCAAGGCGGCGGTCGAGGAGCTCTACAAGAAGGAGGGCGTGACCGTCCTCGCGGTCAACGTCCTGACAACGAAGGCCAAGGAGAAGCGACGCGGGACGCGGCGCGGCCGGATCGTCGGCCACACCACGCCGTGGCGCAAGGCCATCGTCACCCTGGCCCCCGGCCAGAAGATCGAATTCTTCGAGGGGGTCTGACCGATGCCGCTCCGCAGTTACAAGCCGACCTCCCCTGGGCCTCCGCCAGATGACTCGCTCGACCTTCGAGGAGATCACCACCAAGGAGCCGCACAAGCCCCTGCTCGAGCCGCAGAAGCGCGGCTCGGGACGCAACAACCAGGGCCGCCTCTCCGTGCGCCATCGCGGCGGTGGAGAGAAGCAGCACTACCGGCGAATCGACTTCAAGCGCGACAAGACCGGCGTGCCGGCCCGCGTCGCGACGATCGAGTACGACCCGAACCGCTCCGCGCGGATCGGCCTGCTCCACTACCGCGACGGCGACAAGCGCTACATGCTGCTGCCGCACGGGCTGAAGGTCGGTGACGTCGTCGTCTCGGGTGCGGATGCCGAGGCGCGCGTCGGGAACGCCCTGCCGCTGGCCAACATCCCGCTCGGTACCACCATCCACAACATCGAGCTGACGCCCGGCAAGGGCGGCCAGATCGTGCGCTCCGCCGGGACCGCGGCGCAGCTCCTCGCCAAGGAAGGCGGCTACGCGACCGTGCGCATGCCGTCGGGCGAGATGCGGCGCATCCCGGTCGCCTGCATGGCCACCATCGGCCAGGTCAGCAACCTCGACCACGAGAATCAGAACCTCGGCAAGGCCGGCCGCGCCCGGCACATGGGCCAGCGCCCGGAGGTCCGCGGGGTCGTCATGAACCCGCGTGACCATCCGCACGGCGGTGGCGAGGGCAAGTCCCCGACCGGGATGCCGCCCAAGACCCCGTGGGGCAAGCCCGCCATGGGCTACCGCACCCGGCGGTCCAAGACGACCGGACGCCTGATCGTCCGATCGCGGCATCGCAAGTAGACGGGGAGGTAGGAGTCCATGTCCCGTTCCATCAAGAAGGGCCCGTTCGTCGAGGCCCGTCTCTCCGACCGGATCGAAGAGATGAACAAGCGCAACGAGAAGAAGGTCGTCAAGACCTGGTCTCGCGCGTCGGTGATCTTCCCGACGTTCATCGGCCACACGATCGCCGTCTACAACGGCAAGAAGCACATCCCGGTCTACGTGACCGAGAACATGGTCGGCCACCGGCTCGGTGAGTTCAGCCCGACCCGCAACTACCGCGGGCACGGCAGGCACACCGAGCGGTCGACGGCGTTGAAGTAGGCCACCGGATGCGTGTGTCCGCGACCGCCAAGTACCAGCGCGCTTCGACGCGCAAGACCCGCCTCGTCACGAGTGCCATCAAGGGCAAGCGCGTCGAGGAGGCGACCGCATTGCTGCGGTTCATGCCGCAGAAGGCCGCTGCCGACGTGGCACGCGTGCTGAAGAGTGCGACCGCCAATGCCGAGAACAACCACAACCTGTCCGCGGAGGACCTCGTGATCGTGGATGCGATCGCCGACGAGGGCCCCACCATCAAGCGGTTCCAGCCGCGGGCACAGGGTCGGGCGTTCCCCATCCACAAGCCCATGACCCACATCACCATCGTCGTCGCGGACCAGGAGGCCTGACATGGGACACAAGGTCCATCCGTACGGCTTCCGCCTGGGTGTCTCGCGCACCTGGACCGCGAAGTGGTACGCGGATAAGGAATACACAGCCTCGCTCAAGGAGGACATCGCGATCCGCACGCTCATCGAGAAGCGTCTCGCGAATGCCAGCGTGAGCGGCGTCGAGATCGAGCGTGGCATCAACCACGTCACCGTCACGATCCATACGGCCAAGCCGGGCATCGTCATCGGCAAGGGCGGCGCGAACGTCGAGATCCTGCGCCAGCAGATCGGCGGGCTCAGCAACCGCAAGGTCAAGCTCGAGATCAAGGAGATCCGCCAGCCCGAGCTCGACGCGCACCTCGTCGCGATGAACATCGCCGGCCAGCTGACCCGCCGGATCGCCTTCAAGAAGGCGATGAAGCAGGCCATCCAGCGCTCGATGAAGGCCGGCGCGAAGGGCGTCAAGATCGCCGTCGCCGGCAGGCTCGGTGGCTCCGAGATGGGTCGCCGCGAGTGGGACAAGGAAGGCCGCATCCCGCTCGGGACGCTCCGCGCGGACATCAGCTACGGCCAGGTTCACGCCCACACGACGTACGGCCGCATCGGCGTCAAGGTCTGGATCTATCGCGGTGACATCGCGCCCGAGCCGGTCCGCCGGCCCGAGCTCGCCGGCGCGCAGGCACCTGCCGGGCAGGGGAGCTGACGATGTTGATGCCGCGACGCGTCAAGCATCGCAAGGTCATGCGCGGCCGGATGTCCGGCCTCGCCAAGGGCGGCTTCACGGTCGCCTTCGGTGAGTACGGCCTGGCCACGATGGAGCCGGCCTGGATCACGAGCCGCCAGATCGAGGCGGCCCGGCGTGCGATGACGCGCTCGGTCAAGCGCGGCGGCAAGATCTGGATCCGCGTCTTCCCCGACAAGCCGGCGACCAAGAAGCCCGCGGAGACGCGGATGGGTTCCGGCAAGGGCGCACCCGACCATTGGGTCGCGGTCGTCAAGCCGGGCCGGATCCTGTTCGAGATGGCCGGTGTCGATCACGAATCGGCGGTCGAGGCGATGCGCCTGGCCGGCCACAAGCTCCCCGTCGCGACCCGTCTGGTCGCCCGGGAAGGCGCGAAGGAGGCGTGACGGTGGACCTGAAGAAGATCCGCTCGCTCTCCGACACGGAGCTCGACGATGCCCTGCGCGAAGCGAAGCAGGACCTGTGGGGAGCGCGCTTCGCGCTCTCGACCCGACAACTCAAGGACTACAGCACGATCCCGCTGACGCGGAGGACGATCGCGCGGATCCTCACCGTCCAGCGCGAGCGCAAGCTCGGCAAGACGGCATAGGGATATCACGCGATGACAGGAGCGACCACCAAGGTGCAGGTAAAGCGGAAGACGAAGGTCGGCCGCGTCGTCAGCGACCGCATGGACAAGACGATCGTCGTGTCCGTCGAGCGACTGGCACGCCACCGGCTCTACAAGCGGGTCATCCGCCTGACGACCCGGTTCAAGGCCCACGATGAGGAGAACGAAGCCCGCATCGGCGACACCGTCCTCATCGAGGAGGCGCGGCCGATGTCGGCGACGAAGCGCTGGCGGCTGATCAGCGTCGTCCAGCGCGCCGGCGAGCACGGCTTGCCGGGCGAGGCCGTCGTGGGCGAAGAAGACGCGGTGACCGAGGCCATCCACGCCGCGGCCCATCCGGGCCGGACGCGCGCTGCTGAGACGGCCGCCGACGAGGCAGGGGAGACGGAGACCGCCGACGCGACCGAGGGTCCTGCCGACGAGAGCCGCCCCGAAGACCGAGGCGACGCCGTCCCGCGACGCCGACCCGGGCGAGGATTCCGGTCTCGTGATCCAACCCCAGACGCGACTCAAGGTGGCCGACAACACCGGCGCCCGGAGCATCCAGTGCATCCGGGTGATGGGTCGCTCCCTCAAGACGACGGCCGGCGTCGGCGACGTGATCGTCGCCAGCGTCAAGCAGGCGATCCCCAACGCCGCCGTCAAGAAGGGCGACGTCGTGCGTGCCGTGATCGTCCGCACCAACAAGGAATACGGTCGCGCCGACGGGAGCTACATCCGCTTCGACGAGAACGCCGCCGTCCTCATCAACAACCAGGGCAACCCGCGCGGCACGCGCATCTTCGGACCGGTCGCCCGTGAGCTGCGGGACAGGAACTACATGAAGATCGTGTCCCTCGCCCCGGAGGTGCTGTGATGGCCGTCCGGACGGTCGTCCCCAAGGCACCCAAGGTGCCTGAGATCCGCAAGGGCGACACCGTCGTGGTCCTGTCCGGCAGGGATGCCGGCAAGCGCGGCACGGTCGAGCGCGTCATCCGCCGCCAGGCGGCGCCGCGCGGTGGCCGCAGCGTCTTCCGGCGCGGCTCGGCCGCAGGTGGCGTGAGCGTCGTCGTCGAGGGCGTGAACATCGCCAAGCGCCACACGAAGGCCCGCCAGACGTCGAGCTCCACCGATCGCATGCCCAAGATCCAGCAGGGCGGCATCCTCGAGATCGCCCAGCCGCTGCCGATCGGCAAGGTCATGGTCGTGTGCGGCAGCTGTGGCAAGCCGACCCGCATCAGCCACCGGACGCTCGACAACGGTCGACGGGTCCGGGTCTGCAAGAACTGCGGCGAACAGCTGGAGGTGAAGGCATGACCAGCCGCCTCCGCGAGCGCTATGCGGCCGAGGTCGTGCCGGCGCTCCAGAAGCAGTTCGAGTACCACAACCCGAACCAGGTGCCGCGCGTGTCCAAGATCGTGGTCAACATCGGTCTCGGCGAGGCGCTCACCAACGCAAAGGCGCTCGACGCCGCGCTGGGCGACCTGAGCACGATCACCGGCCAGAGGCCGATCGTGACGAAGGCCAAGCGCTCGATCGCCCAGTTCCGTCTCCGGACCGGCAACTCGATCGGTGCCAAGGTGACCCTCCGCGGCGAGCGGATGTGGGACTTCCTGGACCGGTTGACGACATTGGCCCTGCCGCGCATCCGCGACTTCCGGGGTGTGCCCGGGAAGTCGTTCGATGGCCGGGGCAACTATTCACTCGGCATGCGCGAGCAGCTCGCGTTCCCCGAGATCGACTACGACAAGGTGGACCGTCTCCGCGGGCTGGAGATCAGCATCGTGACGACGGCGAAGACCGACGAGGAATTGAAGAAGCTCCTCGAGCTCCTCGGCATGCCCTTCGCCTCGTAACCGCGGGGAGGGAGAGACATGGCCAAGAAATCGATGATCGCCAAGGCAGCACGCAAGCCCAAGCACAAGGTGCAGGCGTACCACCGCTGCACGGTGTGCGGGCGACCGCGCGCCTTCATGCGACGGTTCGCGCTGTGCCGCATCTGCTTCCGGGAGCGCGCGCTCCTGGGCGAGTTGCCCGGCGTCACGAAGTCGAGCTGGTAGGAACACCGATGAACATCTCCGACCCGATCGCGGACATGCTCACGCGCGTTCGAAACGCGTCGCGGGCGCGCCACACCGATGTGGTCGTTCCTGCGTCGCGCACGAAGCGCGAGATCGCCCGCATCCTCAAGGACGAGGGCTTCATCGCCGACGTCAGCGAAGAGCAGGATGGCCCGACGGCGCTCCTGCGCCTGACCCTCAAGTACGTCGACGGGAAGGCCCCGGTCGTCTCAGGCCTCAAGCGCATCAGCAAGCCCGGCCTGCGTGTCTACGCACGCAAGACGGACATCCCGCGGGTGCTCGGCGGCCTGGGCATCGTCATCGTCAGCACGAGCCAGGGCATCATGACCGGCCAGCAGGCGCGTCAGGCGCAGCTGGGCGGCGAAGTCCTGGCGTACGTCTGGTAGGCGGGAACGATGTCGCGTATCGGACGACTGCCGATCACCGTCCCGTCTGGCGTCGATGTGACGATCGCCGGACGAGAGGTCACGATCAAGGGGCCCAAGGGCACCCTCAGCAGGTCCCTGCACCCGGACATGTCGGTGAAGCAGGAGGACGGCTCGATCGTCGTGACCCGGCCGACAGAGCAGAAGACCCACAAGCAGCTCCATGGCCTGACACGGACCCTCGTGAACAACATGGTCGTCGGTGTGACCGACGGCTACCGCAAAGGGCTCGAGATCACCGGTGTGGGCTATCGCGCCGCACTGAGCGGCAAGAAGCTCACGCTGAACCTGGGCTACAGCCACCCGATCGAGATCGACCCGCCCGAGGGCATCAGCTTCGAGCTCGAGAACCCGACCCGCCTTGCGGTGATCGGTATCGACAAGGAGCTGGTCGGCCAGGTCGCCGCACAGGTGCGTGCGACCCGCAAGCCGGAGCCGTACAAGGGCAAGGGCGTGCGCTACGCCGGCGAGCAGGTCCGCCGCAAGGCGGGCAAGGCCGGCAAGATCGGCGCCAAGAAGTAAACCCGAACCACACGAAGGATCGACGACTATGACGCAGCTCGCCAGCCGAGGCGCCGCCCGACGCAAGCGCCACGACCGGATCCGCCTATCGATGGCGGGCTCGGCCGGGCGGCCGCGTCTGGCCGTCTTCCGCAGCCTCAACCACATCTACGCGCAGGTCATCGACGACGCGTCCGGCAAGACGCTCGTCGCCGCCTCGACGCTGGAGAAGGAGCTTCGCGGCTCCAAGTCCAGCAAGGCGGAAGAGGCCGCCACCGTCGGCCGCCTGGTCGCCGAACGGGCGAAGGCGGCCGGGGTCGAGCGCGTGGTCTTCGATCGAGCCGGGTTCCGGTACCACGGGCGCATCAAGTCGCTCGCCGATGCCGCCCGCGAGGCCGGTCTCGACTTCTGATCCGGAGGAACCATGGCACGTATCGACCCGAACAAGCTCGCGCTCGAGGAGCGCGTCGTCCAGATCAACCGAGTGGCCAAGGTCGTCAAGGGCGGCCGACGCTTCAGCTTCAGCGCGGTCGTCGTCGTCGGTGACGGCGCCGGTCACGTCGGCGCTGGCCTCGGCAAGGCCGGCGAGGTCCCGGAGGCGATCCGCAAGGGCGTCGAGGACGCGAAGAAGAACATCATCAAGATCCCGATGGTCGGCACGACGATCCCTCACGAGGTCAGGGTCGAGTTCGGCGCCAGCCGCGTCATGCTCAAGCCGGCGTCGCAAGGCACCGGCGTCATCGCCGGTGGCTCCGTGCGCGCGATCCTCGAGGCGGCCGGTGTCCGGGACATCCTCTCCAAGATCTACGGATCGACCAACCCGGTGAATGTCACCCGCGCGACGATCAAGGCGCTGCGTGAGCTGCATTCCGCCGAGGAGCTGTCGGCGCGTCGGGGCGTGAGGCTCGTCAGCCACATCTCAGGCCAGCCGGCGCCCGTCATGGAGGGGGTCGATGGGGGCTAAGTTGCGCATCACCCAGACCAGGTCGACGATCAGCCACATCGCACGCAACCGGGCCACGATCAAGGCCCTTGGCCTGCACGGCATCGGCAGCACGAGCGAAGTCCCGGACAACGACGCGATCCGGGGCATGGTTCGGCAGGTCCGTTTCCTCGTGTCGGTTGACGAGATCGCCGACGGCGCCGGCCCGTCCGGCTCGCGCAGCCGACGCGGGAGGCCGGCTCCGAGGCCCGAGACACCGAGGACGGCCGCTCCGAGGCCCGAGGCGACGCCCCTGCGAGCCATCGGTCCGAGGATTCCGAGGATTCCGAGGAGAAGGAATGAAGCTTCACGATCTGCGCCCCGCCGAGGGTTCGCGCAAGGAGCGCACCCGGGTCGGCCGCGGCATCGCGGCAGGCAAGGGCAAGACCGCGGGCCGCGGGACAAAGGGTCAGAAGGCGCGCGCAGGCGGCTCGATCCCGCCGTGGTTCGAAGGCGGCCAGACGCCGCTCCACGTGCGCATCCCCAAGCTGCGCGGCTTCAAGAACCCATTCAAGATCCAATACGAAGTCGTGAACGTCGGCGACATCGCGGCAGCCGTCGAGCGCGGCGCTCTCGAGGCCGAAGCTCCGCCCAAGGCGAAGGGCCAGGCGAAGGCCGGCGGCCAGATCACGGTCAACCAGGACATCCTGCGGGCCGTCGGGCTCGTGCGCAGCCTGAACAAGCCACTCAAGATCCTCGGTTCCGGCGAGCTCGGTGCGCCGCTGTTCGTCGTGGCCGACGCGTTCACGGCGTCGGCGCGCTCGAAGATCGAAGCGGCGGGGGGCACGGTCTCCGTCCTCGAGGTCCCGACCAAGCCACTCAAGGCGATCGGGGTCGAGACGACCGACGACGCAACGCCGCCCGCCGACGAGCCGAAGCCCGCCCGACGCCCGAAGTCGAAGGCGGCTGCGGAGACCGTCGTCGAGCCGGAGTCCGAGCCCGCGGCCGACGCCGCCGAGTCCGCGGCGAAGCCGCAGAGTCCGAGCCCGCGGCCGACGCGGCGCAGGCCGAGACCGCTGACGCACCCACCGACGATGGCGAGTCATCGCCCAGCGACGACACCTAGCCTCTCGTGTTCGAATCCCTGCTGAACGCCTTCCGGGCGCCGGACATCCGGCGCCGGATCCTGGTCGTCCTCGGCCTGCTCATCGTGTTCCGGTTCCTGGCCGCCGTGCCGGTGCCCGGGATCGATCGCGGGCAGCTGGCGGCCTTCCTGGAGGGCAACCCGATCTTCGGGCTGCTGAACCTGTTCTCGGGCGGCGGGTTGTCGAACTTCTCGGTCGTGGCATTGGGCATGAACCCCTACATCAACGCGTCGATCATCATGCAGTTGATGCAGGGCGTCGTGCCCTCGCTCCAGGCGCTCAGCCGCGAGGGTGAATACGGGCGCAACAAGATCACCCAGTACACGCGCTACCTGTCGGTGCCGATGGCGCTGCTCCAGTCATACGGGTTTCTGGCCCTGCTCAACAACAGCAACGTGCTGGTCGGCGGGTTCGACCTCGGCAGCTTCGACACCCTCACCCAGATCGCCACGCTGACCGCCGGCTCGGTCACGCTGATGTGGATCGGCGAGCTCATCACCGAGCGCGGCATCGGCAACGGCATCAGCTTCATCATCTTCGCCGGCATCGTGAGCCAGGCCCCCGCGGCCATCGGCGCGTTCACGGTGAACCCGAACATCGCCGCGCTCATCGCCTTCGCAGTGGTGGCGATCGCCGCGGTAGCCGTGATCATCTACATCCAGGAGGGCCAGCGCCGCATCCCGGTCCAGTACGCCAGCCGCGTCCGCGGGCGGCGCATGTACCAGGGTGGCCAGACGTTCCTGCCGCTCCGCGTCAACCAGGCAGGCGTCATCCCGATCATCTTCGCCGTCAGCATCCTGCTCTTCCCGGTGCAGCTCGCGTCGTACTTCACGGCGTCCGAGATCCCGATCGTCAAGAGCATCGCCGAGGGAATCGTCTTCCTGCTGAACCCGACGTCCGCCTTGTACATCGTCCTGTACTTCCTGCTCACGGTCGGCTTCACGTACTTCTACACGGCGTTCACGTTCAAGCCCGATGAGACGGCCGAGCAGCTGCGCAAGAACGGCGGGTTCATCCCGGGCATCCGGCCGGGGCGCCCGACGCAGGACTACCTTGCCCGCGTCGTGTCGCGCATCACGTTTGCCGGAGCGATGTTCCTGGCCATCGTCGCGGTATCGCCGACCATCGTCGGCGCGGCGTTCCCGGACCTCGGGGCGATCGGGCTCGGCGGGACGAGCCTGCTGATCGTCGTGTCGGTCGTGGTCGAGACGATGAAACAGATCGAAGCGCAGTTGATGATGCGCAACTACGAAGGCTTCATTAGATGACCGCGCCGGGCCTGGTGCGTCCAGGCCAAGGCGCCGCTGAGCACGTGAGCGAGCGCACTCCGACGTGCGTGAGCGAACGCGCGCAAACGGCAACGCCGGCATGGGCCGCCAGGTTCGGCGCATGACGGTCGTCGTCGTGCTGGGCGCTCCCGGTGCCGGGAAGGGCACCCAGGCCGAGCTGCTCGCCGAGCGCCTCGCCATCCCGCACGTCGCGACCGGAGACCTCTTCAGGGCTGCGGTACGTGACGGGTCGCCGATCGGGCTCGAGGCCCGCCGTTTCATGGAACGCGGCCAGCTCGTGCCCGACGACATCACGATCCGCATGCTGCTCGATCGACTCAGCCAGCCTGACGCCGCCGGCGGCGCGATCCTCGATGGCTTCCCGCGGAACGGAGCCCAAGCGCAGGTGCTGGACGACGCCCTTGCCGAACGTGGGGACCGGGTCGACCTGGCGATCGATATCGAGGTCCCGACCGACGAGCTCATCCGCCGGATGAGCGGGCGGTGGGTTTGCCGGGATGCCGGGCATGTCTACAACGAGTCGACGAATCCGCCCCGGGAGCCAGGTCGTTGCGACATCGACGGCTCGCCGTTGCTCCAACGCGAGGACGACAAGCCCGAGACGATCCGTGCGCGCATGGACGCCCAGCTCACCAGCCTCCGCGAGGTGCTGGACCACTATCGAAGGACGGGGATCCTGCGCAGCGTGGACGGCCTCCGGCCGATCGATTCGGTCGCCCAGGACGTCGCGGCGGTGGCCTTCTGCGCGGCTGGGCCGAAGGAGCAGGCCTGAGGTGGTCACGCGCAAATCGCGCGCCGAGATCGCCCGGATGCGTCAGGCCGGTCGGATCGTTGCCGAGGTCCTCGCGCTCGTCGAGAGCGAGCTCAAGCCAGGCATCACGACCGCCCACCTCGACCGGGTGGCCGAGGCGCACATCCGTGCCGCCGGCGCGATCCCGTCCTTCAAGGGCTACCCCGGTATCAACCCGCGCCGGCCGTTCCCGGGCAGTCTGTGTATCTCGCTCGATGACGAGATCGTCCACGGGATCCCCGGGGAGCGGTTGATCCGCGATGGCCAGATCGTGTCGGTCGATGCCGGGGCGATCGTCGAGGGCTGGCACGGCGACGCCGCCCGGACGTTCTTCGTCGGCGTCCCGCCGGAGCCCGTCCGGCGCCTGATCGAAGCGACCCAGGAGGCGATGATGGCCGGTATCGCGGCCGCCGTCCCGGGTAACCATATCGAGGACATCTCGGCCGCGGTCGAGGACGTCGCCAGGCCGCACGGGTTCGGGATCATCCGACAGTTCGTCGGTCACGGGATCGGCACCGAGATGCACGAGGAGCCGCAGGTCCCCAACTATCGGACGGGCCGTCGAGGCCGCAAGCTCGAGCCCGGCTTGTGCCTCGCCATCGAGCCGATGTTCACTCTCGGCGACTACCGGGCACACGTCCTCGACGACGACTGGACGGTCTCGACCGTCGATGGCTCACTGGCCGCCCACTTCGAGCACTCGATCGCCGTGACCGACGACGGTCCACAGATCTTGACCAGTGTCTGAAGATCTTGACCGGTGTCTGAGGCGCCAGCGGTTGCCTCGAACCGCGAATTTTGATACGCTACGCGTTCGTGTGTCGGTCCGTCCGGACCGGCACTGCCCATGAGAAAGGGAAGCACCCCAGCCTGTGGCCAAGAAGGATGCGATCGAAGTGGAGGGAACGGTGATCGAGCCGCTGCCCAACACGATGTTCGCTGTGGAGCTCGAGAATGGCCACCGGGTGCTCGCCCATATCAGCGGCAAGCTTCGGATGAACTTCATCCGCATCCTGCCGGGTGACCGAGTCCGCGTCGAATTGTCGCCGTACGACCTCACCCGCGGCCGCATCACGTACCGACTCAAGTAACAAGACACGCACGAAAACACGATCGAGGATCCGTTGAAGGTCAGAGCTTCCGTCAAGCCGCGCTGCGATAACTGCAAGGTCATCCGGCGCCATGGCACCGTGATGGTCATCTGCAGCAATCCCAAGCACAAGCAGCGGCAGGGGTAACCGATGGCACGTATCGCCGGTGTCGATATCCCGCGCGAGAAGCGCGTCGAGATCGCGCTCACGTACGTCTATGGGATCGGCCTGCCCACGAGCCAGAAGATCCTCACCCAGACGAACATCAACCCGGACACGCGCGTCCGCGACCTCACCGAGGAGCAGGTCAACCGCCTGCGGGAGCTGATCGATCGCCGCTACAAGGTGGAGGGTGACCTCCGCCGCGAGACGGCGCTCAACATCAAGCGCCTCATCGAGATCGGCTCGTACCGCGGCGTCCGCCACCGGCGCAACCTGCCGGTCCGCGGCCAGCGCACCAAGACCAACGCTCGCCAGCGACGCGGACCGAAGAAGACGGTCGGCATCCGGCGCAAGAAGTGACGAGGGACTGACCAGGCATGGCGGAGCGCAAGAAAGCGGTCAAGCAGCGTCGGCGGGAGAAGAAGAACGTCCCCCAGGGGCACGTCCATATCCAGGCCACGTTCAACAACACGATCATCACCATCACCGACCTCAACGGCGCGGTCATCAGCTGGGGCTCGGCTGGCGTGGCCGGCTTCAAGGGCTCCCGCAAGAGCACGCCCTACGCGGCAGCGCTGTCGGCTGACGGCGCGGCGAAGCGTGCGATGGAGCACGGCATGCGCCAGGTCGAGGTCTACGTGAAGGGCCCCGGCGCCGGCCGCGAGCAGGCGATCCGCTCCCTGCAGGCTGCCGGCCTCGAGGTCAGCGCCATCACAGACGTCACCCCAATCCCGCACAACGGTTGCCGCCCCCCCAAGCGGCGCCGCGTCTAGTCCGGAGTTCCATGGCTCGTTACACCGATTCCGTCTGCCGGATCTGCCGGCGCGAGGGCGCCAAGCTCTTCCTGAAGGGCTCGCGCTGCTATACCAAGAAATGCGCTTTCGAGCGGCGACCGTCGCCGCCCGGCCAGCACGGCGTCCGCCGTCGCAAGGTCGGTGAGTACGGCCTCCAGCTGCGCGAGAAGCAGAAGGTCCGCAAGACCTACGGCGTTCTCGAGCGGCAGTTCCGCAACTACTTCATCGCCGCGGAGAACCGGCCCGGCGTGACCGGCGAGAACCTGCTCCGGTCGCTCGAGATGCGCCTGGACAATGTCGTGTATCGGGCCGGCTTCGCACCGTCCCGCGCCGCCGCTCGCCAGCTCGTCACGCACGGCCATTTCGCGGTGAACGGTGTCCCGACCAACATCCCCTCGTATCAGGTCAAGCCGGGCGAAAAGATCGAGGTTCGAGAGACCCGTCGCGCCCGTGAGCCGTTCAAGGTGGTCAAGGAGACGCTCCGCAACCACCAGGCGCCGCAATGGCTGTCCATCGATGCCGGGACGCTGTCCAGTTCCGTCGTCACGCCGCCCAGCCGCGACCAGATGCCGCTCGATCTCAACGAGCAGCTCGTGGTCGAGTACTACTCGAGGTAACTGGCCCCATATGATCGAACTCGAGAACCCGCAGATCGAGCCCGTCGAGGAAGTCGGCACGTACGCGAAGTACGAGGCCGGTCCTCTCCAGGCCGGGTACGGAGTGACCCTCGGCAACGCGCTGCGGCGCGTCCTCCTGTCGTCCCTCGAAGGCGCGGCGGTCACCAGCATCCAGATCCGCGACGTCTACCAGGAGTTCTCGACGATCCCCGGCGTCAAGGAAGACGTCACGCAGATCGTCCTGAACGTCAAGAAGCTCCGCCTCAAGAGCTTTGCGGCGCACCCCGTCCAGCTCCGGCTCATCAAGAGCGGTGCCGGTGCGGTGACCGCGGCCGACATCGCCGAGTCCGCCGACGTCGAGATCATCAACCAGGACCTGGTCCTCATGACGATCGACACCGACGACGTGACGATCGAGATGGACCTGACCGTCGAGCGCGGCGTCGGCTACCTCGGTGCCGAGCGCGCAGAGGCGCTGCCGATCGGGGTGATCGCGGTCGACGCGATCTTCACGCCGGTCCGCAAGGTCAACTACTGGGTCGAGAGCATGCGGGTCGGTCAGATGACCAACTTCGACAAGCTCACGATCGAGATCGAGACCGACGGCACGATCGGGCCCGAGGAGGCGCTGAGCCGCTCGGCCGAGATCCTCGTCAACCAGTTCCGCCCGTTCGTGACGGTCGGCATCGCCGCGGTTCCGGCGGCTGCGGTGACCGGTGTCGCCGCACTGCCGCCGAACATGCTCGACATGCCGATCGAGGAGCTCGACCTCCCGATGCGGGCCTACAACTCGCTCAAGCGCAACAACATCGTCAAGGTGGGGCAGCTGCTCCAGCTCAAGGACGACGACCTCCTGCGCATGCGCAACTTCGGCAAGAAGTCACTCGACGAGATGAAGGAGCGCCTGCGCATGCGCGGCTTCATCGTCCCGGAGACAGAGGGTGACGAGCTCGACGATCTCGACGGTGAGGAGCCGTTCGAGGACGAGCCTGAGGCCTGATCGATGGCTCATCGGATCGGCGGTCGCAAGCTCAGCCGCAAGACGGGACCGCGGATGAGCCTGTTCAAGAACCTGACCGTATCTGTCCTGCGCTATGAGCGCGTCAAGACGACCGAGGCCAAGGCCAAGGAGATCAGCGGGCGCGTCGAGAAAGTCATCACCCTGGCAAAACGCGGTGACCTGTCGGCACGTCGCGCGGTCGTCGCCCAGTTCCCGAACGAGCCGCTCGTCGTGACCAAGCTGTTCGACGAGATCGCGCCCAAGTACGCCGACCGGACGTCGGGCTTCACCCGCATCGTCCGCATCGGACAACGCCGCGGTGACGCCGCGGAGATCGTCCAGATCGAACTGGTCTAACTGAAGGCAGAACTGATCGTCGGCGGTATGCCGAGCCCAGCCGAAGGCGGATCCGAGCATCCAGAGCGAGCGCACCCCAAGGTGCGTGAGCGAGGAAGCGCAGGATCCACCGCACGGAAGGGCCGGCAGAGCGCCGACCAACCTGGTGGCCGAGAGACCACCCCGACGCGCTATCGCGCGACGGTTGAATATGACGGGACGGAGTTTGCCGGGTTCCAGGTGAATCCTGGGAAGCGGACCGTCCAGGGGGTCCTGGAAGACGCGCTGGCGCGCCTCGGCGACGGGGTGGTCCGGCGGGTCGACGGGGCCGGTCGAACGGATGCCGGTGTCCACGCCACGGGACAGGTGATCGCCTTCTCGTACCGCGGACGACTCTCGGCGACCGAGCTCGGTGCGGCGCTCGAGGCGATCCTGCCACGGGACGTCGCCGTCCGAGACGTGCGCCGAACGCCGGACGGGTTCAACCCCCGCTACGCGGCGCGGTACCGGGAGTACCGCTACACCGTCTGGAACGGGCCGCCCAGCCCGCTTCGCGAGCGCACGGCGCTCGGGCTGCGGGACCCGCTCGACACCGCCGCGATGGCGCGGGCCGGGTCGGCCTTCATCGGCCGGCACGACTTCCGGGCCTTCGGGGCGGGGGACCGATCCCCGGTCCGGACAGTCACCGCGGTCCGGGTCCGACGATCGGGTCGGTACGTGACGATCGACGTCCGGGCCGACTCGTTCCTGCGGGGCCAGGTCCGACGGATGATCGGCCTTCTCCTGGAGGTCGGTCTGGCAAAGACGGATATCGACGCGGTCCGGGCGGCGCTTGCCGACCCGGGATCCGCGACCAAGGGGCCGGTGGCCCCGGCAAAGGGCCTGTGCCTCCGGCACGTCGCCATCGGGCGCACGGCCGGCAGCAAGACGAACGGAGAACACGAGGAACGATGAACGCGAAGACCATGTCGGTCCGTGAGAGCGAGATCGAACGACGCTGGTACGTCGTCGACGCGACGGACGAGACGCTCGGCCGTCTTGCGTCGCGCATCGCCCGCGTCCTCGTGGGCAAGCACAAGCCGACCTACCAGCCGAACCTCGACTCGGGCGACCACGTGATCGTGCTCAACGCCGGGCGCATCGCGGTCACCAGTGACAAGCTCGAGAGCAAGGTCTACGCCCGCCATAGCGGCTATCCGCAGGGCTTCAAGGAAGAGACCCTCGGTCATCTTCTGGAGCGCCGGCCCGAGGAAGTCATCCGCCGTGCCGTCAAGGGCATGGTGCCGCACACGCGACTCGGCGCCCAGCAGCTGCGAAAGCTGAAGATCTACGCCGGATCCGATCACCCCCATCAGGCTCAGCAGCCTGAGCCGCTCGCCTGACGAGGAGCGAATTCCATATGTCCATCCCCGCTTTCTACTCTGGGACCGGCCGCCGCAAGACGGCAATCGCGCGCGTCCGCCTCCTACCGGGCGAGGGCGAGATCGTCGTCAACGGCCGATCGCTCGATGAACACTTCGGCAATGCCGTGAACGAGGCCGAGGTCCGGATGCCCTTCCGGGTCACCGGGACCGAGGGTCGCTTCAACGCGATGATCAAGGTCGAGGGTGGCGGCGTTCACGGCCAGGCCGGTGCCATCCGCCACGGTATCGCGCGCGCCCTGCTCGAAGTGGACGAGGACGCGAACCGCCTTCCCCTCCGACAGGCCGGACTCCTCACGCGCGATCCGCGCATGAAGGAGCGCAAGAAGTACGGCCTCAAGAGGGCCAGGAAAGCGCCTCAGTACACCAAGCGCTGATCGGCGTCAGCCGCGACCGTCCATGCCTGCGTTGCCGGACTGCGCGCGCTCGCTCACGCACCTTGAGGTGCGCTCGCTCTCGGGCTCGCCGGTGCCTTGGCCTGAACGGCCGGGGCTGACGCGACCAGTTCCGACAACGATGCTTCTCTCGTGACGACGACGACCTCGACGCTGGTCGGGCGGGATCTGCTCAGCGCGGCGGATCTGTCGGCGGCCGAGGTCGATCGGGTCTTCGAGACAGCGGCCCTGTTGAAGGCCGAGTTCCGGGCACGCCGCCGGCACGAGTTGGCCCTGCTGGCCGGCCGAACGCTGGCGATGCTGTTCCAGAAGCCGAGCCTGCGAACCCGCGTGACGTTCGAGGCCGGGATGACCCAGCTCGGCGGCGCGGCCATCTACCTCCCGGAGGACGCCGTCATGGGTGCACGTGAGGCCGTGCGCGACGTCGCCCGTAACCTCGAACGATTCGTCGACGCGATCGTGGCGCGCACCGGTCCGCACGAGGTCGTCCTGGAGCTCGCGGCCCAGGCATCGGTCCCCGTTATCAACGGGTTGACCCTGCGCGAGCACCCGTGCCAGGCCCTTGCCGACATCTTCACGATCCGCGAGCACCTCGGCCGCCTCGAGGGCGCCGTCGTCACGTTCGTCGGTGACGGCAACAACGTCTACCACTCGCTTGCGCTCGTCGGCGCTGCCTTCGGGATGGAGGTGCGGCTCGCCCATCCGATCGGTTATGCGCCGGACCCACGGATCGTCGCGACCGCCGAGGAGCGCGCGACGGAGTCGGGCGGCCGGCTCGTCTTCGGTCAGGATCCGGTCGAGCTGGTTCGTGGCGCCGATGTCGTCTACACGGACGCGTGGACGTCGATGGGCCAGGAGGTCGAGACGGAGGCGCGCCGCGACGCGTTCGCGGCGTATCGCATCGACGACGCGCTGATGTCAGCGGCCGGTCCGAACGCGGTCGCCATGCATTGCCTTCCGGCGCATCGAGGCGAGGAGATCACCTCGTCGGTCATGGATGGACCGCGAAGCCTGATCTTCGAGCAGTCCGAGAATTGGTTGCATGTCCAGAAAGCGCTCCTCGTGGAGCTGATCGGCGCGGTCGCATGAGCGAGGCCCTCTACGAGCGCTACAAGGAGGCACTGCGGCGCGGCCATGTCGCCAGCCAGCGCGCCCGCTTCGACGAGGCGCTCGACGCCTACAGCGAGGCGGCCAGGGTCGCCCCGGACCGGGCACTGCCCCTCGTCGGTATCGGTCTGGTCCTGACCCGGCTCGGCAAGACCACGGAGGCACTGTCGGCCTTCGACTTGGCCCTGGATCGCGCCCCGACCGACGAGACGGCCCTGCGCGGCCGAGTCGATGCGCTGACTCGCGCTCGGCGATCGCGTCCGAGCGGCCGAGACCCTCGATCGGCTCGTCAGGATCCTGGAGACCACGGACCGGCAGTCGGAGGCCCTCGACGCCGCCGGGCGTGCGCTCGATCTCGCGGAGGCGCGGAGTCGACGTGAGGGCCTGCGCGCGATGGTCGATCGGATCGAAGCCGATCCGGCTGCGGTGACAGCGGTCGGCGACGCGCTCGTCCGCGCCGTCGCCCTCCTCGAGGGACCGATCGGCCCGGAACCCGAGCCTGAGCCACCGCCGTTCGATCCCGCCGCTGCGATGGCCGCCGTCGAGGACGCTGCCGCGACCGGCGATGCCGAGGCGACCCGGAGCGCCGCCCTGGCGGCCGCCCGAGGCCATCGACAAGCGGGCCAGCTCCATGCCGCGATCGATGCGTGCTATCAGGCGCTCGCCACCAACCCCGCCGATCCAGCTCTGCACCTCACCCTCGCGGAGCTCTATATCGACCGCGGCTGGCGCACGGCGGCCGCCGACAAGCTCGTCCTGCTGGCCCGGCTCGTCGATCTCGGCGATGACCCGGCGACGCGCGAACGACTGTGCGGCCTGGCGACACGCCTCCCGGACGACCAGCGGCTGGAGTCGATCTGCGCCTGACCCGATCGGTCCGCCGAACCGGGTCGGAAGGGGGAGCGATGCTACACTCGACGGACGATGTCGGAGCTCCTCGGATCGATCCTCGAACAGGTCCGCTTGACGACCGTCCTCGACATCGCGATCACCTCCCTCCTGATCTATTGGCTGTTCAGCCTCATCCGCGGCACGCGTGCGGTCCGGCTGGTCATCGGCGTGAGCGTGTTGATCGTGGTCTACCTGCTGGCCGTCGCGCTCGGGCTCGAGTTGCTGACCCGCATCCTGCAGGGCGGGGCCGTTGTCGGGCTGTTCGCGCTGGTCGTCATCTTCCAGCCGGAGATCCGCCGCGCACTCGAGCGGATCGGGCGGGTCGGCTCCTTCGGCTGGATGCTGTCGGGCGCGGACTCGCGCGCGGTGGACCACGTCGCAAAAGAGGTCGCCAGGGCCGCCGCCGAATTGTCGGCAGAGGGCCATGGCGCCCTGATGGTGCTCGAGCGGGAGACGGGCCTGGAAGACACCGCTGAGACCGGCGTCATGATCCACGGCGACGTCTCCGCAGACCTCATCCGCACCATCTTCGCGCCACGCACGGCGCTCCACGATGGGGCCGTCATCATCCGCGGCGAGACCATCCTGGCGGCTGGGGTCCTGCTGCCCCTGGCCGAGACGACGGTACAGGTCGAGCGGTTCGGCACGCGGCATCGCGCAGCGCTCGGCATCGCAGAGCAGACCGATGCGATCGTGATCGTGGTGTCCGAGGAGAACGGGCAGATCAGCCTCGTGGAGCGGTCGCGGATCGTGCGCAACCTGAATGAGGCACAGCTCGCCCGGACCATCCGCCAGCTGCTCGATCCGACCCATGGCGGGCGCCGCCGCTCCCTCGGCAGCTGGCGATCGACACCGGAGCCCGCGTCCACCTCGGCCGTACGAGCCCAGCGGTGACCCGAGCCCTCGGGGTCCTCATCCACAACTGGCCCCTCAAACTCGCGGCAGTCGGACTGGCCACGCTCCTGTACGGCGGTCTCGTCCTGTCACAGAGCTCGGCGACTCTGACCGATGTCGTTCCCGTCGATGTGGTCGGCCAGCCGCCCGACACGTTCCTGCTCCAGACCATCCGGCCGGTGACCGAGATCCGCTACTTCACGCCCTCGAACGTGCGGCCGATCGCATCCGACTTCGAGGCGTGGGTCGACCTGACGGACGTCGTCCCCGGGAGCGGAGCGCAGAGCGTGCCGATCCAGCTCCGCTCTGTAGATCCGCGG
This sequence comes from uncultured Chloroflexia bacterium, assembly GCA_963780425.1. GTDB lineage: Bacteria > Chloroflexota > Limnocylindria > Limnocylindrales > CSP1-4 > SPCO01. Next base: position 78,672 of record CAWABZ010000007.1, on the reverse strand, counting down.
GTGCGCGTGCTCGGCTTCGAGCCGCAGTCGGCGACGATCGACCTCGATGTCGTCGCCCGTAAGACCGTTCCGGTCCAGGTCGAGCGGGGTGACGTCCCGTCTACCCTCACGGTGGGCGCGGTGACAGTCCAACCGACGGAGGTCGATGTCGTCGGACCGAGGTCTGTGCTCGATCGCGTCGTCGCGGCCCGGGCGGACGTGATCGTGCAGCCGTCGGGCATCGACGTCGATCAGGATGTCGAGCTCGTGCCGATCGACAGCGTCGGCGATGCGGTGGCTCAAGTACAGCTCGATCCCGCGACCGCCCGCGTGACGATCCCGATCTTCTCCGATCGACAGACGCGCACCCTCCCCGTCAGCCCACAGATCACCGGCTCGCCGGCTGCCGGTTTCGAGCTCAGCGCGGCGACTGTCTCGCCGCTATTCGTCACCGTCCTGGGCGACCTCGACGACCTGGAGGCGATGACCAGCGTCGACACGCAGCCGATCCCGGTCACCGGGTTCTCGACCTCGCGCACCTTGGAGGTCGGGCTCGCGTTGCCGACCGGGGTCGTCGCGACCGGCGCCCAGGAGGTGAGCGTGACGATCGGCGTCCGCGCCGTTACCGGTACGCGCTCGTTCGAGGTCGGTGTCCGGACGATCGGTGTCCGGCCGGACATGTCGTACAAGGTGGCGGTCGATCGCGTCCTCATCACGGTCGGCGGCAGCACCGCCGAACTGGATCGGCTCATCGGCAGCACGCTGGCGGTGGACCTCGATGTGTCCACGCTCGGCCCAGGGACGAGCAACGTCACCGTCACGGCCGCGCTACCAGCAGGCGTCACCCTCGTCGCGGCCAGTCCGCCGCAGGTCCAGGTGACGGTCACTGCCCGCTCGACACCCGCGCCCTCCTGAGCGTGGGACGCCTCTTCGGGACCGATGGCATCCGCGGTGTCGCCAACGTCGACCTGAAGCCGACCGTGGCGTACGGGCTGGGGCGGGCGACCGCCAAGCGTCTGGCGGAGCCCGGTGCCGCGATCGTCGTCGGACAGGACACGCGCCGATCGGGCGACATGTTCGTGGCCGCCATCGTCGCCGGCGCGACCAGCCTCGGTATCGATGTCCATGTCGTCGGCGTCGTGCCGACGCCTGCGCTCGCCTACCTCACGGGGTCCGGGGAGTACAGGGCCGGGATCATGGTCTCGGCCTCGCACAACCCGGCCGACGACAACGGCCTCAAGGTCCTCGACGCCAACGGATTGAAGCTCGACGATGCCATCGAGGACGAGCTCGAGGCCCTGATCTGGCGAGAAGGGGAGCTCCCCGGTGTCGGGAACGCGACGCTCGGCCGCCGGATCGACGCGACCGATTCGATCGGGCGCTATCTCGAGCACCGGCGCGGTCTCGCCGGCTCGATCGACGCGAGTGGGCTGCACATCGTGCTCGATGGAGCGAACGGGTCCGGCGGAGCCGCGGGTCTCGAGATCCTGTCCGCGACCGGCGCCCGGGTCGAGGCGATCCACGTCGAGCCGGACGGGGTCAACATCAACGTCGAGTCGGGCGCCACCTCGCCGGGTTCCCTTGCGCTGGCCGTCAAGGAGCGCGGGGCCGACGTCGGCTTCGCGCTGGACGGTGATGCCGACCGCCTGATCGCGGTCGATGAGCAGGGTCGTATCGTCGATGGTGACCAGGTCCTTGGCATCCTCGCCCTCGAGCGGCTCGAGCGCGATGCGCTACCCGGCGGCCTGGTGGTCTCCATCCTGTCCAACGGCGGGCTACAAGCTGCGGTCGAGGCTGCCGGCGGCGAGGTCGTCCGGACGCCGGTCGGGGACAAGTACATCCTCGAGGGGATGCAGGTGGCGGGCGCGATGCTCGGCGGCGAGAAGTCAGGGCACGTCATCGTTCTCGAGCACACCACATCGGGTGACGGGATCGTCACGGCGCTCGAGGTCCTGCGCGTCATGACGCGCCGGCGCCAGCCGCTCGCGGAGCTGGCCGAGGCCATCCCGCTGTTGCCGCAGCAACAGCGGGCCGTCAAGGCCCGTCACAAGGATCAGTGGGAGGGTGATCCCACCCTCCGGCGCGCCATCGCCGCCGCCAGCGCACGGCTCGGCAGCGCCGGCCGGGTGCTCGTCCGTCCGTCCGGGACCGAGCCCGCGCTGCGGGTGATGGTCGAAGGACCCGACGAGGCGCTCGTGACGGAGCTGGCCGACACGCTCGCGACCCTCGCGGAGGAGCGTCTAAACTAGCGTCGCCTGACGGCAAGGCCTCTCCGAGGGCGGAGGCGACGCTCCTGCGAGCCATCCGCCCGAGGATTCGGACCCCTGCGATGCAGACTGAACGGAGATCAACGCTGATGTGCGGCATCGTGGGCTATACGGGACCCCGGGAGGCGGGTCCCATCCTCATCGAGGGGTTGGCCCGCCTCGAGTACCGCGGATACGACTCGGCGGGTATCGCGCTCGTCGACGACGGTGGGGACCTGTTCGTCGAGAAGAAGGCCGGCAAGCTCGCCAACCTGCGTGCGGCGATCGCCGATCGGACGCCCCACGCGGCCATCGGCCTGGCGCACACGCGCTGGGCGACGCACGGCCGTCCGAACGACCTGAACGCCCATCCGCACCAGGACTGCACGGGTGACATCACGGTCATCCACAACGGGATCATCGAGAACTTCCGCGAGCTCCGCGACGGGCTCGAGGCACGCGGCCATCGCTTGACCTCCGAGACCGACACCGAGGCGCTGGCGCACCTCGTCGAGGAGGCCTACCAGGGCGATCTCGCCGAGGCCGTCCGCGCGACGCTCCGCCAGGTCGAGGGCGCATACGCCATCGCGGTCATGCACCGCGGCGAAGGGGACCGCCTCATCGGCGCCCGCAAGGACGTGCCGCTCGTCGTCGGTCTTGCCGACGGCGAGTCGTTCCTCGCCAGTGACGTCGCGGCCATCCTCGCTCACACCGACCAGGTCCAGTTCCTCGAGGACGGCGACGTCGCCGACCTGCGCCCGAGCGGCGTGACGATCACCGACCTCGACGGCACCCCCCAGGAGCGATCGATCACGACCATCGACTGGACGACCGAGGCCGCCGAGAAGGGCGGCTACGAGCATTTCATGCTCAAGGAGATCCACGAGCAGCCCGAGTCGCTCCGCCAGGCCATCGCGGGTCGCGTCACGCGCGAGGACCACATCTGGCTCGAGGAGCTCGAAGGCTTCGGGGACACGCTCGCCCAGATCGATCGGGTCGAGCTGATCGCCTGCGGGACGGCGTATTACGCCGCGCTCGTCGGCGCGGCCGCGATCCAGGACTGGATCGGCATCCCGGCCCGGGCCACGGTCGGTTCGGAGTTCCGCTACAGCCCCCCGCCGATCGACGGCCGGACGCTGGTCATCGCCGTGACGCAGTCAGGCGAGACGGCCGACACCATCGCGCCGACCCGCCTCGCCCGCGAACGTGGCGCGCCGATCATCGCCGTCACGAACACGGTCGGCAGCGCGATCACACGCGAAGCCCACCGCGTCCTGTTCCTGCAGGCAGGTCCGGAGATCGCGGTCGCCGCCTCGAAGACGTTCGTGGCCCAGGTCACGACCCTCGTCATCCTGGCCGCGGCGATCGCGAAGTCACGTGGCGCGCTCGGGCTCGAGCAGGAGCAGGAGCTCGGCGCCGCGCTCCACGCACTGCCTGCGGCCGCCGCGAAGGCGCTCGAAAACGCCTCCGGCGTGGCGGACCTCGCTCGCAGGTACGTCAATTCGCGCGGCTTCATGTTCGTCGGCCGCGGCTATACGTATCCGACCGCGCTCGAGGGTGCCCTCAAGCTCAAGGAGGTCAGCTACGTCCATGCCGAGGGCTACGCTGCCGGTGAGATGAAGCACGGGCCGATCTCGCTGCTCGACGCGGAATGCCCGCTCGTGGCCGTCGCGACGCGGTCGTCCGTCTACGACAAGCTCGTCTCGAACGTGATGGAGGGTCGGGCGCGTGACGCTCGGGTGATCGCCGTCGCCACAGAGGGCGACCCTCAGATCGAGCGCTTCGCCGACGACATCTGCTGGGTGCCCGACACCCACGAGGCGCTCAGCCCGGTCCTCGCGATCATCCCGCTCCAGCTGTTCGCCTACCACGTCGCCATCGCGCGTGGCACGGACGTCGACCAACCGCGCAACCTGGCGAAGTCGGTCACGGTCGAATAGATGGCGGAGCCGGGCGAAACCGCCACGCGGCTGCCCGACGGGCTGGATGCCGCACACGCGACCACGGAGCTCGGCATCGACATCATCCGCGTCGAGCGCATCCGCGCGTCGCTCGAACGCTTCGGCGATCGCTTCACGAACCGGGTCCTGACGCCGGCCGAACAGCGCTACGTGAGGGGCCGGCCGGAGACGATGGCCGGTCGCTGGGCGGCCAAGGAGGCGGTCTCGAAGGTGCTCGGGCTCGGCGTGCGGGGCATCGGCTGGCGCGATATCGAGATCGAGCGGCTGCCGACCGGCCAGCCCAGCGTGCGCCTCCACGGCCGTGCCGCGGCGCGTGCCGAGCAGCTCGGCATGGGCCGCATCGCGGTCTCCATCACGCACGAGTCCGACTATGCGGTGGCGATGGCGTTCGGCGTCCGCACGGCGGGCGGCAGGTACCTCTTCCCGCCGGACATCGAGGATCGGCTCGACGATCGCGAGCGCCGCATCCTCGCCCGCATCGAGCGGCTGCGAGTCCAGGCAGAGGCGAACGGGGCCGCCGCCCTCGCCTCGGACGCTCCGAATGCCGGGCAGCCGCCCCGTGCCTGAGCGGCGGGCGCTCGGCTTCGGCCGCCGGGCGGATGAAACGAACTCGGCATCGGCGGGTGGGTCCGATGAACGCCCCTGGCCGGACGGCGTGCCGAAGCTCGACGAGGACGCGGCCATGGCGCTCCTGCCGCCGCGGCCGGCGCGCGGGCACAAGGGTTCGTTCGGAAAGCTACTGGTCATCGCCGGGTCGCTCGACTACGCCGGCGCCGCCCTGCTGGTCTGTCGCGCCGCCGGTCGGGCGGGAGTCGGGCTCGTCACCCTGGCCGTGCCCGAGACGCTCCAACCGCTTTTCGCGGCGAAGGTCATCGAGGCCACGACGATGGCGCTGCCGGAGGACGATGTCGAGGAGCTCGACCCGGAGCCGGCACTCGCGCGCATCTTCGACCACGAGCACGACGCGCTGGTGGTCGGACCGGGACTCCGGCCCGGCCTCGCCACCGCCGAGCTCGTCCGCCAGCTGATCGACGCCGGCGGCGAGGAACGGCCGCCGCTCGTCCTCGACGCCGAGGCCCTTCGGTCGCTGGCCTCGATGGACGCCTGGTGGGAGGGCGACCGGCGGTCCGCCGTCCTCACCCCGCACGCCGGCGAGTTCAAGCGGCTGCGGGCGGGCAGCGGCGTGGAAACGGACGCCGACGGCGACCTGATCGACGACGACGCCGCGCGGGTTGCGGCGGCCAAGGACGCGGCCACGACCTGGCACCAGGTCGTCGTGCTCAAGGGCGCCCGGACCGTCATCGCCGCGCCGGATGGCGAGGTCGTCGTCGCGCCCTTCGAGAACCCGGCCCTCGCCACCGGAGGCACCGGCGACGTGCTCGCCGGGACGATCGGATCGCTCCTGGCCCAGGGCCTGACCCCGTTCGCTGCCGCGCGGCTCGGCGTGTACCTCCACGGGATCGCCGGCGAGGGCGCCCGCGAGCGGTACGGTGACGCCGGCCTGCTCGCCTCCGACTTGCCCGACGGCCTGGCGATCGCCCGTCGCCGCCTTGTCAGCCCTCGCGGAGCGACGCACAAGCAGCAAGCGACTCGGGTTCCGGGTCGGGGAGCCGGCGCGACCCGCCGAGGAACCCGACGCGACTCCCGCGTGACCGCGACCACCTGCCAACGTCCAGCCTCGTGACGGCTGCCGCTGAGCCGGCGATCGAGACCCGTCTCGCACGCGCGGGGCTGCCGCCGCTTCCCCGGTTGGCGTGGCTCGAGCTCGACCTCGACGCCCTCGTCGGCAACCTCGCGGCTCTCCGGCGGCTCGCCGGCGGGGCGCCGGTCTACCCGGTGGTCAAGGCCGACGCCTACGGTCATGGCGCGGTCCCGATCGCGCACGCGCTCGCGGCCGCCGGCGCCGACGGGCTATGCGTCGCCACGATGGACGAGGCGGTCGAACTTCGCGATGCCGGGATCGAAGTCCCGGTCCGTGTCCTCTACGCGATCCCGCCCGCCCTCGTCCCCGAGGCGATCCGCCACGGGATCACGGTCGCGGCTGGCGATCGCGGGGCGCTCGACGAGCTCCTGGCTGCGGCTGCGGAGAGCGACGGCTCGACCGGCTCGACCGCCACGGGTCGCCTCTTCGTCGAGATCGAAGTCGAGACCGGGCTCGGGCGCGGTGGCGCCGGCCCGACCGACGTCGTCGGGATGGCGGAGCGGATCGCGGCCTCGAAGGTCGCATCGCTCGTCGGCGTCTGGACGCACCTCCAGGCGAGCGACGATGCGGCGATCACGGCCCGCCAGCTGGAGCGGTTCGATGCTGCCTCGGACGCGCTGGGTGCGGCCGGCCACGCCGCGCCGTCACGGCACGTCGCCGCGAGCGGCGGGATGCTGACCGGCGTGGCCGCCTACGGTGGCGTGCGGCCCGGCCTGTCGACATACGGGATCGTGCCCGACGAGTTGGAGGGCCGCGACCTGCGCGACCCGGGCCGGGACGGGTTCCGACCGGTCATGTCGCTGCACGCGCGGCCGGTGCGCGTCGCCGACCTCCCCGCGGGGCATGGTGTGAGCTACGGCCCCACGTTCACGACGAGCCGTGCCAGTCGCATTGCCACGTTGCCCCTCGGCTATGGGGACGGGTACGCCCGGGCGAACGCGAATTGGGCCGAGGTGCTCGTCCGCGGGCTGCGCGTGCCCGTCGTCGGTAACGTCACGATGGACGCGCTGATGGTCGACGTGACGGACGTCCCCGGACCGCCGGTCGGGCCCCATGACGAGTTCGTCCTGCTCGGCGCGCAGGGCTCCGAACGGATCACGGCGGAGGACCTGGCGCGGCTGCGCACCACCAACACCTGGGAGGTCGTGACGGCGATGTCCGGCCGTCTTGCCCGGGTGTACCATGCCGCAGCCGAAGTGAAGAGCCTGCGGACGTTGAGCGGGTGGAGAGGGTAGTTGGCACGCATCGAGCTGTGGAACGGCGACATCTGCGACCTCGAGGTCGACGCGATCGTCAACCCCGCCAATCTGTCCCTGTGGATGTCGACAGGCGTGTCCGGCGCGATCAAGCGAGCCGGCGGTGACGAGATCGAATTCGCCGCGGTCCGCCAGGCGCCGGTGGCCCTCGGCGAGTCCGTCGTGACCGACAGCGGCAACCTCGCGGCACGCGCCGTCATCCACGCCGTGTCGCTCGACCGTGATCGACGGACGAGCGGGCCGGTGATCGAGGCGGCGGTCCGCAGCGCCATGGCGCGCGCACGAGAGATCGGCGCGACCAGCGTGGCGTTCCCGGCACTCGGCACCGGGGTCGGTGGCTTCCCGCTCGAGGATGCTGCGCGGATCACGGTCGAGACCGTCCGCGATGAGCTGGAGCGGTCGCCCGCGATCGAGCACGTGACCTTCGCGCTCCGCGGTGCCGTGGCCTACCAGGCGTTCCAGGCCGCCATCGCCGGGCTTGAGCCGGCGGCCGGTCAGGCCGGCGCGGTCAGGTGAGCTTCCCGCTCGAGCCGACCGAGGAACAACGCAACGACCTGGTCGAGCAGGTCGCGCGGGAGATCCAGCTGCGCGGACTCACGTCGTCCGCCGTCCATTTCCTCGAGGCGAGCCGACCGTATCGCGCGCTCGGGGCCAACGCGATGCTGTTCTTCGACCCGGTCCTGCGCGGCGTGTTCGGTGGCGACCTCGCCTCGGCGACCGAGATCCTCGCCGACGACACCGGGATCGAGTTGCTGATCGCGCGGCTCGAGGAGCTCGACGACGAGCTCGTCTGGGACGGTTGATCGCGCACGACGGCTGATCGACGGTCGGCCGGTCCGGCCGACTCCGGGTAGCATCTGACGGTGACGACGCAGCCGCACGCATTCCTCACGATCGACCATGGTTCCGCCACGGTCTCGGTCGCGCTCATCGGCCGTGCCGGCGGGGCATGGCGCCTGATCGGCAGCCTGTCGATCCCGACCGGCGGCGACCTCGATCCGGCGGTCGATCTTCTCCTGGAACGGACTCGCGCGGCCGACCCCGGGCTCGCCGACGCGATCGGCATCGCCGGGCTCCACCGCGACCAGCTGCCGAGGCTCGAAGTTCGCAGCCGGCGACCCCGCCGCATCGCCGTCGTCGCCGGCTCGGAGCGGACGCTCACGGGGCTGGTCGCGACCGCGGGTCGGAGCGGCTGGCGCACGACCGGCGCGAGTGCCGAGACCACGGACCCGCTGGCGATGTCGCGCCTCCTGCTCGACCGCGGCATCGCCGCGATCGTGGTGGGCGCCGGTGACCCGCCGCGGGCAGACGAACGCGGGGCCATCCGCGAGCTCGCGACGCTCGTGGCGGCGGTCGCGATCCGGCGCCCGGAGATCCCGATCATCCTGTCGGGGTCGATGTCGGAGGGTCTCGATGTCTTCGGAGACGTCGGCGCCCGACCGGGCGAGGTCATGCTCGCGCCTGCGGCGGCCAAGGCAAGCGCCGGCAGCGACCCCGACGCCGAGGATCCGCTCGCCAACCTCCTGCTCGAGCTGGCCCTGCCGGCGGACGACCCGCGACGGGCGCTTGGGGCGGGCACGCGCGCCCTCGCCGACGTGCTCGACCGTCGCGTCGAGGCCATCGTGCTGGGCCACGACGCCGGTGCGCGAGCGGTCGCGATCCCCGCTGCGGGCGGTCGACCCTCCTCGGTCCGGCTCGCGGTCGTGCCGTCCGCCGCGGTCGCGCCGGACGACCCCGACGATTCCGTCGTCGATGGCGTTCTCATGTGGACCACCGTGCCGGCCGATCGTCACCGGGTCCGCGACCGTATGCGCGAGCTCCGGATCGCACCCTGGTCCGACGCGGCCGGCGAGGGCTCCGCGCTCCGGATGGCGGCGGCGCGGGCGGCTCTGGTCAGGCTCGGTGCCGCGACGACCCGGTTCGACGACGGCCCCGTGCCCGATCTCATCGTCGTCGCGAGCGGGGTCTGGACATCCGTGCCGGCGCCGGCGGTCTCGCTCGCCCACATCGATGTGCTTCGGCGTCCCGGGGCCAGCCAGTATGCGCTCGACCACGCCCGGCTCCTCGGTGCGCTCGGAGCGATCCCCGACGCCGGCGAGCGACGCGTGCTGTTCTCGGACCTCGTCGACGACCTGCTGGCCCCGCTGGGGAGCGTCGTGACGCCGGCCGGGTTGCGGGCGGGCAGATCGGCGGGGAACGTCGTCGTCCACGCGTCGGACGGCACGAATGAGCTCGAGCTCATGCCCGGCGGCCTGGAGCTGGTCGACCTGCCGCCCGGCGCCACGGCGGTCGCCGAGTTCATGTTCCGCGACCGGGTCCGGCTCGGTGGCCGCGGTCGCCATTTCGCGATCGATGTCGCCGGCGGGCTCGGTGGCCTCGTCGTCGATCTGCGCGACGTGCCACTCCGCCTCCCGGATCGCGCCGATCGACGGCGCGACCTCCTTGCCGCCTGGCAATCGTCGCTGTGGGCCGGGTCCGAATCGTGACCGACATGCAGACGACGACCACAACGACGACCACAACGGCCACGTGCCGGCGGATGCTCCACCGCCCTCGATGGATGAAGCCGTCGGAACGGGCGAACCGGCCGCCGACCTCGGTCTCGTCCGGCTCCGGCGCCTGGTCGAGGGTCCGGTCGACGTCACCTTCCCACTGGCACCGGGTGACCGCGCGCTGGTCGCCGTCGGAGAGTCCGTCGTGCCGGGGGCCCCGATCATCGAACGCGTGCGCGACCCGCGCCTGCTGGATGTCGTCGTCCCGGAGTCGTCGGCACCGGAGCCGGGCGGCCACATCGCCGACGGCGAATTGCTGTTCGACTGGCGCGGCCGCTGGCGCGTCGCCGGCGGCGACGTCAGCGAGCCGATCGACAGCCCGATCGCAGGGATCGTCCGGGAGGTTCACCCGGGGACAGCGATCGTCGTGAAGGCGACGGGGCAGGCGCTGCGCGCCATCGTCGCGCTCGGTGGGCCGACCAGGGGGCGGCTCCACGTCGCCTCATGGGTGGAGGGTGAGCTGCGCAGCGCCTCCGTCAACGTCGGACTGGCCGGAAAGATCCTCGTGGTCGGGTCGCGGATCGACGCAGAGACGCTCACGCGTGCGCGGGCGATGGGCGTGCGCGGGATCATCGTGGCTGGGCTCGCGAGCAAGGAGCGGCGCGATTTCCTCGCGTCGGAGGATCGACAGAAGGCCGCGCTCCACCGCCTTCCACCGTTCGCGGTCCTCGTCCTCGAGGGTGCCGTCCGGCGACCGTTGGCGGGGCCGGTCATGGACGTGCTCGACGCGCTCGAGGGACAGGATGTCGCGATCGTCGCGGACCCGCCGATGCTGATCTTCGATCTGCCGGAGGTCGAGATGCCGGTCCCGCGACCCGACCACGTGCGGGTGCGCGCCGGGCAGCTGTCCGGTCGCGAAGGTACCTGGACCGGCCTCGTCGGGCCGCGGCGGTTCGCCGGCGGCGTCCACCTCGAGGCCGGGACCGTCCGCTTCGAAGACGGTTCGACGGTCGCGGTGCCGCTCGGCGACGTCGAACGGTTCGGATGACCGCGATGACCGTCCCAACCGCCGACCAGCGCGTCGTGGTCTGCTCCGACCCGGCCGCGACGAGCGCTCTCGGCCGCGCACTGGGAGCCGTCGCCGAGGCGGGCGATCTCGTTTGCCTGTGGGGGGACCTCGGTGCGGGGAAGACACACCTGGCCAAGGCATTCGGTGCGGCACTCGGCGTCACCGAGACCATCACCTCGCCCAGCTTCATCCTGATGGCCGAGTACGAGGGACGACTGCCGCTCTTCCATATCGACCCGTACCGGCTGGCCAGCGCCGAGGACGCGCTCGCGGGCGGGCTCATCGACGAGCGCCAGGCGACCGGCGTCACGCTCGTGGAGTGGCCGGAGCGGCTCGGTGACGCACTGCCGCTCGATCGGCTCGACGTCCGGATCGACGGGACGGGGGACGAGCCGCGCACGATCACCCTCGTCGCGTGGTCGGATCGCTACCGACGCTACCTGGAGGCCGTCCGGTGAGCCACGATGGCCGCCGGCCGGCCATCCTCGCCATCGACACCGCGACGACCCGCATCGTGATCGCAACGGGCTCGCCGGCGGGCGTCGCCGACGGGATCTCGACGTGGCCCGCCGGCCACCGCCATGGCGAGACGCTGCTGCCCTCGATCGCGCGCTTCCTCGGCGAACAGAACATCCGACGATCGCGCCTTGCCGGCATCGTCGTCGGAACGGGGCCGGGCGCGTTCACCGGGCTGCGGGTGGGCATCGCCACCGCCAAGGGACTGGCGCATGGGCTGGGCATCCCCATCGTGGGCGTCTCGACCGCCGAGGCGCTGCTCGCCGCATCGGGCGTCCAGAAGGCCGTGCTCCTGCTCCCTGCCGGGCCGTCCGACCGATTGATCGTGCGCCCCCGTCGCCCAGCGGAGCCGCTGCCTGCAGGGGCCGAGCCTGTGCTCGATGCGTCGGAGACGTTGGTCGCGCTCGATCTCGAGGGCCGTGCGCCGACCGACGCCCTGGAACTGGGCGAGCACGCGCGTGCCAGGCTCGGACACGAGCTCATCAGGCTCGGCGCCGATCGGCTGCGGGCAGCTGGGCCGAGCGAGCTCGAGACACTCGTGCCCGATTACGTCACGTTGCCGCGCGGGGTCCGCGCCGCAGATGGATCGATCGCATGGTCGCGCGACCACCGGTAAGGATCGTCGTCGAGCCGATGCGGCTCGAGGACCTGACGGCCGTCCACGAGATCGAGCTCGCGAGCTTCGTCACGCCGTGGCCGCCGCACGCCTACCGCAACGAGCTCGAGTCGAACCGCCTCGCCCATTATCTGGTCGCCCGGGCGGGTGACGCGGTCGCGGCATACGGCGGCATGTGGCTGATGGTCGACGAGGCGCACATCACGACGTTTGCGGTCCACCCGGCGTGGCGTCGGCAGCGCATCGGGGAGCGGCTGCTGCTGGGCTTCCTGGACCTCGCCATCGATCGCGGAGCGCACGAGGCGACGCTCGAGGTCCGACTGTCGAACCTGGCCGCTCGCAAGCTCTACGAGAAGTACGGGTTCCGGCCGGTCGGCCTGCGGCCGCACTACTACACCGACGACCACGAAGACGCCCTGATCATGACGACGTCGCCGCTCGACGACGCGGCCATGCGCGCGCGGATCGAGCGGCTGCGCACCGAGCTCGACGCATCGCCGGCGCCGACGGAGCCGGCAGCCGCGACCGAGTCCGAGGCGCCGACGGAGACGGAGCCGCCGGCCGATCCCCACGTGGACCACGGCGGGTGAGCGGGCCGCTCCTGCTGGCGATCGAATCGTCGTGCGATGAGACGGGCATCGCGCTCGTCGAGGATGGTCGACAGATCCTCAGCAACGTCGTTGCGTCGCAGGTCGCGCTCCACGCACCGACCGGCGGGATCGTGCCCGAGCTGGCAGCCCGCGCGCACCTCCGTTGGATCGTCCCGACGCTCGACGAGGCATGGGCGGCCGCCGGCGTCGACTGGCGCGACATCGACGGGATCGCGGTGACGTACGGGCCCGGGTTGGCGGGGTCCCTCCTGGTCGGGATCAACTTCGCCAAGGCGCTCTCGTGGGTCCACGACACGCCATTGATCGGGGTCAACCACCTCGAGGGGCACGTCTACGCGGCGTGGCTCGTCGATCCTGGCGAGGACGCCGCCTCGAAGCCGGAGCCGGTCTTCCCGCTCATCGCGCTCGTCGTGTCGGGCGGTCACACGTTCCTCGCGGAGATGACCGATCACCTGACCTACCGGCTGCTCGGCACGACCGTGGACGACGCCGCGGGCGAGGCGTTCGACAAGGTCGGACGGCTGCTCGGCCTGGGGTACCCGGGTGGTCCGGCGATCCAGCGCGCAGCCGAGGACGCGGTGCGGCGGGATATCCGGTTCCCACGGGCGTGGATGGGCGACTCGTACGACTTCAGCTTCTCCGGCCTGAAGACCGCAGCACGGCGCATCGTGGCCGACGCTCGGGTGGCCGAAGGCTTGCCACCGGACGACACCGCCACGGCATTGTCGGCGGCCACGACGGCCGAGCTGGCGTGGGGCTTCCAGGATGCCGTGGTCGACGTGCTGGCCACGAAGGCGGCTCGGGCGGCGCGCGAGATCGGGGCACGCTCGATCGTCCTCGGCGGGGGCGTCGCCGCGAACAGCTGCCTGCGGGAACGATTGGCCGCGGAGGCGGGTGAGCTCGATCTGCCGCTGATCGTCCCGCGCCCCGGTCTGTGTACCGACAACGGGGCGATGATCGGGGCCGCCGGGGCGCGTCGCTTCGAGGCGGGGGAGCGCGCCGGTCTCGACCTCGACGCCCGTCCGTCGTTGCCGCTGGCAAAGAGGTGAGCCCACGGCTCGTGAGCCGGTTCCCCGCGAGTCCCCGACCGTGAGCCGGTCCGCCGCGATCGATGCGGCCCAGGTCCGCACCACGCTGCGGGCCGCCGGCCTTCGCGCCCGGCATGCGCTGTCGCAGAACTTCCTGGCCGACCCCGAGGTGCTCTCCGCGATCCTCGACGAGGCCGACCCGCGACCGGGCGCCCGCGTCCTGGAGATCGGTCCCGGGCTCGGGCTGCTGACCGGCGGCCTGCTCGACGCGGGCGCAGCGGTGACGGCGGTCGAGCTCGACAGCGGCCTCGCCGCCTTCCTGCGCGAACGGTTTGCACCTGCGCTCGAGACCGGCCAGCTCGCTCTCGTCGAAGGCGATGCCCTCGATCAGGACCTCGTCCGGCTCATCCCAGAGCCGTACGACGTCGTCGCGAACCTGCCGTACCACATCACGTCGCCGATCCTTCACGCCTTGCTCGGGGAGGCGCCGCGGCCGCGCCGGCTCGTCCTGATGGTCCAGCGCGAGGTCGCGGAGCGGATCGCCGCCCCGGCCGGGAAGATGAGCTACCTGTCGGTGTTCGTGCAGTACCACGCGCGGGTCCGGATCGCGTTCAGCGTGCCGCCCGAGGCGTTCGAGCCGGAGCCGGCCGTCGAGTCGGCGGTCATCGTGGTCGAGCCGTATGACGCCGACGACCGCCTCGGGCCGGACGACGAGGACCAGCTGTGGCGGCTCGTCCAGGCGGCATTCCGTGAGCGGCGCAAGATGATCCACAACGTGCTCGCGCGGCAGCTCCCCGTCGACGCGGGGCGCGTGGCGGCGGCCCTGGAGACAGCCGACATCGCGCCGGATCGACGCCCGCAGACGCTGGCGGTCGGCGAGTGGCTCGTGCTGCGCGAGGCTCTCGGGCCGATCGGCCAGGATCGACGAGGCCGTCGGGAGTGAGCCCGGCTGCACCGGATTCTGCCCACCTGACGCCGGTCGTCCGGCTCGCGCCGGCAAAGCTCAACCTCACGCTCGCGGTGGTCGGGCGACGCCCGGACGGCTTCCACGACCTCCATTCGGTGTTCGTGCCGCTCGCCCTGCACGACGTGCTGACCCTCGCGCCGTCAGGCCCCGGCGGACGCTCCGACACGCTCCACGTCAGCGGCCTCGACGCCGGGCCGGCCGACGACAACCTCGTGCTCCGGGCGATCGCCGCGGGACGCGACGCGATCGGGGCCGGGCCAGGGCGTCCGCCGACGCCGTCGCTCGCGGCCCGTCTCGAGAAGCGGATCCCGGTCGGGGCCGGGCTGGGCGGCGGTTCGTCCGATGCAGCAGCCGCCTTCGATGGCGCCCTGGAGGCGTGGGGGGTCGATGATCTCGACCCGGCCCGGCGTCTCGCGGCCGCCGCGGCGGTCGGCTCGGACGTGCCGTTCTTCCTGGTGGGCGGGCCGGCCCTGGTCGAAGGCCGTGGCGAGCGGGTGACACCGCTCACCGGCGTGCACGGCCACCCGGGCGTTCTCCTCGTCACGCCCCGCGTCACGGTCCGGACACCGGACGTCTTCGCCGTGTTCGACGGCGCGCGCGGCACCGGCGACGGCTCGGTCCGGATGACGTCCGCGCACCTCGCCCAGGAGCTGGGCAACGGGTTGTCCACGACCGATCTCATCGCGCGGGCGGGTGTGCTCGCGTCGGCCAACGACCTGCTCGCGGCCGCCATCCTGGTGGTCCCGGAGCTCGTCGGCGTCCGACGCGCACTCACGCGGGTCCTGGGTCAGCCGATCGGCATGTCCGGGTCGGGGCCGACGCTGTGGACGCTCTATCCTTCGCTCGGCGAGGCCGAAGCGGCCGCGGCGGTCGTCGCTGCAGCCGTCGATGACGGGACGATCCCGTCGATCGGCGACGGTCCGCCATCGATCATCGCGACCACCATCCGCACGGGACACGAGGGAGAGGCGACATGACGCGTGAGGCCATCTCGACGACGAACGCGCCCGCGGCCGTCGGGCCGTACAGCCAGGCCATCGTGGTCGGCGATCTCGTCTTCTGCGCCGGCCAGGGCGCCATCGACCCTGTGACGCAGGACGTCCAGCAGGGCACGGTCGAAGAGGAGACCGAGCGCACGCTCAAGAACCTCGGGGCGGTGCTCGACGCGGCCGGTGCGAGTTTCGCGGACGTGGTCAAGACCACGGTCTTCCTCGCCGATATCGATGACTTCGCGGCGATGAACGGCGTGTACGCCCGCTTCTTCCCGGATCCGCCGCCGGCGCGCACGACCGTCGAGGTCGCGGCCCTGCCGAAGGGCTTCAAGGTGGAGATCGAGGCGATCGCGCGACGCCCGTAGCGACCGTGGGGGGCCGCGGCGCCCAAGCGCCAGTCGCGGGTTCCTTACCGACCAGCGGAGCTGCCCAAGCGCCGTCGCGGGCTCCCTACCGACCAGCGGAGACGCCTCCTTCGCGTCTGGAACATCCCCATGTTCCAAGCGGCGAACGAGCAACGGCAGCTGCCCCCGGATCGCGCCTTCCAGCGTCAATTTGGAACATGGTGAGTTTCCAAATGGCGGATGAACGGCCCTTTTCGCTCGGATCCGGCGCGCTCCTTCGCTGATCGGAACCTCGGGATGTTCCACTCGCGCGGTGGGACCGCCTTCGAAGGCGCCTGGAACCTCCCCATGTTCCGTCCGGCACGTGAGCAGCCCCTCGCTTGACGCTCCACGCAGGCGCCCATACCATCCGGCGGACCAACTGATGAACCTACCCCTCCGCCCGTCGGGCTTCGGATGCAGCGTGGGCGACCACCGCCCCGCGCACGCCCGGCGCCGCGCATGAACCCCCCAAGTCCCGACCCCTCAGGCGCGAGCGTGAGCGCTCCGACCGGCCGGACGACCGCCGTCGTGCTGGCCGCGGGCCTCGGCACGCGCATGAAGTCGGCTCTGCCCAAGGTGCTCCACCCGCTGTGCGGGCGCCCGATGCTGGCATACGTCCTCGACGCCTGGGCGGAGGCTGCCGGTGAGCCCGAGCCGGCCGGCGAGGCCGAGCCCGCCAGCGCGACCGAGGGCGTGGGTACGACCCGCCCGATCGTCGTCTACTCCCCGGCCGTCGACGCCATCCGCGAACCCTTCGCCGATCGGGCCGACTTCGCGCTCCAGCCTGAGCCGCGCGGCAGCGGCGACGCGGTGCGGGCCGCCCTCCCGGCGGTCCCCGGCGACGCGGCCGAGATCCTCGTGCTGTCCGGCGACGTCCCGCTGGTGACCGGCGAGGACCTGCGGGCGATCCTTGACGCGCGCCGGGAGGACGACGCGGCGATCGCTCTCGCGACCTTCTTCGCCGCCGACCCGGACCGGCTCGGCCGGGTCGTCCGCAGCGAGTTCGGCACGGTCGAGTCGATCGTCGAGGCCAAGGATGCGACTGAAGAGGAGCTCTTCAACAACGAGGTCAATGCCGGGCTCTACGTCTTCGACAGTGCCTGGCTCCGGCGCCGGATCGGCTCCCTCGAGCCGTCGTCGACCACCGGCGAGCTCTACCTGACCGATCTCGTCCGGCTCGCCCGGGAAGACGGGCGACTCGTCATCGCCGTCGCGTTCGAGGACGACGGGCGCTTCGATGGCATCAACGACCGGTCGCAGCTCGCCGCCGCCGAGTGGAACCTGCGCGTGCGCCGCAACGAGCAGCACATGCGCGACGGGGTGACGATGCGCGACCCCTCGACTGTCTATCTCGATTGGCAGGTCACGCTCGCGCGCGACGTCACGATCGAGCCGAACGTGGTCCTCCGCGGGGCGACGTCGGTCGGGGAGGGGACCGTCATCGGTGCCGGCAGCCAGATCGTCGACTCCACCATCGGACGCAATGCCCGGGTCTGGGCCTCGATCGTCGAGTCCTCGACGGTCGAGGACGACGCGTCGGTCGGCCCGTTCAGCCACGTCCGGCCCGGCAGCGTCGTGGGCAGGGGTGCGGAGGTCGGCAACTACGCCGAGCTCAAGAACGCCCACCTCGGCGCGGGCTCGAAGCAGCACCACATGAGCTACCTCGGTGACGCCGAGATCGGCAAGGGCGTCAATATCGGCGCGGGCACGGTGACCGCCAATTACGACGGGACGCGCAAGACCCGGACCACGATCGGCGATGGCGCGTTCATCGGGGTCGACACGATGATCGTCGCGCCGCGGGAGATCGGTGAGGGCGCCCGGACCGGCGCCGGGGCGGTCGTGACGAAGGACGTCCCGCCGGGCAAGCTCGCAGTCGGGGTGCCGGCACGCATCCGCGAACCGCGCCCGAAACCTCCGCCGGATGCCGCGGCCGACGCCGATGCCAAGGCCGACGCCGATGCCACGGCCGAGCCGTCTGAACCCGCTGACGGTGACGCCCCGACGTGAACGAGTCCCTTCCAGAGATCGGCCTGATCGTCGTCCTGGTCCTTCTCAACGGGATCTTCTCGGCGACCGAGATCGCGCTCGTGACGCTCCGACGCAGTCGGATCCAACAGCTCATCGACGAGGGCAACCGCGCCGCAGTGCGCGTGCAGCACCTGAAGGCGAACCCCGGTCGCTTCCTCGCGGTCATCCAGATCGGCATCAACTTCCTCGGCTTCCTCGCCTCGGCGTTCGCGGCGGTCAGCCTGGTCGATGGCGCCGCCGAATTCTTCCGTCAGTTCGGCGCCGATCGCCAACGCCGCCTCGGGCATCGCTCTCGTCGTCGTGACGATCCTGCTGACCCTGTTCACGATCGTGTTCGGCGAGCTCGTGCCCAAGCAGATCGGCCTCGCTCACGCCGAGCGCGTGGCGATCGCAACGAGTCGGCTGATGGAGTTCCTGGGCTCCGTGTTCGGGCCGCTCGTCAGCGGGTTGACCCTCGTCACCCGCTATGTCAGCCGTCTGTTCCGCGCCGACGTCCCGGCCGACGAGCGCATCAGCTCCGAGGAGCTGCGGCTGATCATCGAGCAGGGTGGCGAGCAGGGCATCCTGGAAGCCGAGGAAGAGCAGATGATCCAGTCCGTCATCGAGCTCGGCAACCAGCGCGTCCACGAGGTCATGGTCCCGCGCATCGCGATGGTGACGCTCCCCGTCGACGCGACGATATCCGACGCGATCGACACGATCGTCGCCGAAGGGCACAGCCGCATCCCGGTCTACGAGATGTCGATCGACGAGATCATCGGCATCGTCTACGCCAAGGATCTGCTGCCGTTCCTCAAGGCCGGCTCCCCCGAGCCGCCGCCGATGCGCTCGCTGCTGCGAACACCGGTGTTCGTGCCGGAGTCGATGACCGTCGATGACCTGCTGCACGAGCTGCAACGGCGCAAGGTGCACATCGCGATCGTGCTCGACGAATACGGCGGCACGGCCGGGCTGGTCACCATCGAGGACCTGATCGAGGAGATCGTCGGCGAGATCCAGGACGAATACGACGAGGAAGAGCCGATGATCGTCCGCCTGACCGACGATGAGGCGCGCGTCGACGGCAGGGCAGCGGTCGATGACCTCGCCGAGATATTCGAGATGCAGGTTCCGCTCGAGGACGAGGACGAGTACGACACGGTCGGCGGCCTGATCTACCACCGCATCGGGGGCGTACCCAAGCCGGGCGATCAGGTGGCGGTCGACGGCTTGACGCTGACGGTCGAATCGACTGACGGACGACGCGTCTCGAAGGTGCTGGTCGTGCGTTCGCGGCTGGAGGGTGGACCCGAGGACGACGAGCGACCGCTAGGCGAGCGGCGTCGAAGGTGGCGTGGAGCGACGTCGGCGCGACTCACAGGCACGTTTCGGGCCGAACCGCGATGGGACGGCCGACTCGCACCAGGTGCGCGACTGTCACGCGCAAGGTCGCGCTGAGACCGGCCAAGGCCAGTCTTCAGCCCGGAAACGCGACTCTCACGCGCGCGATGGCGACCCGCGCGGTTCCCCGTAGAAGAGGACGCACCAGGCCGACGACGATCATCCTCGAGTCGCTCGGGCCGCGGGCTGGACCACACCTGCCGCATCCAGCTCGGCCAGTGCCTCGTCGCGATACCGCCGCGCCGTGTCACGGGTGTAGTCGCGCGCGCCGACCCGCTCCAGGATCCGCACGATCTCGTCGAGTTCCTCGTCCGATGGCTTCTTCGTCGCGTACAGCTCGAGCAACCGCGCCCGATCCTCCGGGCCGGCGTGTTCGACCGCATAGATGACCGGCAGCGTCTTCTTCTTGTGAGCGACGTCCGACGCTTCCTTGCCGGTCGTCTGTTCGGAGCCCCAGATCCCGAGCAAGTCGTCGTTGAGCTGGAACGCGATCCCGAGCGCCCAGCCGAACGCTCGATAGCGGCTGATGACGGCCTCGTCGTCGGTCGCCAGCAGCGCGCCGGCCTCGATCGAGGCGGCGATGAGCGCCGCCGTCTTGCGGCCGATCATGTCGAAATACGCGTCGACCGACATGACCTCGTCCGATTCGCTCGTGGCGATATCGATGTACTGCCCCTCGCATAGCGCGAGACACGTCTCATCGAACAGGCGCATCAGCCGGATGACCTTGGCGTCCGAGAAACCGAGATCGGTCAGTCGATGGAGCGCGATCCGCGACAGGCTGAACAGCGTGTCGCCCGCGTTGATCGCCTGCGGGATGCCGTGGATCGACCACAACGTCGGTCGATGGCGGCGCTCCGTATCGCCGTCCTCGATGTCGTCGTGGACGAGGCTGAAGTTGTGACCGAGCTCCACCGCTGCCGCGCCGGGGAGTGCCTTGCTATGGTCGCCGGCGATCGAGGCATAGGCCAGCAGGCCGAGGAGCGGCCGCACCCGCTTGCCGCCGTTGGCGCCCTTCCCGTCGAGCGCCAGGTGGTAGCGGACCATCTCGTACAGGCCGTGGGTCGATGGGTCGCGATCGCGGACGAGCCGGCCGATCTCGCCTTCGGTGTCGGCGATGAGGTCGGCGAGGTCGAGGTTCGGTGATGCGGTCGTCATCGCGACCAGTGTACACCGAAACATGTCCGCCGGAAGTAGCCTGTTGATTTGGGGCGATGTGGCACTCGGCGGACACGGATGAGCGCCGGTACGGGGGACGCGACCGTACCGGCGCCTGATTTGGATACGCAGCCGATGGCGATCCGGATGAATGGGAATTTCGGGCACCATCGGATAGCCCGAACGGCCGTATCTGCGCCGGCGGTGCTACCGTCCGGAGCGAGATGCCCGTCCCCCGTCGCTACACCACGGACGCTATCGTCCTGTCGCGCTTCGATCTCGGTGAGGCGGACCGCGTCCTGACTCTGATCACCCCCGGCGGCGGCAAGCTCAAGGCGATCGCCAAGGGCATCCGGCGACCCACCTCACGGCTGGGCGGTAGCCTCGAGCCGTTCGCGGAACTGACGGTCGCGCTCGCGCGAGGACGAACGTTCGACGTCGTCACCCAGGTCAGCGTCGGGCATGCGTGGCTCAGGCTCCGCGACGACCTCGAGAGTGCCGCGACCGCCTGGTACCTGGCCGAGCTCGCCGACCGCTCGCTCGAGGAACGGCACGCCGCCGAGCCGCTCTACGCGCTCCTGCGCCGTGCCTATGAGCTGCTCGACGCGGGGATGGCACCGGGCCGTGTGGCGCGCTGGTTCGAGATGCATCTGCTCGACGAGCTGGGCGTCCGCCCCGAGGTCGATCGCTGCGTCGAATGCGACCGGGTGCTCGAATCCGACGAGCGGTTCCGCTGGGTGCCGCCACTCGGCGGGATCGTGTGCGAGAACTGTCCGGGCCCCCCGCACGATCGGACCGGCATCAGCCTCGAGGCGCTCAAGCTGCTCAAGGCCTACCAGCGCCTCGATATCGAGGCTCTCGCTGGTCTGCGCCTGACGGCGGCGGTGGAACGCGAGAGCGAGACCGCGCTCCGCGACTTCGTCCGCCACGTCCTGGAGCGGGAGGCGCGCTCGCTGGCCTTCCTGGACGAGGTCCGCGCCGTCCCATCAGCCGGCACGGACCACGCCGGCGTTTCCACCTGACGAGCCAGGACCAACGGGCCAGGACCATCCGGTGCGTGGATGCACCACAAGTTGTGACGGGTTGGGAGGGGTCGAGGTCGCATCCGTTAGGTCCGGGGCGGTAGAAATTGACGCAGATATGACGCCTGATAGCGCATACGTACTAGACCGGGGGGTCGCTCGCTGCCATGATGCGGGCGTCTCATCCGAGTCGATTTCAGGGGGAATCCGCTGAGCGGCTCACGACCCGGGCGATGCCCCGGAGCTTCAGGAGGTCCTCATGCGGGGGTTTCGACCATGAAACGTCGACATAGTTCAGCGACCCGGATCGCGCTCGCGGCGGCGGCCGGTGTCCTTCTTCTGACGGCGGCGTTCGTGCCCGCCTCCATGCTGGCCGCTGCGCCCACGCCGGCTGCCGGGTCCGCGACGGTCGACGGCAACACCGGCGATTGGTCGCTCGGCGCCGACTTCTTCGCGTGACATGAACGACGGCGTGGACGGTCATCCGGTTCGCGCCAAGTTCTACGCCAAATATGACTGCGACGCAGAAGTCCTGTACGGCCTCGTTCTCGTCCAGGGTGATGAGAAGGCGCGTCAGGATCGACCCGACGAGGCCTACATCACGATCGACGGCAGCGGCAAGCTGACCGACCCGAGCGATGGCAACGACGGCACGCCCCCGGACTTCGCGTGGGTCAACGGTGACGGCACCCTGGCCGACGGGTGGGAGGCTTCCGGGCCGCTCGCTCCGGGTAGCTACACGATCCGCGCCCACGTCCTGGTCGCCGACGACAGCGCCGACGGCTACACGCCGATGGACCTGATCGGGCGCAACGCGGCGCTCGTGATCGACTGCGCCGGCGTCGCGCCGACGCAGGGCACGCGCACCCCGACGCCGAAGCCGCCTGCCGGTGGCGTCGATCCGACGACGGGCACGCGTCCCGTGAACACCCTGCCGCCGACCGACACGATCGATCAGTCCGCGACGAGCGGACCGGGCGGTGCCGGACTCGTGCTGCTGTTCCTCGGACTTGGCTCGTTCGTCAGCCTGGTCGCGACCCGCGCTCGCCGCCGGCCTGCCGCGATCGAGGTCAAGGAGGACATCGACCGACGATGACCGCCTAGCGGTGGCGCGCCTGACCCGCGCCGCCGCGATCACAGCGGGGGCGGTCGCGTCCTCCGCCGCATTCCTGGCCGGCGCCGCCGCTCTCGGTGGCGCCGCGTCCGGACTCATCGAACGACGCCGCAACCGCGTCCTCCAGCCCGGTCCGTACCACGCGTCGGGCCGGGCTCTCGATGTGCACCGCAGGCTGACCGTCGTCGACCTGCACGCCGACTCTCTGTTGTGGGGCCGCGACCTCCGCCGCCGCGCCACGTTCGGGCACATCGACGTGCCGCGTCTTGTCGAAGGCGGCGTCGCGATCGTCGGGATGGCAGCCTCGACGAAGGTGCCGCGCCGGGCGAACCTCGATCGCAACGACGATCGGACCGACGATGTCACGCTGCTCGCGTTCGCCCAGCGGTGGCCTCAGGGCGACCTGGAGCAGCACCCTGGCTCGGGCCGTCTATCTCGCGTCCCGGCTCCGAACGATGGCCGCCGGATCCGCCGGCGCCCTGACGCTGATCGAGACGCGTGGCGACCTCGAGGCCTACCTCGCTCGCCGGGCGATCGACCCCGCGATCACGGCGGCGTTCCTGGCGATCGAGGGCGCGCAGGTGCTCGAGGACGACATCGCGAACCTCGATATCCTCGTCGCCGCCGGGTACCGGATGCTGTCGCCGGCTCATTTCTTCGACACCGCGTACGGCGGTTCCGCGCACGGCATGGTCAAAGGCGGGTTGACGCCGGCCGGCCGCGATCTCCTGTCGCGCATGGAAGCAAGCGGCGTGATCATGGACGTCGCGCATGCGTCGTCGGCGACGATCGACGACATCCTGTCGATCGCCGTGAGGCCGATCGTCGCGTCGCACACCGGCGTGCGCGCGGCAGCCCCGGGAGTCCGGAACCTCCCCGACGACCAGGTCCGCGGGATCGCCGCGACCGGCGGACTGGTCGGCATCGGGTTCTGGCCGGTCGCGTCCGGTGGCGACGACGTCGCCTCGATCTGCCGGTCGATCGTCAGCGCCATCGAGCTGGCCGGCGTCGACCACGTCGGGCTGGGCTCCGATTTCGACGGCGCGGTCCCGACACCGTTCGATGCGACCGGGATGCCGTTGCTCACCGAAGCGCTGCTGGCCGAGGGGCTGTCCGATGACGACATCGGCGCGGTCATGGGCGGTAACGCCGTCCGGCTGCTCGCAGCCGGGCTTTCGCCCATCGCGTAGGGCCTCTGCTAGCATCTGGCTCCAGCCATCCCGCGCGGCCATGCCACGGTCGCGTATCAGCGGAGACCTCCCGTGACCACGCACACCGTCGATCCGGACGACGTCGCCCCGGCCGTCGCCGACCTCGACACGATCGTGTCGCTCTCGAAGCGGCGCGGCTTCATCTATCCCTCGTCCGAGATCTACGGCGGGATCAATGCCGTGTGGGACTACGGGCCGCTCGGCGTCGAGCTCAAGAACAACGTCAAGCGGGCGTGGTGGCGTGCCATGGTCCAGGAGCGCGACGACATCGTCGGGCTTGACGCCGGCATCCTCATGCACCCCCAGGTGTGGGTGACGTCCGGGCACGTCGGCTCGTTCAGCGACCCGCTCGTCGAGTGCCAGACGGATCACCGGCGGTTCCGCCTCGACGAGCTGCCGGGGGCCGAGGGGTTGTCCGCGTCGGAGCTGCAGGATCCGGGGATCGTCGAGCGGCTCGGTTTGCGTTGCCCAGTGGACGGGGGGCCGCTGTCCGCCCCGCGGCGATTCAACCTGATGTTCAAGACGTTCATGGGGCCGGTCGAGGACGAGGCGGCGGTCATCTACCTGCGGCCGGAGACGGCGCAGGGCTCGTACGTCAACTTCAAGAACGTCCTGCAGTCGTCGCGCAAGAAGCTGCCGTTCGGCATCGCCCAGGTCGGCAAGTCGTTCCGCAACGAGATCAGCCCCGGCAACTTCGTCTTCCGGATGCGCGAGTTCGAGCAGATGGAGATGCAGTACTTCGTCCGGCCCGAGGCCGAAGCCGCTGCCGCATTCGAGTCCTGGCTGCCCGCGCGACGCGCATGGTACGAGCGGCTCGGGGTCGATCCGTCGCGCCTGCGGCTCCGCGAGCACGCGCCCGACGAGCTCGCGCACTACGCGAAGAAGGCGGTCGACGTCGAATACCGCTTCCCGTTCGGGTGGAAGGAGCTCGAGGGCGTCCACAACCGCGGCGATTTCGACCTCTCGCGGCATTCCGAGGCGAGCGGCGAGAAACTCGAGTACTTCGACCAGGCGACCGGCGAGCACCTGATCCCGTGGGTGGTCGAGACGGCGGCCGGCGCCGATCGTGCCGCCTTCACGTTCCTCATCGACGCGTACCGCGAGGAGGAGGTCCGCGGCGAGACCCGTGTATCACTCGCGCTCCACCCGGAGCTCGCGCCCGTACAAGGTCGCGGTGCTGCCGCTGCTCAAGAAGCGCCCCGAGATCGTCGAGCTGTGCCACAGGATCAAGGCCGACCTGCAACGGCACACCATGGCCGTATATGACGACACGGCCGCGATCGGCAAGCTGTACCGGCGCCAGGACGAGATCGGCACGCCATGGTGCGTGACGGTCGACGTCGAGTCGCTGGAGGACGGGGCGGTGACCGTGCGGGACCGCGATTCGATGGAGCAGGAGCGCGTGCCGGTCGAGGGCGTGACGCGGCTCATCCTCGATCGGCTCGAGACGGCGCGCGGGGGATGACCGCGGCCGAGGCGCTCAGCCGAGGCCGTTCGAGCCTGGCTCGCGACGCTCGACGACGCTCAGCGAGCGCGAGCATCCTTCCCGTTCGAGCACGGACGAGCGTTTCGTGTGGGCGGCGACGCCCGGCGAGCGAGAAGGCCTGGCGATCGCGGACATGGGCGCCGGACCAGCGGGCGGCGGCGATGGCCACGCTCGGAGCCGCGATGAGCGAGCGCGGCGCGCGGGAGGCTGCCGCGGTCATCGCGCTCGAGGATGTCCTCGGCGCGCTCGAACGGGCGCGGAGTCGGGCGGGCTGGATCCGACGCGATCCCGAGCGCTACTGGTTCGCGGTATTCGGCGAGCCGGGTGCCGTGGGCGCCTGGGCCTGGCGGGTCGGCGGCCACCATGTCGCGATCCACGTGACGCTCGACGACGGGGCAGTGGTCGGCAGCACGCCATCGTTCCTCGGATCGAACCCGGCCGTCGTGCCGAACGGACCGACCGCGGGCTCCCGGACGCTCACGGGAGAGGAGACGCTCGCCCGCGAGCTCCTCGGAAGCCTCTCTCGCGGAAGCCCGGGCGATCGCGATCGTCGATCCCGTCGCGCCGCCCGACATCCTCAGCGGATATGGCGCCCGGGCCGATCTGCGGATGGTCCCGACCGGGATCCGCCACGACGAGCTGACGGCGCCCGAGCAGGCAAGACTCGAGAGCCTGGTCCGCCACTATCTCGGGCGGGCACCGGATGACGTGGCTGCCGTCGAGTGGGGGCGGATCGTTGATGCAGGCCTGGCTCCGATCACGTTCGCCTGGGCTGGATCCGATGAGCCGGGTCGCGGCCACTACTACGCCGTCCGTGGGCCCGAGTTCCTGATCGAGTACGACAACACCCAGAACGAGGCCAACCATATCCACTCGGTCTGGCGGGACCCGGAACGCGACTGGGGTGCGGACGCCTTGGCGGCGCATTACGGATCGCATCACGCGAGCCGCTCGTGACAGTGGGACTAGAGCCGTACACTCGGGTATGTCTGCGGCCCTCCGCGCGGTGCCTACCGTTCGGATCGGCTCGGATGAGGGAGGTACGACATGTTTGGGATCTTCGGGGCGATCCTGCCCAGGTTCGCGTTGCTGGCCGGCTGGTACAACGATCCAACCTACTGGAACGCCGTCTTCGGTTCGCAGCTGTTCCTGCTGCTCGGCTTCATCGCGCTGCCCTGGACGACGCTGATCTATGGCCTGGTGTCCCCGAACGGCCTGGGCTTCGTCAACATCATCTTCTTGATAATGGCTGTGCTGGCCGACCTCGGCACATGGGGCATCGGCATCTTCGCGGCGCGCAAGCAGACCTCGAGTTCGTACCGCGGGACATGACCCGCGATCGGCCAGCCGGGCGACGGGTCATCCGCCGGCCGCGCGCTTCCTGCTCCCGCCGTACCATCCGCTGATGCTTGCCGGTGATCGTCCCGGGTCGACCTGCTGACGCGGATCCCGCTGCACCCGGTCCTGTTCGCCGCGTACGCGGTCCTGTTCCTCTATTCCGCGAACCTCGCCCTGGTTCTTCCCGTCGACGCGGCCGCGCCGGTAGCGCGCGCCGTCATCGCTGCCGCGGCTCTGACCGCTTTCCTGGGGCTGGTCCTCCGCGACGTCCGTAGGGGGGCGATCGTCGCGTCGGCGATCGTGATCGCGTACTTCGGGTTCGGGCACGTTTCGGGGTTCCTCTCCGGTCTCGGCCTGGGTGACGCGGCCCAGCTCGGACTGTGGGGTGTCGTCGTGGTCGTGACGTTCATCCTCGCCGCGCGCGCGTCGGCGAGATTGCCGCAGGCGACCGCTGGACTCAACGTCTTCGCGATCGTCCTCGTGGTCATCGCCGCCGCGACTATCCTGCCGTATGAGATCGCTCGCGCTCGTCGCGAACCCGTCGCGCACGCGGCCCCCGTGGTGACCGGATCCGACGCCGCGCCGGGGCGTGACATCTACTTCCTGGTGTTCGACCGATATGGCTCGGCGGACGCGATCGAGCGCCGCTTCGACATCACCGGCAACGACCTGTACGGCTGGCTCGAGGAGCGCGGGTTCCACGTCCCGTCGAGCAGCCACGCGAACTATCGGGCCACGGACTTCTCACTGGCAGCCACGCTCAACATGCAGTTGTTGGACAACCTGACCCGCGAAGTCGGCCGCGACTCCGACGATCGGACGGCGGCGCAGGACATGATCCGGGAGCACGAGGTCGGCCGCTTCCTGAAGTCGCAGGGATATCGCTACTACCAGATCGGATCCTGGTACGGCCCGTCGCGCTCGATCGAGATCGCCGATGAGAACCTCGTGTACGGCGTGGCCAGCGAGTTCGAGTCCGTCTTGAACGACCTGACGATCACGCCTGCGATCGACCGTGTCCGCGGGGTCGGTGAGCCCCGAGCCGACGTTCCGCGACCGCCATCGGGAAGGAACCTTGTTCGCGTTTCGTCAGTTGCGCCGGGTGGCGACGGCGCCAGGCCCGAAATTCGTGTTCGCGCACATCCTCCTGCCACATGACCCTTACGTGTTCAAGGCCGACGGCTCGCCGCTGTCCGAAGAGGAAGCAGACGGCGCCCCGGAGCCACAGCTCTACGCCGATCACCTCGCGTATCGCGAACTCGCAGATCAAGGAGATCGTCGGGTATCTGCTCGCCGGCGCCGAGGAGTCCCGGCCGATCGTGATCATCGAGGGCGACGAAGGGCCGCTGATGTGCCGGTCCGTCGATTGCGTGAGCAACACGCCGGAATATCTGCGGATCCGGCTCGGGAACCTGGTCGCGATGTACCTGCCGGGCGTGGACGCCGTGATCCCCGACACGTTCACGTCGGTCAACACGTTCAGGGTCGTGTTACGCGAATACTTCGGCGCCGAGCTTGAGCCACTTCCCGACCGCAGCTTCACGTGGCCCGACAACGATCACATCTACGACTTCAGGGACGTGACAGACCAGATCCTTGCATCGGGCGAGTGATGCGAATTCCTTTCCCGCGGTATCCTCCGGTCGCTTCCAGATCCGACCTGGAGGTCCGAGCATGTCCCCATTCCTCGCGTACATCGACCCCGGCTCAGGCAGCCTCATCATCCAGGCGGCCATCGCGGCATTGATCGCCATCCCGATCTTCTTCCGCTCGCAGATCGCTCGCGCGATGCGGGCGCTTCGGCGCTCTGAGGAGAGCGAGCCAACAAGCGAGGATGACGCTGCCACCAGGCCCTGACCTGCACGACGCCGTCGCGCGGCACGTCGTCGGCACATCTGACGGGCGTGACGGGGCGTCGTTCCGTGATCCGAGTGGGTTCGTCTTCTGGCGCGACGGCCAGCCGTACCGCCAGATCCAGCAAGCATTCGCGACCGAGTGGGATGCGTTCGAGGCAAGCGCGCTCAAGCCGCGGCTCATCGAACAGCGACGGCTGATCGGGCACGAGCCGGCTGGCCTCGACCTCGCGACGGCGCCCGGCGCACACGCGGTCATTCGACCCGAGCGGATCGAGTTCATCAGTTATCCCTACGAATGGACGTTCGGCGAGCTGCGCGAGGCCGCGCTGCTGACGCTCGATATCCAGCTCGAGGCAATGGCTGCCGGCTGGACCCTCAAGGATGCGTCGGCCTACAACATCCAGTTCCACGAGGCCCGCCCGATCCACATCGATTCGGCGTCGTTCGAACCGCTCGACGATGGCGCGCCGTGGATCGCCTACCGCCAGTTCTGCGAGCAGTTCCTGGGGCCGCTCGCGCTTGCCGCACGGCGCGATGTTCGGCTCTCGGACCTGCTCCGGCTGGGCCCCGACGGGATCCCGCTCGATCTGGCGAGCCGGCTGCTGCCGTGGCGGACGCGGTTCGAGTTCGGGCTCCTCTCGCACGTGCATCTCCATGCTCGAGCCCAGGTTCGTCACGCCGCGAACCAAGAAGAGGACGGGCGTCCGGCGCGGAACGCCCGACTCTCCCCGGCGCGCCTGGAGGGGCTCATCCGGAATCTCCGCTCGACCGTCGCGGGGCTCGACTGGCACCCAGGCGGGACGGAGTGGGCCGACTACGCCGAGCACACGAGCTATGGGGAGCTGGCGGCGGCGGACAAGGACCGCCTGGTCGACGCGTTCGTGCACGAGGTGCCAGGACCGCGCGTGTGGGACCTCGGCGCCAACACCGGTCGCTTCAGCCGGATCGCGGCCGACGCGGGCAAGCGCGTCGTCGCCTTCGACATCGATCAAGCGGCCGCCGAGCGACACTTTCGGGCGGTCCGCGAGGCGGGGCGAACCGACATATTGCCGCTCGTCGCCGACATCGCGAACCCGAGCCCGGCGCTCGGCTGGGCCGGACGCGAGCGGCGCTCGCTCCTCGAGCGCGCCGACGCGGATGCGATCCTGGCGCTCGCCCTCGTCCACCACCTCGCGATCACCCGGAACGTGCCGCTGCCGATGGTGTTCGACCTGTTCGCAGACCTAGCTCCGTGGGCGATCGTCGAGTTCGTGCCCAAGGACGACCCGATGGTCCGGCGGCTGCTCGCGACGCGACGTGACGTCTTCCCCGACTACGACCTCGACGGGTTCCGCACGGCCGCGGCGACCCGTTTCGTGATCGTCCGCGAGGCGCCGATCGCGGACAGCGTCCGGGTGCTGTTCCTGCTGCGCCGCCGCTGATCCGCGACAGGCCTATCGGCATGGAACGTTTCGGACCCCCACCGACGACTACTATCTGAGCGCGACGAAACCCGCCGCGCCGACTTCCAAGTCCGGTGGGCCGTGGACCAGCGAGAACTCGTCGAGCGGGCGCAACGAGGCGATCATGACGCCTTCGCGGCGCTTGCCGGTATGTTCGTCGCGCGGCTGGACGCTGCCGCCCGCCTGATCCTCCGGGACCACGAGCTCGCGCGAGACGCGGTCCAGGACGGGTTCATCCGGGCATGGCGCAGCCTGCCTTCGCTTCGCGATCCGGATCGGTTCGAGGGGTGGTTGCGCAGCCTCGTCGCCCGTTCGTGCATCGATATCCTCCGTCGTCGCGGTCGACGGCCGATCGAGGTCGAACTCGCTTCGACGGATGGCCCGTCGACCGCCGACGTCTCGGTCATCACCGCGGACCGCGACCTGCTCGAAACGATCCTTCGCCGACTGCCGCCCGAACAGCGCGCGGTCGTCGTGCTCCGCTATTACTTCGACCTCGAGGTGCCCGAGATCGCGGCCACGCTGCGGATCCCCGTCGGCACCGCGAAGTCCCGACTTCATCGGTCGATGTCGCTCATGCGCTCGGCTCTGGCCGACGCCGACCCCGACCACGCGCCCGTGCCGAAGGGACAGTTCGCATGACCACCTTCGAGCGCTTCGAGCGCGCCATCCCGGAGCTCATGACCGAGCTCTCGCCGGCGCGGGTCCCCGACTACTTCGACGACATGCTCCAGCAGACCGCCGCCACGCGGCAGCGGCCCGCCTGGACCTACCTTGAAAGGTGGCTTCCCATGGGTGTCCTCGCCCAGACAGTGCCGGTGCGGCCATTCCCGTGGCGAGCACTGACCGTCCTCGCGTTGCTCGGACTCCTCATCGCCGCGGGCCTCGTGGCCTACGTCGTCGGTTCACAGCCGCGCTTGCCCGCACCCTACGGCCCCGCCCGGAACGGCCAGGTCGTGTTCAGCACGGCCGACGGTGACATCGCCGCGGTCGACCCGGCGACCGGGACGGTCACCTCGCTCATCAGCGGGCCGACCGAGGACATCGCGCCATGGTTCTCGCCCGACGGGCGGCGATTCGTGTTCGTGCGCACGGTCGAGCGCTGGCGGGGCCTATTTCGTCGCCGACGCGGATGGATCGAACGCCCGAGAGCTCGTCGCGCCCGAGGTCGACTGGTTCGAATGGTCGCCGGCGCTCGGACCGGATCGTCGTCGTGCGGCACTCGCGAGGCGATCAAGGCGTGGCGTCGGTCGTCGATGTCGCGAGCGGTGTATCGACACAGCTCGACGTCGGGCTGGACATCCAGCAGCCGGTCTGGCGACCGAACCACGACCAGATCGTCTTTGCCAGCGAAACCAGCGGTGAGCGCCGCTTCTACGTGGTCGACCCGGACGGGACCGACCTCCGAACGCTCGAGACAGCGCGCGGGGTCGTGAACCTGCCGAGCTTGTCGCCGGATGGCGGATCGATCGCATACACGACATGGGACGCGGGCGTGTCGGGCCGTCAGGGTCGGACCCATATCATCGGCATCGACGATGGCGTCGATCGTGAGCCGGCATGGGACGGGTCGGTCGGAACCGAGGAGCTCACGCCGATCTTTTCGCCGGACGGGACCAAGCTGCTCATCGAGCGGTACGAGCCGGACCACGTCGGCTATCGCCTGTTCGTCGTCCCGGTCGACGGGGGAGGGCCGGAGATCCGCGCTGGGCGAGGCCCACCCGGCGTTCACGGATGGAGCGAGCTGCCATGTGGTCGCCCGACGGTCGATCGGTCCTCCTGACCTACAACGACGACCAGACGACGTGGCTCTACGCGGCCGACGGGAGCAGCTCCCAGCAAGTGACCTGGACGACCAGTGGCGCCATGACCTGGCAGCGATTGGCACCCTGATCGACCGGCCCGATGGCGGGCGCTGGCCTCCGGTCGGCGTCCGCCGCCGCTATTCGTCCGTGGCCGCCGCCGCGTCCGCTGCGCCGGCCACGCCCCGAGGCTCCTTGCCCTTCGGCCAGTACAGCTCCTTCTTGACCGCCGATTCCGGCAGGCCAAGCCCGAGCAACGTCTCCTCGGCGGCGAGGATCATGTCCGGGTTGCCGCACAGGTAGGCGATCGTGTCGTCGGGCCGCAAGCCCAGGTCCGCGAACACCGGCGCCACGACCGACTCGGCACGGCCGGTGCGTCCGGTCCAGCCCGCGTTGGAGGGATCGGTCGGCCGCGAGATGGTCGGCACGAACGTGACCGGGTACTCCCCGCTGGACTCCCAGCCCTCCAGCAGCTCCCGATAGCCCAGGTCGCGCTCATAGGACACGCCATTGATGAACACCGCCCGTCGGGTTGTCCCGTCCGCCAGCATCTGGCGCATCATCGAGACGAACGGCGCGTTGCCCGTCCCCGACGAGATGAACAGGTGCGTCCGGTCGTCATCGGGCTCGAGCAGGAACTTGCCCTTTGGCCCGATCATCCGCATCCGCTGGCCGGTCGGCAGGTCCCACAGCACCGGGGTGAACGTCCCGCCCTGGACGAGCCGCAGATAGAACTCGTAGCCGGTCGACCCGGCCGCGTGCGGCGGCGACGCCACCGAGTACGGCCTCTGGACGATCTTCCCGTCGACGAAGACGCCGATCGTCATGTACTGCCCGGGCTCGAACGGCGTCGGGTCGTCGTCGAACTTCACCCAGAAGTAGCCGAGGCTGTCGTGCTGGTCGACGCGATCGATGAGCGTGGCGTTGTAGCGCTCGTCGTCGGTCGCGATCTCGCCCGCCGGGCGCCGCTCGGTGACGGCGGGATCTGGAGCTGTGGTCGGGGCCAACTCGGTCACGGCGACGATGGTACCCGGCCGAGCGGCACGAAGCGGGCGGGCCCCCAGACCCGCCCGCCGGAGATCACGCTCAGCGCACCTGGGCGCCCGGGCTCGTTCCAGGAGCTGCCGTTGCCACTGGCGCCAACGCTGTTCCGAGTACAAGCATCAGGACGATGATGGTCGCCCTCGTTGCAGCCCGACTACGTCGCGTTCGGTTCATGTCTTGGCCCTCCTATCTGTGGCTCACACCCCGCCGGAAAGCCCGGCGACCCATGAGATACCTGTCCTTCCGGACGGATCAGCCGCCGTTGTCCCCGTTGCCGCGGCAGGACACCCGCGGGTTCCAATCGGCGAACCTGCCGAGGGGGTTTGCCTTGTACAGCCAGTAGTGCCGCTCGTAGAAGCCGTCGGGCTCGATGCCGTAGCGGTTGCCCGAGCCGACATGGAGCATCGGCACGCCGAGGACCCGTGGTGCCGGGTTCGTGACTGGTCCGACGCGGACCCACTCCAGTGCGACGAGCCTGTACTTCCCGTTGGACTGCGGCTCGTACACGAGCGCCTCCGGATGGAGCGGGTCGATCGCCGGATCGCCCACAAGGTCGAAGTTGACGTAGTGCTGGCCCATCGTGCCGACACCAGGCTGCTCGGTACAGACGTAGAACGGGACGTAGCCGGCCCTCACTGCCTGACGGAGCGACTGGAAGCGGGCCGTCACGGTGTGGACCGTCTTCAAGACATTCGACTGTGCGCTGGCACTGATGGCCACACCCAGGCCTAGCACGGTCAGCGCCATCGTCAGCGTGATCAGGATCGTGAGTCGTCGCACGTCACACCTCCACGGTCAGCTCGTAGACCTCGCCGGTCGGGTGCCCGGCTCGCTCATGCACTCGCATGACCGACTCCCGCGACGGCCCGCTGGAGAGGCAGAACACCTTCCCGGCATCTGGATCGAGCCAGGCGCGCTCGAAATGCACGCCCTCGTCCCCCTCGATCGCGAGGTCGCGCCCGTGCGCATCGTCGAGCTGGTCGGCCGTCACGCCGAAGAAGCCCGAGTGGACATCCATGAACTTCGCCATCGATCGCCTCCTGCGTCCCCTTTCCGGCCAGGCGGCCGGGCTCGTGGTCGGTGACAGTCGACCCCAAGATGACCCCCGTCATCGGTCGAACGACCGATGACGTCCGACGAACGCGCCCTACACTTCGGTGGCGATGGATGCCTCGCTTGGTCCGGTCCGCTGCCCGCTCCTGATCGGACGCGACGACCTGCTCGAGCTCGCCGATCGCCGGCTCGACGACGTGGTCGCGGGGCGTGGCCACTTCCTCCTCGTGGCGGGAGAGGCCGGGATCGGCAAAAGCCGCTACCTCGACGCGATCGATCGCAAGGCCACTGAGCGCGGGTTCATGACGTCGTGGGGGTGGGTCGCCCCGCAGGACAAGGATGTCCCGGCGGCGCCGATCCTCGACCTGGCCCGGACCATGCTGCGGCAGCCGGTCTTCGCGGACCTCGGGCGGGACCTGCTCGCTCTGCGCGACGCGACGCTCGAGGCTGAGCAGGTGCCGCGACGACGACAGCTCGTCCTGGATATCGTCGAGAGGCTCCAGGCGGCATTCACGGGTCCGACGCTGCTCGGGTTCGACGACCTGCAATGGGTCGACGATCTCAGCCTCGAGATCCTCGGCGAGCTAGCGCGTCGCTCCAAGGATCGCCACCTCATGCTCGCCGGCGGCTACCGTTCCGACGAGGCCCCGCCCGGTACGAGCCTGCGCGGCTGGCGCTCCCGGCTCCTGACCCAGCGCATCGCCGAAGAGGTCCGTCTGACGCCGCTGTCCCAGGGCGACACGGCGCTGGTGACGACGCTCATCCTCGATACCGGCCTCCCCGCGCCGCGCGAGGTCGCGTCAGCCGTCTATGAACGGACCGACGGCATCCCACTCCACATCGAGGAGCTGCTCGGCGCGCTCAGTGCGGAGGCTCGGGCGAACGGCCTTGCCGTTCGCGAGGCGATCGTTCCGGACACGATCGAGGACGCGGTCCTGGCCCGACTGTCACATCGGTCGGTCGATGCCCAGGCGGTCGCCATGGCCGGCGCCATCGTGGGCCGCTGCTTCAGCTCGGATGTGCTGGCCGGCATCATGGATCTGCCGCCCGAGGCCATCGAGGCGCCCCTCCAGGAGCTCGTCGACCACTTCGTCCTCTATCCACCGGGGCTGCGCGGGGTATTCGACTTCCAGCACCAGCTCCTGCGCGATGCCATCTATCGCAGCGTGCCCGCCGCCGAACGACGCCGCTTCCACGCCCGTGCCGGGGAATTCGGCACCCGGCTCGAGGGCCAGTCCGAGATCCATTCGTCGCTCCACTACGAGCGGGCTGGCATGCGCCGCCGCGCGTTCGAGGCGGCGCTCGCAGGTGCCCGCGATGCCGCGCGCCTGTCCGCCCATCGCGAGGCGTTCGAGCTGTACCGGCGGGCGATCGACAACATGCCCGACGACATCGGGCCGGCCGAACGCGGCGAGATCCTCGACGCCTACAGCAGGGAAGCAAGCGCGATCGAAGAGAATGCGGTCGCGGAACAGACGGGGTGGGAAGCCGCCGCCGCGTTCCGTGAGGCGGGTGAGCCGGTCCGGGCTATCGCATCCATGGAAGCCGTTCTCACGACCTGGCGACGCGAGGCCCGTGGTACCTCCGAGCGCCTCGCGCTGACCGAAGGCCTGTGGGCAGAGCTTGGCGCGCTCACCGACGACCCGAGATCGCCCGCCGTCGGGGCGCTCCTGGCGATCTACGCCGCGATCATCCAGACCGATGCCGGAGCAGTGACGGAAGCCCGCGAATGGCTCAGCAGGGCACGCGAGCTCGGCGACCGAATCGGCGATGCGGACATCTTGATGACGGTCGACTGGAAGGAAGGGGTGGTCGACGTTGTCGCCGGTGACATCGCGGCCGGGATGAGGCGGGTGGGCGATGCCGCCCATGACGCCGAGGCCGCTGGCTATCAAGAAACGGGCGTGTCGGCGTTCCGTGATGCCGCAACGCTCGCTGCGCGAGCCATGGACTATGCGGGAGCAACGCATTGGATCAACGAGGGACTCCGCTACGCCGATTCGATCGAACAGTCGCATTGCGCGCATGTCATGAGCGCAACCGGTGCGATGGCCTTCTGGGCCGGAGGACGCTGGTCCGAGGCAGCCGCGCAGGCGCGTCAGGCGGTCGCGGATCAGGGCTGCCGCCGCGCCGCTGAGACCGCCCGATGGGCCCTCGGGTACGTGGCGCTGGGTCGAGGCGACCTAGACGAGGCGACTGCGGAGCTGGAAACGGCGCTCGCATTCGGTGAGGGGAGCGAATCCATCGATCTGGTGCTGCCGCCCCTCTGGGGCCTGGCGGAGGTCGCCCTTCAGCGGGGTGAGCCGGAACAGGCCGCTGCGCTCTGCCATGACTCGCTCGAAAAGGCCCGAGTCGTCGGGGAGCGGATCCTCCTCGCCCCATTCGTCGTGACCGGGGTCCGCGCGGAGCTCGCTGCCGGCCGACCGGCAGCCGCCGCGACCTGGCTCGACGACATCGCCGCGGATCTCGCGGATCTGCCCGAGGTCGCCCGCGCGGCCCTGGAGCACGGTCGCGGCCTTGTCGCGCTCGCCGACGGCGCCACCGGCGTCGCCCGGACGGCGCTCGAGGCCGCCGTCGGTGGTTGGGACGCCAAAGGCCGGATCTGGGAGTCCACCTGGGCGCGCCTCGATCTCGCGCATTGCCACATCCGGTCCAACCGGTTCGCCGACGCCGTGCCGCTCGCGGTCGAGGCACGCACTGTGGCGTCGCGCCTGGATTCGCGGCCCCTGGCCGACCGCGCGGACGCGCTTCAGCGCATGGCCCGCGGTCGCGTGGCGGTCGACGAGCCATGGCGACCGCTGACTGCCCGCGAATTCGCGGTCGCGCGGCTGATCTCCGAAGGCATGACGAACGCGGAGATCGCCGACTCGCTCGGGATCGCCCCGAAGACCGCCAGCTCCCACGTGGAGCACATCCTGGCCAAGCTCGGCGCCTCGCGCCGAGCCGAGATCGCCACATGGGCGAGCAACGTGGACCGGAGCCCGGCGCCGCACTGAACGGCCCTCGGACCCCCCTCAGCGCGGGTTCGCCGGGCTCGGCGTCGCACCGACGCTGCCTGGAGCATGGCGCGTCACGTCCATCCCCGGCTGGTGTCGGCGCCAGGCGACTCGTTCGACCAGGCGTCGCACAGCGAGTCGGACAGCGGGACGTCGTTGCTCGGCGGTGCCCCCGTCGCGGGCCCGGGCCAGCAGTCGGCTGCCGTCCGCCTCGCGACGCAGTGCGTCAATGCGTTCGTATGCCAACCACTCGTTTTGCGTCGGGTTCATGTCGACCTCCGTGTCTTGTACCGACACACTCGTCGGCGGGGCGCACGACGTCATCGGTCGAACGGCCCACGAGGCCAGGAGATCGCGACCGATGTCGATCGCCCCGAGAAGCTCGCCACCCACCCGCAACCGAGGGTGCCCCGACCGCGACGGTACAATCGCGGCACCCTCGTGACCCTCGCGGGCTGTTCGCCCGCCGCCCCCGGAGGACCCGTCAGCGATGACCACCACCACGCCACGGCCGGAGACTGCCGACCGGCCGCACGCAGCGGCCAAGCGCTACATCTACGCCTGGGGCGACGGCGGCGCCGAGGGGAACGCCCAGATGCGCGACCTCCTGGGCGGCAAGGGGGCCGGCCTCGCCGAGATGACGATCGCGGGGCTGCCCACCCCGCCCGGCTTCACGATCACGACCGAAGCCTGCAACGACTACTTCGCCAACGGCGAGCGTCTTCCGGACGGGCTATGGGACGACGTGCTCGAGGCGGTCAAGGAAGTGGAGCGGCGGACCGGCAAGGGCTTCGGCGATCCCGCCAATCCGCTCCTCGTGAGCGTGCGCTCGGGCGCCAAGTTCTCGATGCCCGGGATGATGGACACGGTCCTCAACCTCGGACTCAACGAGAAGACGTCGCAGGGTCTCATCGCGCTGACCGGCAACGAGCGTTTCGGGTGGGATGCCTACCGGCGATTCATCCAGATGTTCGGGCGGATCGTGATGGAGGTCAGCGGTGAGCGTTTCGACCACTCCCTCGAAGCCGCCAAGGAGAAGCACGGCGCCCAACAGGACACCGACCTCGACGCCGCCGCCCTGAAGGACCTCGTCGCCGAGTTCAAGTCGATCGTCAAGGCCGATACGGGCCGTGACTTCCCGGAGGACCCGTCCGAGCAGCTCGATCTCGCGATCAAGGCCGTGTTCGCGAGCTGGTTCGGCAAGCGGGCCCGCGACTATCGCAAGAACCAGGCCATCCCTGACGACCTCGGCACGGCCGTCAACGTCGTCACGATGGTCTTCGGCAACATGGGCGACGACTCCGGGACGGGTGTCGCATTCACGAGGGACCCGAACACGGGCGAGAAGGTCCTGTTCGGCGAGTACCTGACGAACGCACAGGGCGAGGACGTCGTCGCCGGCATCCGGACCGCCCCGAAGATCGCCCAGATGCAGACCGAGATGCCGGACGTCTACGCCGAGTTCCAGCGGATCGGGCAGCAGCTCGAGTCGCACTACCGCGACGTCCAGGACCTCGAGTTCACGATCGAGCGCGGCCGCCTGTACATGCTCCAGACACGGTCCGCGAAGCGGACGGCGGCCGCGGCGGTGCGCATCGCCGCCGACATGGTCGCCGAGGGCACGATCACCAAGGAAGAGGCGATCGCCCGGATCGAGCCTGCCCATGTCGACCAGCTGCTGCGCGACCAGTTCGACTCGGCCGGCCTGCAGGCCGCCACCCGTATCGCCAAGGGCCTCAACGCCTCCCCGGGCGCTGCCGTCGGCCGTGCCGTGTTCAGCGCCGACACGGCCGTCGAATGGGTCGAGCGCGGCGAGAAGGTCATCCTCGTGCGTATCGAGACCTCGCCCGACGATTTCCATGGGATGGCCGTCGCGCAGGGGATCCTGACGGCCCGTGGCGGTGCCACCAGCCACGCCGCCGTCGTCGCCCGCCAGATCGGCAAGCCGTGCGTGGCCGGCTGCGCCGAGCTCGTCATCGACTACGGCGCGAAGACCGCACGCAGCTCGGACAGCGGTGTCACGTTCAAGGAAGGTGACGCGATCAGCCTCGACGGTGCGACCGGCACGGTCTACCAGGGCGCGATCCCCACGGTCAGCGCCCGTTTCGAGGACCAGCCCGAGCTCCAGACGGTGCTCGGCTGGGCCGACGAGATCCGCCGGATGGAGGTGTGGACCAACGCCGACAAGCCCGAGGAGGCCGCCCAGGCACGCGGCTACGGGGCGCAGGGCATCGGGCTCTGTCGCACCGAGCACATGTTCCGCGAGGGGGAGCGGCTGGAGATCGTGCGAGACGCGATCCTCGTCGCGAACCAGGCCACCCGGGCCAAGGCCAGGAAGGCGGCCGGCGAGCCGCTGAGCGACGACGACACCGAGGCGATCGGTCGCTTCGACGCCGCGATGACCAAGCTCGAGGCGCTCCAGCAGGGCGACTTCGAGGGCATCTTCCAGGCCATGGACGGTCTGCCGGTCGTCATCCGGTTGATCGACCCGCCGCTCCACGAGTTCCTGCCCAACCTCGAGGAACAGCTCGTCAAGGTCACCCGGGCCGAGGACGCGGGCGGTGCCTCCGAGGAGGACAAGGAGCTCCTCGCGACGATCAAGTCGCTGCACGAGCAGAACCCGATGCTCGGGCTGCGCGGCGTTCGCCTCGGCCTGATGTTCCCGGACTTCGTGAAGGTCCAGACCCGGGCGATCCTCAACGCCCAGATCGCGGTCAAGCGGGCCGGCGGCAACCCGATCGCCAAGATCATGATCCCGCTCGTCGGCCATGCCAACGAGCTCAAGCGGACCAAGGAGCTGCTCGAGGCCGAGGTCGAAGCCGTCGAGGCCGCGGCCGGCGGCGTCGATGTCGACTACAAGTTCGGCACGATGATCGAGGTGCCGCGCGGTGCGCTCACCGCGGACGAGATCGCGAAGGACGCGGCGTTCTTCAGCTTCGGCACGAACGACCTGACCCAGATGACGTTCGGCTACAGCCGGGATGACGCCGAGGGCGGCTTCCTCCTCAAGTACGTCGAGGAGGGCATCCTGCCGGTCAACCCGTTCCAGACCCTCGACGACGCGGTGGCGGGCCTGATGAAGGTGGCGGTCGACAAGGGCCGCGCGACCCGGCCCGATCTCGAGATCGGGATCTGCGGCGAGCACGGCGGCGACCCTGCCTCGATCTTCAAGTGCGAGGCGCTCGGGCTCGACTACGTATCGTGCTCACCGTTCCGCGTCCCGATCGCCCGTCTGGCCGCGGCGCAGGCGGCACTGACCTCGGCCGCCGAACGGGACAGATGACCGGCTCGCTGCCCGCCTGATCCCCGAATCACGCACGCCCCGAATATCGATTCCGTGGGTCACACCGGTGTAGTCCGGTGTAGTCTAAGGATGTGCAGGGGGCGTGAGCGTGCAATTCGACTTCGGCGCATTCATCGAGACCGTGAGAGCGGGCATCGGGATGATCCCGCCTGTCCTGATCGCCATCGCGTTGCTCGGCGGACCGACGCTTGGCTGGCTCCTCTATCGATTTGCGGTGCAGCCGCGCACCAGGCGCATGCGCGGACTCGACCCGGCGACGATGTGGGTCTGCCCCAGTTGCCGGTCCGTGAACGCGTTGCGCAACGCCCGCTGCTACCGATGCGATTCGCCGCCCATCGAAGAGGAGCTCGAGGTCATCCACACGGAACCCGCGAGCCCGGTCCGCTTGGCCCCGGTCAGGCCCGGACTCAACCTCGGTGGACCGGGTCAGCTCGCCGCTGATCGGCGACCCATCTCGCGGATCGAGCGGGCACCCGAGGTCTGGGTCGAGGAGAGCGACGAGTGGGAGGGCTGGCAGCAGGAGGAGTTCGAGGAGGACCGCGCGGCACTCCCCGACCTGGCCGCCATGACCGAAGTCCCGGAAGGCCCTGGCCGTCAACGCTCGCGACCGGGCGGACCGATCCCCGTCGGACCGGGTCGCCCTGCCGTCGCTCCGCCGCGTCGCGCCATCGCAGCCGGCGAGAGACCGGGTCCTGACGGCACGCCCGCGGCGTGACGGACGGCCCACCCGCTCGGGCCGACGGCCCACCACAGGCCCCAGCACCACTGGCCGATGGGCCACGACCCCGGGCTCGACACCGCGTCCTGATCGTCGGCGGCGGCTTCGGCGGCCTGTACGCCGCCCGGAACCTGCGGAACGACCCCGAGGTCGCGGTCACCCTGCTCGACCGCAGGAACTTCCACCTGTTCCAGCCGATGCTGTATCAGGTCGCCACGGGCGCCCTGTCCCCGGGCGAGATCGCGCAGCCACTCCGCTCGATCCTCGCCCGCCAGAGGAACGTGACGGTCCTCCTCGGCGAAGCAGTCGGCATCGACGTCGACCGCCACGAGGTCCAGGTCTCGGACGGCGGTCCGCTCGCCTACGACACCCTGATCGTGGCGACCGGTGCACACCACACGTTCTTCGGGCACGACGAGTGGGCGGCCCACGCCCAGGGGCTCAAGACGATCGAGGACGCCGTCGAGGTCCGGCGGCGCATCCTCATCGCGTTCGAGGCCGCGGAACGGGAAGCTGACCCGGAACGACGGCGCGAGTGGATGACCTTCGTGCTCGTCGGTGGCGGCCCGACGGGCGTGGAACTCGCGGGCTCCCTCGGCGAGATCGCGCGCGACACGCTCAAACGCGATTTCCGCGCGATCGACCCGGCCGACGCCCGGATCATCCTCGTCGAGGCGATGGACCGGGTCCTGCCGACGTTTCCACCCGGCCGATCGGCGTCTGCCAGGAAGCAGCTCGAGCGACTGGGCGTGACGGTTCGCGTCGGCACGACCGTCACCTACATCGATGAGGAGTCGGTGCGGGTCAGGCCCTCCGCCGACCGCGACGCTCCCGAGGAGGAGATCCCGACGCGGACCGTGCTGTGGGGCGCCGGCGTCATCGCCTCATCGTTCGCGCGCAAGGTGGCCGACGCAGCCGGTGCGACGACCGATCGGAACGGGCGCGTCCTGGTCGAGCCCGACCTGACCGTGCCCGGGCATCCCGAGATCTTCGTGGTCGGCGACGCAGCCGTGCAGCCTTGGAAACCGGAGCGGGCGACACCCGGCGTCGCGCAGGGCGGCATCCAGGGCGGCTCGTATGCCGCCAAGGTCATCCGGCGGCGCATCCTCGGCCGCCCGTGGGAGCCGTTCCGCTACAGCAACCACGGCGATGTGGCAGTCATCGGCCGCCTATCCGGTGTCACCGACATCCCGTGGATGGGCCCGTTCGGACAACAGGGCGGCTTTACGGCCTGGCTGCTGTGGCTGGGCATCCACATCGCCTACCTGATCGGCTTCGCCAATCGGATCGTCGTGCTCGTGCGGTGGGCGTGGTCGTTCATGACGCACGGCCGCGGCACGCGCCTGATCACCGGCGGCCCGCTGCTGCCCCCGATCGAGGAGCCCGAGCCGCCGGTCATGGCGCCACCCGACGGTGATGGGGACCTGGTCGACGCACCCTTGCGGCGTCCGGAGCCTCTGCAGTCCGAGTCGAAGGGATCACATCCCAAGAGCCCCCAGTCCGGCTCCAAACAGTCCGGCTCCAAACGGTCCGATACGAAGCGATCCAACCCGAAAAGCTCTGACTCGAAAAGCTCCGACTCGAAGCGCCGCCACTCGAAGGGCTCACGCTCCAAGCGTTGATGCACATTTTCTGTGCGGGCGTCGACAACCGCTTGTTGATGCGCCTGGGCCGCATCAAGCGCGGTTTCAGGGCCGTGCCGCAGTGCGTGGGACCATCGGTCGTACGGGTCTTGATGCGGCCCGTGCGCATCAGCGGACAAGGGTCCAGTCGGACGTGGGATCCAGGCGCGGCGCGCCGGGTCAGAACGTGATGACCTGCCGGATGTAGCGCCCCGCACGCATCGCGGCGAAGGCGTCTTCGATGTCGTCGAGAGCGATGTGGCGGTCGATCAGGCGATCCACGGGCAGCCGACCCTCGACCACCCACGAGGCGTAAAGCGGGAAATCGACCGCCGGCTCGGCGAAACCGTAGTTCGAACCCAGGATCCGGCGCGAACCGTCGACGAACGGGTAGACCTCGAATGATGCCCGATCGCCGATCGGGGTCATCCCGACCAGCACTGCGGTCCCGCCGACCGGTAAGGCGGAGATCGCGAGCTCGGCGGTCGATGACCGGCCGATCGCCTCGAAGACGAAGTCTGGTCCGCCGTCGGTCAGATCGCGCACCGCCTCGACCGTGGCGGCGGCGTCGTCATCGGCGAGCAGCGCGTCCGTGGCCCCGACCGATCGCGCGACGTCCAGCTTCGATGCCACGCGGTCGATCGCCACGATCTGCGACGCACCCGCCACGACCGCACCCATGACGCACGACAGCCCGACGCCGCCCAGGCCGATGACGGCGACCGACGATCCCGCCGGCACCTTCGCGGTCTTGAGGACGGCCCCGACACCCGTGGTCACGCAGCAGCCGATCAGCGCCGCCGCCGCCGGATCGACGCCGTCGGGAAGGGGTATCGCGGCAGCAGCCGGCACGACGGATGCCTCGGCCATGGTCCCGATCGCACAGTAGGAGCGGATGCCGCCGGAGTCGTCGCCGCGTGACGCCCCGTCCCGGAACGCCATCTCGCCGTCCAGGAGTGTGTGCCGGTAGGACGGGGAGTCGGGACATGCCCAGATCTGCCCGCGACGGCATGAGCGGCACACGCCGCACGGGATCAGCCACGACAGCGCGACGAGCTGGCCGACCCGGGGCGTTGTCACACCTGGACCGACGGCCTCGACGATCCCCGCCCCCTCGTGGCCCATGACGATCGGGGTCGGCCGATCCCATTCGCCATCGCGGACATGGAGGTCGGAGTGGCACACACCCGACGCCAGCATCCGGACGCGGACCTCCCCGGCACGCGGCTCGATGAGCTCGAGCTCCCGCACGACTGCTGGGCGACCGACCTCCTCGAGGACGACGGCACGAACCGAGGTTCTCGCCGTGGATCGGGAGGGCAGGGGACGCACCGCGCCAGTATCGTTGGCCGATGGACCCCTTGCCCCCCGGTTTCCGCTGGCCCGACGGCATCCGCGCGGCCGCGATGTTCACGTTCGATGTCGACGCTGAGGCGGTCATGCTGACCGACCACCCCGAGGTCATCGACTACCTCGATGTCATCGGACATCAACGCTACGGGCCGCAGGTCGCGGTACCACGACTCCTGCGGATGCTCGATCGACGCAAGCTGCGGACGACGTTCTTCGTCCCGGGCTGGGTCGCCGAGGCGTGGCCGGACGTGGCACGGTCGATCCGCGATGCCGGCCACGAGATCGGCCACCACGGTTACATGCACGAGAGCGTGCGCGGCAAGGACGAGGCGACCGAGGAGGGCTATCTC
Organism: uncultured Chloroflexia bacterium; assembly: GCA_963780425.1. Taxonomy (GTDB): domain Bacteria; phylum Chloroflexota; class Limnocylindria; order Limnocylindrales; family CSP1-4; genus SPCO01. The sequence goes on along the minus strand of CAWABZ010000007.1, from coordinate 34,571 downwards.
CTGCGCGGCCTCGAGGCGCTCGACACGGTGCTGGGCATCAGGCCGGTCGGGTATCGACCGCCGTCGTGCGACATGAACTTCCGGACCCCGGCGCTGCTGGCTCGGCACGGCTTCACGTACGACTCAGGGATGATGGATTCGGACCACCCCTACCGGTGGGGGTCGGGCCTGATCGAGCTGCCGATGCATTGGAGCCTCGACGACTGGAACCGATACAACTACGTGCCCGGCTATGCGTCGTCCCCGATCATGCGTCCGAGCGAGGTCTGCGACGGCTGGGCCGAGGAGCTCGATGCGATCGTCGAGGTCGGTGGCCTGTTCGACCTGACGATGCACCCGTTCATCAGCGGTCGACCGGCACGTGCCGCGGCGCTCGAGCGGTTGATCGAGCGGGCGCAGTCGATGGACGGCGTGTGGGTCGCCGCCGGCGACGAGGTCGCCGCGTGGGTGGCCGGCCTGGATCTGCCAGTCGTCGTCCACGAGCCTCCGGTCGTCGGATAACGGGCGGCCGTCGATCGGGCCGCGGACCCCGGCTGCGGACCCCGTTGCGGACCCCGGCTGCGGACCCCTTGCGGACCCCGGCCGCGGACCGCGGCGGTGATGCATGTTTTCGGCCGCCGACTCGACCTCGTTGTGATGCGCATGGCCCGCATCACGATGAATGAGCTGGCCACGGACCTGCGGTGATGCATGTTTGGGCCGCCGACTCGACCTCGTTGTTGTGATGCGCATGGCCCGCATCAGCGAATGGTGCTGGCCACGGGCCTGGCAGCCCCTGATGCGGCACATGTGCATCAGCCGACGACCGGCGAATAGGCTGGCCACGGGCCTGGCAGCCCCTGATGCGGCACATGTGCATCAGCCGACGACCGGCGACAGAGCGCCGCGGAATATGCATCACTCGGCCGGCATCAGTCGGCCGGCATCAGTCGGCCGGCATCAGTCGGCCGGCAGCACCCGCAGCACGCCCACCATCCCGTAGGCCTCGTGACCCGGGAGGTGGCAGATGAACCGGTACTCCCCGGGCGTGTCGAACACGACGGTCGTGGTCGCCCGCGACCCGGCCGGGAGCGACACCTCGGTCGGGCGCAGGCCGTGCTGGGGCTCCGTGCCGGTTCGGTGGCGCTCGTGGAACGCCTCGTCGCCGACGAGCCACTCGTGGTCGATCGGGTCGGTGTTGACCAGCGTGACCGTGATCGGGACACCGGCCGTGGCGACCACCTCGGTCGGCCTGAAGGCGGAGAAATGGATATCGATCCGGGCCGTTGTCGGGGCCTGGTCCAGGCCCGGCGCCCGGACCCACGCCGCGGCGATCCCGGCCAGTCCCAGCGACAGGGCGATCCCGCCGAACAGGGCGAGACGCCCTGGCCGGCGGGTCAAGCGCGGATCCATCAGGCGGGTCGGAGGCCCGACCCGATCTGGTGCCGCGCGATCAGCACCAGGATGCCTCCGATGCCGACCGTCACGAACGACACGCCGGCGAACCAACGCAGGGCGGCCATCATGGTCGGGTCGGTGGCGCCCGGGAGGTCGAGACCGGCCGCGACACGGGACGGCGAACCGGCACCGGACGCATCGACCGCGAGGTCGTAGCCGAACTGCGGCGCGGTCCCGTCGAGCGCGATCTTGGTCAGCCACGCCTTCTCGGGCACCCACTCCATACCACGGTCGGACCGCAGATCGGAGAGGAGGAGCTCGTTGGCGGCGGCCGAGTGCTCGAGCGTCATCCCGTTGAAGCCGTCCGGGTGCGGCAGCATCGCCGGCGCCCGATCGGTCAGCAGGTACACGTCCGCCTCGACGACCTCGCTCTCGGCCTTGCCGAGGGCCAGGATGCGGAGCGGGACCCACGGATTCTCGGTCGGGATCGTGATGTGGACCGGGGTGCCGTCGCCGACGTTCTGTCCGCGCGCCGCGGCTGCCTCGCCGTCGAACGCGGCCGCCAGGAAGATCTGGCTGCGTTGAGCGTAGAACTCGAGGACTTCCGGCGCGTCGGGCGGGAGGCGGAAGCCGTGATCCGTCGCCCACGTCCCGACCTCGGCTGCGCCACCGCGCAGGACCGTGATGTCGAGCGCGTCGATCGTGACTTCCATGAGGACCTCGGCACTCGCGGCCGCCTCGCGCCGAATCGAGGGCGAAGAGCGCACTCTCAGGGACCGGATTCGTCTCGCGGAGGAGGCGCTGGAGCGTCCAGTCGCCGCCCTTCTCGACACTCGTCGGTATGCCGGGGAGTGGCGTGAGGCTGCCGAAGGCACCTCCGCCGCCGGCGAATTCGAACGAGGTGACGTAGTGCTCGACCCCGTCGTGGTAGCCCGCGAACGTCGTCGTCCGCAGGAGGTTGACCGCCCCGTTGGGACCGATGAGCCCGCCGCAGGCTAGAGCGGGGGCCGCGCTGATGGCGACCAGGAGGAGGCCGGCGGCGAGGGCGATGGTCCGCCTGCCGGCCCGAGTGATCGATCGCATCGAACGATCCTCCTGTGCGACGGCCGGCCTCCGGGCATTGGGGTCCGGTCCGTTTGGGGTGAGACTCCGGACCGGCCTCGGATGTTCCGTCCCCGTCGCTTCGACGCGCCACTACCGCCGCGCCATCGCCGCCGCCTTCCGGAAGCCGTCGATGGCATCCGCCGCCACGATGACCACGACGGTCACCCCGATCACGATGCCGGTCACATCCAGCCACGTGCCATCGGTAGCGGTACCCACCTCCGCGACGAGGGCCGGGTTGAGCAGCAGGTCGTTCTGAAGCAGCCAGACGACCGGGATGGCGAACGCCGCGCCCAGGGCGGCGTTGATGACGGCGAACGTCCACGTCCAGCGGCCGCGCATGTAGAGCACGATCGTGAAGACGATCTCCACCACCGACACGACGATGAAGTAGGGGAGCCAGAACGACCACAGGGACGGGTCGAACAGTGGGAAGGCCTGTCCGTCGAGGACGATCGGTGGCTGGAGCTGCACCCACAGGATCGCGGCCACCACGACCACGTTGGCGATGACGGTGCTGACCGCGTCGACGACGCTGATTCGCCCGTCGTCGGGCAGCTCAGGCAGGTCGTCGACCGTCCAGGGCTTGCTCTTGATGGACTCGTGGCCCGCCGCGCGCTCGATGACCGCGAAGACCAGCGTCACCCAGAACAGGGTCTGGAGGGTGACGGTGATGGCCGTCCCGATGCCGGCCGTGATCGCCTGACCGACCGTGTTGCCGGACAACAGGTTGGCCGCGAGGACCACGATCGACGACGATCGGCACGACGATCGGCAGGATGAGCGTCAGGAGACGCCGCCACTCGGGGAAGAAGGTCGGGCCGATGAGGTAGTTGCGGCTGCTCCGAGTACCGAGCGGCAAGGAGCCCCGGATCGCCGAGCTCGGCCAGCGCCGCTCGCTCGGCGGCCTCCGTGGCCTCGGCGCCATCTCCTGGTGCCGGTCCTCCGTCGGGTGCCGGTTGCCCGCTCCGTGCCTCGATCGCGTCGGCGACGAGGGCACGGATCTCGGGCTCCAGCTCGGTCCGTTGGGAGCGCGGCACCGCGCGAAGCACGGCCCAGACGTAACGGTCGGTGAGGGCGGTCATCGTTGGTCTCCTTGGTCAAGGGTGCGGATCGACGCATCGAGCCGCTTCCAGTCGTCGAGGAGCTCCGCGGCGAAACGGTCGCCGTCGGGGCTGGTCCGGTAGAACTTGCGCGGGCGGGACTCCTCGGTGTTCCACTCGCTTGTCAACACACCCTGCGACTCCAGGCGCCGGAGGAGCGGGTAGAGCGTGTTGGCATCGACGGTGAAACCGAGGTCGCGCAACCGGTCGAGCAGCGCGTAGCCGTAGCCCGGTCGACGGAGCAGGAGCAGGCACGCGAGCACGACCGTGCCGCGTCGCAGTTCCTGTCGGCCGCCGGCCAGGAGTTCGGTGAGGTCCATGTCCGGCACTATAGTGTGTGTCACACACTATTGCAAGTGGCACATCACCCGCGGACCCGGGTCGTGAGCGGTCCCGGCGCTGCCTAGCTCCATCGCGGGGGTGACGTGGCGTCGGTCGACCCGTCAGACTGGCCGCCATGCGTGCCCTCCCCGCCGCCCTTGCCGGTCTTCTGCTGCTCGCCACTGCCGCGCCCGTCGCCGCTGGGTTTCCCTCCAAGGACGCCCGGTACCACGACTACGCCGAGATGGTGGCCGAGCTCAACAAGGCGGTCGCCGACCATCCCGCGATCGTGCAGAAGTTCTCGATCGGGGAGAGCTACCAGCACCGCCAGATCTGGGCCGCGAAGATCTCGGACAACGTCGGGACCGACGAGAACGAGCCCGAGGTCCTCATCGATGCCCTGCACCATGCCCGCGAACACCTGACCGTCGAGCAGGCACTGGCCGCGCTGCGCTGGCTATCCGACGGCTACCCCTCGAACTCGACGGTCAAGCGGCTGGTCGACACCCGCGAGATCTTCATCGTGTTCATGGTCAACCCCGACGGCGGTGAGTACGACCTGACCGGTTCCCCGTACCGGGCCTGGCGCAAGAACCGCCAGCCGAACGCCGGGACCACGAACGTCGGCACCGACCTCAATCGCAACTACGACTACCACTGGGCTGCTGCGGCGGGTCGTCCGGATCGACGTCGTCGAGCACGTATCGCGGCCCGAGGGCGTTCTCCGCGCCCGAGAGCCGTGCCATGCGCGACTTCATCAACAGTCGCGTCGTCGGTGGCCGCCAGCAGATCAAGGCCGCGATCACGTTGCACACCGCCGGGGAGCAAGTGCTCTGGCCGTATGGCTACACCAGGGCAGACGTCCCGGCCGACATGACGGCCGACGACCACGCCGCGCTGCGCACGATCGGTGGCCGGCTGGCCGGCAAGAACGGCTACACGCCGATGCAGTCGAGCTCGCTGTACATCACCGACGGCGACGAGATCGACTGGGCCTACGGGCGCCACCGGATCTTCATGTACACGTTCGAGCTGTACCCGCGCAGGGGTCACCTCGATCAGTCGGTTCTACCCGCCGGACGAGGTCATCGGCCGCGAGACCGAGCGGAACAAGTCCGCGATCCTGTACCTGATCGACGTCGCCGGCTGCCTGTACGCGCCGATCGGCAAGACCCAGACCCATTGCGGCCCGCTCAACGACGACTTCGAGGTGAGCCGCGGCTGGGCGGTCGATCCGCTCGGCACCGATACCGCGACCGGCGGCGTCTGGCAGCGCCTCAACCCGGCCGGCACGAACTACCAGGCGAATACGGTCACGTCCGGGTCGATCGCCCTCGTGACGGGCGCGGCGGCCGGGTCGACCTCGAGCGCGAACGACGTCGATGGAGGCGCGACCTCGGTCCGCTCCCCGGCGATCGCGCTGCCGAGCGCAGTCGGGCGGCTGACCTTCAGGTATTACCTGGCGCATGCCTCGAACGCGAGCGCCGCGGACACCTTCCAGGCATTCGTCGAGGAGTCGGACGGGACGCGCACGCTGGTTCGCGCCGAGGCCGGTGCCGCGAACACCGACCGCCCGGCGTGGGCCTCGGCGTCGATCCCATTGACGCCATGGGCCGGTCAGACCGTGCGCATCGTGTTCGTGGCGACAGACGGCGGCCCCGATTCGCTGGTCGAGGCAGCGGTCGACGACGTGAGGATCACGAGGCCGTAAAGCGCGTCGCGAAAGGCTCGCGCGCCGGGCCCAGGGCGCTCGGACCTGGGGCACCGGCGCTCGAACCGGACTACTGCATCGGCTCGGTCTGACCGTAGATCTTCGGGCTGACCAGGTACGCGTGCTTCTCGAGGTCGATCGCGAGATTGTCGAACTTCTTGAGCGCCGATGACTGGAGCGTCGCGGTCGACTTGAGCTCCAGCTCCTCGCGCGACTCGGCCTCTCCGCGCCACCCGACGCGGATCTCGCCGATGCCCTTGGCGTAGGACTTGAGCTGGAAGATGCCGGCCTCGCCGTCGCTCGATTCGGCGAACCGGTCGATGTCGCTGAAGCAGCCCGCGACGACGCAATCGCTGAGCCCGAACTCGTCGATCCGACCGAAGTCCGACCATTCGACGGCTGGTCCCCAGCCCTGGTAGTAGGTCTGAGTGTGCGTCGCGGGATCGGCGAACATCTTGATCCCGGGCTTGGCGCCATCGAGACCGGCGATCCAGGTCGGTGCAGCGACGAACTCGCCGTCCTCGTACTCCTCCGGATGCTCACCGAAGTACCAGACGGTCCCGTCGTCGTCCTGCGCGTAGAACGCGATCTCCACCTCGACCAGCTGGCCGTCGCTGTAATCCTCGACCCAGACCACGGCGGTCTTGACGCCGGCGATGACCTTGGCCAGGTTCGTGACGGTGAAGGTGATCCGATGCGGGATCCGCTCGCCAGCCTCCAGCGTGACGCCGTCTTCGATCCAACGGCGACCGGGCTGCAGCGGCAGCCACTCGTTGGTGATCGTGGCCCCGTTCGAGAAATGGGAGGGGTCGAATTCGGCGAAGATCGGGATGAGGGGGTCTGGGGCCGGAGTGGGCTCGGGGGTAAGTGCGACGCTTGGCACGGGGGTCGGGCCGACATTCCCGGTATCAGGCAACGCCGAGGCCGTCGCGGGCGGTGGGCTGGCGGCGGCTTGACTGGCGGGCGCGCGACTACACCCGACCGTCGCAACCAGAACCAAGGCAGCGGCGCATAACGCGCCCGCGCTTGACCGACGCATACCGGTGACCCCCACTTTCCCCTCGAACCGCCCCCCAGCGGCTTGCCACTAGTACTTTGGTACCTGGCTCCCGCGTTCGCATCATATTGGAATCGGAAGTGGTGCGTTCTCGCACCACGGAAATCAGAGCGGGAGGCGAACTCGGAACGTGGTACCGGCACTCCCCGTGGATTCGACCTCCAGATCGCCCCCGTGGGCGGCCACGAGATAGCGTGCGATGGCCAATCCGAGCCCCGATCCACTGGAGCCGGCGCCCTTCACGAAACGGTCGAAGACGTGGGGGAGGAGAGCGGCATCGATGCCTGGGCCGGTGTCCGCGACGCGGATCACGAGCCGATCGCCCACGACCTCACCGCGGACCACGACCGTGCCGCCCGATGGTGTGTGGCGGACTCCGTTCGCGACGAGATTGGCGAGCACCTCCCGGATCCGGACGGGATCGACGTCGATGATCGGCAGGTCGGACGGGACCTCGGCCGTGACGGTCACCCCGGCCGTGCCCGCTGAGCCGGCGAACGACCGCACGACCTCGTCGATGAGCACGTCCGGGTCGGTCGGTTCCCGATGCAGCTGGAGCGTGCCGGCCTCCGACAGTGCCACCGTCCGCAGGTCGTCGATCAGCCGCTCCATGACCCGCGTCTCCTCGAGGATCGCGGTGAGGTGCGCCTCGTCGGCCGCGTGGACGCCATCGATCATCGCCTCGAGGTTGCCGGCGATGACGGTCAGCGGCGTCCGCAGCTCGTGACTCACATCGTTGAGCAACGTCCGCCGCTGGTCCTCGTCCCGCTCGAGCCGCTCGACCATCGTGTCGAAGCCGCTGACGAGCTGGCGCACCGGCCGCATGCCGCGCTCCGGAACGGGAACGCGGACGGAATAGTCGCCGGCCTCGACGCGAGCTGTCGCATCCAGCAGGGCGTCGAGCGTTCCGGCCGACCGACGCAGGCCCCGGCTCAGTGCCACCAGCGCCGCGACGACGACGATGACGGCGATCGCGCCTGTGACCGGCCCGAGCTGGGAGAGCGCCGTGGCGGTCGCCGCCACGAGCGCACCGGCCACCACAAGGAAGAGGACCCCGAACACGCATCCGAAACCGCGCCACGGACCGCCGCGCCACGGACCGCCGCGCCACGGCCCACGGCGCCGACCCCACTCGCCCGCGCGGCGCCGACGCCACATCTCGCGGCGATAGGCGCGCCAGTCCTCGGGGCCCTCGGGCCAGGGCGGGCCGCCGCGTCCCGGGGAACCGCCACTCCCCGACGGGCCGCCGGTTCCGGGGAACCGCCACGCTCACTCATCGATCGTCCGCCAGTCGATAGCCCACGCCGTACACCGTAAGCACGTAACGGGGCCGCCGCGGATCGGGTTCGAGCTTGCGGCGGAGGTTCTTGACGTGGGAGTCGATCGCGCGCTCGTAGCTCTCGAACGCGACCCCGTGCAGCGCATCGAGCAATTGGCTCCGGGTGAAGATCCTGCCCGGCTGGCGCGCGAGGGTCGCGAGGAGCGTGAACTCGGTCGGCGTCAGGTCGACGGACGTGCCCGCCACCTCGGTCCGCATCCGCGGCATGTCCAGCGTCAGGTCTCCGACCCGGATCACGTCCCCGGCCCCGACCGGGCGATCGGTACGGCGCAGCACGGCCTTGACCCGCGCAACGAGTTCGCGCGGGGAGAACGGCTTGGTGAGGTAATCATCGGCCCCGAGCTCGAGCCCGAGCAACTTGTCGAGCTCGTCGTCACGTGCGGTCAGCATCACGATCGGGATCGATCCCTCCCGACGGAGCTCGCGCGTCACATCGAGGCCGTCGAGCCCGGGCAGACCGAGATCGAGGACGACCAGGTCGGGTCGATCGCGGCGCGCAGTCTCGAGCGCCGCAGGCCCATCCCGCGCGACCAGGACCGAGAAGCCGGCGTGCTCGAGATAGTCGCGTGCCAGTTCGACGATCCGTGGCTCGTCATCGACGACGAGGATGGTGCGGTTCATGTCGCGCTGCATCGTACCGACATGGATGCGCCCTCCCGGGTGGACCGGGAGGGCGCGGTGTCTGTCGATCGCCGGCTCAGGCCGACGGGTCCTTCGGCTGGGTCGGGCCGCTCGACGCGGTCGACTCTCCGTGCGCCTGGCGATGCCAGTCGTCGAACGTCTCCTGGAACCGACCGCGGTGGTCGTGGTCGCCCCAGTTGCCCGGGCCGCCACCCCAGCGCCGGCCGCCCCACCCGGGACCGCGCCAGAACGCCGCCCGCAGCAGGCCGATGATCAGGAAGATGAACAGGAGGGCGCCCAGGAACCCGAAGATCGAGAACCCGCTGCCCCAGCCCGGCCCGTGGCCGTATCCGTAGCCGTAGCCGTACGGATAGGCGCCGGGGGCGACCGGCGTGACGACCGAGCCGTCGGGGGCGTTCGCCGCGGCCGTCGTGATCGCTGTTGATAGCCCCGCCTGGTAGGCGGCCTGGGCGATGAACCCACCGCCGACGACGATCGCCGCGACGATGAGGAAACCGATGAACACGTTACGCATGGTTTGCGTGAGCTCCTTGTTGGCTTGCGACCGCCACGTCGGCGGCCATCTCATGCATCGCATGCTGGCGCGCGAATATGGAGTGGGGATGGAGCGCTGATGCACACTTTCCGGCGTTGGTCCGACCATCGGTCGTCGATGCGCATGCGCCGCATCAGCGGGCTCGTCGTTATCAGCCAACCGATGCGGCCCATGCGCATCAGCAAGGAATGCCGCTAACCATGCCGCTACCGCGTGGTGGCGATCGCGGAGCGGAGGGCGCCGACGTCTGCTCTGAGCCGATCCCTCGTCATGCAAGCCACGCATACCGGCGTGGCACCACCCCCGCGAGCGCATGCACCCCGCGCATGACGAGGGAGTACGGCAGAGCGACACCGGGCGACTACCATCACGGCGTGCGGATGAGGTCGTGGTTCCTGGCGGCGACCGGCGCGCTCGCGATCGTCGCTCGCGCTTGCGGGGTGCGGCGGGGGTGGCGCAAGCACCCTCGCGCCGTCGAGCGTCGCGCCGTCGAGCGTCGCGCCGGCGAGCGTCGCGCCGTCGAGCCCGTCGCCATCTGCCGAGGCGAGTCCGTCCGCGGCGAACGCGATCGTCGGGGAGTGGGTCGGCGTCCACGACTGCGAGCGGATCGTCGCGATGCTCGGGGACGCCGGCCTGGACGAGTTCCTTGCTGACGCGGTCTACGGCAACGAGTTGATCCCGGGCGTCGATCCGAGGACGGCGACCCTCAAGGACCCAAGCAAGCCGTGCGACGGCGCGGTCGAGCGCCAGCATTCGCACTTCTTCACGGCCGCCGGCGAGTTCGGGTCGAAAGACTTCCGCGGGCAGCGGGTCGACGAGGGGACCTATACGCTCGAGGGCAACGACGGCATCGTCATCAACGGCGCAGCGCTTCACGTACGAGATCCAGGGTGACGAGCTATCGCTCGAACCCGAGCCTGTCGACATCTCGACATGCACGACGAAGGAGTGCCGGTTCGGGGCGACCTGGGTGTTGATGGTCGCGATGCCCGGCACGACCTGGACGCGGGGCGAGATCTCGCCCACGTGACCCACGCGCCTCGGTCACTCGTCGCCGCGATCGATCAGGGCACGACCAGCAGTCGATGCATCCTGTTCGACCATGCCGGGCGACCGGTCGCCAGCCACCAGCTGGAGCATCGGCAGATCACGCCGCGGCCCGGCTGGGTCGAGCACGACCCCGACGAGATCATCGAGCGTGTGCGGACCTGCGTGCGGATCGCGCTCCGCGAGGCCGGAACGGATGCGGGGGCACTCGCCGCGGTCGGCATCAGCAACCAGCGCGAGACGACGGTGGTGTGGGACCGGCGGACCGGCCGGCCGGTCCACCCCGCGATCGTGTGGCAGGACACGCGGACGGCGGACGCGGTCGCGCGGCTGGCCGCGGAGGGCGGCGTGGATCGCTTCCGGGCTAGGACCGGGTTGCCGATCTCGACCTATTCGAGCGCGCTGAAGCTGCGCTGGATCCTCGATCGGGTCGAGGGCGATCGGGATGAGCTCGCGTTCGGGACGATCGATTCGTGGGTGCTGTGGCAGTTGACGGGCGGTGTCGACGGCGGGGTCCACGCGACCGACGTCACCAATGCGAGCCGGACGATGCTGATGGACCTCGAGACGCTCGATTGGGACGCGTCGATCCTGGATGAGCTCGGCATCCCGCGCTCGATGCTGCCCGAGATCCGCGGCTCGTCCGAGGTGTACGGGACGGGCGTCGGTGACCTCGACGGCGTGCCGATCTCGGGGATCCTCGGCGACCAGCACGCGGCGCTCTTCGGGCAGACGTGTTTCGAGGCAGGTCAGTCGAAATGCACGTACGGCACGGGCGCGTTCATGCTCATGCACACGGGGACGACGCCGGTCCACAGCACGCACGGGCTGATCACCACGGTCGCTGCGCGGCTCGGCGGTCCAGGCACGCCGACGACCTATGCGCTCGAGGGCTCGGTCGCGGTCGCGGGCTCGCTCGTGCAGTGGCTGCGTGACGATCTCGCGATCATCGATTCGGCCGATGAGGTCGAGGCGCTCGCCCGTTCCGTGCCGGATTCGGGTGATGTGGTGTTCGTGCCGGCGTTCTCCGGGCTGTTCGCGCCGCACTGGCGGCCCGACGCCCGGGGCGTGATCGCCGGTCTGACCCGCTTCTCGACCAAGGCTCATGTCGCGCGGGCAGCGCTCGAGGCGACGGCCTACCAGGTTGCCGATCTCGGGGCCGCGATGGCGGCGGACCTCGGGGCGCCACTCCCCGGGGAGCTGCGGGTCGACGGTGGGATGACCCGGAACGAGCTGCTGATGCAGATCCAGGCGGACATCCTGGGGAGTGTCGTGGTCGCGCCGGCCATCACCGAGATCAGTGCCCTGGGCGCGGCTTATGCGGCCGGTCTCGCAGTCGGGTTCTGGCGGGACCTCGACGAACTGCGGTCGATGGATTCGGCGCCGCGTCGATGGGAGCCGCAGATGTCCGAACGTGACCGCGCCGCCGGTCTGGCTCGCTGGCACAAGGGCGTCGAACGCTCCCTGGGTTGGGTCGAGCCGGGGTAGATCAGCGCTCGGCAAGAGCCTGCTGGAGCGCGGCGGCCGACGAGACGATGCCGTTCGGCAGCTGGAGGACCTCCGCGGGGAGGTCGGCATCGAGCGATCCGGCGCCGCCCGATGCGACGAGCCAACCCCCGCTGTGGACCATCGTCTCCGCGACTTGCCGTCCGGGCCCCCGATCGCGGGCGGTCGGGATCCCGATGACGACGCCCCGCGCGTTCGTTAAGTGAGCCGCGTCGATCCAACTGTCATGGGGGACGTCCGCACCGAGATAGACGACCCCGATGCCGCGCCGCCGCGCGGCCGTGGCGAATGCCAGCGCTCCGATCTCATGCCTGCTCCCCGCTGGCAGTCCGACGAGAACGGGGCGCGCGACGTCGAGCCGTCCGGCCGCCTCGAACGCGGCCGACAGGCGTCGAAGGACTGCGTGGCTTGCCGCATGCTCGGCCGCGACAGAGACGCTGCCGGACGCCCAGGCGTCGCCGAGGGCGCGGAGGACCGGCATGAGCCGGTCGTCGACCACGCGGTCGAACGAGCCAGAGGCGAACACCTCGTCGAGGACTGCCTCGACGCGCCGCTCGTCGAGCGCAGCGGCGGCATCGACGAACGCCGTTGCAAGGTCGGGGCCGGACGGTTCGTTCTGGCCGCCGGTGGGGCGCAACGGGGTGGGGGAGGTGATCGGGACGCCGTTAGCCTCGATCTCGCGGGCGGCCTGGCTCGGGGACCAGCCGCGATCCACGAGCTGGCGCATCGCCCGCACGCGGTCGATGGCCGGGTCGTCGTACAGGCGATAGCCGGAATCGGTCCGATCCGGTCGGACGATGCCGTACCGGCGCTCCCAGGCGCGAAGCAGTTCGACGGTAACGCCTGCGCGGATGGCCGCCTGTTTGATGGTGTACATGGTTTGTCCAAGATAGCACGCCGCAAAGCCTTGACAAGCGACCCTGACGCCGAGTAAAGTCTCGACGAACCCTAGACAGAGGGTCGACAAGCAAGGGCCCGTCCTCAGCGGGCACAGCAGGAGAATCGATCGATGCAGTACCTCCGGGCTCTCGCCCTCCTCCTCGTCATCGTCGGCGGCGTGAACTGGTTGCTCGTCGGGATCGCCCAGTTCGATCTCGTCGCAGCCATCACCGGCGATGCGTTCGGTGAGACGAATCCGATCTCGGCGATCATCTACATCCTGGTTGGAGTCGGCGCCCTGGCGCTCGTCCCGACCCTGTTCCGCTGGATGACCGCCGACTCGGCGGCCACCTCCCGCGCCTGATCTGTCGATCGGGACCGGGGCCCGCGCCGTCACCGCTTCGGCGGTCGACGACGCGGGCCTTCTCGTGCACGGTTGTTATGCCGATGCGAGGTCGCTGATACCCCACCACGCAATACCGGGGGAACGACCGGCATCCCCTGCCGCCTACATTGGTGGCCGATCGAACCGCCAATCACGAAGCGCGCCGGCGGGCGCCACGTGGGCCTGGGGGGCCCGCGGAGGAACGACGGGGCGAGTGAGCCGACCGTCGAAGCACGGGGGACGCCCGCAGGCGCGCTTCCATATGTCCGGGCCGCGCAACCGGCACGGCGCTGATATGCGAACGCAAGGCCATCGGGACTAGGGTGGTCGAGCCCGGACGTTCAGCCGTACGAGGTCCCGTCATGACATCGACCCTCCGCCGCCTCGCCGTGCTCACGGCCCTCGTGCTGGGGCTGTCGCTCGCCATCGCACCAGCGGTTTCGGCTCATGACGACGACGATGCGCCACCGAACCTGCCGGCCCGCATCGATCTGCCGCCGGGCTTCCAGCCCGAGGGGATCGAATCCTTCGGTCCGTTCCTGTTCGCCGGTTCGCTCACGGACGGCGCGATCTGGCGCGGGAGTGCCGTGACCGGGGAGGGGCAGATCCTCGTTCCGGGCCAGGCCGGTCGAGTCGCAACGGGCCTCCACATCGATCAGTGGAACCGCCTGTGGGTCGCTGGCGGTCCGACCGGCACGATCCGCGTCTACAGCATCCTCGACGGGAGGCCGCTCCAGACGTACACGTTCACCGGCACGGGCTTCATCAACGATCTCGACATCACGCGCAACGCCGTCTACGCCACGGACTCCATGAACGCCCAGCTGGCCGTCGTGCCGTTGGGCCGGCGCGGTCGGCTGCCGGATCCGTCGGCTGTGCGGCTGATGCCACTCAAGGGCGACTTCAAGCTCCAGCCCGGGTTCAACGCGAACGGCATCGCGGCCCGTGGCAGCTGGCTGATCATGGTCCAGTCGAACACCGGGCTGCTGTTCCGGGTGCATCCACGGACCGGCGCGACGCGCCAGATCGACACCCGCGGCTACCTCGTCACGAACGGCGACGGCCTCGAATTGCGCGGACGGACGCTGTACGTCGTGCGGAACCAGAACAACCTGGTGGCCGTGCTGCGGCTGAACGAGAGCCTGCGCAAGGCTCGATTGCGGGGCGAGATCACGGCGCCGCCAGGCGCCCTGTCAGTGCCGACCACCGCGACCACCACGCTCGGGGCGCTGTGGGTCGTGAATGCCCGGTTCGGCATCCCGACGACCGAGTACTGGATCACGCGGTTGCCGTTGAAGCCGTAGCTTTCGCCATCGCGTTGCCGGCGCCCGGGTGATGCATATTTCCGGGCGCCGGTCGGGCTGTCACAGCGTGATGCGCATGGGCCGCATCAACGGCGGCGCCGTGCCGGCGCTCCACGATGTCGACCGGCTTCTTCGCCTGGGCCATGAATCTGCTGCAGCCGTCTCCTTCTGGCCGGCTACGGCCAATCGCTGAAGAAGGGTTGAAGGGTGTCGACGAAATGGTCGCCGTTGTTTCCGCCGGGTGCCGTTGACGCGTAGACCGTCACGGCACCCCAGCGGAAGGTGGACGCGCCAATGAGGCTCGCTGGCACCGCAACGAGAACCTCCGCGCCGGAGACCGTGAATGCGAGCGGCGTGAGGATCGCCTCCCCGCCTTCGAGGAGCGGCCGTCGGTCGAGCAGCGAGGCGGTGAACGCCTTGCCATCCCAGAAGACCCGGGTGTTGAACTCCGAGGGGCCGGCCTGGTTTTGCGGGAATGGGTCGCCTGGGGGGAACGTTGCTGGATCGGAATCGATGGGGAACGCCCACCGGATGCTCGCGTTTGCCGGTTTCGGCAGACGCGGATCGTTAGGAATGGCCGCAGCGACAGTCATCCGGAAGTAGAACGTCCCGCTGTCCTCAGCGAGCTCGGCACGCAGGATGTCCATAAATCCTGGTGCCTTGTAGAGGGCGTCACCGGCCGGATCCGTGTCGACGGAGGTCGCCGCGAGTGCCGGCACGGTCAGCGTCAAGGCCATTAGAGCGCCCGCGATGACGGGCGCTCGCATATTCGGACGCATCAGCAATCGCTCCTTCCGGCGATCGCGCCGAGGATCGATCTCTTGGCTTGCATCGGATTTCCCCTCCTGGTGGGCCTCATCCGAACCCAAAGGCCAGCGTCGGGGGCCGGCGCTGTTGTGTCGATATGCCGATCGGCGTATTGTTCGCGCCCTCATGACGCGCCTCTGCAGGACCGACATGGAGGCCGTTCTCGCCTTCGGGGCCGCGCTCGGTGGCGCCGCCTCCGATGCCGAGCGCGCCGACGTGTGGATGCTGGAGACGATCGCGCGCTCCATCCCCCTGGAACTGACAACCTACTCGCTGCACGGCGACGCCCCGATGCCCATCATCAACACCGATCTCCCGGCGAGGGTCGAGGCGTGGACGCCCACGGCCCATATGTGGGCAGTCATCGAGGCCGAGCACCCGTTCTGTCTCTATGCGCTCCGCACCGGCGACGAGTACTTCGCCCCGCTCCGGCTCACCGACGTCGTAGATATGCGGGTGTTTCGCCGAACCGAGTACTTCGCGCTGTGCGTGCCGCCCTCAATGCCGCACAAGATCCAGACGCGCCTGCCCGGCGAGGGTCGATCCTATTCGGCGATCGACGTCGAGCGCGGTGGTCGGAACTTCGTCGAGCGTGACCTTCTCTTCCTCGCATCTTTGCGGCCGGCATTCCTCGCGTATGAGTCGCACCGCGCCCTGGCAGCGACCGTCGACAGCCCTACGCTCGTCCAGATCCCGGCGGCCGACGACGGATCGCTGACCGCACGCGAGCGCGAGGTTCTCGACCTCGTCGCCGGCGGGGCGACGAACGCCGTGATCGCGCAGCGTCTGTGGATCACAACGGGGACCGTGAAGAAGCATCTCGACAACATCTACGTCAAGCTCGAGGTCGGAAGCCGAACGGCGGCCCTGGCTCGGACCGGCCGGGTGACCGTCAGGCCGACGCTGTCGGACGCGTCGCTCCGTCGTGACGACGCGGGGTCGTGACGCCAGGTGCTCGTGCCCGAATCGCGCCGCGACGACCAACGCGACGATCCAGGTCACGATGGCATAGAGGAACGAGGCCGCACCCGTCGACCCGACCGCTGCCGGTATGAATGCGCCGAGGTTCACGGCGGCGTGGAACAGGATGACCACGATCAGGCTGCCCTGCGTCTGATTGAAGAGCCAGGCGAACAGGATCGACAGGCCGATCGTCCAGATGACGAAGGCGGTGATGCCGAACACGGCCCCGGTCGCGGCGGCCGTCTCCTCCTGCCCCGTGCCTGAGACGAAGTAGAGGGGGATGTGCCAGACGCCCCAGATGAGGCCGAGGATGACGCTCGCGCTGAAGGCTGAGCGGCGCGCTTGCAGACGGGGGAGCGCGAAGCCTCGCCACCCGAGCTCCTCCTCGAGTGGTCCACCCAGGAACAGGATCCGTACGAACTCGATCACGAGGACGCCAAGCACACTCGCTGTGATCACCGGGACCGGCGCACCGAATGCGCCGACCGAGACGGCGATCGCGACGGCGATCATGCCCAGCGGCAGCGCGAGCGCGACGAGAGCCCACCGAGGGGAAACAAGGGTGAGGGAGAAGCCCGCCAGCAGCCGCTGCAGCTCGCCGCGTCCCATCGCGACCGCGAGGATCAACGCCGCGATGCTGGGACCCGCAGTGGCGACGACGTTGAGGGCGAGGCCAAAGGTGGTCTCGATGCTCACCGAGCCGGCCACCATGGCCAGCCAGATGGCCCATGAGATGGCGAACGTCAGACCGACAAACGCTCCGAGCGGCTTGGACATCGTCACCCTCCAGCGGCGCGCTTCGATCCCCACCGGTCAGCCTACGCCTCGGCAGCGAGGCTGTCAAACACGCCGGCTAAGGTCCATGGCCTCTCCGCGTCTGCCACCCAGATCAAGACGGGGAGCACACCGCGCAGGAGTCCGGCTCGCCGGAGATGATGGCGCCGGCGGCGTCGCAACACGGCACGGACAGGGAGAGCACCGCGAGCTCACGCCGGCGCGGACTGGCCGACGCCTGGAGATGCCGTTCCAGCTGGGCCAGCCGATCGTCGAGGCCGCGCAGGCTGTCGATTCGGTCGGCGATCTCGGCGCGCTTCTCGGCGAGCTGGCGCGGCAGTTCGGCCGTAGTGTCCTCGCAATGGCCGGAGTGGCACCATGACGCGAGCCGGGCGGCCGTCTCGAGCGGCAGGTCCATGCGTCGCAGGTCGACGAGCAACCGCAGGTGCTCGACGTCCTCCTCGCGGTACTCCCGATAGCCGTTGCCCGTGCGCGGGGCTGATGGCAGCCACCCGGCGCGCTCGTAGAAGCGCACCGTGTCGCCGCTCACGCCGAGCCGTTGGGCCAGTTCGCCGATCCGCATCTCAGCTCACGAACTGCTGCAGCCGTTCGTGCTCCCGTTGCGCGTACGCCAATGCTGGCGCGGTTCCCCACCAGCGTATGCGCAGCCGGGTCCCATCACCATCCGGCTCCAGCTCGTGATGGGCCGTCATGCGACGATTGCCAGGTAGCGTGACGGTCCTGACGAAGCCGCGGAACGGCCGCCAGTCCACGATCTCCTCGACGGTCCGCAGCCGATCGGCGACGCAGGCGGTCACCGTCCCGATACCCCGCCGGGCGTCTCCGCCGACCTCCTCGATGCTCTGCAGGCCCTCCCACCTCGCCCGATTCGCGGGTGCGGTCAACTCCTCCCAGAGCACCATCGGACCGAGCGGCACCTGCAGCTCGGCCTCGAGCAACGGCCGGCGCCGCGGGGGCGTCCACGCGGGCTGATCGGTGACGAAACGAGCTGCCAGGTCCAGCAGATGCACCTTGATGTCCCCCAGGAAGTCGAACCGTTCGACCCCGGCCCGGAGGCCAAGCGCGCTGGGTCCAGCCCGAACGACGCCACGACCGCATCGGTGAGCAGCGCGTAGCGCACCAGCCCGAAGGTCGCCGGCGATTCGGCCTTGAGGAGGCGGTGGGCCACGATGACATCCGTCCCGGCGAGCTCCATCCGGCCCGCCACGCGCTGACGGACGACCGAACCGACATGGACGACGAACTTCAGGTCCAGCTCCGGGATCCGACGGCACGCCTCGCACGTGCACGTGGTCGCCTGCGCCATGCTCCGCAGCCGGGCTTGGAATGCAGCGGTCGTCGCATCGATCGCAGCCAGGAGCGCCTCTCCGGTCAGTCCTTCGAGCGGCGCCACCATGAACGCCGCGTCCCCTTCCAGCTTCTCCAACCGGAAGGTCGGCCGGAGCTGGCGCACGACGGTCTCGACCAGGTCGGCCGCCATGGCCGGCGCTCGCTCCGGCTCGCTGGCGGCCAGGTAGGCGGTATAGCCGGACAGGTCGGCCAGCAACATGCAGACCGGCTGGGCCTCGACCGGCCGATCGTCTGACGCTGGTCTCGACGCGGATCATCTCGATCGCGCTCCTTCCGAGGGTCGCCCGGCAGTCCGGACGTGTCGGCAACGCAGCCTAAACCTTGGAGTCGCTCCAATGTCAAGCGTCGGGTGGTCGTTGCGGTCGGGCAGCCTCTCTGTGGGTGATGTGCATGGAGCGCGAAGCTCGCGACCGGGCCGATGCCGGCATGGCGCTGCCCCGCCGACGCGACGTCGGCGGGGCAGCAGTCGAGCGGCGAAGCGCTAGCTGTCGTCGCTGAAGGTGCCTCCGAAGATGTCCGAGTTGCCGAACGTCGCCGGGCACTGGTTGTTCGGGCCCGGGTCGCAACGCCGTCGAGTGTGCCGCGGGCAGCTCGGCCGCCGCGGAGCGCTCCCGAGGACGGTCACCCACGATGGGCGTGGCCTCGCCGGCGACGACATCCTCGACGAACGCCTGCCGGTAGGCCTCGATCGCCGGGCAATCGGTGCCGTTGCGCATGTCGTTCCACACCGCCGACCCGTAGTCACGGGTGGCGACGGCGTAGTTGTAGTCGCCGAGGAACTCCGAGGTGAGGCCGTTCGCGCTCGACGCACGCCCGTCTCCGACGGCTCCTCGGAGCAGCGTCGACCACGACCCGATCGCCCCGGTGGTGGCATTCACATCGGCGTGGCGGACCACACCGAGCACGCGGCGCGCAGACGGTGGTGTTGTTGCGCCACGGGTCGAGCCACGCGTTGTAGACCAGCCACGCGTCGGTCCCGTCGGGAGAGATCGCGATGGCCGGGAAGTTGGCCCGGTCCGTGCCGTCATTGGCGTTGATCGGGGCGGAGTACGAGTCGCCACCGTTGGTCGAGCTGACCACGAAGGCCCGCTCGTTGTTCGTGCCGGCCCGGTCGTCCGACCACGTGATGAGGATCTGATCGGTGGCATCGGCGCCGGACGGCGCGCCGTTGGCGATGTCGATGCTCGGGAACGTGTTGGTCCGGGCACCGGCGATTCCGTCGATGGTGAACCGGCCCTGGGCGGGGTCGAACTGCCCGATGCCGCCCAGCGGCTGGACGATCGCCCGTGGCTTCTCGAAGTTGGCGCCGCCGTCGAAGGAGCGCGCCTGGAAGAACACGCCGTCACGCGTCTTGATGTCGGTGCCGATCCAGACGACGTAGACCACACCGGCGCTGTCGGTCCGGATGGCGCAACCCTGGCGGCCACCGGTCTGGTTGTTGTTCGTGGCTGCGGTGAGTTGGCGCGTCCGCCACGTGTCGCCGCCGTCGGTGGACCGGGCGAAGAGCACCGGCTCCGATCCGGCCGTGGCGCGGAAGCCGACATTGCAGACGTAGGCGTTGCCGAAATGCGGGCTCGACTCCGCGTTGTCGGCCCAGACCTGCTCCTTGTCGCTGAACAGGGCCTGGTTCTGCTTGGTGACGATGACCGGTCCATCCAGGCGTCGTTGTCACCGGCGATCGCACCGGCGATGTCGTCGGTCCGCGAAACCGCGATGGCGCCGTCACCTGCGAACGGGTTCTGGCCGGGGACCTTGGTCGCGATGTTGGCGTAGTAGAGGCGCTGGCCATTTGCCCAGGCGAAATCGCCGTTCTGGTCCGGGACGGGGCCGAAGACCAGCTCGGGGTCGCCGTTAGAGACGAGACCGTTCTCGAAGTAGTTGGGCAGGGTGCCGATCGGCCCGGCCGGGTCCGGCACGCAGCCGGTGTCGCCGGCCGGCGGCTGTCCCGGCGCGGTGTCCGGCTGGCCGAGGCAACTCGGCGGCACGCGCCGAGTTGCCGGTGTAGGTCGGCTGCGTCCAGGTCCGGCCGGAGTCGGTCGAGAACTGGACGCCGGAGAGCGCCGACACCTGGCGTGAACGGGCACGTGCGGTCGTCGCCGGCGTTGCAGGCCTCGAGATCGATGTTGTCGTTGGCACCGGCCGCCAGGATGTTGGTGTTCACGGGGTTGACGGCCAGACCGGGCTCGTTCTGCTTGTTCTGCGAGAACAGGTTGTCGTTGCTGCCGACCGTCACCTCGGTGGATCCGCCGGGTGTCAGCGGGGCGGCCAGTGCGGAGAGTGGCAACAGGAGCACGAGACATGCCACGGCGGCGGCCGTGGCAAAGCGAGTGGGACGCATGACTCCTCCTACGACATCGTCGTCGTCATCGTCGATGCGCGCGGCGCGCGCGCCAACAGCTGCCCGAGAACCATGGGAGCCCCCGCGCCGCAGCTGGGCGGTAAGTCGCAGGATTCTCCCCCTCGGTCGCGATGCTGGCAAGTCATGTGGGTGTCGGGTTGTCCCTTGGAGTTGCCTACTGTCAACAGGTCGTGGGCATCGGTTCCTCGGGGCCGCTCGCGAGGCGGGCGATGCCGAGCACCGCCAGCAGCACGACACCACGCCCGGCGCAGAATGAACCCGACGGCTGCCTGGGAGGCTCTTCAAGGGTGATCGGCCGAGACACGGTCGATCATCGGACGAGGAGGGTCGGGTGCAGCGAGCGCTCGTCGATCGGGCGAAGCAGGGCGACGGAGAGGCCTTCGACGCCCTGGCCCGCTCGGCCGGCGACCGGTGCATGGCGATCGCGTGTCGGATCCTGCGCGACGCCGACCTGGCCGAGGACGCGGTCCAGGCCGCGCTGATCACCGCCTGGCGGGAGCTGCGCACACTGCGCGATCCCGACGCGTTCGAACCGTGGCTGCACCGGATCCTGACCCATGCCTGCTACGCCGAGGCCAGGCGTCGCCGGCGATGGTCGGCATCGATCCGGATCCTGCCCGTCGAGGCCACATCCGGCTCCGACGACACCCTCACCGTCCACGACCGCGACCAGCTGGAGCGCGCCTTCCGGAGGCTGACGCTCGAGCAACGGGCCGTGCTCGTCTTCCACCACTACCTCGGGCTACCGCTGTCCGAGGTGGCGGATCGACTCGATATCCCGATCGGGACCGTCAAGTCCCGTGTCCATTTCGCCACAGCGGCGCTCCGGGCGAGCCTCGAGGCAGACGACCGGACGCCATCCATCAAGGAGCGGCTGGCATGACCGCGTCGCGCGACACCGAGCGCCTCATCCGCGCCTTCCTCGACGAGGGCGTGACCGAGCTGCCCGAGCGCGTCTACGACGTCGTCCGCTCCGACATCGACCGAACCCATCAGCGGGTCGTCATCGGCCCGTGGAGGACGCCCGACATGAACACCTTCGCGAAGTTCGCGATCGCGGCGGCAGCTGTGCTGGTCGTTGCCATCGTGGGCTATAACCTGCTACCCGGCGACACCGGCAGAGGGGGGACCGCCGACCGTCTCGCCATCACCGTCGATCACCGCGTCGCCGTCGATCACCGCGTCGCCGTCGCCCAGCCCACCGCCGAGCGACTACACATTCTTCCCGGATGGCCCGATCGAAGCCGGCCGGCACCCGATGATCCTCTCAGGCAAGTCCCTCACGGTGGACATGCCGTCTGGCTGGACCAGCCACCTCGGTTTTCGGATCGTACACGCAGTCGGGCAGCGCGGCGTTCATCTTCTGGACTCCCGCGCCGAGCAATGTCTACGCGGATCCGTGCGCCAAGACGCCGCTGGAGCCTCCGGCAGGTACCACACCGGCCGAACTCGCGGCCGCCGTCGCGTCGATCCCCGGCACCGACCTGGTCGGCGGACCGTCAGACGTCACCGTCGGCGGGCACCCGGCAAAGCTCGTGTCGATCAGGATCCGCGACGACGTCGATTGTGCGCCCGGCGAGTTCTCCCTCTGGTACCAACAGGAAGCGGGCCCGGCCAGTGGCCGCTTGCCCGATGCGCTTGGCGATACGGTCAACGTCTGGATCATCGACGTGGACGGGGCCATCGTGTGGATCGACGGCTCGTGGTCGCGCAACGCGACGCCTGTGCTGCAAGCGGAGAATGTCCGGCAGATCGTCGAATCGATCCAGTTCGAGTAGATCGACCCGCTGCAGCGGCGGCGGCCCGAGTGGCTGCCGCCGCTTCCCGCTACCTAGCGGCGGCGGTCGAGGCCGTCCAGGATCAGGTCGAGACCGAACTCGAACTCGACGTCGTCGTCGCACGCGCCGAGGACGCCGTCGTGACTCACCGACCGGGCCAGGTCGGTGATGCGCGGGAATTGGTCGGCCATCATGCCGGCGAGGATCGCGTCGTCCTGGGGGCCTGGGCCTGAGGCGGCAGCGTCCTCGAACAGGTCCTGGCTGAAGCCGAGGATGCGGCTGCCCATGACGTGGATCGCGTGGTGGGCCATCTCGATCGAGAACCCGCCGGTGTGGAGCTTCGCCAACACGGACTCGATGTAGGCGAGCATCGTCGGGCTGACGGTCGTCTGGTCCTCGATGACCCGCGGCGCCCACGGATGGCGTTGCATCACCCGCCGAGCGTTCATCACCTGCTGGCGGAGGGCCGTCTTCCAGTCGCCGTCCGAGGGCACTGCCTCGATCTCATCGAGGATGGCATCGACGAGGCCGTCGAGGATGTCTTCCTTGTTCCGGACGTGTCGATAGAGGGCCATCGCATCGACGCCGAGCTCCTGGCCGAGCTTGCGCATGCTGAGGCTTCGATGCCGCCGCGATCGGCGAGGTCGACGGCGGCCTGGAGCACACGCTCCTTGGTCAGGGGCGTACGAGCCTCGGCTTTCGCTCCTGCCTGACTCACCATCTCGACGATCCACCTCGATCTTGCCGCGGGCCTTGACGCGCCGTCACCGGCCCGCTATGTTTACGCCGTAGTCTACACCGTAGACACCAATCGTAGGTCCGGGAGGCCAACATGACGCAGCAAGCGATCCAAGCATCGCGCATGCCACCCCGCTGGGTGATCAAGACCATCTGGAGCCTGCATCGGGCAGCCTACTCGCTCACCGGCGGAAGGTTCGGTCTTGCGGACCCCGACGAGCGAGCGGTGGGGGATGCTTCGACTGACGACCGTCGGGCGGCGCACCGGCCAGCGACGCGTCGCGATCCTCGGCTACCTGGAGGACGGCCCCAACCTGATCACCCCGGCCATGAACGGCTGGGCCGACCCCGAGCCCGCCTGGTGGCTGAACCTGCAGGCGAATCCGGACGGCACGGTCGAGCTCCCCGGTGGGCGGCGAGAGGTCACGGCGCGTGTCGCCACGGCCGATGAGCGCCCGCGCCTCTGGTCGATGCTCAGTGGCCTGGGCACCGCGGCCTACACCGATGCCAACGCCGCCCTCCGATCACGCGAGACCGCGATCGTCATCCTCGAGCCGAGGCGCTAGCGGCCGCGCGCGGCCCAGCTGGCGCCCGTTCGCGAACGCCTCGCTCAGCTGCCCGAGCCCATCGTGTCCGGATCGAACGGGCTGACCAGCTGGAAGTAGTTGTCGTCGGGGTCGGCGAACGTGGCGATCCACGCTCCGGGCGCCTCCTCGAAGCTGTACGGCTCGCGGACGACGATGGCGCCGGCGGCCTGGAAACGATCGAAGTCGCCCTTGACGTCGTCGCTCTCGAAGTTCCAGATGATCCGGCCGGGCGCGGCGTTCCGGCCGTGGACCTCGCTGTGTGGCCCGACCGAGATCGAGCCCGAGCCCATCTGCCAAGTGGTGTACCCGCCGTCGTCGTACATGGGCTCGCCGAAGAGCTTGCGGTAGTAGTCGGTCAGGCGCTTGGGGTCCTCAGACCCGATCAGGATGCCGTTGAAGTCCATGGTTTCTCCTCGCCGGGGGGTCGTGGGGTGATGAGTATGGACCGCATCCCTATGACCAAGCCCTGATGCACAGATCTGGTGTCGGGCAAGGGTTGGTCGACTGATGCGCCTGGGCCGCATCACGGAGCGCCGCGGCCTGGAATCGATGAAGCCCGGCGGGGTCCGCCGGGCTTCGGTCGATCGATCAGTCGAGGTCTAGTAGCTGCGCTGCTTCGAGAAGCAGTCGCTGCAGTAGACGGGCTTGGTGCCGTTCGGTCGGAACGGGACCTGCGCCTCGCGGCCGCAGCTCGCGCACGTCGCGCTGAACATCTCTCGAGGCGCGCGGTCGTAACCGCCGCTCGAGTACCCGCCGCCAGTGGCACTGCCCGCATCGCCGCGCGCCGCCTTGCGGCTGGCGCGACAGGACGGACAGCGACGCGGCTCGGTGAACTGCCGATCTGCGTAGAACTGCTGCTCGCTCGCGGTGAACACGAACTCCTGCCCGCAGTCGCTACAGATCAAGGTCTTGTCTGTGGTCGTCGAAAACATGAAAACACTCCATCTCGTGCGGCTTCAGCGAACCTGCTCGCCGAAACCAGAGAGGAGTGGTCGTGTTGCCGCGTATCGTTGGCGCTCGAAACCGGCGCCGGTCGACAGTCTAGCAGGTTCCGCCGACCGAGTCGAACGTGCGTTCGATAGCCGGTCCGGTGCTAGCTCGGGTCACCGGACCGCGCGGCTGGTCGCAGCGGGATTTCGACAGCGCGGAGGACGCCGTAGGTTCGCGTGTGATCGAACAGCCCTGTCCGCAGTTTGCTACCAGCGACGTCGTACCCTGAGGTCAGTCGGGCGCGCGAGCACGGCGAACGGGGGAGCGGGCGAATGCCCAAGCAGATCGTCTACGTCCACGGTGCCGGACCGCAGAAGCCGGCATCGGCTCTCAAGCACGACATCGACATGGCCCTGTTCGGCGTGGACATGTCGACCACCTCGCGCATCGGGTACTACGCGAACGTTCGCTGGCCGTCAGCGGCCGCTCCCGCCGGCCCGGCGCTCGCCGCCGCGGTGAGGGGCGCCAGTCGTGCCCGCCGCTCGAAGGCGATCAAGGCGACGACGGATCCCACTCTGAGTGCCAACGACGCCGCGAACGAGATCGTCAACGCCACGCTACGCGGCCCGGGCGCCGGCGCGGCAGCAGCCGCCGGAGCCGGCGTGTCGACCGCTGAGATCGCGCAGGCGAAGCGACTCGTCCGGCAGCTCTACCGGACCGCCGACCGCGTCGCCGCGCGATCGGCTGCACCCGGACCACTACCCGGTCTCGCGCTCGGACCGACCTTCCCCGACCCGATCTTTCGGTTCGTCGTCGGCAGGTTCGCGAGCGACGTCATCGACTACCTGTACGGGCCCTTCAAGTCGCTGATGCAGGCGCCGGTGTTCGAGGCTCTCAAGAAGACACCACGACCCAAGGTCGTCCTGGCCCACAGCCTCGGCACGATCATCACGTACGACGTCCTGGCCGATCCGTCGATGACCGGGCTCAGTGACGTCACGCTGATCACCATCGGCTGTCCGCTCGGCATCGGCAACGTCCAGAACCGGCTGCGCAACGGCGCCGGCCGACCGAACCCCATCCCGAACGGGATCACGACGTGGTCCAACTTCGCCGACCGCTTCGACCCGGTGGCGATCGACCAGACGATGCGTGACGAGTTCGAGCCGCCCAAGAACCTGCCGAGGGATGAGCAGGTCAACAACCCGGCCCCTGACAACCACGAGCTGTTTGGCTACCTGTCCGTCCTGCTGGTCCGCGACGCCATCGTGGCCGCCGCGCGGTAGAGCAGCGATGGAACTCGGCGCGATGTTCGTACCGGCCGGGCAGGACGAGAAGTACGGGAGGTGTCCCTCATGTCGCTCGTGATCAGCCAGGATCTGGAAGCGACGGGCGTCGCGCAGGTGATCGTCGTCCTCAAGGCGCCACCGGCAGGCGCCGCCGCGGGCGCAGGTGCGGCGGCACGACCGCGGCCTCAGGTCGGAGACGCCGTTCAATCTTCAGCGTCACTTTCGGACCTCGGAATTGAGCCAGGACTCTGCGCTAGCTGCATCGACTCTCACGGCAGCGAACGCCGCCGCGCCGGCGGTTCGCTACTACCCCAATCTTGGCGTCGCTCTCGGAACGGTCGACCGCGTCGGGCTTGCCGCGTTGCGCGCGAGCCCGGCGGTCGCTTCCGTGCAAGGGGCCCCGAAGTTCAGCCTCATCGCCCCTGAGCGGGTGCAGGACACGAAGCTGACCGTGCAGGAAACGTGGGGCCTCCGAACGCTCAAGGCTCCGCAACTCTGGGCGAAAGGTCTGACCGGCCAGGGCATCCTCGTCGGCCACCTCGACACCGGCGTCGACGCCAACCACCCGGCCCTCAAGGGCGCGGTCGAGGCGTTCGCAGAGTTCGACCCACTGGGCTTCGAGGTGAGTCCGACGCCCGCTGCCCATGACAGCGGCGAGCATGGCACTCACACAGCGGCAACGATCGCGGGTCGACCCGTGCGGGGTAGGCATGTCGGGATGGCCCCGGACGCAACACTGGCATCCGCGCTCGTCATCGAGGGCGGGAACGCGGTGGCCCGAGTCCTTGGTGGGATGGACTGGGCTGTCGGCCAGAGGGTCAGGATCCTGAGCATGTCCCTCGGATTCCGAGGTTGGTGGCAGGACTTCATCCCGATCACCCGGATCCTTCGTCGGCGACAGATCCTCCCTGTCTTCGCCGTCGGAAACGAAGGGCCAGGCACGAGCCGCTCGCCGGGCAACTACTACCAGGCCCTATCGGTGGGGGCGATGGACAGGCATGACACCGTCGCTGACTTCTCGTCGAGCCAGGAATTCCAGCGAAGGCGCGACCCGATCGTCCCTGACCTCGTGGGTCCAGGGGTCGCCGTGACGTCAGCGCGACCTGGTGGCGGCTGGCAGGAGATGGACGGCACGTCGATGGCCACGCCACACATCGCCGGCCTTGCTGCGCTCCTCATGCAGGCGCGCCCGAACGCCACGATCTCCCGGGTCGAGCGAGCCATCTTCGACTCGTGCGTGCGCTCGCCGTCCATGACGCCTGATCGAGCCAATCGAGGTCTGCCGAATGGCCTCAAGGCGTTGGAGCTCCTTCTTCGGTAGGAGCGCCCGATCGGGACGGACCTTGTCGCGACGAGTCGCGGCGTAGAGTAGCCATCGCATGACCGACCGCCACGCGAAGACAAAGGTCGACCCGGAACTGACTCGCCAGCTCGAAGACGTCAGCGCCGACGATGGCCAGGTACAGGCTGTGGTCTACCTCGAGTTCGGGGAGCGGATGAGCCCGGACGAGGTCTCTGCCGCGGCGCAACGCCTGATCGAGTCCGCGACCTCGAAAGCCGCCACCGCGCCCAGCCGAGTCAACGTGCTGAAAAATCTTGGCATCGTGGCGGTCGAGGCCCCGGCGTCGTTCGTCCGATCCCTCATCGAGGAGCCCGGAGTGGCCTCGGCGATCGCCAACGTCCAGCCGAGCGCCGATGCGGGCGTTGAAACTCCTGGCGAGCCGTCACGCTCACCGACTGACGAGCAGACCACGTCTCGCCGCGAAGCGGACGACGACAGGGCAACGAGCTAACACAGGATCAGGCTAGTCGGCTAGGGCGAGCGACCCGCGCTATCCACGGCCAGCGCGGGATCGTTGTGGTGGCTCGCGGTGACGGGACGTCAGCGGCGGGCCGACACCGTGGATGCCGCATTCGTGGCGAATGCGTGCAAGACGAGCTGGTGCCGTCCACCCTTCGGATCGATCGCAACGACCGGCACGCCGGACGTCGTGACGTGGCGGCCCGTCCTGTCGGTCACCTCGAAGCGGCCCCCGCGGAGTTGGCGGACACGGATGTCCGGTTTCGGACCTCGAGCGGCAACGATCCCGGTGACCTGCCTGCTGTCCGGGTCGCGAACGAATTTGATACCCATGCGCGACCCATGTCCGAGGTTGGCGGTGTGAACGACATCGACCACTGCGACGACGTACCCGCGTCTTCGCTCCCGGTACAGGGCGACGAAGGCCACCAGTACCCCGCCCAGCCAGCACGACGCCGAGGATGCCGAGGATCGGCTGGAGAAGGGGGTTGCACTCGCCGGCCGATCCGCATGGCATGACGGCATCCGACACCGCCGACGCCCCGCTCATCCCGACGGCATTTGCGGCGTACGCGCGGCAGATGTACTGCGCGCCGTTCGTCAGACCGCCGATCTGTGCCGTCGTGTCGACCGATCCCACCTCGACTGCGTGAGACCACGTGGCGCCGCCGTCGCCTGAACATTCGTAGCGGTATGCGGACACGCCCGGCGCGGCAGCCGGCGTGACGCTGATCCGCAGCGAGCGGTCGAATGCTTCGACCGATGGCTTTCCAGGTGCCGCCGGTCGTGCCATCGGCGCGACCGCGGTCGTCGCGGCAGTCCACGTCCCCTCAGACGCCGAGCCGACCGCCGTGACCTCGCATCGGTACGCCACCCCGTTCGTCAGTCCATCGACGATGGCTGTGGTCTCGAGCGACACGCCTTCATCCGCCTCGATCCACTCCCCGGCGTCGGCGCGGCAGCGGGCCCGGTAGTCGACGACCGGCGCAGACGCGGACGTCGCGACAGGCGGCGCCCAGCTCAAGGCGATCGCGCCGTCGCGCGCGGTGAGCTGGACGCCCCGCACGGCTCCGACCGTGGGGGCGGGAACGGCGGGTGGGGGCTCGACGGTGAATGTGCAGGTGGCATTCTGGAGCGCCACCGCGACGGCATTCCCCGCATCGGCGGGTGAGTCGAAGACGACCTGGGGCCAGTCGAACGTGCTCCCGCTGACGCACGGGGGCATGTCGCTGACGACCCGCATGCCGACGAGACCGTTCTCGAGAGCATCGCGCTTCGTCGGGTCGAGGCCCATGCCGACTGGCAACAGCGCGAACGGCGAGCGGCTACCGAAGAGCCGGTCGCGAACGACTCGTACCTGGCCGGCGGGCACGCCTCGAACGTCATGCCTGCCGTCGGTGAACAGGATCAGCGCCGGTCGGACCGCGTCCGGCGGAAGGTGCTTCGCCGCCTGGTCCATCGCCGCGACGTAGTTCGTGTCGATCCCGATCTTCCGGGTGAGCGCGGGATCGAGCCCTTTCCGGTACGCCCTCGCGACCGATCTCAAACAGCCGGCGAACTGGGCGACGGCCGGCGAGCTGCCGAGGAGCTTCAGAGCGGCGCAACGGGGGTAGTCGGCGGCCTTCGCGGCGAACTGGACGATCGACACGGTGGTGTCGCCAGCGATGAGGTCAGACGACGTTTCTTCGACCCGATCCGCGATCCGCTCGAGGGCGGCCCCGAAGCGGTTCCGGTCTGCCGGCTCGTCGAGGATCGAGGCCGAGAAATCGAGGACGAGGACGACATCGGACGGATCCGGCGCGGTTAGCGCGCGGAACGGTCGATATCGGGGCGCCGCCGATGAGCAGCGCCGCCATGGCGGTCGTGACGACGGCTCGTCTCCGCCGATCGAGGCGACTCAAATCCTTGACCCCCTGCGCAGTTGGAGCGAAGCCCCAGTGTCCTGTCACCATTCGGGGTGTCGCTGAGGCTTCGCGGACTCGACGATGCATCGCGCGCTCGGTCCCAGCAATAGGGAAACGAAAGTACTGGGTGCGTCTGTGCACCGAATCGATCGACCTACCCTGCGGCTTCGGCGTAGTGCCGCAACCGCTACCCGTAGTCGAGCCAGTCCGCGCGGGCTACTCCGTGTCTTCGCTCCGCGTCAGGGTCCCGGTGGCCTCGACCCGCCGTGAGCGGCGCGCTTCCATCATTGAGCGACGCCGGCCGGCAGTCGGGCGCCCTCGATCATCTCGGTCGCGGCCGGCGCGAGCTCGGCGAAGACCGCTTCGTTCATCGCGTCGATCACGGCGTAGACCCCGTGCGACTCGCCGCCCCACGTCGCATCGAGCGCGACCAACCGCACGTGGAACGGCCCACCCTGGCTGTAGAAGCCGCCGTCCCACTGCGGGAAGCTGACCAAGCCGACGCAGGGCTGGAACTCGGCGGGACACTCCTCGTCGACATTGACCGCCTTCGATGACCGGCCGACGTCCAGCACCGTCGCCTCGAGACCGCCCAAGCTCCCTGTCGCCTTCTCGATCACCGTGATGTTCGGGTTGGCCTCGATCCACTCGACCAGCGCCTTCGCCGTGCCATCGAAGCCTTCGACGGGCTTGAACGTGCCGTCCGACGATCGGATAGACGTCGATCCAGAAGAGGAGCGCGCGGTCATCGGTTCCCTGCGGCCGCAGGCCGAACTCGCCCGTGCTGTCCTCGAAGCTCGTCCAGCCGGCGGGCACCGGCACGGTGAGCTGGCCGCCGAAGAAGTACTGCGTCGTGTAGTCGCCGGCCGGCAGATCGCCGGGGCGGATCAGGTTGGGCTCGCCGCAAGCCGGCAGGCACCCGGGGATGGGGGTCATAGCGGGGGAGGTCGCTGCCGTCGGCGCGACGGACGCTGCGCCGACCGCCGACGCCGACGCGGATCCGCCGGAACCGCTGCACGCGACCGACAGGACACATACCAGGGCGAGCGAAATGAGCCTACGCATGGGACGACCTCCTCTTTCGAAACGAGCCGATGACGGTGGTTAGGGGAGCCTCTGCCAGTTGCCGTTGCCGATGTTTCCGGTCGCCGGCAACCGGACGACCGGGGCGACGCCCTCGGGGTCGAGGATCACGAGCTCGGCGAACGTGCCGTCGGGAGCCTGGACGTAGCTGTACACGCGGGTGCCGTCGGGCGACCACACGGGTGGAGCGAGATCGGCATCGACGCGCATCTCGGTGAGGTTCGGGCCATCGGGATCGGCGACGACCACATAACCGCGCGCCGACCCGCCGACGGGCGCCCGTGCCCAGGCGAGCCGTGATCCGTCCGGAGACCAGCGTCGGCGAGTACTCCTCGCTCGCGTCGTGGGAGACGTTCGTGACGGTCGATCCGTCGGCGGACACGACGAAGATGTCCGACTGCTCGTCGACGCCCGCCGTCGTCGCCAGCCGCGATCCGTCGGGCGACCAGTCGGGCCAGAAGAAGGTGTCGGTCAACGTCGACAGCCGTCGGGCGTCGGATCCGTCCGGCTCGACGACGTGCAACGTGAACGTGGCGGAACTCTGGAAGGCGATGACCCCGCCGTTCGGCGCCCAGGCGGGGTCGATGCCTTCAAGCGACGGATCGGTGATCTGGATCGCCCCCGACCGACCGAGCCGCGCGACCATGATGCTGGTCCCGGCTCCGACATCGGCCGCGAAGGCTATGCGTGTGCTGTCTGGGCGACCACGACAGATTGCTCGGCTGGTTCAGCGACTCCTCGCGGACCTTGAGCGTGATCCCTTCCGCGAGGACCTCGCGATCCTGCGCCGTCCGGATCGACAACGATGAGGCTCCACGGTCCGCTCTCGCGCCGGGCGGTGCCAGAAGGCGAGGTGCAGCCCGTCCCTCGACCAGGTCGGGCTGACCGACTGCCCGCCCGCGACGAGAACGTCACGCTGGGTCCCGTCGGCCAGACCGACGACGATGCCCTCCGCGGTATCGACCGCGATCAGCCCCGCGCGGGTCAGCCCGAACGGCGGTGCCGGCCGCGGGGACCCGACGATGCCGATGATCAGCGGCAAGACCACGACGAGTGCAGCGAGCACCAGGACGAGGACCAGACCGCGCGCCACGACCCGGAGCCCGGCGGAATGCCGCCACAGCCAGCGATCGGGGATCCGCCAGGCCGGCCGCCGCGGCGTGACCTCGACCTCGCGCTGGATCGCCTCGAGGAGGCCTGGCGGCGCCGACGTCGACATCTCCGACTGCAGCCAGGAGGAGACCTGTCGCTCGAGGTCGTATCGGGCGGTCATGCGATCCGCTCCCCGTCCATCGTGACGACCCGGGCGTCGGCGTCGAGCGCCGCCCGCATCGTCCGCAGACTGCGGTGCAGCCGCGACTTGACGGTCCCGAGCGGGAGGCCCAGGACGTCGGCGATCTCCGCGCAGCGGGAAGCCCTGGGCGTGGTGCAGCACGATGATCGCGCGCTCCTCCACGCCGAGATGCCGGAACCCGCGTTCGAGCTGATCGCGATCGACGAAGCTCGGCAGCTCGTCGGCCGCGGCATGGTCGTCGAGCGGCAGCTCGCGGATCTCGACGGTCCGTCGCCGTCGATCGCGGCGTGCCTCGGTGTGGCAGGCCCGGATGAGCACCCGATGGACCCACGCGTCGAAGCGGTCCGGGATCGCGCAGCGCCGACAGGTCGCGCCAGGCGGCGATGAGCGCCTCCTGCGTCGCGTCCGATGCCCGATCGGGGTCACGGAGGATGAGCATCGCGACGCCGTACAGGCGCCCCACCGAGAGGGCGGCGAGGTCGTTGAACGCGCCTCGATCCCCGGCCATCGCCCGCTCGACGAGAACTCGGTCCATCCGACCTCCGATGCGCGGCCATCATGGCGCGCTACAGGTATCGGGGTGTCGGCCGAGCGAAAGGTTCCCGAATCACCGGCAGGGCGCCGGGCATCACGTCACGGCGACCTCAGCGGTTCCGCTCGGCCCGCACGAATAGGGCCGTCCCCACGGCGATGAACCCCACGAACGACACCGCGATGACGGCTACGACCACGGGCGCCGGTGTCAGCTCGGGCGGGACGAGGCTGGGCTGGGTCGCGTAGTACACGTGCCGGACTGCCTCGACGGCCCAGCGCATCGGCGAGATGGCCGACAAGACGGCCAGGACGGGCGGCAGGTCGTGGATCGGGTTGAACACGCCGGCCAGGAAGAACTGCGGCAGCATCACGAACGGGAAGATCTGGTTGGCTGTCCGCTGGCTGGTGAGGTTCGACAGCACCAGGATCCCGAACGCGCCACCGTAGACGGCCATCGCAAGGACGATCGGCAGGATGGCCACCAGCGTCGCCGGCGAGACCGGGATCCCGAGGAGGACGGCCAGGCCGAGCACGGCGAGCGCCTGAGGCAGGGCAACGAGCGATTCGCCGATGATCTTGCCCGCGACGATCGAGTAGCGCGAGATCGGTGAGACGAAGATCTCCTGGCTGAAGTCCTCCTCGCGGTCGGCGATGAGCGAGATGAGCCCCATCGAGGCCGACTGCCAGACGGACTGGGCGAGGACGCCCGTGAAGACGAACGTCATGATGTCGATCCCGCCTGGTTCGCCGAACCCCGCCTGCAGCGTCGGTCCGAGAAGGAGCACCAGCGTCAGAGGCAGGGCGAAGTCGGCCACGATCCGCAGTCGATCGCGCAGCAGCTTCACGAGATCGCGGTGCGCGATGGCAAGGATGGCCGAGACCTCAGCCATCGGTGGGCCCTTCGGCGCGGGCGACGATCTCGAGGTAGGCGTCCTCGAGGCTCGGCGACTCGGTCCGGACGAGGGTCAGCGGCGTCTCGATCGCCTTCAGCGTCGCGTGGATGCTCCGGCCGCCGAGCGGGATCGAGTACGGGCCGTCGCCGGTCGAGCGTAGCTCCAGCCGCTCGAGCTCGAGCCGCAGATGCCCCCGGTCGTCGGCGTCGATGACCAGGGTTTCGCGTGCGAGGTCGGCCTTGAGCTGGGCCGGCGTGCCCTCGTCCACGATCCGGCCGCCGTCGATGATGCAGATCCGGTCGGCCTGCTCGGCCTCCTCGAGGTAGTGGGTCGTCAGGAAGATCGTCGTGCCACTCTCCGCGCGGACCGTCCGGAGGTGGTCCCACAGCGTTCGGCGGCTCGGCGGATCGAGGCCGGCCGTCGGCTCGTCGAGGAACAGCACACGCGGCCGATGCAGGAGGCTGCGGACGATCTCGAGCTTGCGGCGCATGCCGCTCGAGTAGGTCCGGATCGGGTCGAAGATCTCGCGCTCGAGGCCGCAGCATCGCGGCCAGCTCCCCGACCTGGTGACGGTATGGCGCGGGCATGAGCCGGTAGGTCGGCCGGTACGGATACAGCCCGAACAGGATCGCGTGCAGGCGGACGTTCTCCTCGGCGGTCAGGTTCTGGTCGAGGCTCGGACGCTGGAAGATGATCCCGACCCGACGGCGGACGGCGCTGGCCTCGGTCACGATGTCGTGGCCGTCGATCGTGGCGCGACCCGCCGTCGGCGCGAGCGTCGTGGTAAGGATCGAGATCGTCGTCGTCTTGCCGGCGCCATTGGGCCCGAGCAACGCGAAGAACTCGCCGGCCGTGACCTGGAAGGTGATGCCATCGACCGCGTTGCGGTCCGCCTTGCGGTAGCGCTTGACGAGGTCGAGGACGTCGATCATGGGGCTGAGACTACGTCGCCGACGTCGATCGGGACGGTCGGCCGTTAGGCCTGGTCCCTCCGTGTCATAAGTGTCCGGCGTTTGCTACCTCGCCGGTCGTACGCTGGGACGTCGGGCGCGAGTGCATGACGATCGGGGAGTGGAGCCATGCCCCAACAACTCGTCTATGTCCACGGTGCCGGGCCGCAGAAGCCCGCGTCGATCCTCAAGCACGACATCGACAT
>CAWABZ010000006.1:0-118486 GCA_963780425.1 uncultured Chloroflexia bacterium | reverse complement strand
CCCGAGCGGGATGCCCACGACGGTGGCAAACAGGAGCGAGACGATGGTCAGTTCGAGCGTCACCGGCAGCCGTTCGACGAGGATCTCGGAGACGGGACGGCCGAACCGGATCGAGCTGCCCAGGTCTCCCTGGATTAGCGCGCCGAAGTAGATGACGAACTGCTGCCAGATGGGCTTGTCGAGCCCGTACCGGACCTCGAAATCGGCACACAGGGCCGGCGTCGCCTTTTCGCCGTACGTGGCGGTACAGGGATCACCAGGGATGACCCGCGCGAGGATGAACACGAGCAGCACGATCCCGATCAGGACCGGAATGCTCGTCAGGAGTCGACGGATGATGAATTGGCTCACCCGGGTGGACGCCCCTCAGCGCTCGTCGTGGTCGAGGGAGGATAACGCGAAGGGCGTCGCCGCTGCGACGCCCTTCGCTTCAGTCTCGGGGGCTGACGATCACGCCGGAGGCGGCACCGGCGGGTTGAGGAACCCACCGAACAGCGCCGGGGAAGTACGTGAACGAGTTGTCCCGTCCGATGTGGCGCTGTGCTCCGCGTCCCACTGGGCCGCATAGCGTGAGCACGACGTCGTTCGCGTCGAGCGTCCGCCCCGTCGTGGAACGTCACGCCCTGACGGAGCGTGCAGGTCCACGTGGTCAGCCCGGTGTTCGGCGTGCACGATTCGGCGCAGAGCGGCGGCTCGACGGCCGTGCCGGCGATCTCGTACGCGTAGAGCGACTTCGTTCATCTGCTCGCAGACGCGGAGGGCCTCGCCGTCCGACTCGTCGGCGCAGTAGAGGCTGGGCGGCTCGGCGTCCTGCATCCAGACGAACGGGTGCGGTCGGCTGGCGTCATCGACCGAAGAACGCCTCGTTGCCGAGCGGCGAGCTGTGCGCGTCCCTCGACGTCGGCCCTGTAGGCGGTCGCCGGAGCCGCCATGCGCGATCGGGACCATCGGGACGTGCGTCCGGATGGCGTTGTTGGCCTGGCGTAGGACGGTGCGGGCCGCCTCGTCAGGCCCGGTCGCGCCCTGCTGGAGCGGTCCGGTGATGTCATCGAACTTGTCACCGAACTGGGCGCACGCGCCGCCACCGAAGTGGTAGTCGAGGAAGTTCGTGGCATCCGGATAGTCCGCGCCCCAACCGAGGATGTGGATCCCGTCGAGCTTGCCACCGTCGGCGTTGTCGAGGAAGGTTCCGGACTCCTGGACCTCGATCGTCGCGGTGATGCCGAGGTTCGCCTGAGCTGCGCCTGGAGGTCCTGCGCGAGGACGTTCTGGTTCTCGGCAGTAGCCGCGCGCGACACGTCGCGGTACTGGATCTTGGTCTTGAAGCCGTTCGCGAACCCGGCGTCCGCGAGCATCTGCTTGGCGGCCGCCAGCGTCGAAGGCGGCCAGGCCCCGCCCTCGCATCCGCCGGCGATCGAGCACGGCGTGAAATGGGTCGCCACCTCGGAGCCCGGCGGGCTGAAGTTGTCGACGATGCGCTGGCGGTCGATGCCCGATGGCGATCGCCTGGCGGACCTTCTCATTGTCGAACGGCGCGAACTTGTTGTTGAAGCCGAAGTAGAGCGTGTTCAGGCCCTCGCGCGGCTTGAGCTGCAGCTCGGCGTTGCCCTTGACGGTGGGAAGTCGGTCGCCCCGACGTTGTCGATGCCGTCGACGCCGCTGCCTGCCTGGAGCTCGACCAGCCGCTGCGCGGCCTCCGTGCCCCAGCGGACGATCAGACGCTCGGTCTTGGCCTTGTCGCCCCAGTAGGCGTCGTTGCGGACCATCGTGACATCCGAGCCACGGTTCCAGGCGTCGAGCTTATAAGGGCCGGTGCCGTTGACCTCGGAGACGATCGCCTGGTTGTCGGGCTTGCTCGGGTCGACTTTCGCCTCTAATCCAGGCGGTGTCGTTGATCGCGAACGAGGTGAACGCGATCTTCGACAGGAACGCGACATCCGGGTTGCACAGTCTCGAAGACGACCGTGCACGCGTCGGTGGCGCTGATCTTCTTGAAGTTGCCCTTGTACTCGTCGTGCGCGCGTCCGGCGCCTCGGCCTCCCCGCACGGCGCCTCGCCGGTGGCCGGGTATGCCATCCCTTCGAACGCTCCCGCCGAAGCTGACGGCGCGACGCTCCCCGGCGCCTCGCTCGCCGGCGCGCTCGGAGACGCCGTCGTGCCGGTACAGGCCGCGATGATCGCCGCGGTGCCGAGCAACGCGGCGAACCGAAGCGGCAAACTCGCTGAACGAGTCATGCGCAGGTACTCCTCCTCTTATGGGCCCGCTCGGCGGCTCGTGGACCTCCCTGCCGACCGCGACGGGCTCTTTCGCTCAGCGCCGGACATGGTCCGGCGAAGGTGCGCGGGAACCTTAGCACCGGTTCGCGCCCGTTGCTAGGGTGCGGGGACGGGTGCCGGCGGGTGGAGGAATCCCCCGAATCGATCCGTGAATGCCTGGAAGACGCCCTCGCGTCCATGGTGCAGCGGATGGGCGGCATCCCAGCGGATCGCGTACGACAGCACGACGTCATTGGCATCCAGCGCTGCCCCATCGTGGAAGCGCACCGAGGGCCGCAGCGTGCACGTCCAGACGATGAGGTCGTCGTCGGGCACGCACGCCTCGGCGAGGGACGGCGTCAGGCTGGGCTCGGGCAGGTCGTGCCGGTACAGCGACTCGGACAGCTGCGCACACACGCGGAGCGCAACGTCGTCTATCTCGTCCCCGCAGAAGAGTCCGCCCGGCCGATCGTGCTGCATGTACACGAATTGCGTCCGATCGCCCGGCATGACCGTCGCCAGCCGATCCGTCGCGGTGGCGGTCGCGTGGGCGCCGCGGACGTCGGTCCGGAAGACCGCCGCCGAGCCGACGTGCGCGAGCGGGATCATCGGGACGTGGCCGCGGATGAGGTCGTTCACCCCGCCGTAGGCCTTCGCGCGTGCCGCGGGGTCGGCCGCGAGACCACGCGCAAGCCAGCGAGCGATGTCGTCGAAGCGGTTGCCGAACTGGAGGCTGGCGGTCGGCCCGAAATGGCTCTCCAGCAGGATGCTGGGGTCCGGGTAGCGCGCCCGTGCGCCGAGCAGGTAGAACCCGCTGAGTCGCCCCGCGTCGACGGCCGCGGTCAGCTCCTCGAACGGCATGACGGTCAGCTCGGCCGTGATGCCCAGCTGCTCGCGAAGCTGGGTCTGAAGGGCCGTCGCGGTCGCGCTGGGGTCAGGCAGGTAGTCGCGCGGCTCGTCGCTGTAGGTGATCGTCGAGGTGAAGCCCTCTGCGAAGCCGACCTCCGCCAGGAAGTCGCGGGCGGCCTCCGGGTCGGGCTCGGGCCATGGAGCACCCTCGCAGCCGTACGGGATCGCGCACGGCAGGAAGTGGCTGGCGACCTCGGTCCCCGGCGGGAAGGCCGCCTCGACGATCGCCGCCCGGTCGATGCCAATTGCGATGGCCTGCCTGACGACCTCGTTGTCGAACGGCGCGAAGCGGTTGTCGAATCCGACGTAGGCGACATTGAGGCCCTGGCGAGGGGCGACGGTCAGCTCCGGATTGCCATCGACGGCCTCGAGATCGCCGGGCGCCACGATGTCGATCGCGTCGACCGATCCCTCGCGCAGCTTGTCGAGACGCCGACCGGCATCGCCCTCGGCGACGAAGATCACGGCTCCCGTGCTGGCACGATCGCCCCAATAGGCGGTCGACCTGGTCAGCGCGATGTCGCCGTTTCCATCCCAGCCATTCAGGCGAAACGGGCCGGTGCCATTGACCTCGGTCAGGATCCGCTGCCGTTCGGCGTTGGGGTCGATCCGGCTCTGGAGCCAGGCCGTGTCGTCGATCGCCAGGGACGGCGAGGCGATCTTGGCGAGGAACGCGGGATCCACGTCGCACAGCTCGAAGACGACCGTCAGCGGGTCGGTCGCGCTGATCCGGCGGATCGACCCCCCGTACGGTCCGAACGCCGGGTCCGCGCTGGCCGGTTCCTCGCACGGCGCCGGGCCGTCGATCGGGTACACCATCGGCTCGAACGGGCCGCTGGTGGGTGGCGCCGTCGGGAAGGTGTCGGTGCTGATCGGGCCGGCGAGCTGGCTGCTCTCCGGGGATGCGGACGGCGCCGGGCCGCCGCAGCCGACGAGCGCGACGATCGCCGCCATGCCGGCCGACAGCAGCCGGCTCGGCCGTGGTCGCGTTCGTGACATCGCCTCCTAGCCTAGCATCGGGTTCGCGTATGCTCGGGCGCATGAAGTCCGTGCGGGTCGCCCTCGCGCAGATCGCACCGGCGCTGGGCCAGCTCGATGCGAACCTTGCCCGGCATCACGAGCTCCTAGCCGACGCTCGGGCCAAAGGCGCGGACCTCGTCGTCTTCCCCGAGCTCGGCCTGACGGGCTACCAGCTCCAGGACCTGGCGTCCGAGGTCGCGATGCGCCTCGACGATCCGCGCCTGGCCGACCTCGCCGCTGCGACCCGCGACCTGTCCGCGGTCGTGTCGTTCGTCGAGGAGTCGGCGGACCACCGGTTGTTCATCGCAGCGGCCCTGCTCGAGAACGGCGAGGTCTGCCACGTCCACCGCAAGGTCTTCCTGCCGACGTACGGCCTGTTCGACGAGCGGCGGTTCTTCGCCCATGGCGACATGCTGCGCGCGGTGCCGTCCCGACTCGGGGTGGGCATCGGGCTCGCGATCTGCGAGGACTTCTGGCACCTGCCGGTGCCCCAGCTCCTCGCGCTCGACGGCGCCCAGATCCTGATCAACGTGTCGTCGTCGCCCGGACGCGACCTGGCCGCGACGAACGAGGTCGGGCTCGGGACCGCGACGTCGTGGCGCGGGCTCATGAGGACATATGCACAGTTGACGACGACCTTCGTGATCTTCTGCAACCGCGTCGGGGTCGACGAATCGATCTCGTTCTGGGGCGGCTCGGAGGTCATCGGACCGAATGGTGCCGCGCTGTTCTCGGCGCCGCTCTACGACGAGGGTCTGTTCACGGTCGATATCGCGACGGCCGACATCCGTCGCGAGCGGATCGGGCTTCCGCTGCTCCGCGACGAGCGCCCCGAGTTCCAGGTCCGCGAGCTGTCGCGGATCGTGGCCGAGCGGGCCGGTCTGGCCCGGGACTCGACGAGTGATCCCGGTGCCGAGGCCGGCCTCGATGTCGCGCCGGGCGATCGGACGCCGCACCCGATCGGCTTCCGAAAGAAGGCCGGCTCGTGACCGCGCTGCCGCCCGCATTCGAGCTGCCCACCGAGCTAACGATCGACACGGACGTCGCGCGGCGGATCATCGGCGAGTTCATCCGCGGCCAGCTGCGCCAGGCCGGTTTCGAGCGGGCTGTGCTCGGGCTGTCGGGCGGGATCGATTCGGCGCTCGTGGCCTACCTGACGGCCGAGGCGATCGGGGCGGATCGCCTGTTGTGCGTCCAGATGCCTTATCGGACCTCGTCGCCGGCCTCGCTCTCGGACGCCGAGGAGGTGGTCCGGAGGCTGGGCGCCGCGTCGGAGGTCGTCGACATCACGCCGATGGTCGATGGCTTCTACGGCCCGACCAGCGACGCGTCCTCGCTCCGCCGGGGCAACTTCATGGCCCGCATGCGGATGGCGGTGCTGTACGACCGGTCTGTCACCTGGAACGGTCTTGTCGTCGGAACGGGCAACAAGACCGAATTGCTGATCGGCTACACGACGCTCTTCGGCGATAGCGCCTGCGCCTTCAACCCGATCGGTGACCTGTACAAGAGCCAGGTCCGCCAGATGGCTGCGGCGATCGGCGTGCCCGACGAGATCCTCCGCAAGGCGCCATCGGCCGACCTGTGGCCCGGTCAGACGGACGAGCAGGAAGCCGGGTTCGACTACCCGACGCTCGATCGCCTGCTGTTCTGGCGCATCGACAAGCGCCGCTCGATCGACGAGGTCGTGGCACTCGGGTTCCCGCGCGAGATGATCGAGCGCGTCGACCGGATGGTGGCCGGGGCGGAGTTCAAGCGCCAGGTCCCGCCGATCGCCAAGCTCGGGCCGCGGACCGCCGGCGTCGACTACCTGTACCCGCGTCGACGGCCCGGCTCGGCGCGCGGGTGACTCCCGCCGCCGGCGCGGCCGCGGGTGGTGTGCTCTACGTCGTCGCCACCCCGATCGGCAACCTGGCCGACGTGACCCTGCGGGCGCTCGATGTGTTGCGCGAGGTGCCGTTGATCGCTGCGGAGGACACGCGCCTGACGCGGAGGCTGCTGGATCGCCACGGCATAACGGGACGAACCACGAGTTTCCACGCGCGCAGTGCCGCCAGCCGGCTCGAGGCCCTGCTCGAGCATCTCCGGAGCGGGCAGGACCTTGCGCTCGTGACCGACGCCGGGACGCCCGCCGTCAGCGACCCGGGCGCGGACCTCGTGGCGGCATGGGCCGCGGCCGGAGGACGGGTCGTGCCGATCCCCGGGGCATCCGCCGTCCTCGCGGCGGTGGCGGCGACCGGCGTCACCGGTCCACGTTGGGCGTTCGAGGGGTTCCTGCCGCGCTCCGGTCGGGAGCGGCGCGAACGGCTTGGGGCGATCGCCGCGGACCCGCGCGGGAGCGTGATCTTCGAGGCTCCGCGTCGCGTGGCCGGAACGGTGCGCGACCTGGCGGCGGCCTGTGGGGGTTCGCGATCGGGCGCCGTGGCCCGTGAGCTGACCAAGGTCCATGAGCAGATCGTCCGTGGCACGCTCGCCGAACTGTCTGCGGCCGTCGACGATGGCTCGATCCCCCCGCGCGGCGAGTTCGTCCTCGTCGTCGGGATGGGTGATGCTCGGGAGGGTCCGCGCGAGGATGCAGTCGCCACGGCCCTGGCCGCCGTCGATCGGCTGGTCGCGGAGGGCGTCGCCCGCGGTGAGGCGGCCCGTCGGGTGGCCGCGGAGACCGGTGTCCCCCGGCGCCGTCTATACCGTCCGGCCGACGTGTAGATTTGTGGGGATGACAGCGGTCTCCGTCCCGGATCGGGGCTCGTCGCGGATCCCGCTCGCATACGTCGTCGCGTTGGTCCCGGTCGCGGCCGCGCTCAATGTGGTCGGCGGGACGATCAACACCGCCCTGGGCCTGCCCACGTTCCTCGACATGATCGGGACCGCGGTCGTGGCGATCCTCCTGGGGCCGTGGTGGGGCGCGCTCGTCGGGGTTATCAGCAACACCGCTGGGGCTTTCGTCACGGGGCCCGTGAACGTGCCGTTCGCGCTCGTGAACGTCGCCGGCGCTCTCGTGTGGGGCTACGGCGTGCGATCGCTTCGGGATGGGGGCCAGCGCGTGGCGCTTCTTCCTGCTCAACGTGATCGTCGCCCTGGTCACGTCGGCCGTCGCGGCACCGATCGTGGTCTTCGTGTTCGGCGGCGCCACGGGCCATTCGTCGGATGTGCTCACCGCGGCCTTCGCCCAGGCCGGCCAGGATCTGCTGGCTGCGGCGTTCACCTCGAGCGTGATCGTGTCCTTGGCCGACAAGGTCATCACGGGCTTCGTCGCGCTGGCGATCATCGACGCGCTGCCGGCCGAGCTGAGTCGCGGCCTGCGGTTGCCCGCCCCGACGTCGAACGGTCGGTTGGCCATCGCGATCGGCGGTGTCGTCATCGGCGCCGCGCTGGTCGCCGTCTACCTCTTCCTGACGCCACCCGCACCGCCGGCCGCCTGATGGATCGTTCGGTCGGACCGCGCGACGGGCTCGGGGCCGGGATCATCGCGCTCGGCATCCTGGCGATCGCGATGCCGTTCGCGGTGGAGCGCCTGCCGACCGTCACGTCCGGTGACCAGGCTGCCCTCGTGCTCGCCGGGATGAGCATCCTCCTCGGTCTGTTCGTCGTCGTCGCCGGCGTTCTGTCGTTCTTCATCCGCGACTAGACGACGACCCGTCCGCGAGCCACACACCATGGCCGACGCGCCGATCATCTCGCTCGCCGACCTGACCGTCACCTACGCGGGATCCGATCGTCCTGCGCTGAGCGGGATCGACCTCGACGTCGCGCCGGGCGAATGCGTCGGCATCATGGGCCTCAACGGGGCGGGCAAGACCACGCTCGGGCTGTGTCTCAACGGCGTCATCCCGCAGCTGCTGCCGGCGACGGTCACCGGACGCGCGCTCGTCGCCGGCCGCGACCCGACGAACACCCCGGTCCGCGAGATGGCGCGCTCGGTCGGGGTCGTCTTCGACAACCCGGAGTACCAGTTCAGCCAGGCGACGGTCGCGGAGGAGGTCGCGTTCGGGCTCGAGAACCTGGCCGTCGTGCGCGAGTCGATGCCGGCGCGGATCGCCGTGGCGCTCGAAGCGGTCGGGCTCGCCGGGCTGGAGGAGCGCTCGCCGTTCGCGTTATCGGGTGGGCAGCAGCAACGTCTCGCGATCGCGTCGGCGCTCGTCATGGAACCGGCGATCCTCGTCATGGACGAGCCGACCTCGAACCTCGATCCGGCCGGCACGACCGAGGTGTTCGACATCGTCCGACGGCTCATCCGGGACGCGGGCATGACCGTGCTCATCGCGGAGCACGACGTGGAGGCGCTGGCGACGCTGGTCGATCGCGTCGTCGTGCTCGCAGAGGGCCGCGTCGCTCTCCAGGGACGCACGCGTCAGGCGCTGGCTCGGGTCGAGGAGCTCGATGCGCTTGGGCTTCGACCGCCCGGGGTGACCGAGCTGGCGCATGTCCTCGCGCCCGCTGACCCCGACCTCCCCGTCACGGTCGACGAAGCGCTCCGCTGGCTCGAGGCACGGGTGTGAGCGGCGGCGACACGGTCGTCACGATCGACGACCTGCGGTTCGCCTATCCCGGCGGCGTCACGGCGCTCGACGGCGTCTCGCTCGAGATCGCCCGAGGGACCACTCTCGGCATCGTGGGCCAGAACGGGTCGGGCAAGACGACACTCGCGAAGCATCTCAATGGCCTTCTGCGACCGACGTCCGGGCGGGTCGTCGTCGCGGGGCTGGATACCACCCGGCACCCGGTCCGGGAGCTCGCCCGTCACGTCGGCTACGTGTTCCAGAACCCGGGTCATCAGCTCTTCGCGCGGACCGTCGCCGAGGAGCTGGCTTTCGGCCCGCGCAACCTGGGCGTGGCGGCGGATGCGATCGATGAGCGGGTCGCGTCGGTCGCCGAGACCCTGCAGCTGACGGGCGTGCTGCCGGTCCACCCGTACCGGCTGCCGCTCCCGATGCGCAAGCTCGTGACGATCGCCTCCGCGCTCACCATGCACCCGAGCGTGCTCGTCCTCGACGAGCCCACCACGGGCCAGGATCACGGCACGAGCCGGCGCATCACCGAGGTCATCCACGGCGTCCGGGCCGGCGGGACGACCGTCGTCTGTGTGACGCACGACATGTCGCTGCTCGCGGCGGTGAGCGACCGCGTCGTGGTGCTTCACGACGGCCGCGTCGCGGCGGACGGGACGCCGCGGGCCATCCTGTCCGACCGCGCCCTCATGACAGCCACGCGGTTGCGGCCTCCCCAGGTCACAGAGCTATCGCTCGCGATACCGGGTCGGGGCGACCGGCCGGGCGCCCTGTCTGTCGGTGAGCTCGTGGACGAGATCCGGGGTGTGACATGACCACGATGGGACCGTCGCTGGCGGCGGAACGTGGCACATCGTGGCTGCACCGACTCGACCCGCTCGCAAAGCTCGCCTGGCTGCTCGC
Organism: uncultured Chloroflexia bacterium; assembly: GCA_963780425.1. Taxonomy (GTDB): domain Bacteria; phylum Chloroflexota; class Limnocylindria; order Limnocylindrales; family CSP1-4; genus SPCO01. The sequence continues at coordinate 108,890 of CAWABZ010000006.1, read as the reverse complement.
CGTCGTCGTCGTGGCGTTCGCCACGTACCACCCGATCCCCCTGCTCGCGCTGGCGGCGGTCGGGTTCGCCGTGGCTCTGTCAGCGGGCGTGGGCACGCGGGTCGCGCGGATCCTGCTGATCTTCGCGCCGGTGGCTGCGTCGATCCTGGTCATCCAGAGCCTCGCGCCGGCCGGGTGTCAGGGCACCTGCACCCCGTTCATGCGGGTCGGACCCTTCGAGCTGTACCAGGAGGGCACGATCCACGGCCTGTCGCTTGTCGGCCGGCTGCTCGCGGTCGAGACGTTCGCGCTCGCGGTCATCGCCACGACCCACCCGAGCGACCTGTTCGCGGCATTGGCCCGGTTGAGGGTCCCGTACGTGGCCAACCTGATGGTGTCGATGACGCTCCAGCTCATCCCGATCCTGCAGCGGGAGTTCGCGCTCGTCCTGGCGGCGCAGCGCGCGCGCGGGATGCGACGTTCCGGGTTCCGCGCGGTCCTGCCCTCGTTCGTACCGGTGTTCGCGGGAGCGTTCGAGCGTGTCCAGCAGCTGACGATCGGCCTCGAATTGCGTGCGTTCGGAGCGGGCGAGCGGACGTCGTACCGGCAGATCCGGTCCGGTCCGCGCGACGTCGCGGTGGCGCTCGCCGCTCTCGTGGCCGGCGTCCTGGGCACCGTGGTCGGGCTCTCGACGTGGAGCGCCGATCGAACGCCGGACGTGCTGTTCCCGCCCGCGGTGGTCGGCGCCGTGTTCGTGCTGGCCGGTACCCTGTTCATCGGCGTGATCCTGGTCGGCATCCGGTCGATGGCGCGGACGTGAGGAGGTGGCGATGACATCGGTCGACGCACTGCCGCCCGGCCCCGTCTTCGACCCGGCGGACCCGGCATTCATGGCCGATCCGTACCCCGCATATGCACGGATCCGCGAGTCGACCGCAGTCTGGCACCCCGACGGCGACCACCTCTGGTACCTGACCCGCTTCGCCGATGTCCACGCCGGCTTCCGCGACCGGCGGCTCGGGACGACGTTCCTCCACCGCTATACGCCGGACGAGCTCGGTCTCGCCCCGGACGTGCCGGTATGGCGCGATCCACGGTGGCAGGACTTCCAGGCGTTCGAGCGCTGGGAGATGCTCAACCTCGAGCCACCGCTCCACACCCGGCTTCGCCGGCTCGTCACCGAGGCGTTCACGCCGCGGACGGTCGATGGCTTGCGGTCAGGCACGGCGGAGCGAGCTCGGACGTTGCTCGCGCAGGGCCGTGAGGCGGGCTCGATCGACCTCGTCGCCGACTACGCGCAGCACTTCTCGCTGGGCATCATCTGCGGGCTGATCGGCGTGCCGGCAACCGATGAGGCCACGATCCTGCGGTGGTCCGACGAGACCGTGCGGATGTACGAGCCGGCACCATCGGAAGCGCAACGGCGCGCCTCGAATGACGCTGCGGGTTCGTTCCGGCGGTATCTGCTCGACCTCGTCGCGCATCGACGCGCACGCCCCACCGACGACCTGCTGTCCGCGCTGCTCGAGGCGACGGTCGATGGAGAGCGCCTCACAGACGACCAGATCGTGTCGACCGCCATGGTCCTGCTGATGGCCGGCCACGAGGCGGCCGTGAACGCCACGGCGAACGGCATCGCCGCGCTCGCGGCGCACCCGGATCAATGGCGGGCCATCCACAGCGGGCGGGTGACGCCGCGCGCTGCGATCGAGGAGATCCTGCGCTTCGACCCGCCTCTGCAGTGGTTCGAGCGGTGGGTCCTCGACGACGGATTCGAGGTCGACGGCGTCGCGATCCCCGTCGGGTCGCGCGTCGCGCTCGTGCTCGCCGCCGCGAACCGGGATCCCCGCCGCCACGCCGACCCCGATCGATTCGACGTCGGGCGCGCCGATACGACCCACCTGTCGCTCGGCGGCGGCATCCATTTCTGCATCGGGGCGCCGCTCGCCCGGCTCGAGCTGGAAACGACGTTGATCGAGCTGGCCCGCACCGAGGCGGAGCTCACGATCCTGCCGCCGGCCGTGCGCCGCCCGACCTTCCAGTTCCGGGGCTACGACCACCTGGTCATCGCACTCTCGGGAGAGTCGTGAGGTGGGCGACGCGCGGATCGTGGTCGTCGGGAGCACGATGATCGACCTGGTCGCCTACGCCGACCGGCTGCCGGGAGACGGCGAGACCGTCGTCGGGTCGAGCTATGTGACGGGCTTCGGGGGCAAGGGCGCCAATCAGGCGGTGATGGCGGCGCGCCTCGGGGCCGAGGTGGCGATGGTGAACACCCTTGGCGAGGACGACCACGGCACTGCGTATCTGGGTCAGTTCGCCGCCGAGGGCATCGACACGACCTTCATCCGGCGCGTGCCGGGGTCATCGGGTGTCGCGCCGATCTGGGTGGACCGCACGGGCACGAACCGCATCATCATCGTCCCTGGCGCCAATCTGGAGGTCCGGCCGGACGTGGCAGCCGAGGCCGTCGAGACTGTCCGGCCGCAGGTCGTGATCGGGCAGTTCGAGGTCCCCCAGGCGACGACCGCGGCCGGGTTCGCCGCTGCGCGCACGCTCGGTGCCACGACCGTCCTGAACCCGGCACCGGCCGCCCCGGTCGACTCGGCGCTGCTCGGCGTGACGGACTGGCTGGTGCCGAACGAGACGGAGTTCGAGCTGATCGCCGGGGTCCGACTGGGGGAGACGGACGAGGACCGGGCCGCGGTGGTAGGGGCGTTCGCCGACAGGCTCGGCGTGTCGGTCGTCGTCACGCTCGGCGAACGCGGCGCACTGATCGTGCCGCGTGGCGGCACCCCGTCCCGTGTCGAGGCGCCCCGCGTCGATGCGGTCGACACGACCGGTGCGGGCGATGCCTTCGTCGGGGCGTTCGCGGTCGGCCTCGCGCTGGGCCGGTCCGTCGAGGGCGCCGTCCGGCTGGGCTGTGTCGCTGCCGCCGACAGCGTCACCCGGCGCGGGACCCAGGCCTCCTACCCGGGCAGGGCCGCGGCAACCCGCATCCTGGCCGAGACCGCCCCGTAGGATGTCGGCATGACGGCCGCGGTCGCCCCCGCACCCGCCCCCGGTGGCCGGGGCGGCATGCCCGTCTTCGGTCAGCTGTCGACGATCGGCCGGATCGCGCTCGTGCTCACGGTCGTCGCGAGCATCGTCGCGATCGTCCTGGACTTCGGGCTGCACGCCGACCCGAACCTCGTCTTCGTCGTCGCGGCCGCCGGGATCCTCGGCCTCGCATGGGTGGTGGGCCTGTCGACCGAGCGCCTCGGATCGCTCACCGGGCCGCAGGTCGGCGGCATCCTCAACGCGACGTTCGGCAATATCGCCGAGCTGATCATCGCCTTCTTCGCCCTGCAGGCCGGTCTCATCGAGGTCGTCAAGGCGTCGATCACAGGATCGATCATCGGCAACCTGCTGCTCGTCCTCGGCGCGAGCATCCTGCTCGGCGGGCTGCGCCACGGGACACAGACGTTCAGCCAGCGGATCGCGGCGTCCAATGCCTCGCTGCTGGTGCTGGCCGTCATCGGGCTGTTCGTGCCCGCCGTGTTCGCCTTCAGCACCAGTGACCCGGCGCAGGGCTCGCTGACCGAGGAGTCGGTCCTCGTGTCTGTGGCGCTGATGATCGGCTACGCCCTCTCGCTGATCTGGCAGTTCACGAACCCCGACAACACGCTGGGCGGGCACGGGGAGAGCGCCGGGCACGGAGGCCCGGCCTGGTCCGCGCGCGTCGCGATCGGTGTTCTCGTCGGCGCAGCGCTGCTGCTGGCAGTGCTGTCGGAGGTCCTCGTCGGCTCGATCGAGTCGTTCATCGACTCCTTCGGGTTGTCGGCATTCTTCGTGGGAGTCGTGCTCGTCCCGACGATCGGCAACCTCGCCGAGCACCTCGTGGCGGTCCAGCTCGCGGCCAAGGACAAGATGGAGTTCGCGATGGCCGTGGCCTACGGCTCGAGCCTGCAGGTCGCGCTGTTCGTCGCCCCCGTGCTCGTCCTGCTTGGCGCGCTGCTCGGCCAGCCGATGGATCTCGTCTTCACCCCGCTCGAGGTGGCCGCCGTCGCGGCGGCCGTCGGCATCAGCGCCCTGATCGCGCTGGACGGCGAGTCCAATTGGCTCGAGGGCGCGCTTTTGATGATCGTGTACGCGATCCTGGCCGTGTCGTTCTTCGAGATCGTCTGAGAGAGGCGTCGCGGCGACGGCGCGGGAGGGGAAAACGCGCCGCCGCCGCGATGCGGGGAGTGCAGGTCAGGCAGCCGCGCCTTCGGCCTCGGGATCGGCCTCCGCCTCGTCGTCATCGTCGCCGTCGACGTCGATCGCCTCAGCCGACTCCGGGATGGGATCGGTCGGGGGCGCATCGCCCAGTCGCTCTGCCTGGGCCACGAGGGACTCGGCCGCCTGCTGCGCCTCGTAGTCCTTCTTCCGCCGGCCGGACAGCATCTCGACGTGCGAGGCGACGACCTCCGTCTTCCAGTGGCGCACGCCGCGGTCGTCGTCCCAGGACCGGGTCTGCAGCCGGCCCTCGATCGCCACCTGCTGCCCCTTGCCGAGGTAGGTGCCGGCGATCTCCGCGAGCCGGTCCCACGTGACGACGTTGGAATACTCGGCCTTCTCCCGGCCGCCCCCGAGGAACTCATTGCTCGCGACGGTGAACGTCGTGACGTTCTTGCCGCTGGCGAGGCTGCGCATCTCCGGGTCGCGCGTGAGGCGCCCCGTGAGGAGGACCTTGTTCACGGTCCGATCTCCTTCCCGGTCGGCCGGATGCTCCGGTGCCGACCCTGCGTCACTCGGCGGGTGTCGACCCGGACGCTACCAAGAAGGCCTGCACCGCCAGATATCGACGGCTCTCCGGCGACTTATCCCGGGAGTCAGCCGGAGGCGGAGTCCGAGCGTCGAGACCGGGCCGGTGCCGTCGTGGTGGGCATCACCGGCGCGATCTGGCCGCGTCCCGGTGCGATCCCGATCGATCCGTCCGGGCCCATCGTGAGGGTTTCGCCCATCGCCTCGTCGCCCGTGCCCGGCTCGAGGCGACGCCGCTTCCGCTGCACGCGCGAGGCTGCAGGGTCCGGCACGATGATCGGCGCGGCACGATGTGCCGAATCGGCCGCCGACAGCGCCAGGACCGTGGCATCCGGCTCGGGCGCGCGGCTCGCATAGAGGTCGCAGAACATCTCGACGAGCTCGGGGTCGAACTGCGTGCCGCTGTGCCGCCGCAACTCGGCGATCGCCTGATCGTGGCTGATCGCCCGCTTGTACGGGCGATCGTTCGTCATCGCGTCGTAGGCGTCGGCGATGGCCACGATCCGGGCGCCGAGCGGGATCTCGTTCGCGCGCAGCCCGAACGGGTAGCCGTGGCCGGCGTAGCGCTCGTGGTGGTGAAGGATGATCGGGACCGCGTCCTTGAGGGCGGCCGCCTGTTCGAGGATCACCTGGCCGATGCGCGGGTGCTGGACCACGGTCCGCCACTCCGCCGAGGTCAGCGCCGACGGCTTCTCGAGGATCTCCTCGGGCACGGCGATCTTGCCGACGTCGTGGAGAAGCGCCGCCACCCGCAGCCGATCGATCTCGGCATCGGACAGCTGGAGCTGGCGCGCGAGCGACACGACGATCGAGGCGATCATCGCCGACGGCTGGCCGCGGTAGTGGGGGAGCGGGTCGAGCACCGACGTCAGTGCGGCCATCGACGCATCCCGGGCGCGCTGCCCGATCTCCATTGCCCGTGCCCGGCCGGCCGCCGAGATCGGCGCCCGTGGGACGCGGGCATCGTCGTCGGGCTCGGCGAAGACATACGTCTGGTTGCGGCCGAGCGACTTCGCCGAGTACATCGCTGCGTCGGCATCCCGCACCAGCGTGTCCATCCGCAGCTGGCTCCCGGAGCCGCCGGCGATGCCGATCGAGATGGTCACGGCGATGTCGCCTGCGCCTTCGATCGCGAAGCGTTGGCGCTGGACGAGCGTTCGCAGCTTCTCGGTGAGCGTCGCCCCTTCCTCGATGTTCGTCTCGGTCAGGATCAGCATGAATTCCTCGCCGCCGTACCGCCCGATCATGTCCGACGTGCGCAGGTTGGCGGCGATCGCCTGGGCGACGCCCCGCAGCACGATGTCGCCGACGGCGTGACCGTACGTGTCATTGACGGCCTTGAAATGGTCGATGTCGACGAACGCGACGGACAGCGGCCGGCCATAGCGCGAGGCCCGCTCGGCCTCGGCGAAGAGCGCAGCCAGCAGCGATTGCCGGTTCGCGACGCCCGTCAGGCGGTCGACGGTGGCGCGGTCGTGGGTGTCGACCAGGGCTGCGGCGATCTCATTGACCGCGTGAGCCAGACGGGACTCGAGCCCGGTCCCGCGCGGGGCAACGTACGCGGTGTAATCACCGGCGGCGATGCGTTCGGCGGCCTTGACCAGGCGCCCGAAGCGGTAGGCCTGATGGGCGCGCACGAGGATCGATGTGAGCGCGACGCCGAGGCCCGCGGCGACAAGCGCAGTGATAACAGGACGGACCCCGAGATCGACCCACGGGGCCAGCGATTCGGGGGCGAACAAGAGCAGGATCCCGATCCCGACGACAGCACCGAGCGCCAGGATCCCGTACAGACGGGCCACTCGACAAGGCTAGGCGCGGAGCCGGGGCACACGGACCCGCCGGTGGTACCGCGTCCTCCCGACGGTGGTACCGCCGATGGGCGAGGGCCGGACACCCGCTGCTATACTCCGCCCGTCCTCGACCGCAGCGGGTCCGCCCGTGAACAGGAGGTCAACGATCGCGCGAGAATGGCGCATCGGCCGTCCGGTGAGGCGGTCGGGCGACCAGCCACCGGCGATCCGCCGACACGTCGGCGGCGCACCACGGGAGCAGTCTACCCAAGGCCCGTTACGGGCCTTTTTTGTTGGGCGCTCGCCCATCCCCGCCCAGAGGGGCGTTGCCGGGCTGCGCCGAGCGCTCACGCACGTTCAGTGCGCTCGCGCTCGTACTCGCCCGACGCCTTGATCCGAACGGTCTGACGAGCGCCACGCAGTCACGTCTGGCCGACGCGTCGCCATTCGCGGGGCGTTCTGATGCCGGCGACCGTGATCGTCGGGCTGCAGTGGGGCGACGAGGGCAAGGGCAAGACGACCGATTTCCTCGCCGAGCAGACCGCCATGGTCGTGCGTTACCAGGGTGGCGACAATGCCGGCCACACCGTCGTCCGCGGGGACGAGGTCTTCAAGCTGCGGCTGACACCGTCCGGCGTGCTGTACCCGCACATCACGTCGGTCATCGGCAACGGTGTCGTGGTCAACCCGCTGACGCTGATCACCGAGCTCGACATGCTGACCGAGCGCGGCATCGACGTCGCCCGCGTCCGGGTGAGTCGCAGCGCGCACGTGATCATGCCGTACCACCTCGCGCTGGACCAGGCGAACGAGGCGCGTCTGGCGGCCGCGGCCGTCGGGACGACCGGGCGCGGGATCGGGCCGGCGTACGCCGATCGCGCCTGGCGGCTGGGCCTGCGCATGGAAGACCTGCTCGATCGCGAGATCCTGCGCGAGCGGCTCGGACGGCTGTTGCCGGACAAGAACCTCCTCCTGTCGTCGATGGGCAGCGAGACCTTCACCGTCGATGCGCTCATCGACGAGGCCATCGGGTGGGGCGAGCGCCTGCGCGACCACCTGGACGACACGACCTGGCTGGTCCAGTCGGCCCTCGCACGTGGCGAGCACGTCCTGCTCGAGGGCGCGCAGGGCACGCTGCTCGACCTCGATCACGGGAGTTACCCGTACGTCACGTCCTCGAACCCGGTCGCGGGCGGGGCGTGCACCGGTGGAGGCATCGGGCCGCTCCAGGTCGACGAGGTCATCGGCGTGATGAAGGCGTATTCGACGCGCGTCGGCTCGGGGCCCTATCCGACCGAGCTGCTCGACGGCATCGGGCAGGGGATCGCGGAGCGCGGCCACGAATTCGGCACCGTGACCGGTCGACCCCGGCGGGTCGGCTGGTTCGACGCCGTGCCGCTGCGCTATGCGGTGGCGGTCAACAGCGTCAGCTCGATCATGCTCAACAAGCTCGACATCCTGTCCGGGATCGACACGTTGCGGATCTGCGTGGCCTATGAGATCGACGGTCGCCGCATCGAGACCTGGCCATCGAGTGGCGCCGCTCTCGCGCGCGCGGAGCCGATCTATGACGAGTACCCCGGCTGGTCCGAGCCGCTCAACGGCATCCGCTCGCTGCGCGACCTGCCCGAGAACGCGCGCCGGTATGTCAGCGCGATCGAGTCGCACGCGGGCGTCCCGATCGTGCTCGTGTCGGTCGGGCCGGAGCGGACACAGACGATCGAGCGCGCGTGGCGCTCGATGCGGCTGCGCCAGGGGATCCCCGCGTGAGCCCGACCGGACTCGTCATGCCGACGCGGATCCTCGTGGTCGGCAGCGGTGCCCGGGAGCATGCGCTGGCCTGGAAGCTGAGCGCGGAGCCGGGCGTGAACGAGGTCGTCGTCGGCCCCGGCAGTTACGCGATCGGGACGGAACCGCGTGTGCGCGTCCTCAAGGACCTCGACCCGCTGGATCCCGCGTCCGTGGTCTTCGTCGCGAGGGCCATCGCGGCGGAGCTCGTCGTGATCGGGCCGGAGGCGCCGCTGGCGGCCGGCGTCGCGGACGCTCTCACTGCGACGAAGATCCCGGTATTCGGCCCGAGTGCGGCTGCGGCGCGGATCGAGACCAGCAAGGCCTTCTGCCACGACGTCGCGCTCGCTGCCGGCGTCCCGATGGCTTACTCCGGCGCCTTCGCCGCCGGCGACCGCGAGGGCGCGATCGCCTTCGCCCGACGTCTCGCGGCGGACGGTCGCGGAATCGTCGTGAAGGCCGATGGGCTCGCCGGCGGCAAGGGCGTGACCGTGTGCGAGCGCGTCGAGGAGGCCGAGGACGCCATCGCGGCGACGATCGACGTGAGTGCTCTCGTCATCGAGGAACGCCTCGACGGTCGAGAGGCGAGCCTCATCGCGATCTGCGATGGGCGCGACGCCCTCGCGCTGCCGGCCGCGCGCGACCACAAGCGTCTGGGCGATTTCGACACGGGCCCGAACACAGGCGGCATGGGCGCGTATAGCCCGGTCGCCGACCTCCCGGACGAGCTCGCCGACGACATCGTCGAGCGGTTCCACCGACCGATCCTTGCGGAGCTTGCGCGTCGCGGCAGCCCGTTCCGCGGCGCCCTCTACGCGGGGCTGATGCTGACCGCCGACGGTCCGGTCCTGCTCGAATGCAATGCCCGCTTCGGCGACCCCGAGACCCAGGTGATCCTGCCGCGCCTCGCCGCGCCGCTCGGTCCGCTGCTGCTCGCCGCCGCCAAGGGCCGCCTGCTCGCGGCCACGAAGTCGCTCCACCTGGAGGGCCATCGCCTGCCGACGATGCCCAGGGCGTGCGTGGGCATCGTGCTGGCCGCGGCCGGCTACCCGGATGCGCCGCGCCACGGCGACGCGATCGAGGGTCTGCATGCCGCACGGGCCGCGGGTGCCCTCGTCTTCCACGCCGGGACGACACGCGACGACGTAGGCGGCTATCAGACCGGCGGGGGGCGGATCCTCACGATCGTCGGGGGCGGGCCGGATCTCGAAGCGGCGCGCCTCCAGGCCGAGGCCGGCCGCGGATCGCGTCTCGTTCGACGGGCTCCAGAGGCGACGCGACATCGGCATGGACCAGGAGGTGCTCGCGGCGCTCATCGGGGCAGGTCGTTGATCGGACGCTACACGCTCGCCGAGATGGGCGGCATCTGGTCGGAGACCGCCCGGTTCGAGCAGATGTTGCGGGTCGAGCTCGCGGTCGCTCGAGCGCAGGCCGCTCGGGGTCTCATCCCGGCCGCGGCGCTCGACGGCGCTCGAGACGCGTTCGACGATCGACGTCGACCGGATCGCCGAGATCGAGCGGACGACCGACCACGACATCATCGCGTTCGTCAGCCAGGTCGCCGAGTCGGTCGGGCCGGAGGGCCGCTATCTCCACCTCGGATTGACCAGCAGCGACGTCGTCGACACCGGGCTGGCGCTGCAACTGAAGGCGGCGGGCGCGAAGCTCCTGGCCGACTGCGACGGGCTGATCGCGGTGCTGGTCGCTCGCGCCCGGGCCGAGGCGGACACCACGATGATGGGCCGCACCCACTCGGTCCATGCCGAACCGATGACGTTCGGGCTGAAGGTCGCCGGCTGGGCGTTCGAGATCGATCGTGGCAGGACGCGCCTCGCGACCGCCGTCGACGAGGTCGGGACCGGCAAGATCTCGGGACCGGTCGGGACGTACAGCCACCTCGACCCCGATATCGAGGCGGAGGTCCTGGCCGCCCTCGGTCTCCACGCCGACGCGGCCAGCACGCAGATCGTCCAGCGCGACCGCCACGCGGCCCTGCTCGCGGCCGATCGCGATCCTCGGCGGCAGCCTGGAGCGCATCGCGACCGAGATCCGCAACCTCCAGCACACCGAGATCGGCGAGGTCCAGGAGCCATTCAAGGTCGGCCAGAAGGGCTCGAGCGCGATGCCCCACAAGCGCAACCCGATCCTGTCCGAGCGGATCTCGGGGCTGGCGCGGTTGCTGCGCGGCTACGCTCAGACGGCGTTCGAGGACCAGCCGCTGTGGCACGAGCGCGACATCAGCCATTCCAGCGCCGAGCGGGTGATCCTGCCCGACGCGACGATCCTGCTCGACTACATGCTCGTGCGCATGACCGGACTGATCGAGGGCCTTGTCGTCCGATCGGAGCGCATGCGCGAGAACATCGCCCGCGGGCTCGGGCTGCATGCGAGCAGCCGGGTGCTCGTCGCGCTTGTCGAAAAGGCGGGTATCGGCCGCGAGGAGGCGTACGCCATCGTCCAGCGAGCGGCGCTGCGAGCGGCCGACGAGCGCGCGCCACTGCGCGAGCTGCTGGCGGTCGACCCGGTGGTGGCCCAGCGCCTGCCGCTCGCCGATCTCGACGCGTGCTTCGACGAGGCGACGTTCCTGCGCAACGTCCACGCGATCATCGAGCGGCTCGACACGCTCGCGCCGAGCACCGAGGTCAGTCGTGCTGACAGCTGACCGGTTCCTCCGGTCGGGCAAGGTGCGCGACCTGTACGAGCTGCCGGATGGGCGGCTGCTGCTCGTCGCATCGGACCGCATCAGCGCGTTCGACGTCGTGCTGCCGACGGAGATCCCCGACAAGGGTCGTGTGCTGACCGGGCTGTCGCGGTTCTGGTTCGCCGAGACGGCCGGGATCGTGCCGAACCACCTGCTCGACACCGACCCATCCATCGTCCGTGACGCGTACGAGATCGATGTGACCGAGCGGGCGGGCGATGGCCCCGCTGGCCCCGACGAGATCGGGTCGTTCGAGGATTGGCGCGGCCGGGTGATGATCTGCCAGCCCGCCGAGGTCGTGCCGATCGAAGCGGTCGTCCGCGGCTACCTTGCCGGCTCCGGCTGGAAGGAATATCGCGACCACGGCTCCGTCTGCGGCGTCGCGCTGCCGCCTGGACTGCGCGAAAGCGATCGACTACCGGAGCCGATCTTCACGCCCGCCACCAAGGCCGCCGATGGCGAGCACGACGAGAACATCGACTTCGACGCGATGGTCGAGCACATCGGACGGCACTGGATCGTCACGCCCGATCTCGCCGGTCCCGTCGCGGAGGTCATCCGCGACCACGCGATCTCGCTGTATCGATACGCGACGGCGGTCGCGGCACGTGCCGGGATCCTGCTCGCCGACACCAAGTTCGAATTCGGCGTGGGGCTCGGGCCTGACGTTGATCGAGAACCGGTGGGTCCTGCCGCCGAACGTCTCGAGCGCCGGACCCGCCAGCCGCTGGGACGCCGGCCGCCCGAGCTGAACGGGCGACTCATCAAGGACCAGCTGATGCTCGTCGACGAGGCGCTCACGCCCGACTCGTCGCGCTTCTGGGACGCTGCGACCTACGAGCCCGGTCGCGCCCAGGCCAGCTTCGACAAGCAGTTCGTTCGCGACTGGCTGGAAGCCCAGCCGTGGGACAAGACGGCGCCCGGCCCCGCGTTGCCGGACGACGTGGTCGCCGGGACCCGCGCGCGCTATGTCGAGGCGTTCGAGCGGATCACGCGCGCCAGCTTCGATCGTTATCTCGCGGAGGACGTGATCGCCCGATGAGCAGCCACCGCTATGCCGTGAACGTGACCCCGAAGCCGGGCATCCTCGACCCGCAGGGGCGGGCGGTCGAAGGCAGCCTCGACCACCTCGGGATCGAGGGCGTTCGCTCCGTGCGCGTCGGCCGGCGGGTCGAGTTGACGGTCGAGGCCGCCGATGAGGCGGCGGCGCGCGCCGTCGTCGAGCGGCTCGCGTCCGAGCTGCTGGCCAACCCGCTCATCGAGGCGTACGCGATCGAAGCCATCGGGGCGGTCGCCTGATGCCGGTGCGCATCGGCGTCGTGGTGTTCCCGGGGAGCAACTGCGATCGCGACACGCTCCACGCCCTCGACCTCGCGGGCGCCGAGCCGGTCGCTCTGTGGCACGAGGCGGCCTCTCTCGAGGGTGTCGCGGCCGTGGTCCTGCCCGGCGGGTTCGCGTACGGGGACTACCTGCGAGCCGGGGTGATCGCCCGGTTCAGCCCGGTGATGCGCGCGGTCGCCTCGTTCGCGGCCGAGGGCGGGCTGGTCCTGGGCATCTGCAACGGCTTCCAGGTCCTCGCCGAAGCAGGCCTTGTGCCCGGTGCGCTGCTGCGGAACCGGCAGCTCCGGTTCCTGGGGCGCGACGTCTCGATCGCGGCCGAGCGGCTCGATACGCCGTTCACCCACGCGCTGGCCGCCGCGGGCCAGCCTTTGCGCATGCCGATCGCACACGGGGAGGGCTGCTATTTCGCCGACGATCCGACGCTGGATGCGCTCGAGGCTGATCGGCAGGTCCTGTTCCGGTACGTCGACGCTGTCGGGGCCCCGGCCGCGGAGGACGACCGCGCCTCGAACCCGAATGGCAGCCTCCGCGCGATCGCCGGGGTCGTGAATGCGGCGGGCAACGTCGCGGGCCTCATGCCGCATCCCGAGCGGGCTGCTGAGGCGATCCTCGGCTCGGACGACGGCGCCGGCATCATCCGCTCGTTGGTCGAGAGCGCGGCTCGGGCCGCATCGAGCGGGCCGGCGGTCGCCGTGGCGGCTCGATGACGATCGCGGAGGCCCCGGTGGAACAGATGGAACCGCTTCATCGGCGCCTCGGGCTGACCGACGAGGAGCTCGACGCGATCCGTGACCGGCTCGGCGGACGCGAGCCGAACGACCTCGAGCTCGCGATGTTCAGCGTCATGTGGAGCGAGCATTGCTCCTACAAGAGCTCGAAGCCGTTGCTAGCCACGCTCCCGACCGCCGGCGAGGGTGTCGTGGCCGGCCCGGGCGAGAACGCCGGGCGTGATCTCGATCGGAGACGGGCTCGCGGTCGCGTTCAAGATCGAATCGCACAACCACCCGTCGGCGGTCGAGCCCTACCAGGGCGCCGCCACCGGCGTCGGCGGGATCCTGCGCGACATCTTCACGATGGGCGCGCGCCCGATCGCCGTCCTCGATGCGCTGCGGTTCGGTGACCCCGGCGACGCGCGCACGCGCCACCTGGTCGATGGCGTCGTGCGCGGGGTCGGCGGCTACGGCAACTGCGTCGGCATCCCGACGGTCGGCGGCGAGCTCGTGTTCGACCCGACCTACCAGGGCAACCCGCTCGTCAACGTCATGGCCGTCGGTCTGCTCGAGGAGCGGCGTCTCACCCTCGCCGCGGCGCCCGGTCCGGGCAACCTCGTGGTCCTGTTCGGCTCGACCACTGGGCGCGACGGGATCGGTGGTGCGTCGGTCCTGGCGAGCGCCACGTTCACCGACGACGACCCCTCGAAGAGACCTTCCGTTCAGGTCGGTGACCCGTTCGCCGAGAAGCTGCTGATCGAGGTGTCGCTCGAGCTCATCGACCGCGGGCTCGTCGAGGGGCTCCAGGACCTCGGCGCCGGCGGCATCACGTGTGCCACGTCGGAGACGGCCGACCGCGCTCGGACGGGCATCCAGGTCGATCTCGACGCCATCCCGCGGCGCGAGCCCGACATGGAGCCGTTCGAGGTCATGATCTCCGAGTCGCAGGAGCGGATGTGCGCGATCGTCCGACCGGATCGCTGGGACGCCGTCCGGGAGGTCGCCGAGCGCTGGGGTCTGCCGGTCGCGGTCATCGGACGCGTCACCGACGACGGCGACATCACGGTCGTCCGCGGCGAGAACGAGATCGCGCGGGTCCCCGCCGCCGCCCTGACGAGCGACGCGGTCGTCCACCGACGCGTCGCGCGCGCCCCCGAGCACGGCGCGCAGCACCGGCCCCCGGCGTCCCGCTCGACCCGAGCGATCGACTGCCGGAACGCGGCATGGACCCCGGCGCGGTGCTGCTGGCGCTGCTCGGCTCGCCGAACCTCGCCTCCCGACGCGCGGTCTTCGAGCAGTACGACTCGACCGTCGGCGCGGACACGGTCGTCGGTCCAGGTCACGGCGCCGCGGTCCTCCGGATCAAGGGCACGACCAAGGCCCTCGTCGCCTCGACCGACGGCAACCAGGCTGTCGGCGCCATCGATCCGTACGCTCGGTGCCGCGATGAGCGTCGCCGAGGCGACCCGGAACGTGAGCATCACCGGCGCGCGGCCCCTTGGCGTCACGAACTGCCTCAACTACGGCGACCCGACGCGGCCGGAGGCGTTCTGGCAGCTCAGCGAGGGCGTGCGCGGCCTCGGCGACGCGTGCCGCGCCCTCGGTCTGCCGGTCACCGGCGGCAACGTGTCGCTCTACAACGAGTCGCCCGGCGGGTTCGATCGCCCCGACGCCCGAGATCGGCGTCGTCGGGCTCCTGGACGACGTCGCGGCACTGGTCGGTCCGGCGTTCGTCGCCGAAGGCGACGCGATCGTGCTGGTCGGGGAACCGACGCCCGGGCTTGACCGGCTCTGCCTATGCCTCCCTGGCCGGGACGGCAGCCGAGGACGGCATCCCATCGCTGGACCTCACGCGAGAAGCTGCGCTGCAGGCGTTCGTGCGCGAGGCGATCGCGTCGCGGCCTCGTCGCCAGCGCGCAGGACGTCGCCGGCGGCGGGCTCGCTGTCGCGCTCGCCGAGAGCGCGATGTGGGGAGGGCATGGCGCCTCGGTCAGAGTCCCCACCGCGATGTCCCCGGCGGTCGAGCTGTTCGGCGAGAGTCCGTCCCGGATCGTGGTGACCGCCACGCCCCGATTCGTCCCGGCGTTGCTGCTGCTCGCTCGCCAGCACGGCCTGCCGGTCGAGGAGCTCGGGACCGTCGGCGGCGACAGGCTTCAGATCCAGCTCGTCGGCGCCGGGGCGACCGGCGCGTCGGAAGAGCGGGGGAGCACCATCGCCGACACGTTGGAAGTGCCGCTGACCGGTCTGCGGCACGCGTGGGATCACGGGCTCGCCCGCGCCCTCGGCTGGGAGGGTTCCTGATGTGCGGCGTGTTCGGTGCGGTCGTGCCGGGCGGCGAGCCCACCGAGGCAGCCGCGATCGCGACGCTCGGGCTGTTCGCCCTCCAGCACCGCGGCCAGGAATCGGCCGGCATCGCGGTCAGCGACGGCGACCAGCTGATGCTCTACAAGGACCTCGGGATGATCGGCTCGGTGCTCGACGAGCGCCGGCTGCCGAGCCTGCGCGGACGGCTGGCGATCGCGCACTGCCGCTATTCGACGACCGGCTCGACGATCTGGGAGAACGCCCAGCCGACGTACCGCCAAGGCCCGCGGCGGGCGCTGGCGATCGGGCATAACGGCAATCTCGTCAACACGCGCGAGCTGCTCGGGCAGCTGACCGGCGGCCGTGCCCGCCTCCCGGCGTCCACCGACACGGAGCTCCTGACCGCGCTCCTCGCAGACGAGCCGGCCGCCGACACCGTCGAGGCGCTCCAGCAGGTCCTGCCGCGCGTCCGCGGGGCGTTCAGCCTGGTCATCCTCGACCAGCACAGGGTCATCGGCGTCCGCGACCCGCACGGTTTCCGGCCGCTCGTCCTGGGGCGATTGCCGGTGACGGCGCGCCAGCCGGGTGGCCCCGATGACGGTGGCCTGTGGCCGGACGACGGCATCGGCTGGTGCCTGTCGTCGGAGACCGCCTCGCTCGACATCGTCGGGGCCGAGTACGTGCGCGACGTCGAGCCCGGCGAGATCGTGGTCCTCGAGCCGGGCACGCGAACCCCGATCGATCCGCTACGCCGAGCCCACTCCGGCCCTGTGCGTCTTCGAGCTCATCTACTTCGCCCGCCCCGACTCGTACATGGAAGGCCGCAACCTCTACGAGGCGCGCCGGCGGATGGGCGAGCAGCTCGCGCGTCGAGCACCCGGTCGAGGCCGACCTCGTGATCCCCGTCCCCGACACCGGCGCGCCGGCCGCGGCCGGCTACGCCGAGGCCAGCGGGCTGCCGTACCGCGAGGGGATGTACCGCAACCGCTACGCCGGCCGGACATTCATCCAGCCGTCGCAGGGCATGCGCCACCGGGGCGTGACGATCAAGCTCAACCCGATGCGCGAGGTGGTCGCCGGGAAGCGGCTGATCGTCGTCGACGACTCGATCGTGCGCGGCACGACCACGAAGCGCATCGTCGAGCTACTGCGGCGGGCCGGCGCCCGCGAGGTCCACGTCCGGATCAGCGCCCCGCCGATCTACCACCCGTGCTTCTACGGGATCGACACGTCGGTCGAGACGGAGCTCATCGCGGGGACCCATTCCGAAGATGAGATCCGCGACTTCATCGGCGCGGATTCGCTCGGCTACCTGTCGATCCGCGGCGTGCTCGCCGCGCTCGACCTGCCGTACGAGCGCTTCTGCTTCGCCTGCTTCGACGGCAACTATCCGGAGCCGGTCCCGTACGACACGGCGAGCCGGAAGTTCATCCTCGAAGAAGTCGTCGCCTCCGCGCGTGACTGAACGGGGCCGCTCCGCCTATCGACGCGCCGGCGTCGATGTCGACGCCGGGGAGCAGGCCGTCGAGCTCATCCGCGCCCATGTCGACTCGACGCGCCGGCCCGAGGTCGTCGGTGGCCTGGGTGGGTTCGGTGGTGCGTTCTCGATCCCGGAGGGCTATCGCGAGCCGCTCCTCATCGCCTCGACCGACGGCGTCGGCACGAAGACCGTCATCGCCGCGGCCGTCGGCCGTTTCGACACCATCGGCATCGACCTCGTCGCGATGTGCGCCGACGACGTCGTCTGCACCGGCGCCGAGCCGCTGGCGTTCCTCGACTACGTGGCCGTCGGCCGGCTCGATCCGGTCGCTGTGGCCGAGCTGGTCGGCAGCGTGGCGGCCGGCTGTCGCGAAGCCGGCGCGGCGCTGGTCGGTGGGGAGACGGCCGAGCATCCGGGTGTCCTCGAGGTCGACGAGTTCGACCTGGCCGGCTGCTGCATCGGCGTCGTCGAGCGATCGCGGGTGATCGACGGCTCGGCTGTCCGTGCCGGCGACGTCATCCTGGGCCTTGGTCTCGAGCGGGCTGCACGCGAACGGCTACTCGCTGGTCAGATCGCTGGTGGCGCAGTGGGATCTCGACCTCGCCGAGCCGTACCAGGCGCGGCTCCGGAGGACGCTGGGCGATGCCGCGACCGATGCGCTGCTGGAGGCCGCCCCGCAGGAATCGATGGCGACGCTCGGCGAGATGCTGCTCACCCCGACGAAGGTCTATGCGAAGGCCGTGCTGGCTGCCCGGGCTGCGCTGGGCCGTTCGGGGCACGATATCCACGGCGCCGCGCACATCACGGGCGGCGGACTGCCCGGCAACGTCCCGCGGGCGCTGCCGGCCGAGATGGCGGCGCGGGTCGACCCGGCGCGCTGGACCATTCCGTCCGTGATGCGCCTGTTCGGCGCTTTGGGCGGTCTGGACGACGAGGAGCTGCGGGCGACGTTCAACGGTGGTCTCGGGATGGTCCTCGTCGTCCCGCCGGCCGCCATCCCGGCGGCCATCGGCGCTCTCGGCGAGCACGGGATCGAGGCGATCGTCGTCGGCGAGGTGATCGAGGCGGATTCGACCGACGGGGTGCGCTACATCGAGGGCAGCCTGGAGTCGGTCGCATGACGGGTCGGATCGCCGTCGGCGTGTCGGGGACGGGCACCAACCTGCGGGCGCTCCAGGCTGCCGCCGTGCGGGGTGAGCTCGGCGGCCACATCGTCCTCGTCTTCGCGGACCGGGCGTGTCCGGCGCTCGACTGGGCCGCGGAGCAGGGGATCGACACCGCGCTCGTCGAGGGCGGTGATGACGGGGCGCTCGCTGAGACGCTCGCGGGAGCGAAGCCGGATGTCGTCGTCCTTGCCGGCTACATGCGATTGGTCGGGCCGCGCGTCCTGGACGCGTTCGCGGGCCGGATCCTGAACACGCATCCGTCGCTGCTGCCGGCGTTCCCGGGGGCCCACGCCGTCCGGGATGCGCTCGCGCACGGCGTGCGCGTGACCGGGGTGACGATCCACCTGGTCGACGAGACACTCGACGGCGGTCCGATCGTGGCCCAGGAGGCGGTCCCGGTCCTGCCCGACGACGACGAGTCGACCCTGCGCGAACGCATCCAGGCCGTCGAGCACCGGTTGCTGCCGTATGCCGTCGCGCTGCTTCTCGCCGATGCCGTGGAGGTCGCCCCGGACAGCCGCCACGTCACGATCGACGTGGACCGCGCCGACGCCGGCACCCCGACGCCCCGCCGCGCGCTGCTGTCGGTCTCCGACAAGACCGGCCTCGTCGACCTCGGGCGGGGCCTCGTCGCGCGCGGATTCGAGCTGGTGTCGACCGGCGGGACCGCCAGGACGCTGCGCGACGCCGGTCTGCCCGTGACCGATGTCGCGGCCGTGACCGGCAGCCCGGAAATGCTCGACGGGCGGGTCAAGACGCTGCATCCGCGCGTCCATGCGGGCTTGCTCGCGGATCGACGGCTCGACGACCATCGGCGCCAGCTGCTGGCTGCCGCGATCGCCCCGTTCGAGCTCGTCGTCGTGAACCTGTATCCGTTCGCCGCCGCGCTCGAGCGGCCCGGGATCACGGTCGACGAGCTGATCGAGGAGATCGACATCGGCGGGCCGTCGATGGTCCGCGCGGCCGCGAAGAACCACGCGAACGTGGCGATCGTGACCTCGCCGTCGCGGTACGGCGACGTCCTCGCTGCGCTCGACACCAAAGGCGGGCTCGACGATCGACTGCGCCGAGAGCTCGCGCTCGAAGCGTTCGCCCACACCGCCGCGTACGACGCCCGGATCGCGTCGGAGCTTCCGAACCGACTGGTCGACGCGGGTCTGCTCGACGCGCGGCCCGACCCGTATCCGGCGACGCTGACGGTCGGTCTCGAGAAGGTCGAGACGCTGCGGTACGGCGAGAACCCGCACCAGCCGGCCGCCCGCTATCGGGTGCCGGGCTCGAGCCTGGCCGACGGGCCGTTCGGCGTGGAGCGCGCACCCATCCAGGGGAAGGCGCTGTCGTACAACAACGTTCTCGATGCGGCGGCGGCGTCGGCGCTCGGTCGGGCCCTGCGCGGGCCCGGGGTCGTGATCGTCAAGCACACCAACCCGTGCGGCGCCGCGGAGCGACCGGCACTGCTCGCCGCCTGGGAGGCAGCGCTCGAGGCCGATCCGGTGAGCGCGTTCGGTGGCGTCGTGGCGCTGACCCGCGAGGTCGACCGCGCTGTCGCGGAAGCGCTCACTTCGATCTTCCTGGAGATCGTCATCGCGCCGTCGTTCACCGCCGATGCCCTCGAGATCCTGGCGACCAAGCCCAACGTCCGGGTCCTCGTCGACGAGCTGCTCGCGTCGGACGATCGTGTCTCGGACGCCACGGCATCACCGCTCGGCTCGATCCGCACCGCGGGTGGCGCAGTCCTCGTCACGGCGCCCGATGTCCTGACGGACGTGCCCACGACCTGGACCAGCGCGACGCGGCGGGCACCCACGCCCGAGGAGCAGCTCGACCTCGATCTCGCGTGGCGGCTCGTCCGCGGCGTGACCTCCAACGCGATCGTCCTGGTCCGCGAGCGCCGTCTCGTGGGGATGGGCAGCGGCCAGACGTCACGCGTGGACGCCGCGCGTCAGGCGGTGCTCAAGGCCCACGCGATGCTCGGCCCGACGTCGACGGTCGGGGCCGCGTGTGCGAGCGACGCGTTCTTCCCGTTCGCCGACGCGGTCGAGGTCTGCCTCGCGGCCGGCGTGCGCGCCTTCGCGCAGCCGGGCGGCTCGATGCGCGACGCCGAGGCCGTGGCTGCCGTCGATCGCCTGGACGGAACGATGCTCATGACCGGGATCCGCCACTTCCGGCACTGACCGCCGCCGACCCAGGCAAGGTTCGCGCATCCGCCGCCAAGTGCTCGATCGCGCCAGCGCCGAGGTGCCCGACGCGGCGCTCGCTACCATCGCGCTCCGATGCCCGACCGTCCCCGTTACTACCTGACCACGGCGATCGCGTACGCCAACTCGAAGCCCGGCGTCCACACGCTGTACGAGGTGATCGGCGCCGACGTCATCGCGCGCTGGCACCGGATGATCGGCGATGACACGCGCTTCCTGACCGGCACCGACGAGCATTCGATCAATATCGCGCAGGCCGCGGTCGACGAGGGTCGACCGGCACGCGAGTTCGTCGACGAGAAGGTCGAGCTCTTCAAGGACGCTGAGGATGCGCTCGGGATCTCGCCCGACCGCTTCATCCGGACCACCGATCCCGATCACGTCCGGGCGGCGCAGGAGATGGTGCGCCGCGCGCACGCGAACGGCGACATCTACCTCGGGACGTACGAAGGCTGGTACTGCCCGAACGAGGGGTTCCGCTCGGCGAGTGAGGTGATCGAGACCGCGCGTGGAACGATCTGCCCGAACCACCCGGACGTGCCGCTGCAATGGCTGACCGAGCGCAATTGGTTCTTCCGCCTGTCGGCCTACCAGGAACGACTCGAGCGGTTCTTCGCCGATCATCCGGACTTCGTGCAGCCGGACTTCCGGCGCAACGAGATGCTCGGCTTCATCCGCGGCGGTCTCGAGGACTTCTCGATCTCGCGCGAACGTACCCCCGGCGGCTGGGGGATCCCGTTCCCGATCGCCGAGAACGGCGAAACGGCGCAGCGGGAGGACGGCTCGTGGGACCCCGAGGCCGGCGTCATCTACGTCTGGTTCGATGCGCTCATCAACTACATCACCGGCGCGGGTTTCCCCGACGACCCCGCGTCGTTCGAGCGCTGGTGGCCGGCCGATCTGCACGTCATCGGCAAGGACATCGCCCGGTTCCACACGATCTTCTGGCCGGCGATGCTGTGGAGTGCCGGGCTCGAGGCGCCGCGACGCGTGTGGGTCCACGGCTGGCTGATGGCCGCCGGCGGCGAGCGGATGAGCAAGAGCCGCGGCAACTTCATGGACCCGCACGACTTCGTTGCGGCGTTCGGCTCCGACGGGGCGCGCTACGTGCTGCTCCGCGAGGTGCCCTTCGACCGCGACGCCGAGGTGTCCTGGGATTCGTTCGTCCGGCGCTACAACGCCGACCTGGCGAACGACTTCGGGAACCTCGTCAACCGGACGGTCTCGATGACCAAGCGGTACCTGGAGGGCGTCCGCCCGGCGCCGCGTGCCGAGGCGGCGTCGCCTCTCGCCGAGGGCTGGAACGACACGATCCGCCTGTACGCCGAGGCGCTGGAGGGATGCCGCCTGCACGACGCGCTTGCCGAGCTGTGGGAGTTCGTCGGCGGTGCGAACCGGGTGGTCGATGCCGAGAAGCCGTGGGAGCTCGCGAAGGCCTGGAAGGCCGGCGACGAGGCCGCGGGCGATCGACTCCGGGGCGTGCTCGGCGACCTCGTGGAGGCGTGCCGGCTTGTGGGCATGGCTGCCGCCCCGTTCCTGCCGGCGTCGGCGCCGCGGATCCTCGCGCAGCTCGGGTACGGGTACGGATATGGACCCGACGGCAACGGCGGATCGTCTCTCCTGGGCGAGCTCGAGTGGGGCGCCCGGGCAGGGGAGGCCGGTCGGGTCCTCACTCCCGGAGCCGTTGTTCCCGCGGCTCGAGTCGGAGGCCGAGGCGAGTTCCGACGCAGCTCCAGAGGCTGAGGCCCCGGTCTCGGACAGCTAGGGCGCACAGCACCGGCCCTACGATGCGCCGCGTGCGCCTCATCGACTCGCACTGCCACGTCAACGCCGATCGCTTCGGCGATGACGCCGAAGCCGTCCTCGAGGCGGCCCGCACTGCCGGCGTCGAGCGGCTGCTGGTCCCAGGCTGGAACGTCGCCTCATCGGAGCGCGCGCTGGCCCTCAAGGAGCGCGTGCCCTGGGTCGATGCCGCGGTGGGCGTGCACCCGCACGACGCCGCCAAGGTCGATGACGCCGGCTGGCAGACCATCGAGCGTTGGGCGCGCGAAAAGCGGGTCGTCGCGATCGGCGAGACCGGCCTCGACTACGACCGCGTGTTCAGTCCGATCCCGGACCAGCTGGCGAACCTGCGTCGCAATCTCCGCCTCGCCGCCGAGCTCCACAGACCGGCGATCCTCCACTGCCGCTCCGCGGCCGGCCGGCGGGACGCACAGGACGCGCTGCTCGCCGAGCTGACCGCGATGGGACCAAGCAGGCCGCCGGTCGTCGTCCACAGCTTCTCCGGCCCGGTCGACTACGCCCAGGCCATGCTCGACCTCGGCGCGGCCATCAGCTTCTCGGGCCTCGTCTTCCGGCGAGGGGAGGAGGCGTCCGCCGAGGTCGCCGCGATCACCCCGCTCGATCGACTGCTCGTGGAGACCGATTCGCCGTTCCTCGCCCCACCGGGCGCCCCCAGATCGCGCAACGAGCCCGAATACGTCCGCATCACCGCCGCATGGGTCGCCGAGCGCCGCCAGACAACCGTGGAAGACCTCGGCGACGCCCTTGTCGACGCCTACGACCGCACTTTCGGGTCCCTGTCATGAACGTTAACCAGCCGACCCGCCCGAGCGAGTTGACAGCGCCACTGCCGGTTCAGTAATCTGGCACTTAGCACTCTCACACAGAGAGTGCTAACGTATCGACGGACCGCCCTGCGGGGCAGACGTCCCGTCTCGATGCGGCAAATGACAAGGGACCGGCGGACCGCGCCAAAACCCGAGCGGTCGCCGCCCACGAAACGCACACCCGACGGTCGGCCGTGACCGTCACAGGAGGTACTGCACGTTGGCCACAGCCACTGCGACCAAGACCAAGCTGCGCCCGCTGGGCGACCGCGTCGTCATCGAGCCGACCCCGCGCGAGGAGATGACGAAGAGCGGCATCGTGCTGCCGGACACCGCCAAAGAGAAGCCCCAGGAGGGGACGATCATCGCGGCCGGCCCCGGCAAGATCAATGACGACGGGAAGCGCGAGCCGATGGACGTCAAGCAGGGCGACAAGGTCCTCTACGCGAAGTACGCCGGCACCGAATTCAAGATCGACGGCGACGAGTTCCTCATCGTCAGTCAGAAGGACATCCTCGCGATCGTCCACGACTGACGACGAACCACTCGCCCGACCCCAACCCCGATTCCCTGGGAGGAACACAGACATTGGCTAAGCAGATCCTCTTCGACGAGACCGCTCGTCGTTCGCTCAAGCGGGGCATCGACCGCCTCGCCGACGCCGTCAAGGTCACGATCGGCCCCAAGGGCCGCAACGTCGTCCTCGACAAGAAATTCGGTTCGCCGACGATCACCAACGACGGCGTGACCATCGCCCGTGACATCGAGCTCGACGACCCGTTCGAGAACATGGGCGCCCAGCTCCTCAAGGAGGTCGCGACCAAGACCGACGACGTCGCCGGTGACGGCACGACCACCGCCGTCGTGCTCGGCCAGGCGCTCGTCAGCGAAGGCCTCCGCGTCGTCACGGCCGGGGCCAACCCGATGGTCGTCAAGCGCGGCATCGAGGCCGCCGTCGAGGCGGTCGTCGCCGAGATCAAGAAGCAGTCGCGCCCGGTCGACAACCGCGAGCAGATCGCGGCGGTCGCCGCCATCAGCGCGGCCGATCCCGAGGTCGGCGAGATCATCGCCGAAGTGATGGACAAGGTCGGCAAGGACGGCGTCATCACCGTCGAGGAAGGCCAGAGCCTCGGGCTCGAGAAGGAATACACCGAGGGCATGCAGTTCGACCGGGGCTATCTCTCGGCGTACTTCGTGACCAACCCCGATCGGATGGAGGCCGTCCTCGAGAACCCGGTCATCCTGATCACCGACAAGAAGATCTCCAGCGTCCCGGACATGCTCCCGGCGCTCGAGAAGGCCGTCCAGCAGGGCAAGCCCATCCTGATCATCGCCGAGGATATCGACGGTGAGGCTCTCGCGACGCTGGTCGTGAACAAGCTTCGGGGGACTGTCTCCGTCCTGGCCGTCAAGGCGCCCGGTTTCGGCGATCGTCGCAAGGAGATGCTCCGCGACATCGCGACCCTGGCCGGCGGCACGGTCATCAGCGAGGAGGTCGGCCGCAAGCTCGACTCGGTCACCGCCGAGGACTTCGGCCAGGCACGTCGCATCGTCGCCACGAAGGACGACACGACGATCATCGACGGCGCCGGCGCGCCGGATCAGATCAAGGCCCGCATGACCCAGATCAAGGCCCAGATCGAGGACACCACGTCCGACTACGACCGCGAGAAGCTCCAGGAGCGGCTCGCCAAGCTGTCCGGTGGCGTCGCGGTGATCAAGGTCGGCGCGGCCACCGAGGTCGAGCTCAAGGAGAAGAAGCACCGCATCGAGGATGCGCTCTCGACGACCCGCGCGGCCGTCGAAGAGGGTCTCGTCGCCGGCGGTGGGACGACGCTCCTGCAGGCCATCCCGGCTCTCGATTCGATCAAGCTCGGCGGCGATGCCCAGGTCGGCGTCGACATCGTGCGCAAGGCGCTCGAAGCGCCAGCGCGGCAGATCGCCGACAACGCAGGTGCGCCCGGCGAGGTCGTCGTGGAGCACGTGAAGGGTCTCAAGGCCGGCCAGGGCTACGACGCGCTCACGGGCGAGTACGGTGACCTGTTCAAGAAGGGCATCGTGGACGCCGCCAAGGTGACACGGTCCGCCCTCCAGAACGCCGCCTCCATCGCCGCGATGGTCCTGACCACGGAAACGCTGGTCTCGGACCTCCCGGAGAAGGAGAAGGCCGGCGCCGGCGCCGGTCACGACCACGGCGGAGGGATGGACTTCTAAGTCCCCACCCGAGCAGACAGGAAGGCCCCGGCGGCGACGCCGGGGCTTCTTCGTGTCCCGGGTACGGGGCGCGAGGACTCCCGCCCGGAGCGCGCGCCGGGAACGCTGAGCGCGGGATGTCGCTGACCGCGACTTGTCGCTGTGAGCGACACGATCGGCACAGCCGTGCACGATCGATCGCCCAGACGACGTCGACTGCATCCTGGGCGATCGGCGGGTGCTCATTCATCGCCAGAGCGTCGCTGAGCGCGACATTGTCGCTGTGAGCGACACGATCCGCGCCGGGGAGCGCCGCGGGGAGCGCTGCCGGTCCCGGCAGCCGCGATCTCCGCCAGATACTCGCGTGGGGAGTCTTCGGCGCGGAACCCCGGCCCTCGTCGGTCCTCTCGAGCGATCGCGCGCTTCTTCCGTGCACGGGCCATCCGGACTGCGACGCAGTTGAGCCCTGATCGGCCCGGATTCGGCGCCCAAGACTCCTGGGGCGAGTATCTGGCGGAATAGGCCTTGGCGGAGAGCCTGAGGCCGAGCCGGCGACGTGCCACTTGGCATACTCGCCTCGAACCCGCAGCCGGACGCCAACGGAGGGACCCCATGTATCGGATCCGACGGTTCAACGTCGTGAAGACGGCGACGGTGGTGGCCGTCATGTACATGGTCATCATCGCCGTCTTCGTGGTGCCGTTCCTGATCCTGTTCGCCTTCGTGGGGATCGCCGGGAGCTAGTCAGCAGGCGCAGGGCGGTGTCGCCGCCCTCCTCGGGATCGGGATCTTCGCGATCTTCTTCTACGGGATCCTCGGCTGGGTCTTCACCGCGATCGCGTGCGTGATCTACAACGCCGTCGCCGGCTGGATCGGCGGCATCGAGGTGCAGGTGGAGCCCGTGGCCCCGCCGCCACCGCCCCCGGCCTGGATCTCCCCGACTCCGCCACCGACCAGCCCAGCACCGCCCGACCGCACCCCCGAGCGACCCGGTGGTCCGGGTCGTTTGACAGCCACGACGAGGGCACCGAGGCTGGGTTCATGCGAACCCGCCTTCTTGTCCTCGTCGCCCTCCTGGCCGCCGCCGGCTGCCAGGGGCAGCCCGTGACGCTCCTGGATGATCCCGACGAGATCCTCGCCGCCGCCGTCACTACGACCACGGCGGCGACGAGCGTGCACGTCGATCTCAAGGCTGAAGGCACGCTGTCCGTCGACCTTTTCGGGAGCGGTGCCCAAGGCGACATCAATCTCGTCGGGACGACCCTCGCAGCCGACCTGGACATCGCCGGTCGCAAGACACGGGCCACCTTCGCCTCGCCGAACCTCATGGGCCTCGCTGGCGAGGCCGTCCTCGTCGACGACACTCTGTTCCTGAAAACGACGTTGACCGGCTCGAAGTTCCGAGCGTCGGCGATGAGCTCGCCACCCGAGAACCCGCTCAAGGGTCTGGCGGATCTCATGGCCCGGGCCGACCTCGCACCGGTCAAGGGTGCGGACGTCCCATGCGCCGGCGGCACGTGCTACACACTGACCATCCCGCTCACAGCCGACGACCTGGTCGCCCTCGGCGGGGGCGCCCAGCTGCCGACGGGGCTCCCGATCCCGCTGCCCGACGTCTCCGGGGCGACAGTCGACCTGACCCTGCATATCGAGCAGGTGACCACCCGTCTGTCCGGGCTGACTGCCGCGGTCGATCTCGGCGACACGGGCAAGGTCACGCTCGAGGCTACGTTCACGCGCTGGAACGAGCCCATGCAGATCGCGCCGCCGCCCGCCGACCAGATCGAGGGAACCGGATAAGGCTCGGAGCGACCCCCCGACCTAGAATGCGAGGGTGAGCCCCACCCGACGTCGCCGGACCGGCGACCCGACCCTCGACGACGCCGTCGCGACGCCCGGCACCGTCACCGCCGAGGTGTCCGACGCGGTCCCCGACGAACCCGACTGGCTGCGCGACGCCGGCGCCGCGACCCCCGAGCGCGACCCGACCGCCCCGCCCGCGCCCCGCACCTGACCCGGAAGTGCTGGCCAAGCGCCGCGCCGAGCGCGAGGAGCAGATCCTCCGCGCCCTCAACCCAGAGCAGGCGCGGGCCGTCACCACGACCGAAGGCCCCCTCCTGATCCTGGCGGGCGCCGGATCGGGCAAGACCCGCGTGCTCGCGCACCGGATCGCGTACCTCGTCGGGGTCAAGGGCGTCCCGCCGTTCCGCATCCTCGCGGTCACCTTCACGAACAAGGCCGCGGCCGAGCTGCGCGAGCGGATCATCAGCCTGGTCGGGGAGGGTGGCCGGGACGTCCAGGCCGGCACGTTCCACGCCATCTGCGCGCGTGTCCTCCGGCGCGACGGCGAGGCGATCGGGATCAGCCGGCGGTTCGTGATCTACGACACGGACGACCAGCAGGCGCTGATGAAGCAGATCCTGCGCGAAGAGGACATGCCGCTGACCGGTGAGTTCCGGCCGAGCATCGTGCTCGGGGCCATCAGCCGGGCGAAGAACGAGATGCTCGATCCGACGTTCCTCGCCGAGAACGCATCGAACCACCGGGAGCGGACGATCGCGCGACTCGCGAGCCGCTACCAGCAGCGGCTCCAGTCCGCTCGCGCGCTCGACTTCGACGACCTCCTGCTCGAAGCCGTGCGGCTGTTCCAGGAGGCGCCCGACGTCCTCGCCCGATACCAGGATCGCTGGCACTACCTCCACGTCGACGAATACCAGGACACGAACCGGGCGCAGTACCTGTGGATCAAGGCACTCGCGAGCAAGCGCGGCAACCTCGCGGTCGTCGGCGACGACGACCAGTCGATCTACTCGTGGCGCGGCGCCGACCTGCGCAACATCCTCGACTTCGAGCGCGACTGGCCGAATGCCACCGTCGTCAAGCTCGAGCGCAACTACCGCTCGACCCAGCTGATCCTCGACGCGGCCCACGCGGTCGTGTCGCGCAACACGGCGCGCAAGGACAAGAAGCTCTGGACCGAGATCTCGGGTGGGCTGAAGATCCAGCGCTTCGAGGCGTACAACGAGGACGAGGAAGCCGAGTGGATCGCCCGCCAGGTCGAGGGCCTGATCGGCGGCCGCGGGACGGCCCTGACGAGGCGGGCCGACGAGAGCGACGAGGACACCAAGTTCCGGGCCCGGGATATCGCGGTCATGTACCGGATGAACGCCCAGTCCCGTGCGATCGAGGAATCGTTCCTGCGCTACGGCCTGCGCTACCAGCTCATCGGCGGGACGCGGTTCTACGCTCGGCGCGAGGTCAAGGACGCATCTGGCCTACCTGCGGATCCTGCGGTCCGACACGGACAGCGTCAGCTTCGAGCGGGTCATCAACGTGCCGGCCCGCTCGATCGGCGACAAGACCGTCGAGGCGTTGCGCGCGGGCGCGGCCGCGACCGATCCCGAGACCGGCGAGCCCGGCACGTACTGGGGCGCGATCGAGCGCGGCGCGCGCGGGGAGCTGCCGCTCCTCGCTCCGCGGACCCGGAACGCCCTGGGCGAGTTCGCCGCGCTGGTGCGTCGACTGCGGAGTCGGATCGGGGTGCTGCCGCTCCCCGAGCTCCTCGACGACGTGCTCGAGGCGTCGGGCTACCGCGCGATGCTCGCCGACGGCTCGGAGGACGGGGAGGATCGCTGGGCGAACCTGCTCGAGTTGCGCTCGGTCACGACGCGCTATGACGACCTCGAGCCCGAGGACGCGCTCGATCGGCTGCTCGAGGAGACGGCGCTCGTGGCCGATCAGGATTCGTACGAGGGCGACGCCGACGCGGTCACCCTGATCACGCTCCATGCCGCGAAGGGGCTCGAGTTCCCCGTCGTGTTCATCGCCGGGCTTGAGGAGGGCCTGTTCCCGCACAGCCGCGCGCTCGACGACGAGCAGCAGCTCGAAGAGGAGCGCCGCCTGGCTTATGTGGGCATCACCCGCGCCAAGCGTCGGCTGTACCTGTCCCACGCCTGGCGACGGGCGACCTGGGGGATGGGTCAGGCATCTGTGCCGTCGCGGTTCCTGCTCGAGATCCCGGCCGAGCTGATGATCGGCCCGCGCCTCGGCGGGCTCGACGAACCGGAGCGCGACCTCGACCTCGACCTCGTGTTCGGCCAGCGACGCACGACGCGGTTCAACACGCCGACCCGGGGGCCTGGACCGGCGTATCGGCAGGGCAGCGGCCGGCCCGGCGCGCCGGCCGAGGGCGAGCCGTTCCGACCGAACCGCGACCTGGCAGCACGGCGCGAGGCGTTCGAGGCAGGGGCGCCGTCGGGCTCACTCGGCACCGGCAGTGGGACCGGGACCGCGGCGCCCGCGCGAACGCCGCGTCCCGTGATCCCCGGCGAGCGCCAGTTCCGCGACGGTGACCGCGTCCGCCACGGGCGATGGGGAGACGGCATCGTCGTGACCTCGAAGCTGACGCGGAGCGACGAGGAGATCACCGTCGCGTTCAAGGACCCGGGCGTCGGGCGGAAGACGATGCTGGCCAGCCTCGCCAACCTCGAGATCGTCGGCTAGGGCGTGGCGCCGGCCGCCTCGAGGATTGCCACGATCTCGGTCTGGCCGCGAGCGATCGCGTGGGTCAAAGGCCGCACGCCTGCGCCGTCCGCTTGATCCACGTCGGCACCGTTCTCGATCAGAAGGCGCACGATCTCCTGGTGACGCGGCCCGCCGTCGGACAGCAGGATCGCCTCCAGCAGGGCCGTCCAGCCCAGGTCGTTGACGTGGTCGACGTCCACGTCGGTCTCGGACAGGAGATACCGGACGACCTCGACGTGCCCGCGCTCGGACGCCGGGATGAGCGCCACCCCGCCGTAGCGGTTGGTGATCGCCGGGTCGGCGCCGGCGTCGTTCGCCAGGGTGAGGATGTCGAGCAAGCCCTCGGCGCCGGCGTACAGGAACGGGTTGAACCTCTGGGCATCCTGGGCATCGACATCGGCCTCGGCGTCGATCAGCGCCCGGACCGCGTCCGGCGCGCGGGCGACAGTGGCCAGCATGAGCGCGGGCGTGCCCGCCGCATCGCGGGCGTCGGGATCCGCGCCATCGGCCAGCGCTGCCCGGATGGCGACGGCGTCGCCAGCTGCCGACGCCGCGAGGAGCCGCCTGTCGGCGTCGGAGGGAGGCATCGCCGAAGCGTAGCGGTTCGGCCTACGATGCTGGCGTGGACTCTCGTTCGCGTTGCCGCCACGTCCAGGCGCCGTCCTCGGTACCCTCAGGCGCATGACCGTCCAGCTGCCGCCCGTCGATCCGGCACTCGTCGAGTCGGCGTCCGCCCTCGACATCGAGGCCGCGACGGCGCGCCATGCCGAGCTGGCGGCGACGCTCGATCGGGCGAATGAGCTGTACCACGCGCAGGACGCGCCCGAGATGTCGGACGCGGAATACGACCAGCTCTTCCGCGAGCTCGTCGCCCTCGAGACGGCCTATCCCGAGCTGATCACCGACGAGTCGCCGACCCAGCGGATCGGTGGGGCACCGGCGGGCGGAGTGTTCGACGAGGTCCGCCACCGACGGCCGATGCTGAGCCTGTCGAACGCGTTCAGCCACGATGAGCTGCGGGCGTTCGACGTGCGCGTTCGCCGTGGGCTCGGCGCCCCGGCACCGCCCGAGCAGGCTCCGGACCTGCGCTACGTCGCCGAGCTCAAGATCGACGGCCTGGCGGTCACACTTCGCTACGAGCGCGGCCGGTTCGTGCAGGGTGCCACCCGCGGCGATGGCACGACCGGCGAGGACGTGACCGCGAACCTGCGGACGATCTCGGTCATCCCCGATCGGCTGGCAGAGCCCGTCGCCGCCGACGTTCGCGGCGAGGTCTTCATGCCGAAGGCCGAATTCGTGCGCATCAACAGCGAGCGGGAGGAGGCAGGCCTGCCGCTGTACGCCAATCCGCGCAACTCGGGCGCAGGCTCACTGCGCCAGAAGGACCCGGCCGTCACGGCCAGCCGGTTGCTCTCCTTCTGGGCGTACCAGCTGCTGGAGGAAGGCGACGGGTCCCTGCGAACCCAGTCCAACGCGCTTGACCGGATCGGCCGGCTCGGGCTGCCGGAGAACCCGGAGCACGAGGCCGATCTCGACATCGAGGGCGTCATCGCCTTCACCGAGCGCTGGCGCGAGGCGCGCCACGACCTGCCGTACGAGACCGACGGCGTCGTGGTCAAGGTCGACCGCTTCGACCAGCAGGAGCGATTGGGCATGGTCAGCCGCGCGCCGCGCTGGGCCATCGCCTACAAGTTCCCGCCCGAACAGGTCGAGAGCACGGTCGAGGACATCGTCCCGTATGTCGGGCGGACGGGAACGCTCACGCCGGTCGCCCACCTCACGCCGACCAAAGTGGCCGGTTCGACCGTCGCCCGGGCGACTCTCCACAACCTCGATGAGATCCGGCGCAAGGACATCCGCATCGGCGACCACGTGATCCTGCAGAAGGCGGGTGACGTGATCCCCGAAGTCGTGCGCCCGCTCGTCGAGAAGCGGACCGGGGCGGAACGCGAATTCGTGATGCCGGAGGCATGTCCGGTGTGTGGCACGAAAGTCGTGCAGGACGAGGGCGCGGTCCGCGTGTACTGCCCGAATCCGCAATGCCCGGCGAGGGTCGCCCAGGAGCTGTCGCATTTCGTCGGTCGCGGCGGGATGGATATCGAGGGTGCAGGCTGGAAGGTCCTGGAGCAGCTGCTGCAGCGCGGCATGATCCAGCGGCGCGGCGACTTCTACCGCCTGTCCGTCGAGGATCTCGAGGGACTCGATCGATTCGGACGCAAGAGCGCCGAGAACCTCCACCGGTCGATCCAGCGCTCGCGCCGTCGACCCCTGGCGCGGATCCTCAACGGGCTCGGCATCCCGCAGGTCGGCGAACAGACCGCCACCGACGTGTCCTTGTGGCTGGTCGAACGTGTCCCGCCCGGGGACGGCTGGCTGGAGCGGGCTGCCGCGTTCCTGGAGAGCGTCGATGGCGACGCCTTCGAGGAGGTGTACGGGGTCGGGCCGACGGTCGCGACGAGCCTGGCCGCGTATTTCGGGTCGGACGGTCCGGGCGGGGAGGTCCTGCGCGACCTGGCCGCAGCGGGCATCGAGCCCGAGCTCCCAGAGCCACGGCCGGCTGGGGCAGAGGCGGGGCCATTGGCCGGCAAGACGGTCGTCGTGACAGGCACGCTCGAGGGGTTCAGCCGCCAGGAGGCCGAGGAGGCGGTCCGCGCGGCGGGCGGCAAGCCAGGCGGCTCCGTCTCGAAGAAGACCGACTACGTCGTCGCCGGCGAGAGTGCCGGATCCAAGCTCGCGAAGGCCCAGGAGCTCGGGGTACCCGTCCTCGACGAGGCGGCGTTCCGACGATTACTGGCCGGCGAGGAGCTCTGACCGCCCGGCTCGGAGGCTCGCCGGCTGCTAGCGGCGTCCGGCCGCGTAGCGCTCCATCAGCTCGCTCACCGCGGTCCGCGCGGCCTGCCACTCGGGCTGGTCGCCCATGATCACCCCATCGGGGCCCCAGCGGCGCAGCTGGGTCATGGCGGTCACGATGAGGTCGTGCGCGAGCTGGCGGTTGCGGCCTGCGTCGATCTGACCGGTGACCAGGTAGCGCCGGACCGTCTCGAACGGCGCCGTCCAGCGACCCCACCGGAGGCGGTCGCCCTCGCGCAGCGTGTCGAGCCAGTCGTCGTCACCGACAGGATGCCGATCGTGCTCGGCCATATGGCGACGAAGGTCAACGCGGAGGCCCGGCAGGTCGAGGCTGTCCAGACGCCCGTCGTCGTCCACCGTGCGGTAGCAGATCGTGCAGCTCGGAAGCTCGGCGTGGGCGCGTGGTGCATCGCCGTACGGCAGCCCGCAGCGGCGACAGAACGTGGCATCTTCGCGTGCGGCTGGGGTCCCGCACTGCAGGCAGACGGTCGAGATCATCGACGCATAGGGTCGCGGCAGAAGAACCAGACGACCATCCCACCATCGGACGGTCCCACCGGGACCCTTGGGTCAGCGCTGAGATCGGGTGCTAGCCCATCGCATGATTGAACTGACCCCAGATGTGGTCGGGCTGCCAGTCCAGCGGCTCGCCGCGGATGAGTCGGGGCGCCCGCCATGCCTCGGTCCAGCCGTTCGCCGCGAGGGCGTCGGCGCCTGCGCTGTTCTCGGCGAGGATCCCGCAACGCACGCGCTTGCCGGGACCGGCGGCGACCCGACGCGCGTGCAGGATGGCGAGCGCATCCTCGACGCGCGGCGCGACCGTGGCCCCGCCGCCCCACGGGGCGCGGATGACGAACCCGCCGATGCCCCCGTCGCGCTCGAGGACGCGTGTCCCGCCCGGGGCCGCCAGCTCGGCGATGACGGCGCCGCGGTCCTCTCCGGTCGCCGCCCTGTCGAGCGCGGCGATCGAATCGAGGTCCTCGGCGCGGAACGGGCGGATCCGGGAGACATCGTCGCCCGCCGGGTCCGGGGCATCCGCGTCGAGACCGGGGGCTTCCATCGTCCGGTACCACGTCTGGACCTCGAACCCGAGGCCTTCGTACAGCGGTCGGCCGCGGTCGGTCGCCACGAGGACAAGCGTCCGACAGCCGGCCGTCTCAGCGGCGTCGATGGTCGCCGCGGTCAGGGCGCGGCCCAGCCCATGCCCACGATGCGCGGGCGCGACCCAGATCGTGCCGATCCAGCCGACCGGACCGTTGATCGTCGCCACGCCGGTCCCGGCGATATCGCCGTCGTCGGTCCTCGGCTACGTACACATGACACGCCGATGAGCTCAGGGCGAACGTGAACCAGCCGCGGCGATCGCCCCAGTCGTCGGCCAGGATCGCGGTGACGGTCGGTTCGACATCGGCGGGGAGCATCCGGCGCAGGCGCGGGGTGGTCATGGCCGGGCTATCATCGGGTCCATGGCCACCCTGTCGCGCGCCGACGTCGAACACGTCGCATACCTCGCGAGGCTCGGTCTGACCGACGAGGAGCTCGAGCGGCTCGAAGGGCAGCTCAACCACATCCTCGATCAGTACGCGATCCTCGCGACCGTCCCCACCGACCACATCGCCCCGACCGCCCAGACGATCGAGCTGGAGAACATCCTGCGCGACGACGTGGCCAGGCCGTCGCTGTCGCGCGAGGCGGTCCTTGCCAACGCGCCGGAGCACGACGGGGAGTCGATCGTCGTCCCGGCGATCCTCGGCGGCGACTGAGCCCGCCCCGCGATGACGGCAGAGCTCACGCGACTTCACGCCCATGAGATGGCCGCCGGCCTGCGGTCGGGCGATCTCTCCGCCCGCGATCTCGCGGCCGCCCACCTGGACCTGGCCGAGCGCCAGGACCGCGGCCTCCATGCCTGGCTGTCGCGGGACCGCGACCGGGCGCTCGCCGCGGCAGACGCGGCCGACCGCCGGATCGCAGACGCACGCGGGGAGGGGAACGCCGCGCTGGGTGCCCTCCACCCGCTGGTCGGTATCCCGGTCGCCCTCAAGGACCTCGTCTCGGTCGAGGGCGGCCAGTGCACCGCCGGCTCGCGGATCCTCGACGGGTACAGGTCCCCGTACGACGCGCACATCACCGAGCGGCTGCGCGACGTCGGCGCGGTGATCCTCGGGAAGACGAACATGGACGAGTTCGCGATGGGCTCGTCGACCGAACACTCGGCCTTCGGACCGACCGCCAACCCGTGGGCGCTCGACCGCGTCCCCGGCGGCTCGAGCGGCGGCTCGGCGTCCGCCGTGGCCGCCTTCCATGCCCCGATGTCGATCGGCACCGACACGGGCGGCTCGATCCGACAGCCGGCCGCGCTGACCGGGATCGTCGGGATGAAACCGACCTACGGCCGCGTCAGCCGCTACGGCATCGTCGCGTTCGCCAGCTCGCTCGACCAGATCGGGCCCTTCGCGCGGGATGCCCGGGATGCGGCGGCGCTGTTGCACGCGGTCGCCGGCCGCGACGAGCGCGACTCGACGTCCTCGCCGGAGCCCGTCCCGGATGCCCTGCTGGGATTGCCGGCCGACGACGACGCTGCAGCCGCAACCCTGCGCGGCAAACGTCTCGGTCTGCCGCGTGAGTATTTCGTCGCGGGCATGGAACCCGGCGTCGAGGCACGTGTCCGCGAGGCGGTGGCGGCCCTCGAGGCGGCCGGCGCGATCATCGAGGACGTCTCGCTGCCTCACACGGAATACGGCCTCGCGACCTACTACATCGTGGCACCGGCCGAGGCGTCGGCGAACCTCGCGCGATATGACGGGATCCGCTACGGGCCGCGGCTCGGCGAGGGCCGGGACGTGCTGGCCGATTACCTGGCGACGCGAGGCGGTGGCTTCGGGCCGGAGGTCAAGCGCCGGATCATGCTCGGGACGTACGCGCTGTCGGCCGGCTACTACGACGCCTACTACCTCAAGGCCCAGAAGGTGCGCACGCTGATCAAAGGCGACTTCGATGCCCTGTGGGCGCAGGGCTTCGATGCGCTCGTGGCCCCGACCTCACCGACCGTCGCCTTCCGGTTCGGCGCCCGACTCGAGGATCCGGTGGCGATGTACCTGTCCGACGCCTGCACGCTCCCGGTGAACATGGCCGGGCTGCCGGGCATCTCGATCCCCGCCGGCCTGTCCGAAGGCCTGCCCGTCGGGTTGCAGTTCATCGGTGCGCCGTGGTCGGAGCCCACCTTGTTCGAACTTGCTCGCGGCTACGAGGCGATCACCGCCGGGGCCGACTGGCGGAGCCTCGAGCCGGCGGACCTCGCGGACCTCGATGACCCGGCGACCCCCACGCCGGCGGAGCGGATGGCCGCCATGGCGGTGGTCGACAGGTAGTCCCATCGGGTCCCTGCGCATTCCGACGGGGGTCGGGTAGGATGCCCGTGTCCTCATCCGCGGCACCGTCACATGCCGCCACATCCGTCACAGCAAGGGGGTTCCATGGAGCCGGCCGTCGCCGTCCTTTTCATGTCCGGGATCATCCTGACCATCGTCGGCTCCGGCCGCGCCGTGGTGAGCCGCGTCGGTCGCGGGGTCGTCGCCAACGACAGGGGCGGCACGCAGCCGATCCCCTTCCAGGAACGCCCCGACGTCGTCCGTCTGGTGTGGCTGGCCGTGGCGCTCTACGGCCTGTTCCTCGCTGCCGCCGGGGTCGTCTTCGGCCGCTAGGCTCCGATCGTGGCGCCGGTCCTCCGGCGCCGCAAGGCCTCCTCGATCGCCCAGATCGCGAGTGGCCGCAGGTAGATCGATGCCCGGAAGTTCCCGTGTTCGTCGTACGCCTCGGGCGTCCTGAACCACAGCCCGCGCTCGTAGGTCACGGCCGCTGCGCCACGTGCCGTCTCCCAACCCTCCTCGGTCAGGCCGCGACCGATCATGAACGCCGCCAGCGCGTACGTGGTGCCCACCCACACCTCCGCCGATTGCTCGCTCGATGCATCGACCGAGCCGTCCGGGCGCATCCCGTTGACGGCGCCCATCCGTCCACCACCGAACCGTCGGACGTTGTAGGCGTGGATCGTCCGTAGCGCCTCGTTGACGCGATCGGCCGGGAGGATCTCGCCAAGCCCGGTCGCATCGGCGTACCACTGCCCGGCTAGCTGGTCGGCCATGATGCTGCCCGAGCTCGCGCCGCCGCCGTCGTCGTAGGCGTAGTACCCGTCGCGCCAGAGACGTCGGTCGTAGGCGACCTGGGCGCGCTCGAACCAGCCGGCCCACCGTCCCTCGGCCTCCCGATCGCCGATGCGACCGGCCATCGCTTCGGCGGCGGCGGTCGCCGCCAGCCACAACGACCCGCCATACGCCGACGGACCGCGCATCGGCCACGTGTCATAGGTCTGGTCGGGCTCCCCGTCGTGCTCGGGCAGCCCGTCGCCATCACGATCGGCAGCCGACAGCCGGCGCAGCACGGCGTCGACGGTCGGGAACACATCGCGGATGAGGGCATCGCCCGTGCCGTCCGAGGCCACGGCGTCGCGCCAGGCCTGCAGGACGAACTTGGGCCCCAGGTCCTTCCAGCCGTTGACATCCTGGAATCGATACCAGTTCGGCCGATGGAACGGGTCGTCGTTCGGGCCGCCGACATCGTGCGGCACGGCCCCACCGACCTTGCGTGGCCTTTCACGACCCGAGGCCAGGATGGTGACGAGACTCGGGTCGTCCACAGGGATGGCAGCAAGCAGGTCGCGGATCCCGCGCAGCTCCAGCTCGGGATAGAGCTCGAGGAGTGCGAAGGAGGCATAGAAGTCGACGTCGACGGTGTCGTAGAACGGGTAGTCGACACACTCGAGCAGCGAGAATCGACCGACGTCGTCCGCCTCCGGCTCAGGTCCGCCCACCTCGCCGGCTTCCCAGAAGGTCCCTCCGTCGACCAGGAAGTACAACTCGTTGAAGAGTGCCGCGCGATACCAGGCCGGTCGCTCCGGGTCGTCCAGGATCGGTCGCTGCCAGTGTTCGATCGCCGCCCGCCACGCGGGCGCGTCCTCGAGCGCATGGACGGCCAGATCCCAGGCTCGTCCGCCCGTGCGCCCCCAGTCACGCGTGTAGCGTTTCCACCACCGGCGACCGGCTCCGAATTCGACCATCGGCAGGTCCCAGGCGAGGGCGAACCGCACGGCACGTCGCTCGCCGGGTCCGAGGACGGTCGTCGCCGCCACCGCGGCACCCGCCGGCCCGGCCGTGGGGGATTCGGCGCGGGCCGGCGAGGCCGCTTCGAGACGGCCGTCGGAGGCGAAGTCGGACCAGAGATCGGTGTCGGCGACCGGATCGAACGCGGCTCGGGCCGACAGGTCCCAGCCATCGTCGGCCCGTGATGCGAGGGCGAGCGTGCCCTGGAGCGCCGTCGGGGCGTCGGACGGGGGCTCGCCGAAACGGATGCCGAGCATGCGGTCGCCATGGCGCTGGATCTCGTGAGGTCGGCCGGGCGCCGGCCCATGATCGGGACCACCCGGTGGATCCGCCCATGTCGCGAGGATCCCTACCGTGACGGGCTCGGGCCCCGGATTCTCGACCCACCACTCGAAGACGCCGACGGGGAGGGCGCTCCGTTCGAGGTCGCCGCCGATCACCGGCGAGAGCTGTTCGCCGACGAGCCGAACGCCGAGGACCTCGGGTTCGAAGGTCTGCCAGGCACGCGGGAACAGCGCGTGATAGGTCCCGCCACCGACCGGCAGGCGCCACCCCCACGCCGGGAGGACATCGACCGGCGGTCGCAAGGCGGACAGCACAGTGGCGCGGCTCGTCCCATCCGGATGACCGACGTACAGCGCGAACCCGTCCGCCGGCACGGGCTCGAACCGATGCCGCCCGATGTCGAGGTGCCAGCGTGCGGCGTCGCCACGGAACGTGCGCCCGATGCTCCCCGTGCCCATCCCGCCGATCGGGATGCCGGCCCACTCGCCGTCATCGATCATCGGGCCGCTCACGCGTGGCCTCCCGACCGACTCGCACGGCGACGCCGATACCGCGGCGCCACGCCACCTCGGGGATCACGGGCCATGCGCTGATCGCGGCCGGATCGGCGTCCTCCACGGTCATTTCTCGACCCCGGTGATCACCACGCCGCGCATGAACGCGCGCTGGGACAGGAAGAACACGATGACCGGGACGACGATCGCGAGGATCGCGCTCGCCTGGACGAGCGGCGGGCGCGTGACATACAGGGCGGCGAACTTCTGCATGCCCAGCGACAGCGGCCACAGGTCGGGGTTCCCGCCGACGTACACGAGCGACAACAGGAACTCGTTCCAGGCGAAGAAGAAGTGGAAGAGGGTGACCGCGACGATCGCCGGGATGGCCTGCGGGACGACCACCGACCACAGGATCCGCAGTGGGCTGGCGCCGTCGATCATCGCCGCCTCGTCGAGGTCGGTCGGGATCGTCATGAAGTACTGACGGAGCAGGAAGACGTTGTAGGCGTTCGCGAAGAAGTGAGGGACGATCAGCGGCAGCCACGTCCCGGTCCAGCCCAGGCGGGTGAACAGGATGTAGGTCGGCACGAGCGTGACCTGGGCGCTCAGCATGATCGTCGACAGCAGCACCAGGAAGAGCGGGCCGCGGCCGCGGAAGCGGAACCGGCTGAAGCCATAGGCAACCACCACGGCCGAGCCGACGGCCCCGATCGTGCTGACCACCGCGATGATCGCCGTATTGCGGAGCAGCTTCGGGAACTCGATCTGCTGCCAGGCGAGCGAGAAGTTCTCGACCTTGGGGTCGAACGCGTAGGCCGGTTGGAGCGTGCGCCACCGCCCCTCCCAAACGAACGTGCCGGCGGCCGGGTTCGCCGGGTCGATCATCACGGACGATTCCGCGTCCTTTCTGGACGATGGCCAACTCACGCATCACGCCGTCGATGGGCACCGCGTAGATCGGCAGCGCCACCCCCTCGTAGGTGAACGTGCGCGCCGTCGCGGGATACAGCGGGGCGGCCGGGTCGGCGACCTGCGCCTGGTCCTTGAGCGACGTCAGCGCCATGTACGCGAGGGGCATGAGGAACGCCGACAGGATCGCCGCCGCGACGAGGAAGATCGCGGCGCGCCCCGTGAACCGCCGCAGCGTTCGTTGGAGCGGGGCGCCGGCGACGACCCGTGGGGCGGCGCGCGGGATGGCGGTCATCGCCGTTCACCCGCGTAGAAGACCCACCGACTCGACGACCAGAACAGCAGAACGGCCAGGCCCAGGACGATCAGGAACAGCACCCACGCCAGCGCCGACGCATAGCCGAGCTGATTGAACGAGAACGCTTCGCGGTAGAGGTTGACGTTGTAGAAGAGGGTCGAGGCGTCCGGCTGGCCATTCTTCAGGACGTACGCCTGGATGAAGTACTGCGACACGCCGACGCAGCTGATGAGCAGGCTGTAGAAGAGGACCGGCGTGAGGAGCGGCAGGGTGATCCGCCGGAATGTCGTCCAGGCGCCGGCACCGTCGACCCGTGCCGCGTCGTACAGCTCCGTCGGGATGGCCTGGATGCCGGCCAGCGCGATGAGCATCATCGCGCCGATCCCCCACAGCCCGACGATGCCGAGCGACGGCAGGACCCAGCCGGGATCGCTCAGCCAGTCCGGTCCGCTCACGCCGACGATCCCGAGCAGGCCGTTGACCCACCCGGTCTCGGCATTGAGGACGCCCGCCCAGATCAATGTGCTGGCGACGAGCGGGATCTGCGTCGGCATGTAGAAGAGCGTCCGGAACGCGCGCCGTCCGGTGAGGCGCGGCGAGTTGAGCAGGACCGCCAGACCGACGGAGAGGGCGATCGTGGCCGGGATCGTCAGGACCGCGAACCGCAAGGTCACGCTCAGCGACTGCGCCACGTTCGGGTCGCGGAGTATCTGAGCGTAGTTCGCCAGGCCGATGAAGCGGACCTCGTCAGGGCGTCGCAGGTCGAAATCGGTGAGGCTGAAGTACAGGGCCATCGCCATCGGGACGGCCGTGAACAGGACGAACCCGATGATCCATGGGGAGATGAACAGCCAGCCCCACGCGGATTCACGCCGCGACGCCGTCCAGCGCCAGCGCGATCGCGGGATGGTGGACCCGGGCAGGGCAGGGGCGTCAGACCGGCCGGTCATCTCGGGAACTGGCCTTTCGGCTGTCGACGGGATGGGACGGAAGCGCGCCGGAGGAGTCGCGACGCGCTTCCGTCGATGATGGGCCTATTCGGACTGGTCGAACAGCCCCTGGAGCTCGGTCCGAAGCTTCTCGGCCTCGGCCGTGACGTCCAGCCCGTCGGTCGTGATGAGGCTCTCCTGGAAGGCCTTCACCGCGGCGTCCGACTTGAGGAAGTTCGGCATGTCCGCTTCGTGGCTCGGCACGTCCGGATGGGCCAGCATGTCGCGGGCGACCTGCCAGTCGATGTCATTCGGTGCGAACCGTTCCTCGAGCGCGGTAAAGAACGCCTCCTGCTTGCTGGAGACCGCCGGCAGCGCCCCGTAGCGGGCGATGAGGGTGTCGTTGCCGAGCAGGTAGGTCATGACCTCGAACGCCTCGTCCGGATGGGCGGTCGACTGCATGATCCCGAACGTGTCCGCGTGGAGCTTCGCCGTCGTCGTCCCGTCGTGGCTCGGCGGGACCGCGATGTCGAACGACTTGGCCTGGGGCTCACCCTCGGCCGGCCACGCGCAGCACGTGTACCAGAGGTGGACGAAGTCCATCGCGACATTGCCGGACTGGAACGCGTTGTCGCTGTTGAGCAGCTCCGAGCGGTCCTCCGCGCCGGTCGGGATGAACCCGTCCTTCCACATGCCGTCGTAGTACCACTGCCAGGCGGCCTGCCAGTTGTCCGGGACCTGCGCGGTCTTGCCGTCCGCCTCCGACCAGCGAGCCCGGGCCGAACTGGGTGCCCCACCCGCGCGGATCGGTCCACTGCATGTAGTAGCCCCACTGGGACGTGTCGTCCTTGTTGAACGCCGCGCTCGTGCCGTCGTTGCCCGCCTTGTCGACGGTCAGCTTCTTGGCGAGCTCGGTGAGGGTGTCCCAGGTCCAATCCTTCCCGTCGTACTTCTCGCCGACCTTGTGAGGCGGCTCGGGCACGCCGGCCTCCTGGAACAGCTCCTTGTTGTAGTAGATGAACGAGGGGTAGATCGCGAACGGGATCCCGACCTGACCGCCGAACCCTTCCTTGTACGCGGCGAGGATGCTGGGATCGATGCCGGACACGTCGTAACTGTCTTGTCGATCAACGGCTGCAGGTCGAGCAGCTGGTCGCCGTACGAGTAGAAGCCGCGGAAGCCGACCGGCCCGATGATGTCCGGCGGGTTGCCTGCCGCGATCTGCGTGCTGAGGATGTCGTAGGCGGTCGTGTTCTGGTAGATCTCGAGGCTCAGGACGATCTTGTCCTGGCTCTCGTTGAACGCGGTCACGACGGCCTGTTCGTCGGCGATCTGGTCCGGTTGGGCGCCGGTCCCGAGACCGACGAACCAGCGGATCAGGACCTTGCCGTCGGCGGTCAGGCCGCCCTCGCCGGTCGCCACAGGTTCGGGGGTGACGGCGAGCGGCGTCACGCTCGGTGCGGCGGCGCTCGGGGCGGCGCTCGGCGTGGCGCTGCCGCAGGCGGCCGCGATCAAGCTGATGATGCTCGCTAGGACCAGGCGTCGCCCGGACCGGGCTTTACGACGATCCATCGATCGATCCTCCTCCGTTCGCTTCGATCCAACGTTTCCGGTGACGGCGATGGGTGGGTGGCGGTCGTCGGTCGTCAGGGCATGGCCCTCCCCGCACTCGAGGCGCGCGCGATCAACTCGGTCGTGAGGACGACATGACGGGGGATGCGGTCTGTTCGCTCGATGGTGCCGGCCAGCAGGCTGACCATTTCCCGACCCATCTCCTCGATCGGCTGGCGAACGCTCGTCAGGGCCGGACGCGTCGTGGTGGCGATCGGCGAGTCGTCGTAGCCGACGATCGCGACATCCTCCGGCACCCGTCGACCGGCGGCCTGGAGGACGTCGAGTGCCGCGACCGCCATCAGGTCTGAGGCGCAGAACACGGCATCGAGGTCGGGTCGATCGCGGAGCAGCCGCCCCATGGCCGCCTCGCCCCCGGCCTGCGTGAAATCGCCGGTGGCGATGAGTCCGTCATCGATCGCGATGCCCGCGTCTGCGAGCGCGTCGCGATAGCCGGCCAGCCGGTCGATACCGGCCACCATGTCGCGCGGGCCGGTGATCGTGGCCACCCGTTGGCGGCCGGTGTCGATGAGATGCGCGGTCGCCTTTCGGGCCCCGTCCCGGTTGTCGGCGTCGACGTAATCGATGTCGGCCCCGCGCGACGGCCTGCCGAGGACGACCGACGGGATCCGCCGCGCAGCGAGCTGATCGGGCAGGGGGTCGTCGCCGTGCAGGCTGACGAGGATCACGCCGTCCACGTGGCCGGCCGTGAGGTAGCGCACGGTCCGCTGCTCATCGACGTCGTCATTCGGCATGAGCAGCACGAGCTGGAGGTCGCGCACCGACAGCGCCGCGCTGACACCGCGGACGAGCCGCGGGAAGAACGGGTCACTGAACAGCCGATTCGCAGGCTCCGTGATGACGACCGCGATCGAATCGCTGCGGCGCGTGACGAGGCTCCGGGCGGCGCGGTTCGGGACGTACCCGAGGCGGTCGATCGCCTTCTCGACGGTGCGTCGGACGTCGGCGCTGACCTTCGGGGAGCCGTTGACGACCCGGGAAACGGTCGCGCGGGAGACACCGGCGACGCGCGC
Organism: uncultured Chloroflexia bacterium; assembly: GCA_963780425.1. Taxonomy (GTDB): domain Bacteria; phylum Chloroflexota; class Limnocylindria; order Limnocylindrales; family CSP1-4; genus SPCO01. Next base: position 65,750 of record CAWABZ010000006.1, on the reverse strand, counting down.
CACCTCATCGAGCGTGGCGACCGGTCGACTCGGGCTGGTCTCGAGCTGCGCCATGGGTCTCCTGGTTGGCTTGCTCTGCTGTGAGAGCGCTCTCACGTTCCGAAACGGACCATAACACGCCATGTCAAGAGAGCGCTTACAGGTCACGATCGAGTCATTCCTGCCGCGCGATGAGCGTTGCCGACCCGGTATGCGAGACTCTTCCGGATGGCCATCGAGACCACCCGCGGCGACACGACAGGTACCCCGGCCCTCGACCGTTACGAGGCGGTCATCGGCATCGAGGTGCACTGCCAGCTGCGCACGGAGTCGAAGATGTTCTGCTCCTGTGCGACGGCGTACGACGGTGCCGCCCCGAACACCCACGTGTGCCCCGTCTGCCTGGGCCTCCCCGGTGCACTCCCGGTCATCAATCGACGTGCCGTCGAGCACGTCCTCGCAACCGGCATCGCGATCGAGGCGACCACGCCCGAGGCCACCAGGTGGGATCGCAAGAACTACTTCTACCCGGACCTGCCCAAGGGTTACCAGATCAGTCAGTACGACCTGCCGCTGGCCTCGGCGGGGCGCCTGACGATCGAGACGTCGGACGGGCCGTTCACGATCGGGATCACGCGCGCCCACCTCGAGGAAGACACGGCCAAGCTCGTGCATGCGACGACCGCCGACGGACGGAAGGTCAGCCTGGTCGACTTCAACCGCTCCGGCGCACCGCTGATGGAGATCGTCACCGATCCTGACCTCCGCACGGCCGAGCAGGGCCGTCGCTACGCGGAAGAGCTGCAGCTGCTGCTGCGGACCATCGGCGCGTCCGACGCCGACATGGAGCGCGGCCAGATGCGGGTCGAGGCGAACGTGTCGCTGCGGCCGCGGGGGGCGGCCGAGTTCGGGACGCGGGTCGAGGTCAAGAACATGAACTCGTTCCGTTCCGTCGAGAGGGCCATCGCCTTCGAGATCGAGCGACAGGCCCAGGCGCTCGACGCCGGCGAGCCGCTCACCCAGGAGACGCGTGGCTGGTCGGACGATCGCGGGGCGACCTACCACATGCGATCGAAGGAGACGTCGGACGACTACCGCTACTTCCCGGAGCCCGACCTGCCGCCACTCCACGTCGAACCGGCATGGCTCGCGGAGATCGCAGCCGCACTGCCCGAGCTTCCCGCGGCCCGACGGCAGCGGTTCACGACGACGTTCGGATTGAGCGCCTACGACGCGGCCGTGCTCGTCGCCGACCGTGACGCGGCGACGCTGTTCGAGGCCGGTCTCGCAGCCGATCCCTCGATCGCCGCCAAGTCCGTCGCGAACTGGGTGACCGGCGAATACCTGCGACTCCGCAACGCGGCCTCGGCCGAGGCGCCCGTCAGCGTCGTGCCCAGCCAGCTGGCCGCCCTGGTCAGTCTCGTCGACGACGGGGCGATCTCGCGCTCGAACGCCAAGGACGCGCTCGCGGCGCACGCTGCGACGGGAGCCACGATCGCGGCCATCGTCGCCGAGCGCGGCTACCGGCAGATCTCGGATACGGATGTCGTCGGTGCGGCCGTCGACGAGGTGCTGGCCGCCAACGAAGGCGCGGTCGCCGACTACCGCGCGGGCAAGACCCAGGCCGTCGGCTTCCTGGTCGGCCAGGTCATGAAGGCGACCCGCGGCCAGGCCGACGCCGCCGTGGTCCAGGCACTGATCCGCGAGAGGCTCGACGCATGACCCTCACCAATGTGATCTTCTGGGCGCTCGGGGTCGCGCTGATCGCGATCGGGTACACGCGGGCTAGGGGCCCGTGGTCGCGCTACCAGGCGCTGCGTGAGCAGCAGGCCAATATCGATCGTTACGAGGCCTGGCGCGGCGGACTCCGCACCGAGGACAGCGGCCCGACCGGGGCATCGGTCGCGATGTCCGAGCTCCGCCGTCAGACCCAGGTCGCCGGCATCATCGCGATCGTCGGGTTCGTGCTGATCTTCATCGGTTTCTGGCTTCGCTAGGCAGGCCCCAACAGCCCGCCATACGCGGCGTCGGGCAGCGGCCTGACCCACGCCGTCGGCAGCGCCCCGCCGATCTTGCCCTGTTCCACGGCCGCGCCGAGGTCGCCGTTCCGCCACCAATCCGCCAAGAGATACGCGATGAACGCGTCGCCGCACCCGATGGTCGTGCCCGCGACGGGTGACGGCGTCACGGCCACGGACCGCTCGGTCCCCACCACCCCGTCGACGACCAGCACACCCTGAGAACCGAACGTCACGACGAGCCGTTTCCCGAGATCGCGAACGACGTCCCGCAACGCGGCCACCGTCGCGTCGCTGGGCTGGCCCGGCCAGCCGACGATCGCGAGGTCGACCCAGCGCATCGTGTCCGCGAACCGCTCGACGGTGTAGTGCCTGAACCCGAGGAAGTCCGCAACGACCTCGAGATGCGCCAGCCGACCCGCCTCGCCCTGCCGCTCCAGCTCGGCGATGACGCCCTCGACGAGGATCGCGTGGAGCCGCCGCGCCCCCGCGAGCAGCTGCTCCTCTTCGGGCGTGAACCGCAAGTCGCCGCAGACGCCCTCGACATAGTCGTCCATCCACGGCTGGCGGTCCGGCAGGAACTCGATGTCGATCGAGGCCGACGGACCGGCCGCAACGATCGACCCGCGCATGTGGTCGATGCCGTGGCGCTCGAGCATGTCCAGGAAGAGAGACGCCTCGCCGTCGCCGACGCGCGTGATCAGCGTGAACGGCAGCTCCAGCGACCGCCAATGCCACGCGACATTGAGCGCGCCGCCGCCGGGCAGCACAGGCCCGTCAGGCACATAGCGATCGAGGCTCAGCGCGCCGAGCAGCAGCGTCTCCGAGGGCGCAGGATCCTCGGACGTCACAGGCCGGCCAGCGGCTCGACCCGCGCGTCACCCAGCTCGAGGAAGCGGTCGAGTCGGATCTCCACCACCTTGCTCATCTGCCAGAACGCCTCGACCGACAGGTGGCCGCAGCCTTCGGCGTGATACCAGTCGGTGCCGTGCCGGCAGGCTCGTGATCAAGGCCGGGTCGTGGACCGGCACGACCGCCGGGTTGAGTGCGTAGCCGGGCGACAGCGGGTCGCGGATCTGCAGCAGATGGGGACCGCGGAACCCGCGGGCACGCGGCACCTCGTGGGTCGCGACCGGTGCCCAGATCGAGCATCGGGACGACCTCGACCGGCGTGTCCATGATGTCCGGCCACTCCGGGTCGTCGACGAGCTCGGACATGACCCGACGCACCGAGATGTCCTGGTAATGGTTCATGTCGGTGTGCGGCTGCTCGTAGTCCTCGTCGTGCACGTTCGTCACGTCGAAGTCGTAGACGTTGCCGCACGCCGATGCGAGGAACTGGACGAGGGCCGGCCGGTCACGCAGATACCGCCGGTAGCTCGCTTCGTACTCCCGGATCGCGACAGAGACCGGGACGATGGCCCCACGCACGACGTGACCGAATCGCCAGCCGTCCGAGGTGAATCGCTCGTCGAGCAGTCGACGCCAGCGCGCCTTGTCGGGCCCGGCGAACCCGGGCGACCCGACCGGGATCCATGTCTCGCGCAGGGGTGCCGTGAGGACGGGATCGAGGTGGCGCCACCAGTCGGTCCGGTCCATCGGGGCAGCTTAGCCGCCCATAGACTGGCGCCACACGGGCAGTGTGCGCCGGCAGGAGAGGGACCACATGCGTGAACGGACGGAGGGGCGCGGCCTCGCGACGCGGGCGATCCACGCGGGGGAGCGGCCCGACCCGACGACCCATGCGCACCGCACGCCGATCTACGCCACGGCCACGTTCACCTTCGACTCGGCGGCCGAGAAGGAGGAGGCGGTCGACCGCTCGCTCGCATGGGAACCCGGAGCGTACTTCTACTCGCGAACCGGCAACCCGACAAATCGTGCGCTCGAGGAGAAGCTTGCCTCGCTCGAGGGGGCCGAGGACGCGGTCGTCTCCTCGTCGGGGATGGCCGCCGTCGCGGCGACTCTTTTCGCGCATCTCACGGCAGGTGACCACCTCGTCGCCGGGGACGAGCTCTTCGCGATCACCAACGTGCTCCTGGACGAGGACTTCCCGCGGCGCGGGATCGATGTCACACGGGTGGACCCGACCGACGCGGCTGCGGTCGAGGCGGCGATCACGCCAAACACCCGCGCACTGTTCGTCGAGACCTCGACGAACCCGCGGCTGCGTATCCCCGACCTCGATGCGCTGGCGGCCATCGCGCACAGCCACGATCTGCTGTTCATCGCCGACAACACGTTCCTCGGCCCGGTCCTGCTGCGGCCCCTGGAGCACGGCGCCGACCTGGTGCTGCACGCGGCCACGAAATACCTGTCCGGTCACGGCGATGCCGTGTCGGGGGTCGTCGCGGGTCGCAAGGCCCTGACGGACCCGATCCGCAAGCAGACCGACACGCTCGGCCAGGCCGCCAGCCCGTTCTCGAGCTTCCTGGTCCAGCGTGGCGTCCGGACCCTGCCGTTGCGGTCGCGGGCGGCCTCGGCCAATGCCGCCCGGATCGCCGCCTTCCTCGAGGGCCACGCCAAGGTCGACTGGGTGCGCTATCCGGGCCTCGCCTCCCACCCGGACCACGCCGTCGCGCGTCGGCTGCTCGGCGACCTGGGCGGCGCGATGGTCACGTTCAAGCCCGTCGGTGGCCTCGAGGCGATGGCCGCCTTCACCGACCATCTGCGTCTGTGTGACATCGGGGTGAGCCTGGGCGACATCCACACGCTGGTCTATCCGCGACCCAAGGATGGCGGGATCATCCGCCTGTCGATCGGCTGCGAGGACGTGGACGACCTGCTCGAGGACTTCGCATTGGGGCTGTCGTTCGTGGCGTAGGGATGGCGCGACACCCGGTGCCGTTCCTGGGGGGAACGTGCCACCGATGAGCGAGCGTGGTCCGAGCCCAGATACGACGATCTATGTCGAATCTGACTGATGACCGTGCACGTTGGTTCGGGATGCGTTCCTGGTAGGAACGCTGGTCCGGCGCTCGACCCGCCGCTCAGGGCCGCCCGAGTGCCGCTGCGGCCGACAGCGCCGCACCGATCGTGAGATCGACCCTGCGCACGACCTCCTCCTCCGGTGGGCGGAACCAATCCTCGGCACCGAGCTTGCGGGTGCCTTCGACTTCGCCCGGATCGCGGATGACGTCCGACACGGTGAGGATGGTCCCGGCACGGACATCCCGGCCCTTGGCGCGTTCCCGCATCGCGAGCAGGTAGAGGGCCGCCGTCTCCATCTCCGCCGCGAGGTAGCCGCGCCGTCCCCAGCGGATGACGCCGTCGGGATGAGGGTCGTAGAACACGTCGGTCGTGACGATCGGTCCGACGTGGGTCGTGAGTCCCTGCGCCCGGCTCGCCGCCAGCAGCGCCGTGACGACCTCGAAGTCGGCGGTGGGCGCCGTTGCCTCGCCCGCGCCGAGGATCGGCCCGATGCCGCTCGACGACGCGGCGGCGAGCGCGACCACGACGTCGCCGATGTCGAGCGCACCGAACCCACCGCACGTCCCCACCCGGATGAACGTCGTGACGCCGAGGTTGATCAGCTCCTCCATCACGATCGAGGTCGTCGGGGCGCCCATCATCGTCGTCTGCACAGAGACGGGAACGCCCTCCACGGTCCCGGTGTAGCCGAGCAGTCCGCGGTTGGCATTCACCAGTCGCGACGCGTCCATGCCGCCATCGAAACGCTCGGCGATCCGCGTCGCGCGGTTCGGGTCGCCGGGCAGCAGGACGACCGGCGCATAGTCGCCGGCCTCGGCATGGAGGTGGATCTGGGTCATGCGCCCTCCGATCTGGTGCGGGACATGCCGAGGCGACGCCACTCCACGGACAGGCATCGATCCATGACGACGGTGAGGCCGCCCTCCTGCGCGATCCGGGCCGCATCCCAGTCGACGATCCCGAGCTGGAGCCACAGACAGCGCGCCCCGACGGTGACGGCTTCGCGCGCGTGCGCCGCGCAGAACTCGGGTCGGCGGAAGAGATCGACGATGTCGAACGGCCCGGTCGCCTCCACCGCTTCGGGAAGTGTCGCAAAGGCCGGCACGCCCGCCACCGAGCGGTGGTTCGGGGTTACCGGCACGGCGTCGAACCCGCTCGCGAGCATGTGCCGGAACACGTCGTGCGAGGGCCGACCCGGGTCGTCGGAGGCGCCGATCACGGCGATCCGCCGGGCCGTCGTGAGGAGCTCGCGGACGCCGTCGTCATCGAGCGTCTCGACGGGTCCGCGACGCTCGTGGAGGTCGAGGTACGCGATGGTCCGCGCGCGGTCCTCCGGGGTCATCGTCCCTCCCGAAATAGGTCGTTGCCAAATCAATCGACGCCGCCCCGTCGATAGCGTATCCTCCCTCACCGAAGGTCGCGGTTCGTCATCGTGTCGCGGCCATATGAGGAGGAGTTCACCTTGCGCAGCTCAATGCGGCTGCTGTCGCTCGGCGCGACCGCGGCCTTCATCATCTCCGCCTGCTCCGGCACGGGCACGGCGACGACGGCTCCCAGCGTGGCGCCGTCGGCGGCCGGTAGCGGGGCGCCGAGCGAGGCGCCCTCCGTCGCCCCGAGCGCGGCGACCGTCGATTACACCGCGTGCGTCGCCTTCGACACCGGCGGCCTCGGTGACAAGGGCTTCAACGACCTCGCGAAGAAGGGCCTCGAGGACGCGGCCGCCCTCGGGTACAAGACCTTCTTCTCCGAGGCACAGGGCGCCACGGACTACGCGGCGAACATCCAGCGTCTGATCGATCAGGGTTGCCAGTCGATCGTCACGGTCGGCTTCAACCAGGCGCAGGCCACGATCGAGGCGACCAAGGCGAACCCGGATATCGCCTTCGCCCAGGTGGACAACGTCTGGGACGAGACCGCGAACGGCCCCACGCCCGCCAACTTCAGCGGTCTGGACTTCCAGATCGACGAGGCGGCGATGCTCGCGGGCTACCTGGCCGCGGGCTTCAGCAAGTCGGGCAAGGTCGGCACCTACGGCGGCCAGCAGTTCCCGGGCGTGACCCGGTTCATGGACGGCCTGTACGCCGGGATCAAGTATCACAACGACAAGAAGGGCACGGCGGTCACGCTGCTCGGCTGGAATGCCGCGACGCAGCAGGGCACGTTCGTCGGTGGCGACAACCCGTGGGGTGACCCCGCCAAGGGCGAGCAGCTGGCGCAGACCTTCCTCGACCAGGGCGTCGACATCGTCCATCCGGTGTCCGGTGCGACCGGCAACGGCACGCTCAAGGCCATGCTTGCCGCCGGCAAGTGGGGCATCGGTGTCGACACCGACCAGGCCATCTCGCTGTCCGAGTACGCGGGCGCGATCATCACGTCGGCCGAGAAGGTCATCGACGTCGCGGTGCTCGAGACCTTCAAGAAGAACTCCGCTGGCGACACCGGCGGTGAGAACTTCGTCGGCACGCTGGCGAACGCGGGCGTCCGCATCTCGCCGTTCCACGAGTTCGACAGCCAGATCTCGGCCGAACTGAAGGGCGAGATCGAAGCCCTGTCGGCGGCGATCGCCGATGGGTCCGTCAAGGTCTCCGACTACCTGAAGTAGTCGACGGCCAGACCGTCTGTCCATCCGACGGCCGCCCGCTCTCGATCCACGAGGGCGGGCGGCTCCGTATTCGAGGCTCGATCGCCAATGCGTCTCGAACTGAAGGACATCACCAAGCACTTCCCAGGGGTCCTGGCGAACGACAAGATCTCGATCTCGGCCGACCGCGGCGAGGTCCTCGGGCTCCTCGGCGAGAACGGCGCCGGCAAGACGACGCTGATGAATATCCTGTCGGGGCTCTACCGACCCGATTCGGGCGAGATCCTCATCGACGGGCAGCCCCGTGTGTTCCAGGACCCGGCCGAGGCGATCGAGGCCGGGATCGGCATGGTCCACCAGCACTTCCAGCTCGTGCCGGTCTTCGATGTCGTCTCCGCGGTCGCGCTCGGTGCGGAGACGGTGACGGGCCCGCTCGGCGCGTTCGACCGAACGGCGGCGCGCAAGCGCATCGTCGAGCTGTCCGAGCAGTACGGCCTGCACGTCGATCCGGACGCTGACATCGAGGACCTCCCGGTCGGTGTCCGCCAGCGTGTCGAGATCCTCAAGGCGCTGTATCGCAAGAGCGATGTCCTCGTGCTCGACGAACCGTCCGCGGTCCTGACCCCGGCCGAGACCGAGGAGCTGTTCGGGATCATCCGCGAGCTCGCCGCGAGCGGCACGACGGTGATCTTCATCACCCACAAGCTCAATGAGGTCCTCGAGGTCGCGGACAGGATCACGGTCCTTCGCCGCGGTCGGGTCGCCGGCACCGTCGAGCCGCAGTCGACCACGCGTGAGCAGCTCGCGAACCTGATGGTCGGGCGCGACGTCGAGCTGCGCGTCGTCAAGGGTCCGGCGGTGCCCGGCGACGTCGTCCTGAGCCTCAAGGACGTCGTGGTCCGCGACGACCGCGACCACGTCGCCGTCAAGGGCGTGTCGCTCGACGTTCGCGCCGGCGAGATCGTGGCGATCGCCGGCGTCCAGGGCAACGGCCAGACGGAGCTCGTCGAGGCCATCGTCGGCCTGCGAACGGTCGACTCCGGGTCGATGTCGGTGGACGGCCACGACATCCTGCGGGCCTCACCCCGGCAGGTATCGGACCTGGGCGTCGCGCACATCCCCGAGGACCGTGGACGGGACGGCCTCATCAGTCCCATGACCGTCTCGGAGAACTACATCCTCGACTCGTACCACCGCGCTCCCTACAGCAATGGCATCCGGCTCAACCTGGAAGCGATCCGGGATGGTGCGGCCGTCGGCGTCAAGGAATTCGATATCCGCACGCCGTCGATCCATACCCTGGCCGGCTCCCTGTCGGGCGGCAACCAGCAGAAGGTCGTCGTCGCCCGCGAGTTCTCGCGGCCGGTCAAGCTGGTCATCGCCGCACAGCCGACCCGCGGGCTCGATGTCGGTTCGATCGAGTACATCCACAAGCGGATCGTCGAGCAACGCGACGCCGGGGCGGCCATCCTCATCGTCAGCACCGAGCTCGAGGAAGTGCTGGCGGTCGGTGACCGCATCGCCGTCATGTTCGGCGGGACGATCGTGGGCATCGTCGAGGGCGATGCTGCGACATTCGAGACGGTCGGCATGTTGATGGGAGGGGCAGAGTGAACCGGCTGCGGCGAGTCCTCCGTCCGGCGGTCGTCCCGACTCTCGCCGTCGTGTCCGCCTTCATCGTCGGGTCGGTCTTCATCCTCATCACGGACTTCGACAATCTCCAACGGCTCGGCACCGACCCGATCGGCGCCATCGGTGGCGCGTTCAACACGATCATCGAGGCGTACAAGTCCTTGATCCTGGGCGCGCTCGGCGATCCCGCGCGGATCGCTGCCGCCATCCAGGGCGGTCAACCGCGCCAGATCGCCGCGGCCATCCGGCCGATCACCGAGACGCTCGTCGCCGCGACGCCGCTGATCTTCACGGGCCTCGCTGTCGCGGTGGCGTTCCGGACCAGCGTGTTCAACATCGGCGTTGAGGGCCAGTTCATCCTGGGCGCCTTCGGCGCGACCGTCGCCCTCCTCGTCCTGCGTGACCTGCCGGCGCCGCTCCCGCTCATCGGCGCGACGATCGCGGGCGTGCTGACGGGCGCGGTGTGGGGCTTCATCCCGGGCTTCCTCAAGGCGCGGACGGGTGCGCATGAGGTCATCACGACGATCATGCTCAATTACGTCGCTGCGCAGATCGTCCTGTTCGGCCTGCGCTCCGACTTCCTCCGCCAGGAAGGAAGCTCGCAGCCGATCTCCAAGGTCCTGACACCGATCGCACGCGTCCCGGGCATCTTCGACATCTTCGGGCTGCCGTCGATCCGGCTCCACTACGGGTTCGTCCTCGCGTTGATCATGGCCGCGATCGTGTCGTGGTTCCTGTTCAAGACGACAAAGGGCTTCGAGCTCCGATCCGCGGGCTTCAACCTCACGGCCGCCCGCTACGCGGGTATGAGCGCGAGTGGCTCGATCATCCTGGCCATGACGATCTCCGGTGGGCTGGCCGCCCTTGGCGGGTCGATGGAGGTCCTCGGCACCGTCCCGCAGATGTCGAACGACATCAGCCCTGGCTTCGGCTTCAATGCGATCGCGCTCGCCCTGCTCGCCGGCAACCGGCCACTCGGCGTCGTCCTCGCCGCCCTGCTGTTCGGCGCGCTCACGAACGGTGGCGGGCTGATGCAGGTGCAGACCGGTATCCCGCTCGCTCTGCTGGTCTTCATCCAGGCGCTGGTGATCATGTTCGTCGCCGCGCCCGACCTCGTCCGGTCGATCTGGCGGTTGCCCACTCGACGCGTGACCGAAGGGGCGCGAGCATGACCGCCGCCACCGTCACCTACGACGCCGACATGGGAACCGCCGCTCGTCGAGCCCTGCGGGCAGCGCGGATCCGCGGCGCCATCTTCGCGGCGATCGGACTCCTGGCCTTCAACGCGGCACGGACAACCTTCGACGTCCCCGCCACCTTTTCCTTCTGGGTCGATCACCAGGGCGGCACTGCGTTCGCGATCACGACGAGCGTCGGCGTGCTCTGGCTCCTGGCCGGCGTGGCCGCGGGTGCCGCCGGCATCGCGCAACTCGTGCGCGGGCCGGCCTTTCCGTGGCGGCGCACCCTCGCCGTGGTCATCCCGCTCTTCATCGCGGCGATCCTCGCCTCGCTCCTGGCGGGCCGCCCGGCGAACATGACCGGCGTGTTCTCGGGCAGCCTCGAGCTCGCGGTGCCGATCACCCTGGGCGCGTTCGCCGGCATCCTGTCCGAGCGGAGCGGCATGCTGAACATCGCGATCGAGGGCAAGTTCCTGATCGGCGCGTGCGCCGCAGCGATCGCCGCGAGCATCACCCAGAACGTGATCGTCGGCGTCCTGGCGGCGGTGATCGCCGGCGCCCTGGTCGGCTTGCTCCTGGGCTGGCTCGGGATCCGCTACAAGGTGGACCAGATCATCTCGGGTGTCGTCGTCAACATCGGTGCCCTCGGGATCACCAACTTCCTGTTCCTGCGAGTCCTGTCCAAGAACACCGAGCTGAACACGCCGGCGACCGTCGAGAAGATCAAGCTGCCCGTCCTTTCGGACATCCCGGTCCTCGGTCCGCTGCTGTTCTCCGGCACCCCCTACCTCTACTTCACGGTCATCGTGATGATCTTCCTGACCTACATGTTGTTCCGGACACGCTGGGGGCTGCGGCTTCGCGCCTCGGGCGAGAAGCCCTCCGCAGCGGGCACGGTCGGCATCGACGTCCTGCGCATCCGCTATCGGGCGATGCTGCTGGCAGGCATGCTGGGCGGGCTGGCAGGCTCGTATCTGAGCCTGTCGACCGCCGGCAGCTTCCAGATGAACATGAGCGCCGGACGCGGGTACATCGCGCTCGCCGCCGTGATCTTCGGGGCGTGGCACCCGGTCTACGCGTTCGGCGCGGCGCTCGTGTTCGGCTTCTCGGACGCGACACAGGCGCTGCTCTCGATCCTCGGCGTCGACGTCCCACCACAATTGCTGAACAGCGTCCCGTACATCGTCACGATCATCGTGGTCGCGGGCGTCGTCGGGCGGGTGCGCGGACCGGCCGCAGCCGGACAACCGTACGACCAGGGTTGAGCGGGTGAGCGCCGGCTATCCGGACGGGTCGGGACCGGTCCATGCGGTCCCGACCTTCTTCGGTGCGGAGGCGGCACCTCGCAGCGCACCCGTCGGGACCGTCGAGCGGCCGCTCCCGCTCATCATCGACAGCGACCCTGGGCTGGACGACGCGCTGGCGATCGGCCTCGCCCTGGCCCGCCCCGAGTTGGATGTCCTGGCGGTCACGACGGTCGGCGGAAACGCCGACGTGCGGCACTGCACCGAGAACGCGCTCCGCCTCCTCCATGCGTACGGCCGTGATGACGTGCCGGTCGCCGAGGGCGCCGCGGGACCGATCGTCGGCAGCGTCGTCCGTGCCACCGAGGTGCACGGCGAAGGCGGCATCGGGACCACGCAGCTCCCGCCGGCGACCGCCACGGCCCGACCGGAGGGAGCCATCGAGCTCATCGCGCGGGTGCTGCGCGAGCAGCCGGAGCCGGTGGTCATCGCACCGATCGGCCCGCTGACGAACATCGCGCTCCTGCTGCGGCTCTACCCGGAGCTCGCGTCGCGCATCGCCCACCTGTCGATCATGGGTGGCTCGATCGGGGAGGGGAACAGCACCGTCTCGGCCGAGTTCAACATCTACGCCGATCCCGAAGCGGCGGACATCGTCTTCCGGTCCGGGATCCCGATCACGATGATGGGCCTCGACGTCACCCACCAGGCGTTGCTCGACAAGTCCTCGGCCGACGCGCTCCGGGCGCTCGGCACGACGTCCGGGCGGATCGCCGCGGAGCTCACCGACTACGCGCTCGAACGCAACATGGAATGGTCGGGGCGCACCACCACCGCCATCCACGACGCGGTCGCGGTCGCGCACCTGGCCATCGCCGATCTCATCGACGTGGCGCCCTATCACGTGGTGGTGGACACCACGACCGGCCCGGCGCGGGGTCGGACCGTGTGCGACGGCCTCCCGTATCGCCTGCGACGCGACGGCCGCTCGCCCAACGCCGAGGTGGGCATCCGGGTCGATCGCGGGCGCTTCGAGGCCGTGCTGACCGAGGCCTTCGCGGCGTTGCCGTAGGCATCGGATGCGCTACGTCGCGCTCGGCGACTCGTACACGATCGGCACGGCCGTCCCGCGCGCGGACGCGTTCCCGGAGCAGCTCGTCCGGTCCCGCCCGAACCTCGGGTTGGAGCTCGTCGCCAACCTCGGCGTCAACGGTTACACGACGGCCGACCTGATCCGCGATGAGCTGCCGGCGCTGAACGCCCTGGCACCCGAGTTCGTGACGCTGCTGATCGGCGTCAACGACGTGGTCCAGGGCATCCCCGCTTTGACATACGAGGCGAACGTGGTCGACATCCTCGACGCGCTGCAGGCGCGGCTGCCGCCCGACCGCATCGTCACCATCGCGATCCCGGACTACACGGCCACCCCCGCCGGCGCTGACTACGGCGACCCCGACGACCAGCACGACGCCATCGTCGCCGACAACGCGATCATGGCCCGGCTCAGCCGAGAACGGGGGATCGCCTTCGTCGACATCTTCGACCTGTCGTTGCGGGCCGCGGAGGATCGCTCGCTCGTCGCGGACGATGGCCTCCACCCGAGTGCCGGCCAGTACGCGCTGTGGGTCGAGCGGATCGCGCCGGTCGTCGAGGGCGTGCTGCGGTCGGGCTGAAGCCGCCGCCGCTCTCAGCCCGTCCGGTCGGCCAGCTCCTCGAGGCGAGCGTCGCTGATCCCGAAGTGGTGCGCGATCTCGTGATAGACGGTCCGCGAGACGGCCGCCGCGAGCGCTGCCGGCGACCGGAACGCGCGGAGGAGCGGCTGCCGGAAGATCGTGATCTTGCTCGGCAGCTGGGCACCCTCCGCCCCGTAGATCGTCCGTGGCACGCCCTGGTACAGCCCGAACAGCCCGCCCGCGCCGACCGAGGCCAGCTGTTGTGGGCTCGGCTCATCCTCGATCACGATCGCCACCGACCCGAGTCGCTCGCGATACGGCGCGGGCAGGCGATCGAGCGCGTCGATGACGAGCCCTTCGAAGTCGACTTCCTCGGTCACGGCGCCGGAGATGCGCTCGCCGTCGGCGTGAGCTTCGAGAGATCGAGGATCAGGCCGCCGCCATCGGACGGCACGAGCATCACCTGGATCTGGTCCGACAGCTTCTCGATGTAGCGGTTCTGCAGGATCGCCGCGGTCAATGACGCGCCGACGAGCCGGTTCGATTCCGCCTCGCCGCGGGCACGCTCGATCTGCGACTCGGCATCGCCCCTCGCCGCCGCGACCTTCTGCTGGGCGATGATCTCCTGCTGGGCGAGCCGCTGGCGCTCGGTCTCGACCTGCTGCTGCGCCGCCTGCTTCTCCTCGATCGCGGCGTTGTAGGCCTCGGAATAGCTGAAGTTCTCGAAGTTGATGCCGTCGACGATGATCCCGCGTGGTTCGAGCTGCGCGCGCAGGAGTTCGGTCGCCTTCGTCCGGATCTCGTCGCGGCTGTTGAGCACGATGGCCGTCGGATAGTCGTCGGTCACCGACTTCGGGATATCGAGGAACCGGGGCCGGATGATGGTCTCCTCGAAATTCAGCCCCAGCTCCTGGACGATGCGTGGCGCCGACCGTGGGTCGACGTGGTAGTTGAGCGTCGCGTTCAGGAAGAGGTCCTGCTGCTCCTTGCTCGCGGCGGTGTATCCCTCGACGTGGATGGCCTTGACGCGCGTGTCGATCTGGTCGACGGAGTTCACGAAAGGCGTGACGAAATGAAGGCCCGGGTCCAGGGTCGTGCCGGTCACGGCGCCGAACTGCCTGACGACCCCGACGAATCCAGCGGGGATCTGGATGAACGCGGACAGCGCCAGCGACGCTATGAGGGCGACCGCGCCGATGCCAAGCAGCAAACCTGACGGCAGGTCCGGTCGGACGATCTTGTCGCGGCTCAGCGCAGGCCGGACTCTGTTCGCGACCGCGGCGACGGCCCCGCCGATCAGCAGCGCCAGGGCGGCGACGAACAGCAGGCCACTGAAGGCTTCCAAAGGGTTCCCTCCTGAGAGACGTCGATAGGCCCAGTCTGACGCGACGGGTGCTCCGGCGTCGAGCCGCGCGGACTGGAAGAAGGTGGTGCATCCAGGCACCATCTGCCGATCGGCGATTCGCCCGCCGAACCCGGACCCCGTAAGATGCGGTTCACCAGAGGGCTTGGGTGCACTCTGGTGGACTTAAGGGGGGTCCATCACCTTGGCTACCTGCCGTGTCGGCGCGCGCGCCACGGCCAGCATCGCCCTGCTGATCGCAGGCATCGTCTGGTCGCCCGCGTCGACGACGATGGCGTCGGACGCGACGCGATCGGTCGCGTCGGATGGGGCCGCCTCCATTTCCCTGACCGCGGCCACCGTGCCTGCACCTTTCACCGAACAGACCGCGGCCGCGCCGATCGATACCGGCGAGTGGGGCCCGGTCCTCGACTGGGGCGTCCAGGCCAAACACATGGTGACGCTCTCGACGGGCAAGGTCCTGGTCTGGTCGACGGGTACAACGCCCGGGTGTGGGATCCGTCCACGGGCACGTTCACGCTCGCTCCAGCGACTTTCGGCGACCTGCACTGCGCCGGCCAGTCCACGCTCGCCGACGGCCGCGTCATCGTGGTCGGCGGCCGAATGGCCCGCCGCACGACGGCCATCAACATCGACCTCGCTCTTCGACCCGGTCAGACGCAGACCTGGACGCGGGGCGCCGATATGACCGACCTGCGCTGGTACGCTCACGAGCACGACGCTCGCCGACGGGCGCGTCCTGGCGACGTCCGGCGATGCACCCGGACGGGACGCGGTCGCAAGTGCCCGAGCTGTACAACCCGTCCACGAACACCTGGACCCGCCTGACGGGGGCAGTCCGCGACCAGCCCCTGTATCCGTTCATGTTCGTCCTGCCCAACGGGCGGACCTACGAGGCAGGCTCGAAGGCCGGCACCGCCACGCTCGATGTCAACGGCACGGGCAGCTGGACGGCCGGACCGACCGCGCTGTACTCGACCAGCGGCTACTCGGAATCGGCCGTGATGTACCGCCCGGGGAAGGTCCTGCGAGCCGGTGGCGGCGACCCGGCCATCGCCAGGGCGATGGTCGTCGACATGACGGCGGCCAGCCCGGCCTGGCGCGAGATCGCGCCGATGTCGTTCGCCCGGCGACGGATGAACCTCACGATCCTGGCCGATGGCACCGTGATGGCCATCGGTGGCACCGGCCAGGCCGACAGTGCGACCGCGGCCGTGCTCGCAGGGCGAGATCTGGGACCCGACTCGGAGACATGGACGACGGTCGCCTCGATGGGAGAGGCGCGGATGTACCACTCTCGCGCCGTCCTGCTGCCCGATGGACGCATCGTCGTCGGCGGCGGCGAGGCGGCGGGCCGGCTCCGCGCCCAGGTCTATTCGCCGCCGTACCTGTTCAAGGGCCACGCCCGACGATCGCGTCGGCGCCCGGGACGGCAGCGTATGGTTCCACATTTCGCCATCACGAGCCCGCACGCGGCCGGCATCGCGTCGGTGAGCCTGCTCCGCCCGACCGCGGCAACACATGCCTTCGACATGAACCAACGCTATGTCCCCCTGTCGTTCACGAAAGCGGGCAACACGATCACTGCGACCGCGCCCGCATCCGGCGGTGTGGCGCCGCCGGGCGATTACATGCTGATCATCAAAAGCGCTGCGGGCGTGCCCTCTGTCGCGTCCTGGATCCGCGTCGGCACCGCCGGCAACCTCCAGCCGGGGACCATCAGTGGCGTCGTGACCAACGGGACCACGTCCGCCCCGATCGCCGGCGCGTCGGTCTCGACCAACGGGCGGTCCACCACGACCGACGCTACCGGGCACTACACGCTGACCGACGTCCCCGCCGGGGAGGCCCAGGTGACGGTGCAGGCCGCCGGTTATGCCAGCGAAGTCCGACAGGTCGTCGTGACCGGCGGTGCCACGACCACGCTCGACGTCGCGATGTTCCGACCTGGGAACGTGGCCGGCCGGGTGACGAACGCGGCTACCGGTGCCACGCTGGCTGGGGTAACCGTGGGCTATCCGGGTGGTGTCACGCTGACGGACGCCGCGGGCCGGTATGCCATCGCCGGGCTCGCGGCAGGTTCGCACACGCTCACGTTCGCCGCGACGGGCTTCGAGAGCACGGACCGCACGGTCGTGGTACAGGCGGATCAGACGACGACCGTCGACGTCCAGCTCACCCCGACGACGACCTTCGTGACGGGTGAAGTCCGCGACGCCGTGACGACGGCGACCATCGCTGGGGCCACGGTCTCGATCCATACCGGGCAGACCACGACCACCGACGCGCAGGGTCGCTACCGGGTCGATCTCCCGCCCGGCAGTTACACCGTCACGGCATCGGCGAGCGGCCACGTCAGCTCGAGCGGGACCGCGGTCATCAACGGCGGCAGCTACGCGACGCTCGATTTCAGTCTTGCGCCGACCCCACCCGGCAGCGGCACCAGCCTGTCGCTGGCGCCGGCTGCGGATGCTCATGTCACCAATGCCAATCCGACCAAGAACTATGGCCAGGACCTGGCACTCCGGCTTCGGCTCGGCGACGCGGCCAACACGATCTCCTATTCGAGCCATCTGCGGTTCGATGTTGCCGGTCTGGCGGGTCGCGCGGTGACCGGCGTCACATTGCGACTGAAGGTCACGGATTCGGGTCCGCACGGCGGCACCGTCTACCCGACGGCCACGACCTGGACCGAGTCGGGTATCACCTGGAGTAACGCCCCTCCGCCGAGCGGTCCGCGCTCGCGACCGTCGGCGCCGTGACGGCCGGGCAATGGGTCGACGTGGCGTTGCCGCCCTCGACGGTGACCGGCGATGGGCCGCTTGCGCTCGTCCTGGTGGCCGGCTCGAACAACAGCGTGTACTACACCAGCGGCGAGAGCGCCGATGTTCCTCGGCTGATCGTGGACGTCGCGGGCGGCGGGGGCCCCACCCCGACGCCGACCCGACCGCCACCCCGACCGCCACGCCGACGCGCAACCCCGACCGCCACGCCCGACCGCCGACGCCCGACGACGGCGACCCCGACCGCCACGCCAACCGCGACGCCGACCGCCACGCCGACGGCAACGCCGACCGCGACCCCGACCGCCACCGCCGACGCCCGACGCCGACACCGCCGCCTCCGCCAGCCGGTCAGGTGCGGACGATCACGTTCGAGGGCGGCCTGCTCGATCCGACGACCGGCGTCGACAGCATGAGCGGAGCCGTCACGCTCGATACGGCCGTCCCCATCCACGGCACCGCGTCGGCGCGCTTCGCGAATAGCACCGGCTACCTCCAGGAGGGATTCCCGGCGACGGCCGATACCTGGCTGTCCTTCCGGATGCGCGTCGTGGGTCTGCCATCCGGTTCACCACGGATCTTCATGCTGGCGAACGCCGGTACGACCGTGGGCAACGTGACCCTCAGCTCGACCGGCCGCCTGCGGCTGCGCAACGGCTCGACGGCCATCGGGGTCGAGTCCAGCGCGCTCCAGGTCGGCAACACGTACGTCGTCGGTATCCACCAGACGCGAGGCACAGGTAGCGATGCGGTCCTCGAAGCGTTCCTCGCCGCTGACGGTGCCCCCTTCGGCGCTCCGTTCGCGCGGCTCACGACGGGGACCTGGATCACGTCGGCCGATCGGATCAGGTTCGGCGCGACCAACGGCACCGCCGTCAACCTCACGTTCGACGACGTCCTGATCGGCAGTGGGGCGATGCCCGCTCCGATCGCCGCCGCCGCCACGGCCATCCTCGCGGCGGCCGTCCCGGGCTCGTCGTACCCGACCGCGATGAGTGCGAGTTGGACGACGCGGGCGCGGATCGAGTACCGGTTCTCGTTCGTCTGCCAGATCCAGGCCTGAGTCCGGCCCGGGCCGCCCGACGCCCGGTAGACTTGGCACTCCGTGACCCTCGCGCCGAACGACTTCACCCACCTCCACGTCCATTCCGAGTTCAGCCTGCTCGACGGCCTCGGCCGGATCACGGAGCTGGTCGATGCGGCGGCCGCCCAGGGCATGGACGCGATGGCGCTGACCGACCACGGCGCCCTGTACGGCGCGGTCGCGTTCTACCAGGCGGCGCGGACCAAGGGCATCAAGCCGATCATCGGCGTGGAGACATATGTCGCGCCGCGGTCGATGACCTCCAAGGAGGGCAAGGCCGACAGCCAGCCCTTCCACCTGATCCTGCTGGCGCGCGACTATGCCGGCTACCAGAACCTGTGTCGTCTCGTCACCGACGCGCATGTTGACGGCTACTACTACCGGCCGCGGATCGACCGTGAGCATCTCGCCCGATACAGCAAGGGCCTGATCGGCCTGTCCGCGTGCCTCGGTGGCGAGATCGCCAAGGCGCTCGAAGTCGACGACGTGGAGCTCGCGCGCGGGGTCGCCGGCGAGTACCGCGACATCTTCGGACCTGACGGTTTCTTCCTCGAGCTGCAGGACCACGGACTGCCCGAGCAGGCCAGGCTGAACGGCCAGCTGCTGCGCCTCGCACCCGAGGTCGGGCTGCCGCTCGTCGTCACGAACGACCTGCACTACGTTCGCGCGGACCAGTCCGATGCGCATGACGTGCTGCTCTGCGTGGGCACCGGCAACAACCTCGACACACCGGGGCGACTCAAGTTCGAGACCCACGAGTTCTATGTGAAGTCCGCGGCGCAGATGGCGACGCTCTTCCCGGACCAGCACGACGCGATCCTGAACAGCCGGCGCATCGCGGAGATGACCGACCTCACGCTCCCGCTCGGCCAGTTGCGGATCCCGCATTTCCCGGTGCCCGACGGGGAAACCGTCGAGTCGTGGCTGCGCAAGGAATGCCAGGCCGGCCTCGAGCGGCGCTACGGGACCGTCACGCCGGACCTCCAGCAGCGCCTCGACTACGAGCTCGGCGTCATCACCTCGATGGGCTACGCCGGCTATTTCCTCATCGTGGCCGACTTCATCCGGTTCGCCCGGGAGCAGCGCATCCAGACGACGTGCCGGGGCTCGGCGCCGGGCAGCATCGTCACGTACACGCTCGGCATCACGCCCGTGGACCCGATCCTGTACCAGCTCCCGTTCGAGCGGTTCCTGAACCCGGACCGGGTGACGATGCCGGACATCGACGTCGACTTCGAGGACGGACGGCGCGACGAGGTGATCGCCTACGTCGGGCGCAAATACGGCCAGGACCACGTCGCCCAGATCATCACGTTCGGCACGATGCTCGCGCGCGCGGCGATCCGCGACGTCGGGCGTGTGCTCGGGCACAGCTACGGCGAGGTGGACCGTGTCGCGAAGGCCGTCCCGAACCAGCTCGGCATCAGGCTCGACGAGGCCCTCCTGAACCCGGCCCTGCGCGAGCAGGTCGATGGCGATCCTGCCATCAAGCGGATCATCGACTTCGCGCGCCATCTCGAGGGGGTCGCCCGCAACGCCTCGACCCACGCCGCCGGCGTCGTCATCTCGCGCGAGCCGCTGACCGAGCTCATGCCGCTCCAGAAGGCGACGAACTCGGACTCGCTCATGACGCAGTACGAGATGCACGCCATCGAGGCCCTCGGGTTGCTCAAGTTCGACTTCCTCGGCCTGTCGAACCTGACGATCCTCCGCCAGGCGGTCGACCTGGTGCGCGAGAACCGCGGCATCACGATCGACCTCGACGCGATCCCGCTCGACGACGCCGCAACGTTCGAGCTGCTGGCCTCGGGCGAGACGACCGGCATCTTCCAGCTGGAGTCGGCCGGCATGCGCCGCTACATCCGGGAGCTTCGCCCGACGTCGGTCTACGACCTTGCGGCCATGGTGGCCCTCTACCGGCCCGGGCCGATGGACAACATCCCGGCCTACATCCGCCGCAAGCACGGCCAGGAGCCGGTGACCTACCTCCACCCGCTGCTCGAGCCCTACCTCGAGAAGACGTACGGGATCTTCGTGTACCAGGAGGACATCATGGCCGCGGCCATGGCCCTCGGTGGGTTCACCGGTCCCGAGGCGGACACCCTCGGCTATGCGATCCGCAAGAAGAAGTCGAGCGTGCTCCGGGCCCAGAAGGAGAAGTTCGTCAGCCAGGCGGCCGAGCGAGGCGTCACGCCAGGTGTCATCGATGCGGTCTTCACCGCGTTCGAGCCGTTCGAGCGGTACGGGTTCAACAAGGCGCACGCCACCTGCTACGGGCTGATCGCCTACCAGACCGCCTACCTGAAGGCGAACCACACGGTCGACTACATGGCGGCCGTCCTGACGGCCTTCCGCGCGAACGAGGAGAAGGTCGCAGCGGCCGTCGCCGAGTGCCGGCGCATGGGCATCGAGGTCCGGCCGCCGGACGTGCACGCGAGCCACCTCGAGTTCACCGTCGAGGGCGACGCGATCCGGTTCGGGTTGCTGGCCGTGAAGAACGTCGGCCAGAGCGCGATCGAACGGATCATCGCGGCGCGCGAAGCCGGCGGTCGTTTCCGGTCGCTCCGCGACTTCTGCGAGCGGGTCGACCTGCGGCTGGTCAACTCGCGGGTCATCGAGGCGCTCGCGTGGGTCGGCGCGTTGTCGGAGTTCGGTCACCCGGTCCAGATCATCGAGGCGCTCGGGACGATCGTGCCGTCCGCCCAGGCCGTCCAGCAGCAACAGGCCACCGGTCAGATCTCGGCTTTCGACCTTCTTTTCGCGGAGGCTCCGGACGAAGCCCTGCCCGCGCGGCCGGAGGCCCCGCGTCGGGAGCGGCTCCGAAAGGAGAAGGAGCTGCTCGGGCTGTACCTCTCGGAGCACCCGATGGGGGAGGTCGCCGAGCAGGTCGGCCGGTTCGTGAATGCCTACTCCGGCGATCTCAAGGACGAGACGCTCGACGGGCAGCGCGTGGTCGTCGGTGGGATCGTGACCGGGCTGCGAACTGTCATCACGAAGCGCCAGGAGTCGATGGCGATCGTCACCCTCGAGGACATGCAGGGCTCGATCGAGGTCGTCGTCTTCCCCAGGCTCTACGAGACGACGCGGCCGCTGCTGCGCGACGGGGCGATCCTCCTGATCGCCGGCCGGATCGACCACAAGGGGGAGGAGGTCTCGCTGCTCGCCGACCTCGTCGCCGATTGGGACGATGCCGCCACACGTGGCCCCGAGGAGTTCGCTCGTGACGTCGCTGCCGGTGATCGGGGCGGTCGCAACGGCTCGTTCCGCCGCACGCCCGTCGCGGTGGGCCCGGGTCCGGGCCGTTCGCCCTCGCCGGTGGAGGCGGGGACGTCGGCGGGCGCCGCGCCCGCGGCGGCGTTCGTCTCAGCACGGCGCGATGACGCGATGGGGAACGGGTCGGGCACGCTGCCCGAGGCGATGCCGCGGATCCAGCCCGGAGAGCCTGTCCCGACGTACATCGAGGCCCCGCGGAGCGATCGCCGGCGGGGTCGAGAACGACGCTCACGACGAGCCGTCCGTCCCGGACGAGGCCAGGGCGCGCATCGTCGGCGACGCGACAGCCGATGCCCCGGTCGCGGCGGGACCGCAGGCCGTCCTGCACGTTCGGTTCGAAGGCGCCGCGGGACCCGATCGTCTGGTTCGGGCCATGGAGACGGTCAAACTGCTCCTGCGCGATCGACCGGGCGGGACGAAGGTCGTGCTCCACGTCCCGATGCCCGGCGGCGGGCAGGCCCGGCCGATGGAGTTGCGCTTGGGCGTGGCCTACGACGCGGAGCTGCTGGCCGAGGTCCGCCGGCAGCTGGGTGACGGGCTCGTCGAGCTGCGACTCGCGAGCGCCTGAGGAGGCCGGTTCTCGACGTCCCGCCGCGTTCGACGGCGACGACGACCGCCGACCACGGGCAATAGCGATCGCCGCTGACGGAGCCCGCCTCGACGTCGGACGGGAGCCCGTCGCACACCTCGATGGTCACGTCCGCGAAATCGATGTCGCTGGGATCGATCGACCAGCTGTAGCCGTCGTTGACGCCGGTATCACGCAGGACTCGGCCGTTCGGGATGCTGGGGACGTCCTCGCCGGCCAGGAGCCGCCGGGCGTGCAGGATGTCGGCTGGGTCGGTCAGGAGCACCTTGAAGCGCTCGTCGACGACCTCGAACGTGACGACCACCGGGGCGCCCGCGTCTGGGGAGGTATTCCCGCCGCTACAGGCGGCGAGCATGAACACCACCGACCCCAGGAGCGCGGCGCCGCGGAGGGCCGTGCCCCTGAAGCCGACCGTCATCGACCCTGGGCGATCCGCCGGACGGTCTGGACGGATGAGAGGCGCTCGTGGAAGTCGGCCCGGACGGCGTTCACGGTGTCGTCGTCGAGCCCGAGCTCCTTCCCGATCTGATTCACCACGGCCGACTCCGCGGCCGAGATCGACCCGCTTGCGGCACCGACGGCGAAACAGGCGCGGAGCACGTCGATCCGCTGCTGCTCGTTGGCGAGTGCCGTGAACTCGCGTGTCACGACGTAGTCCTCGGTCCCGCCGACGGTCTTCGCCTGCAGCTTGGCCATCTCGGTGACGAGCACAGCGGTCGCCTCGTCGAGCGCCTCGTGTGCCTGCAGCTCGCGCTCGATGACGGCCGTCTCCTCATCGCTGATCTCGAGGTCGGCGTGGGCAGCCCGCGCCAGGGTGTAGGCAGCTGAAGCCACGAGACGGGCCTGCTCGGCGGGAAGCCGCTCGAGGCGGGCCACGATCCGCCGGACGGTGGCGGTGTCGCCGGCGGCTGCAGCGGCGTCGAATGCGGTGGTCCCGAGCTCGGCTGCCTGCTCGTGCTCGCGACCCGGTCCGAAGATGCGACTGAACATCTGCGGAGTCTATGACGCCGTCGTGCAGCGCGCAGCGGACGTGGGCCGCTAGGCTCTCGCGGTGAGCCTCCTCGTGCGCGGTGTCCGCTTGATCGACGGTGTCGCAGAGGCCGCGCGCGACGACATCGATGTCCTCGTCGAGGGTGAGCGGATCGCGTCAGTGGGCCAGCACGATCCGGATCTGGTCGTGGATCCGGGCACGACCGTGGTCGTCGAGGGAGCGGGTCGGACGCTGCTCCCGGGTCTGATCGATGCGCACGCTCACTACACATTCGACCCGACCGAGGGCTCGCTCCAGGCGATCGCGCGACGCTCGGATGCGGACATCCTCGACGCTGCGGCCGGGCATGCGGGACGGGCGTTGCGTGCGGGGATCACGACGGCCCGCGGGGCGGGCTCGATCCGGAACCTCGAGTGCCGGCTCCGCGACGCGATCGCGGCTGGCGGGGTCGCGGGGCCGCGGATCGTTGCGGCAGGCACAGCCGTCGGGGCCATCGGCGGTCACGGGTCGGCGTTCGGGCTTGAAGCCGATGGACCCGATGCCCTGGCTGCGGCCACGCGGGAGGTCGTGAGCCACGGCGCCGACGTCGTGAAGGTCGTGGCCTCGGAAGCGGCGATGCTCACGACGACGGGCCTCGCCCCGGGAGCCATGGTCCACGGTGCGCCCGAGCTGACGCTGGAGGAGCTGCGGGCGATCGTGACCACAGCCGCCGATCTCGGGCGGCGGGTCATGTGTCATGCCCAGGACAGCGAATTGGTCCGGCGCTCGGCGGCCGCTCGCGTCACGTCCGTGGAGCATGCCTGGCTCGCCGATGAGGCGGCGATCGACGCCTTGGCCACCTCAGGCGGCTGGCTGGTCCCGACGCTCGTGGTCACCGACGTGAACCGGACCCTGCCGGGTCTGACCGCGGTCCAGCGTGAGCGCCAGGACCTCATCGAGCGGCGCCACCGGATCTCGACCGAGACCGCGATCCGCCTCGGGATACCGGTCGCGACCGGCACGGATACCGGCGAGGTGGGCGTGACGGCCGACATGGTGTGGCGCGAGATCGTCCTGCTGCGCGACCACGGGGCGTCGGCGATGGCCGCTCTCAAGGCGGCGACCTCGGCGGCGGCGCGGCTGCTCGGGGTCGATGGGGACACCGGGACCATCGAGGTGGGAAAGCTCGCCGACCTGGTGCTCGTGGAAGGCGATCCGCTCGCCGAGCTCACGACCCTCGCGCGGCCTGTCGCCGTGTGGCAGGGCGGTCGCGCGGTCAGCGGCTGATCGACACCTGGCGCGCCGGCGTCGGTCAGCGCTTGAGCAGGCTGTGGACCTCCGGGTCGGGGCCCTGCCAGCGGACGATCTCTTCGGTGGCGAACCGCCCGTAGTAGTTGATGAAATGGCCCCCGTTCTCGCGCACGATCCGGGCGGCCTCCGCCTTCAGGTCGTCGCCTCGGATGCGCGCCATGATCACCACCTGGCCGGCCCGGATCGCCGCGTCATACCAGGCCATGTCGGGGAGCTGGTCCATCACGGTGAATGAGACGATCCGTCGCAGCCGGGCGATGAAACCGTGCACGGCGCCGGTCGGGTCGAAACGGGACGCACCCTCATCGCCGCGCAGGATCGTGATGTCGCGATCCCGGACTCCTGCCGCCTTCACGGCGGCCGCGGCTTTCGCCGCGCTCTCGGCGTCGGGGAGCACTGCGAGAAGCGAGTCGGTCGGATACCCGATGAACCGCGACGGGCGCCGGCCGCGAGGCTCGGTCATCTGACGAGCATAGGCGTGTAACGACGTCGCCATGTCAACGTCGTGGTGCCCGGCTCGAACACACGTTCTATACTGAGCTTGCCCCCCGACTCGGTATAGTGGAGACCCGCGGCGGTGCTGGAATTGGCATACAGGGCAGACTCAAACTCTGCTGCCCGTGAGGGCTTGTGGGTTCGAGTCCCACCCGCCGTACCAGATCTGCCGCGTTCCCGTCCGACGGGAGATGCGCGACGCCCATGGCAGCCTCGCGGTCGCGTAATGCCGGGGCACGGGAATCTCGAGCGTTTCGTCTCGTGCCATGAGAAGCGCCCGCGGGATCAAGAAGCGGGCGTCGCCTGCTCCCGTCCCACGGGAAAAGCACACGCCCGCGAGCACGTGAAGTCGCTGGTTCCCGCCCAACGGGAACGGCACAGGCGAGCGACGCCAGCGGAACGGCCGGAACCGCCCGCTGCGGGCCCGCGTCTGGCGACCGATGCTAGACTCCCCCCGCCTCACGTCAGCCAGCATCGCCGTCCGGAGGGACCCCCCGACCGTGGAGGACCTTCGCTCGACGACGGTCTCCGACGACCCCGTCCAGCGCCGCGATCTCATCCTCATCGAGCGTGCCCGGTCAGGGGACCTCGACGCGTTCAACGACCTCGTCATCCTGTACCAGGATTCGTTGTTCGCTCTGGTCGTCCGCATGGTGCCCGATCGCGACCAGGCCGCCGACGCCGTGCAGGAGGCCTTCTTCTCGGCCTATCGGAACCTCGCCTCGTTCCGTGGCGGGAGCGTGAAGTCGTGGCTGAACCGGATCTGCGTCAACGCCGCGATGGACACCCAGCGCGCGAAGAAGCGTCGACCGGTGCAGCCCTATCCCGAGCTCGAGGACGAGAGCTGGCAGCCGAAGGCCGGCCCTGACGTCGATCCCGAGCGGATCGCCGTCCACGCCGAGCGCAGCCGCGCGATCGCCGCCGCGATGGCCCACATCACCGACGACCAGCGAACCGCGATCGTCCTGTACGACGTCGAGGGGTACGACTACGGCGAGATCGCCGAGATGACCGGCGTGTCGCTCGGGACGGTGAAGTCGCGCATCCATCGGGGCCGGTTGTCGCTCCGCGACCTGCTGTCCGATCGGATGGAGCTGTTCCGTGGCTGATCGCGGGTCGCACGCGCGGCACGACCGGTTCGCGATCGCCGACGCGGTCGGCGTCGGCATGATCCCGACGACGATCGCGAGCTGTCCGTCCTGCGGCGCTCTGCATGCGGACCTCCTCGCGATCCGCGCGGCTATCCGCCATGCGTGGGTCCCCGGTCGCCCGCGGGACTTCCTGCTCAGCCTCGATGACGCCGTCCGACTCCGACCCGGCCGTTTGCGCCGGCTCCTGGGTGCGATCGGGACGTCGCGCGACGCGTTCACGCGGCCGCTCGCACTGAGCCTGACCGGCCTCGGTCTGTCCGGGCTGCTCCTGACGGCGATCCCGGCCGGTTCGTTCGGTGGCGCGACCGGTGGCCAAGCGGCATCCGTGACGCCCGAGGTGGATGTCGCCGGAGGGCCCATCTCCACGATGGCAGCCGAGGACCGCCTCGCCTCACCGGCCGATGACGACCCGCTCGCGGGCCTGTCGGCGGCGCTGCTCGCCGCGGGCGGCGCCATGTTCCTCCTGCGCCGCGTCGCCCCACGGGTCGGCGGGGTGCGATGATGGCGACCTCTACGCAGCGCACGGGGAACCGCGCGCGGAACGAAGCCGTCTAGACGGATGACATGACCGAGCCGCTTCAGCCCACCTCCGCATCCGCGCACGCCGCGCACGACCTCACGATCATCGCGGCGCTGGCCGTGCGCACTCCGGACCTGTCCGATGTACAGGCGGGCTCGGCGCGCGAGCAGCTGGCCGCGTGCGGCGCATGCGCGGACCTCCTGGCAGACCTCGTGGCGCTGCAGACCGCCCTCCCGACCACGGCGACACCGGCACGCCCGCGTGACTTTTCCCTCACATCGGCTGACGCCGCGCGCCTGCGTCGTGGCGGCTGGCGGCGGATCCTGGGCTTCTTCGGATCGGCCCGGGACAACGTCAGTCGACCGCTCGCCATCGGGTTCACGACGCTCGGGATCGCCGGACTGCTGCGTCGCCGCGCTTCCGTCGATGTCCAGCGACGGACGGCAGTCAAGCCGCCCTGTCGCCCGTCGGGGCCGCCATCGAACAGGCCGCACCGGCCCCCGCCGAGGTTCCCGGGTCGGATCGTCTGTCGATGGGCGCACGGCCCGAATCGAGCCTGACCGGCGAGGGTGTCTTCGCCGGCGGGAACCCGGATGAGCTGGGCTCCGCGGGTGGCCGCGACATCGCCGGCGACGGCAGCTTGCTCGCGCTCCGCGACGATGCGTCGGGCCTGTCGGCGGTGTTCGTGCTGGCCGGCACGCTGCTGATCGCCGGCCTGGGCCTGTTCGCCCTCAGGTGGAGCGCCCGAAGGCTCCTCTGACGCCGACATCCAGGCGCCGGCCGCAGTCGGTCGAGGCAGCCTGACGGGTACACTTGCGACCCGATGGAACGCCTGATGCTGCTCGACGGCTACGGGCTGGTCTACCGCGGATACTTCGCTTTGCCGCCGCTCACCACCTCGAAGGGCGAGCTCGTCAACGGCGTGTTCGGGTTCGCCAGCATCGTCCTGCGCGGCATCGTCGATCTCCAGCCCGATTACCTCGCCGTGTCGTTCGACCTGCCCGGCCCGACATTCCGGCACGAGCAGTACGCCGACTACAAGGCGACGCGGGTCAAGATGCCCGACGACCTGCGGGACCAGTTCCCGAAGGTCCGCGAGGTCGTCAAGGCGCTGCGGATCCCGGTCTACGAGATGCCCGGCTACGAGGCCGACGATGTCATCGGCACGATCACGCAGCAGCTCGACCCGCAAGACGGCCTGGAGACGACGATCGTCACGGTCGATCTCGACATGCTCCAGCTCGTGACGCCGCGGGTGCGGCTGATGACCACGCGCTCGGGGGTCGAGAACACCGTCATCTACGACGTCGACCGGATCGACGAGCGCTTCGGGCTGCGGCCCGACCAGATGGTCGATTACAAGGCCCTCAAGGGCGACCCGACCGACAACATCCCGGGCGTTCCCGGTGTCGGCGAGAAGACCGCCGCCAAGCTGATCCGCGAATTCGGCGACCTCGACTCGCTGTTCGCTCGGCTCGACGACGTGACGCCCGAGAAGCTGCGCGACAAGCTGCGCGACCATCGCGAGCAGATCTACATGGGTCGCGAGCTGTCGACGATCGTCCGCGACCTGCCGATCTCCATCGACCTCGAGGCGGCCCGCCTCGGTGACTACGATCGCGACACCGTCGTGCGTCTGTTCCGCGAGTACGAGTTCAGGACGCTGATCGAGCGTTTGCCGCCGATGGCCGGCGAGACCGCCGAGCAACGCACAGAAACACTGCGGTCCGTCGCCGAGAGCGGCTACGTGCCGGCAGCCCGGGTGGCCGGTCGGCCGGAAGGGTGGGGCGCGGGCCGAGCCACGAATCGCCAGGGGAGCGGTGAGCTCCAGCTCCGGCTCGACTTCGATGCAGTCACTCCCCAAGGCGACGGCACTGCTTCGACGGGCGCGGAACGGCGATTCGAGCCTACGGACGACCTCCCGGCCGCTCTGGCGGCGGCGATCGTCGACCCGGGCAGGATCGAGGTGGTCGGCGAGGACGGGGTCGCCGGCCTCGAGTCGTGGCTGGCCGCGCAGCCGACCGTCGGGGTCTCGATCCTGCTCGACGATCCGCGGCCACGGCGCGGAGTGCCCCTTGCGCTGGCCGTTGTCGGGACCGACGGACGCACCGTCGCGGCCGAGGGCCAGGCGGCATCCGACGCGCTGCGGGGTCTCCTTCAGCGGCTGCGCATCCCCCTGGTCGGTCACGAGGTCAAGCCGGTCCTGGTCGCGGCGCTCGCAGAGGATCCGGCCGCCGAGCCGCTCCCGGTAGCGTTCGACACCCAGATCGCCGCCTACATCCTCAACGCCGCCCTGCGCAGCCAGACGATCGCCGACATCGTCGCGGAGCACCTGGACCAGATCCTGCCACCCGCGACCGAGCTGCCCCCGACGGCCCGCGCGGGCATCGAGGCACTATCGGCGATGGCGGTCCGGGAGCCCTTGCAGCGACGGCTCGACGACATCGAGGGCCTCGAGCGTCTGTTCCGCGAGGTCGAGCTCCCCCTGATCCCGGTGCTGGCTCGGATGGAGGCGGTCGGTGTCGCGCTCGACCGCGAGGCGCTGGCCGTCCTCGATCGCGAGTTCGGCGCGGAGATCTCGCGGCTCGAGCAAGGCATCTACACGGACGTCGGCCACGAGTTCAACCTCGGCAGCCCGAAGCAGCTGGAGCAGGTGCTGTTCTTCGAGCTCAACCTCCCGAAGGGGAAGCGGACGAAGACCGGGTTCTCGACCGACGCCTCGGTGCTCGAGGAGCTGCGCCCGGCGCACCCCATGATCGACAAGCTGCTCGAGTGGCGCGTGTACACGAAGTTGCGCTCGACGTACGTCGAGGCGCTCCCGTCCCTCATCGCGGCCGATGGGCGGCTGCATACGACGTTCCATCAGGCCGTGGCCGCGACCGGGCGCCTGTCGTCGTCCGACCCCAACCTCCAGAACATCCCGATCCGGACCGAGCTCGGTCGCAAGATCCGCCGCGCGTTCGTGGCCGGCGAGCCCGACCTCGTCCTGCTCGCCGCCGACTACTCCCAGATCGAGCTGCGCATCCTCGCCCACGTCTCGGGGGACGAGCACCTCAAGGATGCGTTCGCCCGCGGCGCCGACATCCATCGCGAGACGGCGGCGCGCGTCCTCGGCAAGGCGCCGGAGGACATCACCCACGGCGAGCGCTCGATGGCGAAGATGGTCAACTTCGGGCTGGCCTACGGCATGAGCGACTTCGGGCTTGCGTCGCGCGCGAACATCTCGCGCCAGGAGGCGCAGTCGTTCATCAACAGCTACTTCACGGCGTACTCCGGGATCAGCTACTACATGATGGCGATCAAGGACCAGGCCAGGGATCAGGGCTTCGTCGAGACGCTGCTCGGGCGGAAGCGTCAGATCCCCGAGCTCCGCGCGTCCAACCCGGCGCTCCGCGGGGCAGGGGAGCGGATGGCCATCAACATGCCGATCCAGGGCACGGCGGCCGACATCCAGAAGATCGCGATGATCCGGGCGGATGCCCGTGTGCGCGCGGCGGGCCTCCGCGCCCGGCTGCTGCTGTCGGTCCACGACGAGTTGCTGTTCGAGACGCCGCGCGATGAGGTCGAGCCGCTGGCCGCGCTCGTACGCGAGACGATGGAAGGGGCGCTCCCGCTGTCGGTGCCGCTCATCGTCGACGTCAAGGTCGGCGACGACTGGGAGTCGATGACGCCGCTGACGCGCGCGGATGCCATCGCCGCCGAGGCCGACGAACTGCCGCTCGAGGCGCCCATCGCGCCTGTCGCCGGCTAGGTCCGTCCGGTGCCCGAGCTCCCTGAAGTCGAGACGGTCGCGCGCGACCTGCGCCCGCGGCTGGTCGGCGCGACGATCGTCGGCGCCCGCACGAACTGGGTCCGCACGTTGCGATCCCAGGATCCGGTCGCGTTCGCCGATGGCGTCGCCGGTCGCTCGGTGCTGGCCGTGGGCCGGCGCGGCAAGCAGCTCGTGGTCGAGCTGTCGGGCGACGCCGCCCTCACCATCCACCTCAAGATGACCGGGCAGTTGTTCGTCGTGTCCGCCGAGGTCCCGGAGGACCCCTACGTGCGGCTCGTCCTGGAGCTGGCTGGTGGCCGGGAGCTGCGGTTCCGCGACATCCGCAAGTTCGGGAAGATCGGCCTCTATGGACGCGACCCCGTCAGTGGCGATCTCGTCGAGGAGATCGGTGGCGCGGCCGTGTTCGCCGGGGTCGGGCCGGAGCCACTCGACCAGGCGTTCACGCTGCGGGACTTCCGCAAGCTGGTGCGGCGCCGGAAGGGCCGCCTCAAGCCGCTCCTGACGGACCAGTCGTTCCTCGCCGGGGTCGGCAACATCTACGCCGACGAGGCGCTGTGGCGCGCACGGCTGCACCCGTTGCGCTCGGCCTCATCGCTGCGGCCGCCCGATGAACGACGGCTATACGAGGCGATCCGGGGCGTGCTGGGAGAGGCGGTCGAGCGCCGCGGCTCGTCGATCGACGACTACACGGCGCCCGACGGCGACGGATCGATGCAGGAGACGCTCGACGTCTACCAGCGCACCGGCGAACCATGCGCGCGCTGCGGCCGACCGATCAAACGCATCGTCATCGGGGCGCGCTCGACGCACTTCTGCTCGTGGTGCCAGAGACTGCCTTCGGCCGATCGCAAGGGCTCGGCGGCGATCCTGCGCGGGATCGCGGGCGGGCGGGTCAGGAGCGGAAGACGCTGGACCGAGTTGGCAGCGGGCGAAGGCAGCACCGGCCTGATGCCGGGTGAGGCCACGGACGCCCGGGATGCCGCCACTCGCGACGCTCTCCGCGCGACGACCGAACGGACGAAGCGCGCGGCAGCGAACCGACGTGCCAAAGCGCGCGCGTCGATGGGCGAGGGTGCGGGCTGATGTCGATCCTGCGGCTCGTGGGCGTCACCCGCGAGATCGGGACGCTCACGATCCTCGATGCGGTGGACGCCGCGATCGCGCTCGGCGATCGGATCGGCCTCGTCGGGCCGAACGGCGCCGGCAAGACGACGCTCATGCGCCTGGCCGTCGGGCTCGACGAGCCCGACCGCGGCACGGTCTCGCGGAAACGCGGCCTGTCGTTCGGGATGCTCGCGCAGGAAGCGCATCTCGATGCCGTCTTCATGGCGGCGCCCGACCTGCGGACGGCCGTCCGTGCCGGTGCCGCCCATCTCGATTCGATGGCCGCCGAGCTCGCGGAGCTCGAGCGTACCGGGCGCGTGACCGAGCCCGCCTACGCCGACCTGCAACATCAGTTCGACGTGCTCGGCGGGTACACGCTCGACCAGCGCGTCGACGCGGCGCTCAGCGGCCTCGGCTTCGCCATGGACGAGTGGTCCAGGCCGCCGAGCACGCTGTCCGGCGGCGAGCAGACGCGGGCGGCCCTCGCGCGGCTGGTCATCGCCGACCCGGACCTGTTGCTGCTCGACGAGCCCACGAACCACCTCGATCTCGACGCCCTCGAATGGCTGGAGGAGCACCTGCGCCGACGGACGGGCTCGCTGCTCGTCGCGTCGCACGACCGCGCATTCCTCGACGCCACGATCACACGGGTGTGGGAGCTTCGCGCTCGACGGCTGACCGCATTCCGCGGCGACTACAGCGCGTATCGACGCCAGCGCGAGGAGCGCGACGCCCGCGCGACGAAGGACGCCGGCACGCAGGCCCAGCAGATCGAACGCGAACGCGAGCTCATCCAGAACTACCGGAGCCACCGCAAGTTCAGCAAGATGCACGAGCACGAGGCGCGGCTCGAGCGCCTCCTTGCCGAGCCACGCGAGGCGCCACGATCGACCCGCAAGCTCGCGCTGCCACAGGCGTCGCTCGTGGGTGACGGGCCCGCACGGTCCGGGGAGATCGTCGTCCGTATCGAGGACCTGGCCGTCGGCTATCTGCCGGGTCGGGGCGCGGTGCGGGCCGACGGCGCGCCGGCGACGGCGCCACGTGTCGTCGCGACCGCGCCGTTCCTGGCGGCCCAACGCGGCGACCGCATCGGCATCGTCGGTCCGAACGGCGCCGGCAAGACCACGTTGCTGCGCACGATCGCCGGGGAGTTGCCACCACTCGATGGGACGCTCAGCTTCGGGAACGCAGTCCAGATCGGATACCTCGCTCAGCTCCGGGGAGCGGCGATCGCGGGGGCGACCGTCCTCGATGCGCTCATCGGCACGATCCCCGTCACGCCCGGCGAGGGGCGCTCATACCTGGCGCGCTTCCTGTTCCGCGGCGACGACGTCTTCAAGGAGGTTCGCTCGCTGTCGGGTGGCGAGCGCTCGCGACTCGAGCTCGCGCTGCTCGGGATCCAGCCCTCGAACCTGCTCCTGCTCGACGAGCCGACGAACCACCTCGACATCCCGGCGCGCGAGGCGATCGAGAGCTTCATGCGCGAATCGCCGGCCACGCTGCTCGTCGTGTCGCATGACCGTCGATTGCTCGAGACCGTGTGCGACCGGCTGTGGGTGGTCGACGACGGGCAAGCGGTCGGCTTCGACGGTGGCTACCGTGCGTGGCGAGCGGCGGTGGCCGATGGCTGGACGACGAAGGACGCCATCGCTGCCCGCGCGGCGAAGACGCGTGCGCCCAGGTCCGCGGCACGAACGAGCCCTGAGGGTGCGGTGGGGGCACCGCGTCAGGCGAGGTCGGCGAGCACGTCGCGCGCCGCAAGCTCGCCGACGGCGGCGCGAACCCGGACACGCCTCGCGAAGCTGTCGAAGGACGCGTACAGACGTCAGAAGACGGCACTCGACGCCGAGCTGACGCGCCTCGGGTTGCGCAAGAACCACCTCGAGCTCGCGATGGGTGACCCGTCGGTCGCCGCAAACTTCGTCGAGCTGCGGCGGGTCACGAGCGAGCTCGCCGACGTCTCGCAGGCGTTGGCGGTCGCCGAGGACGCCTGGCTCGAGCTCGAGGATCGAGCGCCCTGATGCTGAAGATCGGTGTCACCGGCCCGATCGGTTGCGGGAAGTCGACCGTCGCCCGCTGGCTGGGCGAGCGGGCCGGGGTCCGCGTGGTCGACGCCGACCACGAGGCTCGGCTGGTCCTTGCGCCGGACACGGCCGAGGTCGAGGCCGTCTACGCGCGCTTCGGGGCCGTCCTGCGGCGGCCGAACGGCGAGCTCGATCGGGCGGCCCTCGGACGGATCGTATTCGCCGACCCGGCGGCGCTGCGCGACCTCGAGGCGATCGTTCATCCGGCAGTCCGGCCGAGGATCCTGAGAGCGATCGAGCGCGCGCGGGATACGGGCGCCAGGGCGGTCGTGATCGAGGCCATCAAGCTCGTCGAGGGCGGGCTCGCGGAGCTGTGCGACGAGGTCTGGCTGGTCGCTTGCGACCCGGACGTCCAGCTCGAGCGGCTCATCGGTCGCGGAGATCCGAGCGACGACGCGACCGCCAGGATCGATTCGCAGGGCGACCTCGTCGAGCGACTGCGCGAGCACGCGACCCGCATCGTCGATACGAGCGGTGACGCAGCGACCACCCACGCCGAGGTCGACCGGCTGCTGGACGAGGCGCTCGCGAGGGCTTGAAACGGGATGGCCGCCCGGACCACCTCGTCGGTGGTCCGGGCGGCTCGGAGGCGCGCCGGGTCAGCGGCGCGAGATGGAATCGATGGCCTTGCCGGGGCGACCTACGACGGGCTTGCGGAGGGCGACGGCGACGCTCCCGGCGAGCCGGACGGCACCGGGGTCGCGACCGGGGTCGGTCGCGGCGTCGGGACGGGTCCGGAGACCGGCGGGAACGCCACCGGGATCGGCAGCCCGTAGCGGATGATGACGCGGTTCGTGGTGGTTCCGAGTGCGCTGGCATCGACCTGCCGGGTGTCGACGTCGGGTCGGAGCGCGAGGCTGAACGCAGCGGCACCGCTGGCCTGGAGATGGGAGATCTCCTCCGCGACGTCGAGCGGCGCCTTGAGCACGTAGAACGTCCCGGACTTGGCCAGAAGCAGCATGTTCTGGTACGACAGCTTGGTCGCCTTGTCCGTGTAGTAGCCGTTGTCGCCGAGCCCATCCTCCGAGTTCGTGAGGACGTTCACGCTGGCGGTCACGAACACGTCGACCGTCTGGTTCGGGGTGAGCAGACCGCCCACCGCGCGATCGTCGGGGACGGTCATCGAGATCGCGCGCCAGTCCGGCGAGTCCGACGCGAACACGTCGGCTGGACCGAGGACCGAGAACTGGCCGCCCTCGGTGCTCGAGGCGAGCAGGTTCGTCAACACCATCTGACCCTGCAGGATCGCGACCGCCGGTACGCGCCCGATGACCTTGTCGGGTGTCGAGGCGATGCCCTGCGCGTTGGTGTCATCGAGCGGGATCTCGCGGACCGTCACGTCGGCCGCTTCGATGATCTTGCGGGCCGGGATGGTCTGCACCGCCACCACGACGGCGACCCGCTGCAGACCTGCCTGGCCGGCCTGCTGCTGCGCCTGGTTGATCAAGAAGAACGCCGCGCCGCCGGCAGCGACCGCGAGGACGATGCCGATGACGACGATCCACCGACCCCGACGACTGGGGTCCTTGTATTCCATCTCCACGTGGGTGCCTCCGAATGGGTTGGTGCCGTGCCCGCCCGGCTAGTTCCAGGGCACGAGTCGCGCCACCTGACCGCGGCGCAACGCGGGATCGTTCATGTCGGCGTACACCCCCGAGATCGCGTAGCCGTAGACGGCGTTGCTGTCCAGCGACGTGATCCGGAACGTGGTGAAGCCGAGGATGTCGACGTATTCGTTGGTGGTGCTGGCGGTCGCGATCGCGACGGTGATCGGAACCATCCGGGTGACCGGTTGGCCGGCCGAGTTCGTGCCTGTCACGCGCAGCGTCAGCGAGTAGACGCCTGGGCCGAGCGTGCCGCCGTTGACCGACACAGTGGCCGTCTGGGACGTGCCCTTGTTGAGCGTGATCGTCGATGGGCTGACCGAGACGGTGCCGATGCCGGTCGGCAGCGTGCCCGGGACCGGGGCATCCGGCCCGCCCTCGATGCTCAACGAGACCGTGTCCCCGAAGTAGGTGCCGTTGTTATTGGGCGTGCTCACGGTCACAGCGGTCGTGCCGGTCCCGCCGGTCGACGGGATCAGCACGGCCGCGCCACCGCTCGTGGAGAAATCGCGGTTGATGCTCCCGATCGAGATCCCGACCGGATAGAAGTGGTCGAGGAGGACCGGACTCGAGGAGTGGCCCTGGACCCAGACCGTGTACACGCCCTGCGGGGCACCGGTCGTCTCGAACGTCGCCCAGGTGACGGTCCCGTTCGGCGTCAGCGGACTCGGGCTGAACGTCATAGGCGTCAGCGTCGTGCCCCACGGGTGGGTCGGGTCGCCCCAATCCGGGAACGCGCTCGTCGACACGACCCCCGTGAAGGAGGCGTTCTTCGTCACGCTCATGGTGATCGTGTTGTTACGGTTCTGGTTCGTGTTGATCGTGGCCGTGCTCGGCACGGCGTAGCTGAAGTCCGGGATGCTCGAGACCGTGCCCGAATAGACCGCGGCGAGGATCTCGGCACCGGGGTCGTATCGCGCGTTGATCGCGTCGACGACGATGCCCGACGAGTTGCCGTCGATGATGCCGACCTGGTCGTTCGGATCCGGTGGGACCGTTACGACCGGGAAGTCCGGGCCGGGATAGCCGGTCGCGACCCAGCCCGCCTCCATGGCCTTGAGCGTGTTCGCGTTCGTCCCGGCAGTGACGCCGTTGTAGAACACGTTCGAGGGCGGCGAGTCGAACTGGAAGTTGCGGATGTCAAGCGCGACGAAGCCGCGGAAGCTCGCCGCGTTCGAAGGCGATGCACCCTGCCCGACCAGCGCGATGATCGGCCCGTGGTTCACGGGGTCGTCGTCCGGCGTCGTGGCATTGAACGGCGATCCCGGGTTCGGGGTCGAGCGGAGCGACGCGTCGGTCGTGCTGCCGAGACACGAGGTGTTCGCCGTCGCGACGAGGTCCTGGAAGTGGTTGGTGTTCCCGTCGCATGGCGCGACGGCCCCCGCGAATGGTCCGGGAGCGTTGATGTAATGGCGCACCGCGACCGGCAGCAGATCGCCCTTTGTCTTGACCAGGGCCCTGCCGCCGACGACTGTCGAATTCAGACCGACGACCCGCCCGAATGTGTAACTGACGTCGCTCCAGATCGCGACGCGGACATCGCCCCCGGAGATGAGGATGCCGCTGGACAAGTAGGACGGATCGCCGCTGTGACCGGCCTCGTACTGCGGCGTGAGAGCGACCGACGCGACCGTCCCGGTCGGGCTGGACAGGAGGTTGCGCGCAAGGACGTCGCGGCCCTCGGCCTCCGCGTCTGTCGTGTTCTCGCCACGGATCAATGCATTGGCCACCGCGAGCGCGCCGGCGTCAGCGGCGTTCTGGAGGAAGCGCTTCTCGCTGTAGAACCGCCCGAGGTCGAACGCCAGGCCGGCGGCGGCCATGATGCCGACCAGCGCCATCGCGAAGAGGACGAGGATCTGCCCCTGGGCAGGACGTCGGCCGCGACGTCGCGCGCGCCCGTGCCCGTATCGAACCGCCTGTCGAACCGTCGCCATCAGTTCGCGACCATCGTCACTTCGGACGTCAGCCCGAGCCGACCGTTCATGTCCTTCGGCAGGAACTGCGGGATGATCGGGATGATCAGGTCCTGGTGGTAGGTGGCGCGGACGGTGATCTGTTGCCCCACCCGCGCATCGGTATCCAGTGTTCCGCTCGGGAGCACGTAGGCGACGACGAGATCACCGTTCGTGAACGTGTCGCCGCTCTGGGTCCAGGTCGAGCCCGTCGCGAAGTTCGGCGACGTCTTTGCCAGCAGGTTCATCGAGGCCAGCAGCGAGGTCTTGATGAAGTCGTTCCGGGCGAGGTCGTTCTGGGCTTTCGAACCGGCCGCGTCGTACACATAGACGGTCCCGTTGCGCGCGCCCTCACGCGTGGCGTTGGTGATCGTCACGTACGCGTTGAAGATGAAGCCGAACTGGATGATCGCCAGCAGGATCACGAACAGGGGCATCAGGACCAGGGCGAATTCGACCAGGCTCTGTCCTCGTTCGGAACGGCGGCGGATGGTGGGCATGGGCGACAGTGGCTCTCCAGCGTGGTGACGCTGCGAGTGTCCGGCCCGGGGCATAGGACCCGGTATGACTCATTCGTCCCAAGACACCGGCCGAGAGGGGCATCGGCGGTGCGAACGTCCGTTCGGTACTGAGGCGGTCCGGTGTAGACTTGACGGGTGCCCGACTTCGACCTCGTCGCCCCGTTCCAGCCGACGGGCGACCAGCCTGCCGCGATCGAGCGGCTGACCGACGGGCTCGCCCGCGGCCTGCGTAACCAGGTCCTGCTGGGCGCGACCGGCACCGGCAAGACCGCGACGCTCGCGTGGACGATCGCCAAGCACAACAAACCGACGCTGGTCCTGGCCCACAACAAGACCCTCGCGGCCCAGCTGTACGCCGAATTCCGCGAGTTCTTCCCGAACAACGCCGTCGAGTACTTCGTCAGTTACTTCGACTACTACCAGCCCGAGGCGTACCTGCCCCGGAGCGACACCTACATCGAGAAGGACTCGTCCCGGAACGACGAGATCGACCGACTCCGGCACGCCGCGACCCACGCGCTGTTCGAGCGGCGGGACGTGATCATCGTCGCGAGCGTGTCGTGCATCTACGGCCTGGGCGCGCCGGTCGATTACGGCGCGACCGTGCTCAAGCTCCGTGCCGGCGGCAAGTACCGACGCGACGCCGTGCTCCGCCACCTCGTCGACCTGCAGTACCAGCGCAACGACCAGGCGCTCGGTCGGGCGCGCTTCCGCGTCCGCGGCGACACGCTCGAACTGCAGCCCGCTTCGGAGGAGTTCGTCGTCCGCGTCGAGTTCTTCGGGGATGAGGTCGAGCGCATCACCGAGCTCGACCCGCTCACCGGCGAGCTGCTCGCCGAGCGGCGCGAGACCAACGTCTTCCCAGCGACCCACTTCGTCACACCGGCCGACAAGCTGAAGGAGGCGATCGTCGACATCGACGCCGAGATGGAGGTCCGCGTCGGCGAGCTCGAGGCGGAGGGCCGGGCGCTCGAGGCCGCCCGGCTGCGGCAGCGCACGACGTTCGACCTGGAGATGCTCCGGGAGCTGGGGTACTGCACGGGCGTGGAGAACTACTCGCGCCATCTGGCGCGACGCGAGGCCGGGTCCCGGCCATGGACGCTGCTCGACTACTTCCCGCCGGACTGGCTACTGGTCGTCGACGAGTCGCACATGACGGTCCCCCAGGTCGTCGGGATGTACAAGAACGACCGGACCCGCAAGGAGATCCTGGTCGACTTCGGGTTCCGGCTGCCGTCGGCGCTGGACAACCGGCCGCTGACGTTCGAGGAGTTCGAGGCGTCGGTGAACCAGGCCGTGTACATGAGCGCGACGCCGGGGCCCTACGAGCTGGAGCGCAGCCAGGGCCAGATCATCCAGCAGCTCATCCGCCCGACCGGCATCGTCGACCCGCCGGTGACCGTCAGACCGACCGAGGGCCAGATCGACGATCTGCTCGAGGAGATCCGCACCCGCGTCGAGCGCGGCGAGCGGGCCCTGGTCACGACGCTGACCAAGAAGATGGCCGAGGACCTCGCCGACTATCTCAAGGAGCTCGGCGTCAAGGTCCAATACCTCCACAGCGAGGTCGACACCCTCGAGCGGGTCGCGATCCTGCGCGACCTCCGACTCGGCGTCTTCGACGTCCTGGTCGGCATCAACCTGCTGCGCGAGGGCATCGACCTGCCCGAGGTGACACTTGTGGCCATCCTCGACGCCGACAAGGAGGGTTTCCTGCGCTCGGCCTGGTCGCTCATCCAGATGATCGGGCGGGCGGCCCGCAACATCGGCGGCGAAGTGATCATGTACGCCGACAAGGTCACCGAATCGATGCAGGTGGCGATCGACGAGACCGATCGGCGGCGGGTCGTCCAGGAGGCCTACAACGTCGAGAAGGGCATCGAGCCGACCACCATCGTCAAGGGCATCCACGACCTGAACCAGCGCCTGCGAGCTGTGGCCGAGTCCACGATCGTCTACACCTCGGAGCGCGAGGGTGGACGGCCGTTCGACGAGGCCGATCGCGTGAAGGTCGAGGCGCTGGTGACGAGGATGGAGGCCGAGATGCGGGGCGCCGCCAAGGAGCTCGAGTTCGAGCGCGCGGCAGCCCTCCGTGACGAGATCCAGCAGATCCGGCTCAGGGTCCTGGAGCAGGACGCCTCCGTGACGGTCGCACGAGCCGCGGAGCGCGCCGCCGGTGAGGCGAGCTCCCGGGGGACCGGTCTGACCGGGGCCGCCGACCGGGCGCGCGGACGGCGCGCAGCCGAAGAGGCAGCCACTGCCGCACCCCTCCTGGAAGTCACCAGCGTGACCGTCCTGCCCGGCGGAGGAGGAACCGGCCGACACGCTCGACGGCGAGCCCGGGAGCGACGGCACCGCGTCCGACTGGTTGCCGGGCATTCGCGACGAGCACGAGGACGAAGGCGGCTGGCAGGCGCGCTGGCTCGACCGACCGACCTGGGATCGCACGGTCACGCCGAACATCCGCAAGCGGACCGGTCAGCGTCCCGTTCGGACGGGACGCCGGCGCGGCTAGACCCTCCGGCGCGGCTAGACCGCCGGTGTCCGCACGCACCGCTTCGTTGCAGTCGACGAACGGTTTCAGGCGCGAATCGTGATGCCGTAAAGACGAGTTCGGATTAGTTTGGTGGAGTGATGCTGCAATTCGCCACTCTGATCGTGGCGCAGGCCTTCGATTTCGCGACCTTTCACAGGATGGTGGGCACGTGGGGCCTGGCCGCCGAGGCGAATCCACTCGTCCAGGGCCTGTTCCTGAGCTTCGGGACGCCGGCCGTGGTCATCGCGAAGGTCGCGCTGGTGACGCTCATCATCTCCCTCGGCGTCGCGGCCGCGGTGCGGGGCGGCAAGGGTCGCTGGGCCGCGGTCGGCGGCCTGCCGCTGGCCCTCGGGATCGCGGCCGGGCTCATCGGCGGGATCTCGAACGCGGCGGTGCTGCTGCCGTAACGATCGTCGCGGGGCGACGCGAGATCGCGGGCGCACACACGAACACCTGTTCCAAATGCCTATCATCCGCTAGACTTCGTTCGTGCCCCAGGATCAGCTCGTCGTGCGCGGAGCGCGCGAACACAACCTCAAGGATGTGACGGTCGCATTCCCGCGCGACCGCCTCGTCGTGATCACCGGCCTGAGCGGCTCGGGCAAGTCGAGCCTGGCCTTCGACACCATCTACGCCGAGGGTCAGCGCCGGTACGTCGAGAGCCTCAGCGCGTATGCCCGGCAGTTCCTCGGCCAGATGGAGAAGCCCGACGTCGACCAGATCGACGGCCTGTCCCCGGCGATCTCGATCGACCAGAAGGGCGCCAGCCGCAACCCGCGGTCGACCGTCGGGACCGTCACGGAGATCTACGACCATCTCCGGCTGCTGTTCGCCCGGATCGGCATCCCGCATTGCCCGAACGGGCATGCCATCGAGCGCCAGAGCGTCCAGCAGATCGTCGACCAGGTGCTGGCCCTCCCGGAAGGCACCCGGCTGCTCGTCCTCGGGCCGCTCATCAAGGACCGCAAGACCGAAGGCGACCGGATCATCGACGCCGCCCGGCGGCAGGGTTTCGTCCGTGTCCGCGTCGACGGGGAGCAGTACGACATCGCCGATGCCCCGACGCTCGACAAGTACAAGCGCCATTCGATCGAGGTGATCGTCGATCGCTACATCGTCCGCCACGCCGAGGCGCCTGAGGGCGCGAAGCGGGGCGCCGACGGCCGGCCGATCGATCCCGAGACCGGCCAGGTCATCCCCGACCCGGATGCCTCCCGGCTGGCCGACTCGATCGAGACTGCCCTCCGTCTCGGCGAAGGCGTCGTGCTGATCGCTCCCGCGCCGCGCGACGACGAGCCGCCGGCGTTCGAGGAGCGCCGCTACAGCGAGAAATACAGCTGCCCGTACGACGGCTTCACGATCGATGAGCTCGAGCCGCGTTCGTTCTCGTTCAACTCGCCTCACGGCGCCTGCCCGACGTGTGCCGGTCTCGGGACGAAGCTCGAGATCGATCCCGCGCTGCTGATCCCGAACCCCGAGAAGAGCCTCGCGAAGGGGGCGCTCGGGGTCGGCGGGCTCCTGTCGACCGACGCGTCGTGGCGGATGAAGATCCTCGAGGCCGTGTGTCAGGCGCACGGTTGGGACTTCAACGCGCCCGTCAAGAAGCTCCCGAAGGAGGCGCTCGACTACCTGCTGTACGCCAAGCGTGACCAGGAACGCGTGCTCGTCCGCTACAAGCACGAGCGCGGCGAGAGCACGTACAAGGCCAACGTCGAGGGGATCATCTCGAACCTCGAACGCCGCTACCGCGAGACCGAGTCCGACTACATCAAGGCCGAGATCGAGAAGTTCATGGTCACCAAGCCGTGCCCGACATGCGGCGGGAAGCGGCTGCGACCGGAGATCCTCGCGGTCACCATCGGCGACAAGAACATCTGGGACGTCGCGACGATGTCGATCACGGACGCGCTGCGCTGGGCCGGCGGGCTGGCGGCGCAGCTGAACGACCGCGAGCGCGCGATCGCCTACCAGGTCGTCAAGGAGATCGTCGCCCGCCTCGGCTTCCTGGTCGATGTCGGGCTCGACTATCTGACCCTCGATCGGACGAGCGTGACGCTGTCCGGTGGCGAGGCCCAGCGGATCCGTCTCGCGACGCAGATCGGGACGACGCTGATGGGCGTCTCTGTACATCCTCGACGAGCCGTCGATCGGGCTCCATCAGCGCGACAACGCCAAGCTCATCGCGACGCTGACCCGGCTCCGCGACCTCGGCAACACGGTCCTCGTGGTCGAGCACGACGAGGAGACGATCAGGACGGCCGACTGGGTCGTCGACATCGGTCCCGGAGCCGGCGAGCACGGCGGCGAGATCATCTCGAACGGCACGCTCGAAGCTGTTGCTGGCCGAGCCACGCTCGATCACCGGCGCCTACCTGCGCGGGGAGCGGCAGGTC
The DNA here is from genome assembly GCA_963780425.1 of uncultured Chloroflexia bacterium. Classification (GTDB taxonomy): domain Bacteria; phylum Chloroflexota; class Limnocylindria; order Limnocylindrales; family CSP1-4; genus SPCO01. Next base: position 23,009 of record CAWABZ010000006.1, on the reverse strand, counting down.
CCGATCCCGAAGAAGCGGCGCAAGGGCAGCGGCAAGGCCCTCAAGGTCACCGGAGCGCGAGAGCACAACCTGCGGTCAGTGGACCTGCGGGTCCCGCTCGGCACGTTCGTGGCGGTCACCGGGGTGAGCGGCAGCGGCAAGAGCACGCTCGTCACGGAGGTCCTGTACCGCGCGCTGGCGCGCGAGCTCAACGGGTCCCGGGAGCCGGTCGGTGCCTTCGATCGGCTGACCGGTTCCGAGCACGTCGACAAGATCATCGAGATCGACCAGAGCCCGATCGGCCGGACGCCGCGCTCGAACCCGGCGACGTACACCGGCCTGTTCGGTCCGATCCGTGAGCTGTTCGCCGGTGTGCCCGAGGCGCGCCTGCGCGGCTACTCGCCCGGCCGCTTCTCGTTCAATGTCAAGGGCGGTCGCTGCGAGAACTGCAAGGGCGACGGCATCCTCAAGATCGAGATGCAGTTCCTGCCGGACGTCTACGTCCCGTGCGAGGTCTGCAAGGGCAAGCGCTACAACCGCGAAGCGCTGGAGATCCACTACAAGGGCAAGTCGATCTCGGACGTCCTGGAGATGACGATCGCGGAGGCGCTCGACTTCTTCTCGGCCGTACCGAAAGTCAAGGCCAAGCTGCAGACCCTGTACGACGTGGGCCTCGGCTATGTCCACCTCGGTCAGCCCGCCACCACGCTGTCGGGCGGCGAGGCGCAGCGGGTCAAGCTGTCGACCGAGCTGTCGCGCCGCGCGACTGGCAGGACGCTGTACGTCCTCGACGAGCCGACGACCGGGCTGCACTTTGCCGACGTCGAGAAGCTCCTCGAGGTGCTCCATCGACTCGTCGAGGGCGGAAATACGGTCCTCGTCATCGAACACAACCTCGACGTCATCAAGACGGCCGACTGGATCGTCGACCTCGGGCCGGAAGGCGGCGATCGGGGCGGGCAGATCATCGCCGAGGGCACGCCCGAGAAGATCGCCGCGACCCGCGGTTCGGCGACCGGGGAGTACCTGGACCGCGTTCTGCACGGCGAGCCGCTCGTGCCGCTGTCCGACGTCACGTTCGCCGAGGAGGCGGGTCGCGGTCGGACCGATGGGGACCACACGAACGGGCACGGTCCGGCGACCGGGGTCCCTGCCACTCCATCGCGCAAGCGCGCCACCGCCGCTGCTGCCAAGGCCCGCTGACCTCCCCCGGGCGCCCGACCGTCCCGGCCGTGTCCCCGCGGCAGCCCCAGCGGCTAGGATAGCCACGTGCCAGAGATCGACTTCGCCTTCCTCGCCGACGCCGCGGAGACCATCCCTGGGCAGAAGTTCCACGTCCTCGGGGGCGGGATCGCCCGGATCGGCGGGCGGCGTTTTCCGCTGCGCCATCCCCATCTGGCGCTGGTGATCGGGCTCCAGGTCACGGCACCGGAGACCGAGCGCGAGCATGACATCCGGTTCGTCCTGCTGGATCCTGACGGCGCCGAGGTAGCCGGGGCGACAGGCAGTCTCGTCGCGCGGAGCCAACGCGACGGCCGCGACGCGACCCTCACGTTCTCGATCGATCTGTGGAACCTCACGTTCCCCGCACCGGGTGACTACTCGTTCCGGATCCTGGTCAACGGCTCCGAGCGCAAGCGTCTTCCGTTGCTGCTCCTCGCGCCGCCCGAGTCCGCCAGCGGCACCGAGCCGGCCACTGCACCGGCGGATGCCTGAGCGGACCCGGTCGCGCGGACCCGCCCGCCACGAGCTTCCCGCCATCGACGATCTGGCCCTGATCGCGGCCCGTGACGGTGACCGGATGGTGGATGCGGCGCGAGCTCGCGGCGCCGACCGGTGGCTGACTTTTCTCGAGCCATTGCCCGACCGTCTTCGCGACGACGATCTGACGGCGCTTCGATCGACCGCCCTGCGGGCGCGGGCCGCGTACGGCCCGAAGGACTCGGTCCGCGACGTCCTCCCGGCCGAGGTCACGGAGCCGTTCCTCGACGCGATCGACCGGCTGCTGCGCGAGATCAATCGGGCCGCGGCGCGGGGCTGAGCTACGGGTCATCGCCGCGAGCTCACTCTGAGCGACCAGCACACGCTCCGACCATGAATGATGCGCATCAGGGCGACCTTATGGCCCGTGCGACGACGGATCCGGAGCCGTTTCGCGTCGACGATCGACGTATCGCGCACCCTTGTCCGCGTTACGCATGGTCGCGGCACCTCGAGACACCGTGCCCGTGGCCGAGGTCACCATAAGGTCGTACCAATGCGCGTTACGCACGGTCACGAGTCGCGCGAGCGGGCCGCGCTCCGATCGCGAGCTCCCGGTTCGCCCTCCAGACCGAGCTCGCCCGCACTGAACGCCTCCAGCAGGAATGGGGAGGGGACCGCCGGGTCGTAGCTCAGCGTGAGCGTGCGCCGCGCGCGGGTCCAGGCGACGTAGCCGAGCCGCCGTTCCTCCTCGAGCGCACGACCCGCATCCTCCGCGTCGGCGATCGCGCGGCCGCTCGGGAACCGTCCCTCCTCGAGCCCGACGACCGCGACGTGGTCGAACTCGGCGCCCTTGGTCGAATGCGCCGTGGCCAGCGACAGGCGGGCATCGTCGCGACGGAGCTCTGCCAGCCTGGCTCGCATCGCGTCGATGGCGGCCCGGAACGTAGCGAAGTCGGGGAACGGGGCTGCCCATGCGAGCAGGGCCGACGCCAGCTCGCGCTCCGTCCACGACCCACGCGCAAGACCCGCCCGGAACCGCCCGAGCCGGACGAGCAGCGGGGCAGAGGACGGAGTCTCGACCTCCATGCGGTCGAGGAGCGTATCCAGCTCCGGCTCGTCCACCAGCAGCTCGACGGACGGCGCCCGGAACGGCTCGCCCAACCGCAAGGCGGACACGACCGCCGGTCGGAGCTCGCGGTTGGTGCGTGCCAGGATCGCCCGCGTCCCGTCGTCGTCCGGCCACGATCGCATCAGTCGCTCGGTGCGCTCCGGCTCGTCGGTCGGATCCGGCGCGAGCACGACCGAGCCCGGGGCATCCGCCCTCGGCCGGATCACCTTATCGAACCGCTCCACGTTGTGGGCGATCAGCCGGACGGCCCGGTCGACCACGGGCGCCGGGCAGCGATGGTTGATCTCGAGATCGACGCGTCGAAGTCCCGGTAGCGACGCGCCGATGGCCAGGACGCGCCGCACGTCCGCGAGACGCCAGCCATAGATCGACTGGTCGTCGTCGCCGACGAGGAAGATGCGGTTCGCGGGCTGCGCGAGCAGGAGTGCGAGCCGAAGCTGCGAGCGATCGACGTCCTGGACCTCGTCGACCAGCAGGTGCGCGCACCGGGCACGCCACCGATCGAGCAGCGCCGGGTAGGTCTCGAGAGCGACGAGAGCATCGCGGACCAGATCGTCGAAGTCGAGTTCGCCGCGCTCGGCGAGCGTCTCCTCGTACGTCACGAACGCGCGCGCGATCGGGCCAGCGCCGGGATCGGCGGCGACCTCCGCGGCGGTCACCCCCAGGTCGAGCTTGAGTCTCGAGAACGCGGTGTCCAGGCGGCCTCGCTCGGCCGAGGAGGTCGTCGGCCACAGCTCGGCCACGAGGTCGGACCGGTCGACGAGCGGCTCGACGCGACGCCCGGCGTCGCGCAGGATCTCGCGCCCGAGCGCATGGAACGTTCGGACGCGGACGGACTCCGCGACGTCCAGCGGCGTCAGCGCCGCCATCGCGCGCTCGCCCAGTTCCTCCGCCGCGCGCTTGTTGAAGGTGATCGCGGTGATGGTCGTCGGGTCGGCCCCGCCATCGACCAGCCATGCGATCCGCGCGACAAGGGTCGTGGTCTTGCCGGATCCGGCCGGCGCGACGCACAGCACCGGGCCCGGGGGAGCTGTGGCGGCCGCGCGCTGGTCGGGCGTCAAGCTGATCGAGGCGTTGCCGGACGGACTCGTGGGCCACGCGCAGGAGTGTCGCCACAGGCCCTTATCGGTGACACAACCGTCATCGTCCGACGGTCTCTCGGTGACCCAAGTCAACGAACCGGTACCGAAGAGGGGCGCAACCACGCACCGGACGGGCCGATAGGGCCATGGCGGCGCGCCGTGAGCGCGCGACGATTCATCCCACGCCGGGCCCGGCGGCGCGTCGACTGGGCCAGGCGCCTTCGGAGAACCGTCCCGATGCATCACCGACCCCTCCGCCGGGCAGCCGCCCTGTCGCTCGGCGCGCTCCTCGCGTTCGCCGGCACGGCTTCGGCGGACCTGCTCTTCCCGGATGGCGATGCCATGACGCCGGTGATCGACGGGACCAGGCACCTCGGCGATGTCAGCCCCGGCGGTACGGTCTCGAGGGACGTCCGCTTCCTGATCGTGTGCGCCGGTCTGCAGCACGTCGACGCGAACCAGTCCGTGGTCCTGACCGGGAACGGCGGCACGGAACCGCTCGACGGCAAGATCGTCAGCGCCAGCACGGTGACCCTCGCGCCGCTCACGACCGCGTGGGCGCCCGACGGGCAGGGTTGCCCGGACCCGGTCCCGTCACATGAGGGCGGCGTGCTGAGCCATGTCGTGCTCCGGGCGCCCACGACCGCGGGCATGCACTCGTTCACCGTCGCCTGGTCTCGGAGTTTCGAGCCGGCGGGCAACAGAGATGGCAACGCGTTCAACCTGTTGCCGACGTCCGTCACCTTCACGATGCGGGTCCTTGCCAATGCCGCGCCGACGCTGACCGTCCCCGCATCGTTGACGAAGGAGGGGAACACGACCGGTGGTTGGAGCGCGGATTGGTCCGATGTCTCGGCGACGGATCCTGAGGACGACCCCGACCCGACGCCGACCTGCGCGCCGCCCGCTGGCGAGGTCGTGCCGCTCGATACGACCCAGGTAACGTGCTCGGTCACCGACTCGGCTGGCGCAAGGGTCAGCAAGTCCTTCAACGTGACGGTCGAGGACACCACGCCGCCCACCCTGCTCGTCCCGGCCGACATCACCGTCACGACGAGCGATCCGGGCGGCCGCGTCGTGACGTTCGCCGATCCATCCGCGAGCGACGTGGTCGACGACTCGCCGGACATGAGCTGCTCGCACCCGAGTGGCTTCAAGTTCGACCGCCGGCACGACGCCCGTGACATGTACGGCGACCGATGCAAGCAACAACAGCAGCACCGATTCCTTCGACGTGACCGTCCAGTTCGTGGCTCCGCACACGGCGAATGCCATGTGGCTCGAGCCAGTCGGCGGCGGCGGATCGACGTACGAGGCCAATCGAGGCCGGACGATCCCGATCAAGGTGCGTCTGTTCGTCGACTCCGTCGAACAGACGTCCGGCGACGCCGCCCTCCGGCTCACGCCGTGCGGCGGCGGAGCGACGGTCCCCATGCCGCTCGAGTGGGGCGGTGGACGATGGAACCACTCGCTTGACACGTCGATGCTCGGCGCGAGCTGCTACCAGCGTCGGCGCGTTCATCAACGATCTGAACGCAGGGTCCTTCACGCTGGAGCTGCGGGGGACGGAGGCAGCCAAGACGGCGCCGAAGCCCAGCGTCACCGGAGGCAGCGTGGACCTGACAGGCGCCGGGAAGGCCCCGAGGGAGACCCGCCCGGGTCGCCCACTCCCGAAGTCGCGCTGAGCGGACTTGCCCTAGCATCGGGGGCGTGACCCCCGAACTCGAGGCGACACTCAAGCGACTGCCCGATCGACCCGGCGTCTACCTCATGAAGGACGCCAGGGGCGACGTGCTGTACGTCGGCAAGGCCCAGAGCCTCCGCCATCGGGTGCGGAGCTATTGGCAGAAGCAGACGCCGACGCTCGGCGAGGGCCATCGCATCCGCAGCGTCGTCGACCGGATCGCCGACGTCGAAGTGACCGAGGTCGATAGCGTCAGCGAGGCTCTGCTCCTCGAGGCCAACCTGATCAAGCGGTTCAAGCCGCGCTTCAACGTCCGACTCAAGGACGACAAGAGTTACCCGTACATCAAGGTCACCCTGGCCGACGACTTCCCGCGCGTCGAGCGCACGCGCAAGCTCGTCAACGACGGGAGCCGCTATTTCGGGCCGTACGCATCCGCCACGAGCGTCGACGAGTCGATGAACCTGGTCCGCCGGCTGTTCCCGTTCCGAACGTGCACGATCGACATCAAGGACGGCGAGCGCGCGCTCCAGCGACCGTGCCTGCTGTACCACATCAAGCGCTGCCAGGGCCCGTGCATCGAGGCCATCTCGAAGGCCGACTATCGCGCCGACATCGAGCAGGTCGAGCTGTTCCTCGAAGGCCGCCAGGAGACGCTCGTCAAGGCACTCCGGCGCGAGATGAGCGCGGCGTCCGATCGCCAGGAGTACGAGCGCGCTGCGGGGCACCGCGACAAGATCCGCGCGATCGAGCGGACGATGGAGAGCCAGAAGATGGCGGCGTTCGCCCGCACCGAGCTCGACCTCGTCGGGATGGCACGGCAGGACAACCAGGCCGCGGTGACACTCTTCATCATCCGTGACGGGAAGATGATCGGGCGCGACGTGTACCTGCTGGACGCCATGCGCGAGGCATCGGACGCCGAGGTCCTGTCGAGCTTCCTCGAGCAGTATTACGCGCGCGCGACCTCCATCCCGCGCGAGATCTACGTGCCGGACGGGCGTGACCGACACGGCCGACCTCCAGACGTTCCTCGTCGAGAAGCGCGGCGGGCCGGTCCACCTCCGGACGCCGCAGCGCGGCGAGAAGCGCGACCTGATGGGGCTGGCGTCGCGGAATGCGGCCGAGACGCTCGCCCGCGAGCAGGCGCGCTGGCTGGCCGACCAGGGCAAGACGCTGGCAGCGCTGGAGGAGCTGGCAGCCGCGCTTGAAGTGCCCGGCATCCCGTTCCGCATCGAGTGCTACGACATCTCGAACTTCCAGGGCTCGGAATCGGTCGGGAGCATGGTCGTGTTCGAGGACGGCAAGCCGCGATCGGGCGAGTACCGGCGGTTCCGCATCAAGACGGTCGAGGGCCCGAACGACGTGGCCAGCCACCAGGAGGTGCTGCGCCGTCGCTTCCGGGCCGTCAAGTCGGGCGAGGAGGGGAGCGAGGAGGAGCGCCGCTGGGCGATGCCCGACCTCGTGATCGTCGACGGCGGCAAGCCGCAGGTGAATGCGGCCAAGCAGGTCCTCGACGAGCTGGGACTGCATGACCTGCCGCTGGCCGGGCTCGCCAAGGAGCGCGAAGAGCTGTTCCTGCCCGGGCGCTCCGAGCCGGTCGTGCTGCCCCCGACGTCGTCGGCGCTGTACCTCGTCCAGCGGCTGCGCGACGAGGCGCATCGTTTCGCGATCACGTATCACCGCACGCTGCGGGATCGGCGGACGGTCCGGTCGGCGTTCGACGACCTGCCGGGCGTCGGCCCGAAGCGCAAGAGGGAGTTGCTGAAGGTCTTCGGCTCGATCAAGCGGGTGCGTGAGGCACCGGTCGAGCAGATCGCCGCCGTGCCCGGCATCAGCCGCGCCCTGGCGGAACGCATCAAGGCCACGTTGGAGGCCTGAGGGCCCGACACGAGCCCTGCGGCGTCACGGCGGGCCTTTCGTGTAGCATCCCGCCGGTATGCGTAGAGCGGGCCCCATCCTCATCGTCCTGATCGGCGTGTTCGCCCTTCTGGTCGATTTCTTCCCAAACCTCAAACTGCCGGACCTGTCCGCGCCCGATGGCACGTGGCGCACGATCGAGACGAAGCTCGGGCTCGACCTCGAGGGCGGTCTCCGCGTCGAGTACCAGGCGCTGCCCAAGGATGGCGTGAACCCGACGCCCGAGGCGATGGGCGTCATCAAGGACATCGTCGAGCGTCGCGTGAACACGACCGGCGTGTCGGAGCCGGTCGTCGTCGTCCAGGGCAGCGATCGGGTCGTGATCGAGTTGCCGGGCATCACCGACGTCGACAACGTCCGGCGCCTGGTCGGGCAGACCGGCCAGCTCGACTTCGTGCCGCTGGGCGCGACCCAGATGGCCGAAGGGCCAGGCCATCGACCTCGAGGAATTCCCACCGCTGTTCGGTGGCGATCAGCTCGAATCGGCGGCCGTGGGTCAGGACCAGACGACCGGCGGCCTGACCGTCAACTTCGTGCTCAAGAACAACGGTCCCGATTCCGGGGCCCAGCTGTTCTCGACCTACACCGCCGGGCACATCGGCGAGTACTTCGCGATCGTGCTCGACGGCGCCGTGATCTCGGCACCCGTCATCAGGAACGCGATCCCCAACGGCCAGGTCGAGATCAGCTCGGGCAGTGCGGCCGGCTTCCCGCCACAAGAGGCCAACTCGCTGGTCACGATCCTCAAGTTCGGCTCACTGCCATTCCCGATCAAGGAGCTGTCGAGCGAGCAGATCTCCGCGACGCTCGGCGAGCAGTTCCTCAACCAGAGCCTGCTGGCAGGGGCCATCGGCATCTCGCTGGTCATCCTGTTCATGCTGCTGTACTACCGCCTGCCGGGCCTGGTCGCGGCATTCGCGCTCGTCTATTACACGATCGTGGTGCTGGCGATCTTCCGGCTCATCCCGGTGACGCTGACGCTCGCCGGGATCGCGGGCTTCGTGCTCTCGGTGGGCATGGCGGTCGATGCCAACATCCTGATCTTCGAGCGGATGAAGGAGGAGTTGCGGGTCGGCAAGTCGCTGCCGGCGGCCGTCGAGGCCGGCTTCAACCGGGCCTGGAACTCGATCCTCGACTCGAACGTGTCGAGCCTGATCACGGCGACGATCCTGTACGCGTTCGGGTCGTCGGTCATCCGCGGCTTCGCGCTGGTCCTGATCATCGGCGTGCTGACGTCGATGTTCAGCGCGATCGTCGTCACGCGATCGATCATGCGCGTGCTCGTCCGCCAGGACTGGGCCCGCAAAGCGCGGCTGTTCGGCCTCCGCGACGAGGAGTTCGTGGCGGTCACCGCGCCGCGCCAGACGCGGCGCGCCCTGCGTGCCGATGTTTGACGTCATCGGCAAGCGCCGCTGGTTCTACCTGTTCTCGGCCCTGCTCACGATCCCTGGCCTGATCTTCATCCTGCTGTCGCCGTTCACCGACGCCGGGCTGCAGCTGACGATCGACTACACCGGCGGGACCCGCTGGGAGATCAAGTTCGCTGACCGGCAGTCACGCCCGCACAGGTCGAGGAGGTCTTCGCCGAGAACGGCCTGGACGCGACCGCCATCCGGACGGAGTCCGGGTTCATCGAGATCAAGACCGAACCGATCGGCCTGGTCGACGAACCGCCACCGACGCGGCCCGTCACCGTCCGCGTCGCCGGGGGCATCGGGCTCACCGGCGCCGAGTGGCTCGCCGGCGCCGAGCGGCTCGCCGGCCGCGTCGGCCAGTCCCGCCCCGTCGGCGAGTCCCGCCGCGTCCGCCAGCCCGGGCGCCTCGGCCAGCCCCGGTGCGTCTGCATCACCGGCCGCCCCGATCCGGCAACACCGAGCTCCCGACCACGGCAAGCTCGGCGAGATGGTGACCGCGCTCGAGGCGCAGCTCGGGCCGATCGAGGCGCAGCGCAGCCTCACGACCATCGGCGCCGTGGTCAGCTCGGACCTGCTGCGCCAGGCGCTGATCCTGATCGTGGTCGGCTCGCTCGGCATCCTCGGCTGGATCACGTACCGGTTCCGCGACTGTGAAGTTCGGGGTGACCGCGCTCGTGTCGCTGCTCCATGACGTCGTCGTCGTGGTCGGCGCGTTCGCGATCCTCGGCACGTTCTTCCATGTCGAGATCGATGCGTTGTTCGTGACCGCGATGCTGACGGTCATCGGCTTCTCGGTCCACGACACGATCGTGGTGTTCGATCGGATCCGCGAGAACAAGGCGCGTCACCTCGGCGAGCCGTTCGACGAGATCGTCAACCACTCGATCCTGCAGACGTTCGCCCGGTCGATCATGACCAGCCTGACCGTCGTTCCTGACCCTGCTCTCGTTGTTCCTCTTCGGCGGGTCCGCGATCAGCGACTTCGTCCTTGCCCTGCTGATCGGCATCATCATCGGGACATACTCGTCGATCTTCGTGGCCAGCCCGCTGCTCGTCGACTGGCAGGCGTGGGAGGACCGGCGCCACGGCCGGCTGCCCACGCCACGCGCGCCCCGCGCGCGACGGGCCGCGTCCTGACGACTGCGATGCGCCCGCATGCGCGGTAAAGGCGTGGGTGAGCGCCGCATGGCATCCTGACGAGGTGCTCGAACCGCGCTTCCGCTGGAGCTTCCCGGAGTCCAGTCCCGTCGATCCGGAGCTCCTGACCGCAGCGCTCGAGCGAGGGTCTCGCCGAGCGGATGACCGGCCTGCTGGCCCGACGCGGCGTCGTCGACGTCGCGGGCCTGACGGCCTGGTTCGCCGAGCCCCTCGCCGGGCTGCACGATCCCAGGCTCCTGCCCGACGCGGACCGCCTGCTCGAACGGCTGACGCGCGCCCGCGACCTGCGGCGAGCGGGTGATGGTCTTCGGCGACTTCGACGCCGACGGGCTCGACGGTCTCGCGATCCTGGTGATCGCCCTGCGCCGCTTCGGCGTCGATGTCGAGCCGTACGTCCCCAGCCGGCTCGACGAGGGGCACGGCCTGTCGCTCGCGGCGATCGACGCGGCGGTGCGGCGCGGGGTCAGCCCGTGATCGTCACCGTCGACTGCGGGACGAGCTCCGCGCCGAGATCGCGCTGGCGCCGGAGCGCGGCATCGATGTCATCGTCACCGACCACCACCGCGTGCCGCCGGAGCTTGCCGCCTGCGCCTGGCGCTCGTCAACCCGCACCGGGCGGACTCGCACTATCCGGACCGCGGCTGGCCGGCAGCGGCGTCGCGTTCAAGGTCGCGCAGCTCCTGCTCGCTGATCTCCCTGGCGGTCCGGCCACCGCACTCGACCTTGCTGACCTTGCGACGCTCGGCACCGTGGCCGACGTCGCGCCGATCGTCGGCGAGAACCGGGCGATCGCGCGGCTCGGTCTGGAGCGGCTGCGGACGAATCCCCGGCCGGGCATCGCGGCCCTGCTGGCACGCGCCCGGATCGCGCCCGAGGCGGTCGACCTCGACACGATCGCCTTCGCGCTCGCGCCCCGGCTTAACGCCGCCGGCCGGGTGGGGGAGGCGCTCGAGGCCGCCACGGCTGCTGCTCGCCGAGACAGCCGAGACAGCCGCTCGCGCACGCCGACGCGCTCGAGGCCGCGAACCAGACGCCGCCGCGACCTCACGGTCACCGTGGTCGCCGAGGCGCGTGCGCTGGTGGCCGCGAACCCGGACCGCCCCGCCTCGATCGTCCGCGGACCGTGGCCCGTCGGGATCATCGGCCTCGTCGCGGCGCGGCTCGCCGAGGATCGAGCCCGTCCCGGCGGTCGTCGGGGCGGAGCTCGGCGACACGATCCGGGCGATCGTGCCGAAGCGATGGCTCGGTCGACCTTGCCGCGGCGCTCAGCGCGTGCGCCGACCTGTTCACCCGCCACGGCGGCCACGCCGGCGCCGCCGGCTTCGAGCTCCCTGCCGAGCGCTGGCCCGCATTCGTCGAACGGTTCGAGGCGATCGCCGCGGCGGCCGTCCCGCGCCGACCCACGGTCGGTCCTGCGGATCGACCTTGCCCTGCCGGCACTCGACGTCGACTACCGCCTCCTGCGCGAGCTCGCCGGTCTGACGCCGTACGGCCCCGGGCAATCCGGAGCCGCTGGTCGCCGTACTCGGCCTGACCGTCACGCGCGTCCGGTCGCGGGCGACGACCACACGTCGCTGACGCTGCGGCGCGACCGCGACGTGCTCGACGGGATCGCGTTCGGCCGGGCCGACATCGCGGCCCTCGTCCAGGAGGGCGACCGGATCGATGTCGTCGCGCGGCTGCGAGCCGGACGTTCGGCGGGTTCGAGTCGCTCCAGCTCGAGATCCGCGACGCAGCGCCGAGCGGGTCGCATCCCGAGGCCGCGGCCGTCCTGGCAGCGCCGGGGCCGCCCTGGTCGGGTCGGCCGTCGTGACCCGCACGGTCCGGTCGCGCGTCGGCCGCGCCGCGCGACCCGTACGGCATCGGTCCGATCGGATCGGCCATCGCGCCGATCGCGCTCGTCGTCGGCTCTGTCCTGATCGCCGATCGTCACCCTCAACCTCTTCAACTACGAGCTGCCGTTCGCGAACGCGGGCGGCAACGGCGGCAACGGCAACGGCAGCGGCCGGTGGCCCGGCGTGACGCCTGCTCCGTCCGGCGTGTCGTCGTCCCCGAGGAAGCGACGTTCCTCGGCTCGATCGTCTACGCGAAGGGCGGCAACATCTGGATCCAGACCGACGAGGGCGTCACCCAGCTGACCAAGACCGGTGGCGCCTCGATGCCCTCGTGGTCGCCGACGGCAAGTGGATCTTCTACATCCGTTCGACCGACGAGATCGGCAAATGGCCGGTCCGCGGCCGCGACTCGTGGTACGACCTCTCGGTCCAGGAGCTGATGCGGATCAATCGCCGACGGCAGTGGCGAGCCCCAGCGACTGCTCAGCGGCCGGGTCAGGCGCGGCTCGCTGCGCTGGTCGGCGTGGATGCGCCAGCCGGTCCTCTCGCCTGACGGCAAGTCCGTCGCGCTCGTGACGGATGCCCCGCAGCCGGACGACTCGAACGTCGTGCTGCAGTTCTACGACATCGCGCGCAAGCGACTCACGCGCGCGGGCGTGCGCGAGAACGGGGTCCTCGGCCACCAGGACCCGGATTGGCGCGCCGACGGGAAGCTGCTGCTGTACACGCAGAACGGCCGTGACGGGGCTCGTGGCGCGCCGGTCATCATGCGCTACGACCCCAAGACGAAGAAGACGCGGGCGATGACCGGTGCCGGCTACATGCAGGCGTCGTACTCGCCCGACGGCCGGTACATCGCCGCGACCCGGACGACGGCGCTCGGGACGGACGTCGTCATCCTCAACGGCAGCAACGGCAACGAGCTCCTGCGCGTCACCGATGACGCCGCCTCGTGGGCGCCGACCTGGTCGCCGGCCGGGGACGCGATCGCGTTCCTGCACGTCGTCGGACAGACCGTCGACCTGCGGCTGGCCAAGCTCGATGGCATCGCGCGCCGGCGTGGACCGTGACCGAGACGTCGACCTGACCGAGGTCTCGGGCCTGGATGCGGCCTCGCGACCCGACTGGTACATCCCGCCAGCGCTGCTGCCGGCCGCCGAGCCGCCGCGCGTCCGCGGCATCCGCGTCTGCGACCGCCGCCGCCAGCCCCTCGCCGTGATCCGCGGCCGGTGACCCGCTCGTACCTCGAGCGGCTCGGCGCCCGCACGCGGGCGACCGGCACGGTCCTCTGCCTGGGCCTGGACCCGGACCCCGACGCACTGCCCGACGGATTCTCGCCGACCTCGCCGGCGTCGAGCGGTTCGCGGCGCTGCTCCTGGAGGCAGCTGCGCCGGTCGCCGCGGCGGTCAAACCGAACCTCGCCTTCTTCGAGGCATTCGGATCGGCCGGGATGGCCGCCCTCGAGCGCCTGCGTGCCGCGATCCCGGCCGACATCCCGGTCATCATCGACGCCAAGCGCGGCTGACATCGGCATCGACCGCCGCGCGCCAGGCGGTTGCGCTGTTCGACGCCCTCGGCGCGGATGCCGTGACCGTCAACCCGTACCTCGGCGCCGAGGCGATCGCGCCGCTGCTCGAGCGGACCCGACCGCTTCGCCTACGTCCTGTGCCGGACGTCGAACCCGGGTGCCGGCGAGGTCCAGGACCTGGAGCTCCGGTGCCGGACGACGACGCGGGTGCCCGGCGGCGAGCGCGTGCACGAGCGCATCGCCCGGCTCGCGACCGGCTGGGGACCGGGCGGCACGGTCGGCCTGGTCGTCGGCGCGACCGCACCCGAGGAGCTTGCGACGATCCGCGCGATCGCGCCCGGGCTGCCGTTCCTCGTGCCCGGAGTCGGCGCCCAGGGCGGGGCGATCGATCCGGTCCTCCGCCACGGACCGGCGGCGGCCGACCCGGGGTCGGCCGGTACCGGCGGGGGACTGCTCGTGAACGTCTCGCGGGGGATCGCCGACGGCCGCGACCGAGCCGGGTCCCGGGGACCCGGCGCGAACGTCTCGCGGCGGCCGCCGCCGACTGGGCCGCCAGACTCCCTGTGCTACCCTAGCCGCCGCGGTTCACCCGCTCAAGAGGACCTTCCACCATGCCGATGCCTGGACCCGTCGAACTCATCATCATCCTCGTGATCGCGCTGCTCATCCTTGGGCCGGGCAAGCTGCCGGACGTCGGTTCGGCGCTCGGCAAGAGCATCCGCGAGTTCCGCAAGGCCTCCTCGGACCTGAGCGACTCGGTGAAGGTCGATACCTCGCCGCTCCCGCCAACCCGCCGGCCGCCTCGCCCCGGCCGACGCGCCCGCGCGCCCCGAGCGAGCCTGCGTCGCGCACGAACTAGGCTCGGCGTCGCACGCGCCTGATGGCAGACGCCGACGCCCTACGCGAGACGCGCCCGCGTCCAGGCGTCCCGCCACCGCCCAGCCTCCGGCGACGGGACCTGATGGGTCGGTCATGTCGCTCGTCGACCACCTCGGCGAGCTGCGCGACCGACTCTTCCGCTGCATCCTCGCCAGTCGTCGTCGGGCTCGGTGGTCGGGTTCTACTTCGCGGACGGATGTCCGCGACTTCCTGCTCGAGCCCCTGCCAGGTGGCCAGGCCCAGGTCCTCGGGCCGGGCGACGCATTCGCGATCCAGCTGCGGATCTCGATCGTCATCGGGATCATCCTGGCGATGCCGGTCCTGCTCTACCAGGTCTGGGCGTTCGTCGCACCGGGTCTGACCCCCGCCGAGCGGCGTGCGGTCCGGCCCTGGATCCCGCTGGCACTCGTGTTCTTCGCCCTGGGGGTCGGGATCGCCCGGCTCGTCCTGCCGTACGCCGTCGCGTTCCTGCTGAGCTTCACCGACGACAGGCTCGTCGCGAACATCGCTGCAGGCCCGTACTTCGACTTCGTGACCACGATGTTCCTGGCGTTCGGCCTCGTCCTGGAGTTCCCGATCCTGCTCGTCGGCCTGTCGCGGGTCGGGATCATCACCTCCGAACGGCTACGCGCGTCGCGACGGTACGTCCTCCTCGGCATCGCGATCTTCTCCGCCGTCGCGACGCCGGGTGGCGACCTCGTCAGCCCGTTCGTGCTCGGCGGCACGATGTACCTCCTGTACGAGCTGACGATCCAGTTCATCAAGCGGACCGGTCGGTGACGCAGACGGCCGACGAGCCGGTGACCGAGGGGTCGGCCGAGCAGGCGGTCGTGATCCTGTCGGGCCTGTCCGGAGGCGGCAAGACGGCCGCGGCCAAGCTGTTCGAGGACCTCGGCTACATGGTCGTCGACAACCTGCCCGGGTGAGCTGCTGCCCGAGCTCGCCGAGCTGGTGTCGGACGATGACGAGCGGTTCGCCCGCGTCGCGATCGTGCTCGACGTGCGTGCCGGGGACCCTGCGCTCGCGCTCGGCGCCATGCGCGGCGCGCTCGAGGGCCGCGGGATCGTGCCCGCGCATCGTCTTCCTCGAGGCGCGTGACGACGTGCTCATCCGGCGGTTCAGCGAGACCCGCCATCGCCATCCGCTCCACGACGAGCGCGGGATCGCCAGCTCGATCGCCGAGGAGCGCCGGATGCTCGATCCGATCCGCGCCGAGGCGGATGTCATCGTCGACACGTCCGACCTGTCGCTCCGCCAGCTGCGCGAGCGGCTCTTCGCGCAGCTCGCGACCACGAGCCGGCCCGACCAGCTCGCCGTCCAGCTGATCAGCTTCGGCTACAAGTTCGGGGTCCCGCTCGAGGCGGACCTGGTGTACGACGTGCGGTTCATCCCGAACCCGTACTACGTGCCCGGAGCTGCGGCCCCACTCGGGGCTGACCGAGGAGGTCCGCGACTACGTCCTGGCGTCAGCCGATGACCGGACGCTTCCTCGAGCTGATCCAGGAGTTCCTCGATTTCGCGATCCCCGCCTATATCGACGAGGGCAAGACCCGCCTGACGATCGGGATCGGCTGCACCGGTGGCTATCACCGCAGCATCGTGATCGCCGAGCAGCTCGCCGCCTGGCTGCGCGAGCGCGACACGGGCCCGGTCGCCGTCTTCCACCGCGAGCTCGACCGGGCGTGAGCGAGGACCCGTCGGCATGAACCTCCGCCGCTGGCTGACCCCCGGCATCGGCGTCAAGCGCTGGCTGCTCGTCGTGTTCCTGGGGTTGCTCCTCCTGGCGATGGCCTTCGCCCACATGATCCGCCAGGTCACCCGCGATTTCGAGCCAGCCGGGCCGTTCGCGTTGCTGATCGACGTCGTCACGCTCCAGTTCCTGCCGTTCCCGTTGCGCGGCCTCATCGTCGGCGTGGTCGGTGTGGGGCTCGTGGCGTTCGGCGCGTACCGCGTCATGCGCGTCATGACCGACCCTTTCCGCGCGCCCGACGCCGACCAGCCGCTCGTCGAGGTGATCTACCAGAAGCGCTTCCTCGCGAAGGGGCCGCGGATCGTCGCGATCGGCGGCGGGACCGGGCTGTCCGCTCTCTTGCGCGGCCTCAAGGAGCACACCAGCAACCTGACTGCCGTGGTCACCGTGGCCGACGACGGTGGCTCGTCCGGCGTCCTCCGCCAGGAGCTCGGCATCCCGCCGGTCGGGGACATCCGCAACTGCATCGCCGCGCTGGCCGACGCGGAACCGCTCATGAGTGAGTTGCTGCAGTACCGGTTCCCGGCCGCCGATGGCAGCCCGGGCACGCCCGCGATCGAGGGACCGGGACTGGCCGGTCACGCTGTCGGCAACCTCTTGCTCGCGGCGATGACCGCGCTCGAGGGTGGCGACTTCGAGGAGGGGGTCCGGCGGATCAACAGGATCCTGGCCGTCCGAGGCCAGGTGGTGCCGGTCACCGCCACGCCCCTGACGCTCCACGCGGAGACGTCGGGTGGGGCCACCGTCCATGGCCAGTCACGGATCATGCGCACGTCCGGCATCGAGCGGGTGTGGCTCACGCCGGATGACGTCCGGGCATCGGATGACGCGCTCGCCGCGATCGCCGAGGCGGATCTGATCGTCATCGGACCAGGGAGCTTGTACACGAGCCTGCTGCCGAGCCTGCTGATCCCGGCGATCCGCGACGCGGTGATGACGGCCGGTGCCACGCGCCTGTACGTTTGCAATGTGGCAACCCAGGAAGGCGAGACGGCCGGACTCGACCTGGCCGCTCACGTCCTGGCTCTCGCGGCGCACACGACACCCGGGATCGTCGACCTGGTCCTCGCCAACAATCGATTCGATGCGCGGATCCCGAGCGGCTGGCAGGCCGAGACGGTGCGGATCCACTGGCCGCCGGCCGGCCTGACCCAGCCACCGCGACTCGTGCTGGACGACGTGGTCGACCCGGACAACGCCCACCACCACGATCCTGCCCGTCTTGCCGCTGCGGTGATGCGCGCCTACGAGGGCGACTCCGCCACCCGTCGCCGGACCGTGACCCGGACCGCCTGACGTGACCAGCTCCGAACGCGACCTCGTGACCGCGCTGCGGAACGAGCTCGCGGCGATCGATCCGGCGCGCGCATGCGACCGGTTCGCCGAGGCGGCCGGGCTGGGCCTGGACGTCGGGTCGCGTGAACCGGCCGTCAGTCGACTCGTCCATCGGCTGCGACGCGCCGGCGAGCACGATCCCACCGCGACCGCCGACTTCGTGTGGGCGACGGCGGCCGAGCACTGCCGGACTGCCTGGCTGCGCGGACGCTTCCTGGCCCGCGGCTCGCTGAGCCTGGCCGGCGGCCGGACGCACCTGGAGTTCGTCGTCCCCGCCGCCGAGGCCATCACGCTCGCGGGCCGTCTCGGCGAGGTCGGGTTGCCGGCGTCGTGGCGCCTCCGACGCGGTCGAGGCGTCGTGACCTGGAAGAGCGCCGAGGCGGTCGGCACGTTCCTGCGCCGGATCGGCGCGGCCGGCGCACTGCTCGAGCTCGAGGCACGACAGGTCTCCCGCGCCCTTCGCGGCGAGCTCAACCGTGTGCTGAACGCCGAGTCCGCGAACCTCCAGCGAGCCGTGGCCGCGGCGGGTCGGCAGCTGGACGCGATCGCGCAGCTCGAGGCCGACGGTCGACTCCAGGATCAGCCGTACGTGGTCCGGCTCGTCGCCGACGCGCGCCGCGAGACGCCGGAGGCGACCCTGACCGAGCTGGCCGAACGGCTCGAGCTCCACAGGTCGGCCGTCCAGCGGGCGCTCGAACGCATCGAACGCCTCGCCGAGGAGGAGCCGGCCCGACCTCGAGAGCCAGGACGACGGTCGCGCGCGAAGCGCTCTGGCATGATGCGGACGCATGCGTGAGGTCGTGATCGCCGCGAACTGGAAGATGCACACCACACCGAGCGACGCGGGCGACCTCGCGAGGACGATCGCGTCGCGGACCCGTGAGCCGGGCGTCACGCGGGTCATCTGTCCACCGTTCGTGTGCCTCGCGCCGGTCCGTGACGCGCTGGCCGAGGACGATCACGACGTCGCCGTCGGAGCCCAGAACGTGCATCAGGACCTCGCCGGCGCGCACACGGGTGAGGTCTCCGCGCCGATGCTGGCCGGGCTCGCGACGTGGGTCATCGTCGGGCACTCGGAACGGCGGCGCGACGCGGGCGAGACCGACGCCGTCGTCGCCGCCAAGGTCGGGCGTGCGCTCGAGGTGGGCCTGCGACCTATCCTCTGCGTCGGCGAGCAGCTGGCCGAACGCGAGTCGGACCGGGCGATCGAGGTCGTCGATACCCAGGTCCGGGGCTCGCTCGACGGCATCGACGCGGCCCAGGCCGGCGACGGCGGGCTCGTCATCGCCTACGAGCCCGTCTGGGCGATCGGTACCGGGCGCAACGCGACCGGCATCGACGCCGCCGCGATGGTCGATGCCATCCGGGCGACCCTCGATGGACTCGGGTGGGGCGAGACCGGGGCCGGGCTGCCCGTGCTGTACGGCGGCAGCGTGACCTCCACGAACATCGGCGAGTTCATGGCCGAGCCTGCGATCGATGGCGCGCTGGTCGGCGGCGCCTCCCTCAAGCCTGACGAGATGGCCGGCATCGTCGCCCGGGCCGCGATCACCGCGCGGGCGCGCGGGCTGGCTGGGTGACCCGCCCGAGACCACGGCCCATCGTCCTGGTCGTGCTCGACGGCTTCGGCATCGGGCGCAACCCGGCCGGCGACGCGATCGCCGCTGCCCCGATGCCGACCTGGCGCGGGCTGCTGGCGCGCTGGCCACACAGCACGCTCGGGGCGTCCGAGGAGGCGGTCGGGCTGCCACCCGGCCAGATGGGCAACTCCGAGGTGGGCCACCTGAACCTCGGTGCGGGCCGGCCGGTGCTCCAGGATCTGCCGCGCATCGACGCCGCGATCGCAGACGGGTCGTTCGACACGCGTCCCGCCTTCCTCGCCGCCATGCATCGGGCGCGGGATGGCGCCGGGGTGCTGCACCTCATCACGCTGATCGGCCCCGGCGGTGTCCATGCCAACGATCGACATCTCGTCGCGCTCGCCAGGCTGGCCGCGGCCCAGGGCGTCCCGCGCCTCGCTGTCCATGCGCTGCTCGATGGGCGTGACACGCCCCCGTCGTCCGGCCTCGCCTTCATGCGGGATCTCGAAACGCGACTGGCGGCGGTCCATCCCGGCGCGTCCATCGCGTCGGTCGGCGGCCGCTACTACGCGATGGACAGGGATCGCCGGTGGGAGCGCACCGAGCGTGGCTACGACGCGATCGTCCACGGCGAGGCCGCCCACCACGCACCGTCGGCGACGGCGGCGATCGAGGCAGCCTACGCGCGGGGCGAGACCGACGAGTTCGTCGCGCCGACCGTGATCGACGGCCACGAAGACCCGCTCGACGACCACGAATCGATCATCCACCTCAACTTCCGGGCAGACCGGGCCCGCCAGCTGACCCATGCGCTCGCGGACGGCCCGACGTTCGACGGGTTCGACCGGACGTCGCCGTCGGGTCGATCGGCGCCGGAGGACCTCCTCGTCGTGACGATGACCGAATACGAGGAGGGCCTGCCGGTGCTCGTCGCGTTCCCGCCCGAGACGGCTCGTTCCCTGGCCCAGGCGTTCAGCGAGGCAGGGTGGCGCCAGCTCCACGTCGCGGAGACCGAGAAGTACGCCCACGTGACGTATTTCTTCAACGGCGGCATCGAGGCACCGTTCCCGGGCGAGGACCGCGAGCTGATCCCGAGCCCGAAGGTCGCGACGTACGACCAGCAGCCGTCGATGTCGGCGCCCGGTGTCACCGACGCCCTCGTTGCGGCGATCGCCTCCGGTCGCTACGACTTCATCGTCGCGAATTACGCCAACCCCGACATGGTCGGCCACACCGGGGACTGGGACGCGACGATCGAGGCGCTCGCCACGATCGATGCCTGCCTCGCGCGGGTCGTCGACGCCGTCGAGGCCGCCGAGGCGGCGGACCCGGACGGTCCGGGTGCGCTACTGGCCATCACCGCCGATCACGGCAACGCCGACGAGCTGCGCGACGCGGCCGGCGCGCCGGTCACCGCCCATTCCCTCAATCCCGTGCCGTTCGTGCTGATCGGCCGTTCCGTGGCGGGCCGCACGCTCGCCGATGGCGTCCTGGCTGACGTCGCGCCGACGCTCCTCGAACTGGCCGACCTGCCACGCCTGGCCGGCCATCACCGGACGATCGCTGCTACGCCGCTGAGGGACTCGGCGAGAACCCTGTGGTAGCATCGGCCGCCGTACGAAAACGGAGGACGAACCAGACGTGAACCCGATCCTGGGCGTGGGCCAGATCATCGTGAGCATCGCGCTCATCGCCGCCATCCTGTTGCAGGCGCGGGGCACCGGCCTGTCGGGCACATTCGGTGGCGACTCGGCTGTCTATCGCAGCCGCCGTGGGGTCGAACGGCGGTTGTGGCAGTTCACGATCGTGCTGCTCGTCCTGTTCGTCATCTTCTCCCTGGCGTCGTACATCCTGTCGCCGACGACCGGCGCCTGACGTCGCGCTGCGGCTCGACGCCGCGGCCATCACACGGAGCTTCATGACCCGGACCGACACCGTCATCGTCGGGACGCTCGTCGCACTTCTTGCGGTCCTCGCCGCACTCATCAGCGTCCCCGCCATCCAGCTCGCCTCGGCGCCATCGACCGCGACCCGATCGCCGATCGCGGCCAGCCCAGGTTTCGAGGTCCGCCCGTACGTCGAGGGCGTGGTCGGCGCACCCTCGTCCGTCTCCCCGCTGACCGCCAAGACCCAGGCCGATCGCGACCTGGTCGCGCTGATCTTCGCCGGACTCGTGCGCAACGGGCCGGGCGGCACGCTCGTGCCCGACCTGGCCGAGCGCTGGTCGGTCGATGCGTCGGGCAAGACCTGGACGGTCGACCTGCGCGCGGACGCGCGCTGGCACGACGGCACGCCGGTCACGCCCGATGACGTGATCTTCACGATCGAGACGCTGCAGGACCCGGCCTACACGGGACCGTCCGCCACATCGTGGTCCGAGGTGACGGTCGCGACGACCGGCCCTCGCCAGGTGCGGTTCACGCTCAAGACCCCGCTCGGCGGGTTCCTGCAGGCGCTGACCCAGCCGATCGCGCCGGCCCACTTGCTCGGGGAGGTGCCGATCGCATCCCTCGCCGAGGACCCGTTCGGCGGGCGGCCGGTCGGCTCGGGTCCGTTCGCTGTGACCGATCTGACGCCGACGTCCGCCTCCCTCGTCCCGGCCGAGGTCGTCCTGGAGGCCGGGGGCCCGAGCCCGACGGCCGGATCGTCCCCGGACTCGCTCACGACGCCCGCGCCGACCCTCCGCCCCTCGCGGCCGTTGCCGTACCTCGCGGGTATCGAGCTCCGTTTCTACACCGATGTCGACGCACTCGTTCGCGATTTCCGCGCCGGCGATCTCGACGGCGCGTCGGGCCTCCCGCCGGCCGATGCGGTCGAGCTCGGGTCGATGGATGGGGCACGTCTCGTCCGGTACCCCGGATCGACCCTGACGGCCGTCCTCCTGAACCTGCGTCCGGGTCATCCCGAGTTCTCGCCGGCCGCCGTCCGCACGAGCCTGCTGGCCGCTTTGAACCGAGAGCGCCTCATCCAGGAATCGTTCGCCGGGATAGCGGCACCAGCCACCGGCCCGATCCCGCCGGTCTCGCCGATGTTCGATCCGGCCGCCGACCCCGCTGTGGCCTACAGCCGCGGTGCCGCCGAAGCCGCGTTCAAGGCCGCGACCTGGACCAAGGACGCCAAGGGCTGGCGCCTGCCGCGGCGCCAAGCAGGCGCTGTCGCTCGAGGTCCTGAGCCCGCCCGAGGAATCGAACCCGGGTCTCTACGCGGCAGCCGAGGCAGTCGTCCGCGACTGGACCGCGGTCGGTCTCACGGCAAAGCACGTCGCGCTGCCACCCGCCGAGTTCGTCGGGGAGCGGCTGTCGACCGGGACGTTCCAGGTCGCGGTCGCCGACCTGCGCATCGGGCTGGACCCCGACCTGTACCCGCTCCTCGCCTCGAGCCAGACGCTGACCGGCGGGTCGAACGTGATCGGCGTCCAGTCGGCCGAGCTCGACACACTCCTCGAGAAGGCGCGCGCGCCCGGTTCGGAGAGCGCCCGGACGGCCGCATACAGCGCCCTGCAGAAGGCGCTCGCGGCGGGTCGATACCTGCTCCCGGTGGCCTTTTCGGACGAGGTCGTCGTGCTCCGCGACACCGTCCAGGGGCCCGCGATCCGGCAGGTCACGGACGGGTCGGATCGATTTTGGGATGTGCTAACATGGCGCCTCGCCGTCGGCCGGTAACGGTCGGACGGGGTCCGTGCCGAGGTGGCGGAATAGGCAGACGCGCTGGTTTCAGGTACCAGTGGCCGCAAGGTCGTGTGGGTTCAAGTCCCTCCCTCGGTACCACTCCCTCGGACTCCTTCATCCCACGGTGACACCTGGGCCCAGGTGGCGGAATTGGTATACGCGTACGTTTGAGGGGCGTATGAGGCAACTCATCCGGGTTCAAGTCCCGGCCTGGGCACCACTCCGCAGCTCCTGACGACCGCCACGGAGGCGGTCGTTTCGCGTGACCGCGGTGTAGGCTCCCCGCGGGCGGTTAGCTCAGTCGGTCAGAGCGCCTCGTTTACACCGAGGAAGTCACTGGTTCGAGTCCAGTACCGCCCACCA
>CAWABZ010000005.1:0-302812 GCA_963780425.1 uncultured Chloroflexia bacterium | reverse complement strand
GTGTACGCGTAGACCAGGATGGCGACCCAGATCGCCCACTCGCCCGCATTGAAGGCGAGCCATGCGGCTTCGACTCGCCGAACGTCCGCGATCCTCAGCACATCGCGGAACACGGTCAAAGAACCGGGGATTCGGCTGGTCGCGGTCAGTGGGCCATCCTTGCTCGACCGATGCGGACGGTGGTCGCCGTCAGGGTAGCCGGATACCCAGAGCGCATTCCGGCACTACCATCAGGCGGATGCCACGACTGCGGCCAGCCATGTCCCGCCGACCGTCAGCGAGGCCGCGGATCGTGGTCCTCGGCGATCTCGTCGTCGACGTCGTGCTCAAGCCGGAACGATCGCTGGAGCACGGGACCGACGTTCCCGGCCGGGTCTTCTTCGTCCAGGGTGGGTCCGCCGCGACCGCGGCCCGCTGGCTCGGGCGGCTCGGGGCGCGTTCATCGCTCATCGCGGCGATCGGGCGCGACGCGGCGGGCAGGGCGCTCGTGGAGGCGATCCGCAGCGACGGCGTGACCCCGCGGGTGGTCCGCGTCGCGGGCGCTCGCACGGGGAGGATCGGCGTCCTGGTCACGCCGGACAGCGAGCGGTCCTTCGTCACCGACCGTGGGGCTGCCCTCCAGCTCCAACCAAGCGATCTCAAGCCTGCCTGGTTCGCCCGCGCCGACGCGCTTCACCTGCCGCTGTACTCGCTCATCGACGAGCCGTTGAGCCTGGCGGGGCGCCGGGGGATCGAGCTCGCGCGTGGCGCGAATGCCGCCGTGAGCGTCGATCTCGCGTCGATCGGTCCGCTGCTCGCGCGCGGTCGACGCGCGGCGCGGGCCCTGATCGAGGAGGTCGCGCCCGACATCCTGTTCGCGACGGCCTCCGAGGCGGAGGGACTCCTGGGCCGGTACGCCGTCGAAGGCCTGCTGGACCTCGCCGGGATCGCCGTCGTGAAGCGCGGCTCCAAGGGCGCGACGGTCCTGGCGCGCGAGGGCGATGCGCGGCTGCGTTTCGAGGTGGCGACCGAGCCGATCGCCGCGACCGACACGACCGGCGCCGGCGACGCATTCGACGCGGGGTTCCTGGTCGGGTGGTTCACAGCCCGCGCGAGCGGACGGTCGCTGCCGGCCGCACTCCAGCGAGCCGCGCTCGCCGGTCATCGCGCCGCGGCTCGGCAGCTCACCTCATCGCGGCAGGAGCTCGCTCCTCGGCTAGACGAACGTCGCCTAGGTGCCTCGCGTGATGCGCACGTCCTCGAGCTGGACCTCGACCAGGCTGTTCGATGCGCCGTCGACCGCCTCGAAGACGATGCGGATCGTCTGGCCCTTCCAGGTATCGACCGGGATGTAGATGCTCCGCCAGACGCCGTCGACGTCCGTCGCGGCCCCGGCCTTCGTGAAGACCGGCGTCCGGGCCCCGCCCGATGTCTCGATGCTCGCGACGAGCCGGTCGGCCGACGACGAGTTCGAGCCGTGGGCGAAGACATAACGGAAGTACAGCTGCTGCCCGGTCGTGTTGAACAGGCGGATCGGGGCCGACCGCACGGTCGTCGACCCGTCGAGGTCGTTGGCATTGGCCGACGAACCGGCGAGCAGGCCGGTCACCATCGCGCGTGAACCGGACGGCACCGTCCCGAGCTGCTTCGCGCCGCTCGCCGACGTGGATGCCGGGTTGCCGCGCGCGAACGCACCGCTGGTCGCGGTGTCGGTCCCGTCGGGGTTCGTCGTCCAGCCGCGGGCTGCCTCGAAGTCGTCGTCGAACGAACCGCACCGCCAGTGGACATACGACGTCCCCAGAACGGCATACGGGCACCACGCCCGCTCGGCGAGATAGAGGACCGCGGCCTTGTTCCGGCCAGTCTCCGACGCGATCAGGCTGTCGTCCATGTAGTCGCGGTTCGACATCTCGAACGTATAGCTGAAGATCCGGTAGACGCCGTACGCGTAGTCGCGTGTCGTGCCCGACGTGATGTACAGGTCGCTTGCCTGCTCCGGCTTGTAGCCGTTGGTCCTGGCCATCTGGCGGCCCATATGGACGAAAGCGAGGCGATCCGAGCTCGTCATGTCGGCCGGCTGGTCGGCGTAGGTGTAGCCGTACGGCCACATCACGAGGCGGCCGGCCTCGTGGAACGTGATGTGCATCCGGATCTGCTGCTTGCCGTCGACGACCCGGCTCGCCAGGAAGTCGCGCACAACGCGCGTCTCGGGCGCCGACCATGCCCTGGGGCCGCGGTACGTGATGGCCGCTGGGTTCGAGCTCGTGCGTCCGCCACCGCCCCAGCGATATCCGTAGTTCCGATTCAGATCGGTGCCGGTGTAGCCCGTCCCGGGCGTCGGCTGGCGGTTCTTGCGCCAGTAGTGGAATCGACCGTTCGCGATGTCGTACTCGGCGCCATCGGGGTTGACGAGGAAGATGATCCAGATCTCGCGGCCGTTGACGATGTTGGTGATGCGCGTGTCGCTGCCGTAGCCGTCGACGAGCCAGCGCATGATGCGCAACGCCATCTCGACGCCCATGTGCTCGTCGGCGTGGTGGCCGCCGTCGTAGAGAACCTCGGGCTCGTTCTCGTCCGTCCCGACGTTGTCCGAGATCTTCATCGCCCACAGCTCGCGGCCCTGGTAGCTCTTGCCGATGCTGAAGCGCGACGCGATGGCAGGGTGCGCATCGGCGACGGCCTTGGCGGCGGCGCCGACCTCGGCGTATGTGTGGTAGCCCGTGTAGCCCCGCGGGAAGTCGGCCGCCGCGACGGCCGTGGTCGACGCGACGAGGAGAACGACCAGCGTCGCTGCGATCGCCGCAGGGACGGAGCGTCGGAAGCGGCGATCGGGAAGGGTCATCGGTCGATGATGACCCCCATGTCCAGCAGGCGCGATGCCGGGATGGGGCCAGTCGACCGTGGCCGAAACGTCCCGGCGGTCAGCGGAGGTACCGGTCGAACCAGTCGAGCACCCGCTTGTTGCGGTCGATGCGGCGATCGGGCCGGCCTGCGTTTGCGTAGACGTGGAACTCGTCCGGGTACAGCACGTACTCGACCGTCCGGCCGAGATGACGCAGCGCGATGAAGAACTGCTCGTTGTCCGCGGCGGGGCAGCGGTGATCGGCCT
This sequence comes from uncultured Chloroflexia bacterium, assembly GCA_963780425.1. Lineage (GTDB taxonomy): Bacteria > Chloroflexota > Limnocylindria > Limnocylindrales > CSP1-4 > SPCO01. The sequence continues at coordinate 299,724 of CAWABZ010000005.1, read as the reverse complement.
CCCCTTGGAGCATCAGGAGCGGGGTCCGGACGTTTGCAACGTGACGCAACGGTGACTGTCGCCAGAGCTTGTCGACCCCTTCGGGTGAGAGCGTGTCGCCCAGCAGGGCGGCCCGGCTGTACTCGGGGCCGCTGTCAGAGTTCGCCCAGTCCGCCACCTGGTTCGTCACGCCGTTCTCCGAGACCGCCGCCTTGAAGCGATCGGTCGTGCCGACCAGCCAGTTCGTCATGTACCCGCCATAGCTCAGGCCCATGATGCCGAGCCGGTCGGGGTCCGCCAGCCCGATCGCGACGACGTGATCGACGGCCGCATGGACGTCGGCGGCATCGACCCCGCCCCAGTCGCCGAGCTGCGGGCGGACCCAGTCTGCGCCGTACGTGGCCGAACCCCGGATGTTCGGCAGGATGACGCGGTACCCGTGCGCGACGAGAAGGATGACCTCGATGTGCGGCGCCGGCGCCCAGGCACCCATCGGGCCGCCGTGGACGTTCACGACGGCGGGGAGGGCGGCATCGCCGGTGCCCGGTGGCGACGCGATCCAGACATCGATCGGGCCGCCAGCCCCGGGCGCCTGGACGAGGCGCATGTCCGGCATGTCGAAGGCGTCCTGCCAGCGCGAGCCGAGCCGCGATCGGGTATTGAGGGTCGCGTCGCCGGGGTCGTCGTCGCCGCCCCCGACATCGAGCGTACGCAGCTCCATGGCACGCGTGCCGTCCGTGCCCAGCGTCGCGATCCGGCCGCCTCGCGCCACGGCGATCGTGTGGGTCGTGATGTCCCCACCCGCGAGGCGCCGATGACCGCGTCCTCACCCGTCTTCGAGTCGAGCCGGAAGACGTACGGATGCGACCGTCCCTTGTCGGAGATCGTCGCCACGATCCGCTCGTCGTCGAGCCAGAACGGCCCGTGTCGCCCATCGACGAACCAGCCATTGAGATCTGTATCGACCCAGTTGCCGATCGGTCGGTCGAGGTCAGGAGCGAGCAGCCACGGCTTTCCGGAGCCGTCCGCCGGCCCCGACGACGACGCCCGGGATCACGTCGTCGAGCGGCTCCGGCTCGAGCAGGCCGCGGGCCGCGATCCAGCGTCCGTCGGGCGACCACGCCGGATGGCTCGCCCAGCCCGGTCGGAGCACCTCGCGCGGCTCGGCGCCGCGCTCATCGACATCGACCGCCCAGATCGTCGTCCGCCAGTGGAGGTCGGGCTCCGGACCGCGGTCGGTGGTGAACGCGATCGTTCGGCTGTCGGGATGCCACGCGATGTCAGAGACGCCCCAGTCGCCGCTCGTGACCTGGCGCGGCCGGGCCGACCTCGAATCGATGACAAAGAGGTGCGACCACCGGTCGCGATGGCCCTGCTCGTCCCATCGCCAGTCGGTCCGGGTGATGTGGCGGGCGACGGGGGCCTCATCCGAGCCCGACTTCCCGCGCCGCGAGATCGGCCGGGTCTTGCCGGCGATGAACCGGGGCGGGTCGACCTCCGCGGTGAACGCGAGGCGCCGGCCGTCGGGCGACCAGGCGATCTCGCCGACCGCGCCATGCTCGCCCACCTTCGCGGCTCGCGGGTCGGCCGCGCGTCGGAGGTCCACGATCATGATCGACGCGACCGAGTCGTCGTCGGTCGGGTCGGTCCGGACGAAGGCGAGCGTGTGGCCGTCCGGACACAGCCGGGGCCGCGTGTCGCGGATCGTCCCGCGGGTCAGCTGGCGGGGCGTGGGGATGGCGCGCCTGGACCCCAGATCGATCGCGAACAGGTGGCTGACATAGCGGTTGCCCTGGATCGACCGCCGCACGACGACGGCAGTGCGCCCGTCGGCGGACAGGTCGAGCTCCTCGACGACGACGATGCGGCGGATGTCCTCTGGAGTCATGCTCCGGCGTGCAGCCATGCGCGACAGACTAGCCGCGCCGCTACCCTTCCGGTATGGCCGTCCCGCCCTCGGTCGCCGACCGATTGATCATCGCGCCGGAGGTCGCCGGGGCTCTCGCCGAGGGCCGGCCCGTCGTGGCGCTCGAGTCGACGCTGATCAGCCACGGATTGCCCTACCCGCAGAACCTCGACGTCGCCTCGGCCTCCGAGACCGCCGTCCGCGAGACCCCTGGCGCGGTGCCGGCCACGGTCGCGATCCGCGACGGGCGGCTGCTGGTCGGGCTCGACGCCGGGGCCCTTGAGGCGCTGGCAACAGCCCCGGCCGGGTCCGTTCGGAAGGCCGCGCGCCCCAGCCTGGCTGTCGCCCTCGCCGAAGGCGGGTGGGCGGCCACGACGGTGTCGGCCACGATGATCGCCGCCTTCGCGGCCGGGATCCGCGTCTTCGCGACCGGTGGCATCGGCGGGGTGCATCGCGGGGCACTCGACGCGTCGGGTCCAGGTGTCCGAGCGTCATTCGACATCTCGTCGGATCTCGAGGAGCTCGGTCGGACCGCGATGGCGGTGGTCTGCGCCGGCCCAAAGGCCATCCTCGACGTGCCGGCCACGATCGAGTACCTCGAGACGCGGGGCGTGCCGGTCATCGCGGTCGGTCAATCGGACGTGCCCGGGTTCTTCGCCCGGTCATCTGGGATCCCGGCACCGGCCGTGGCCGCCGACACGGCCGAGGCAGCCCGGATCGTGGCCGCGCATTTCGGCCTGGGACTGGGGAGCGCCGTTCTCGTGTGCGTCCCCGTGCCTGCCGATGAGGCACTCCCCGATGACGTCGCCCGGGACGCCGTCGAGCACGCGATCGGAGACGCCGAGGCGGCCGGCATCCGCGGACCGGCCGTCACGCCGTGGCTGCTCGCGCGGATCGCCGAACTGACCGACGGCCGGTCGGTGCCGGCGAACACCGCATTGATCGTGAACAACGCGCGCGCGGCCGCGTCGCTGGCGGCGCACCTCCGCTAGCAAGGGCGGCGCAGAATCTGACCCGTTCCTGATATTGCCGCGCGCCCGGCCGGTCGGTACACTCGCCGGACTCGCGAGGCATCCGGGGTGGGCGGTGCTGCGCCATGGTGGTGTGGGCCGCCCGACCGAGCCACCGGGTCGTGGAGGATGGCGCGCCATGCGCATCTACGAGGGCAGCCCGCGCCAGGACTTCGAGGAAGTCTTCAGGTCTATCGGTGCGTTCCTCGACCAGCGCGGTATGAAGGACGTCCTCCTGGTGGAAGCCCCGGACGGTTTCATCGTCCAGGGCCTCGTCGTGTCCAGCTCGTCCTCCGGTGCCTGGTCCGAGTCGATCGGCACCCAGGCCAAGGAGACGCTGACCTTCCTCGACGATGACATCGCCCGCTTCATGGAGGAAGCCGCCGCGCGTCGCGGTCGCTCGGCCCCGGTGCCGACGCACGACGCCGGTTATTACGAGACGGCCTTCCGCGTTCTCGGTCGCTACATGGACGACCAGAAGCCGAAGGACGTGTTCTTCTTCGAGCAGGATGGCGCGTTCGTCGTCAGGCTCCTGCTGTCCGGCCAGGCCGGCAGCCAGCACCAGCTCTCGGAGTTCACGCGCGAAGACATCACCCAGATGGTGGCCAAGGGGCCAGCGCTCCGAAGCCCGGTTTCGATCCCCGGCGCGAGTAGCAGCACGACTACCAGCGCCTGACCTCGGAGGTATCGCCCATGAAAGCCCTCAAGACCGTCGCCGTCGCTCTCGGCATCACGCTCGCGGCGCTGATCGTCATCCCGCTGGCCGTGCTGGCCGGCTTGTTCGTCTGGTTGAAGCTGACCGAAGAGGACGACGAGGAGCTCCTCGAGCTCGACCGCGACACCGTCTGATCGATCGCGACGTCGTCTGATCGATCCCGACATCCCCGCCGCACCACCGACGCCCGCCGATCGACCGGCGGGCGTTCGACTGTTCGCAGACCGTCGTTTCGCCGAGGCCGCGGTCCTGGGGGTCATGGTCATCTGGGCCGCGAACTTCATCGTCGTGAAGGGCGCGATCGCGATCCTTCCGCCGGTCGGCTTCACGATGCTGCGCTACGGGCTGGCGTCGATCGCGTTGCTCGCGATCCTGCGCTGGTCCGAGGGCGGCGTCCGGTTACCCCGCCCCGACGTGGTCCGGATCCTCGTCCTCGGCGGTCTGGGTTTCGGGCTGTACCAGATCCTGTGGACGACGGGCCTCACGTTCATCCCGGCCGGCGACAGCGCGCTGATCATCGCTTCGACCCCGGTCCTCGTGGCCGTTCTCGCCGGGATCATCGGCGTTGACACGCTGACGCCGCAGAAGTTCATCGGCGCCGCGCTGTCGTTCCTGGGTGTCGTCGTGGTCATCGCGGCAGGGGTCGGTATCTCCATGAGCGGGTCCGGCATCGGTAGCCTGCTGACGCTGGCCGCCGCGGCGTGCTGGGCGTCGTACACGGCCTTCGCCACGCCCGTCCTCCGGCGGCACTCCCCGCTCGTGCTCACGACCTGGGCGACGATCGGCGGGACGCTCGTGCTGATCCCGCTCGGCGTTGCTCAGCTCGCGGCGCCGGGCGCGCTCGGCCCGGAGCAGGCCGCGCAGCTCGTGCCGATCGTCCTGGCGATCGCATATTCCGGGGTCCTCGCCGCCGCGGTCGCGAACGTCGTGGTCTTCAACGGCGTTCGACTGCTGGGCCCGACCCGGGTCATCACGCTCCAGTCGTTCGTGCCGCCCATGGCCGTCGTCCTCGCGTTCGTCTTCCTCCACGAGCCGATCCGTCCGGCGCAGGTGGTCGGTGGGCTGATCATCGTGCTGGGCGTGGCGCTCACGCGGCGGGCCTCGGTCCGCCCGGTCGCGCACTGATGACCGGCGAGGCACCGCCGGTCCCGCCGCTCGTCGATGGGGCGCCACCGCTCGCGATCCTCGTCGACTACGACGGCACGATCTCGCTGACCGACGTGACCGATCAGGTCATGGCCAAGCACGCGCCGGCCATCTGGGAGGAGGCCGAGAGGCTGTACGCCGCGGGTGCGATGGGGTCGCGGCGGCTGATGGCCTGGGAGATGTCGATGGTCGACGCGGATCCCGACGCGCTCCGGGCCACCGCCGCGGCCCAGCCGCACGACCCTGGGTTCGTGCCATTCGTCCGGCGCGCGCAGGCGGCAGACATCCCGGTCGAAGTCGTGTCCGACGGGTTCGGGTTCTTCATCGGGCCGGCACTGGAGCGGCTCGGGGTGGGGGAGCTGCCGGTCGTGACGGCGCGGACGGAGTTCGAGGGACGGCGGCCCTCGCTGCATTTCCCGAACGGCCACCCGACCTGCCTCGTCTGCGGGACGTGCAAGCGGCAGCGCGTCCTCGCCCATCGGGCGGCCGGCCGCCGGGTCGTGTTCATCGGCGACGGCGACAGCGACCGGTACGCCGCCGGCTACAGCGACATCGTGTTCGCGAAGCGGGCGCTGGAACGGATCTGTCTCGAGGCGGGCTGGGACTACCGCCGTTGGACGGCGTTCAGCGAGATCGAGAGCTGGCTGGCGGAGACGCTCGAGGCGATGGTCGCGCGATCCCTCCAGCCTCGACGCCGCCCGGAGCCGGGTCCCCCGCGTGGCTTCTTCTGCGGCCCCGAGGTGTGGGGCGACGGCCTGGAGGATCCGCCCCCAGGCTCGTGGCCGCCGCCTCGGGTGTCCTGATCGGGCGTCCGCCGTCGGGGCCGCGTCCGTCGCACCATCCAGTTCTCTCACCCAGATCGCATCTGGAACATCCCGAGGTTCCAATCGGCGAAGGAGCTGGTCCAAGGAGGGCCCTCCAGTGCCGTTTGGAACGCCTTGCAGGTTCCAAATGACGAACGAAGGTGCAGATTCCGCCGAGCTGTTCGCGCGCCAGCTCCGATCGGAACATGGGATGTTCCAAATCAAACGGCGAGGCACGCGGCCGACGCGAGAACCGCTTTTCGTAGCGGTCGAGGGCTTGTAACGCCCCATGTTCGGTCCGGCGGGTGATCGCTGCGGATCGACCGGCTCCGGGCGGTTCGGCACATCACGAGGTTCCAAACCGCACGGGAACGCCGCATGTCGGGCGCTCACGTTGCCGACGGAACGCGATGATCCAAGGCGCGGTTCCGGGCCCGTCAAGACTGATCGAAGCCGCGATCCGGGCCGACCCGGCCGAAGCGCGGCCCTGGGCCCGTCCGGAACCCAGAGGCGTTACGTCAAAGGTGACAGCGGCGCCAGCCACGAGTCGCGGGTGTCACGCGTGCCGTGACATCCGAGGGAGGAAGGTCGACCTGCTGGGGTGCGTTCGTCCGTTGTGACATCTGACGCGACACCGGTCGGATTCGCGTCGGAAGGCGGTTTCCGATAGCATCAGAAAAACCCCGGAGGAACCCTGACCCATGTCGAAGTATGTCTTCGTGACTGGCGGAGTCGCGAGCAGTCTCGGCAAAGGCATCACGGCAGCGAGCATCGGGAGGATCCTCAAGGCCCGAGGCCTCCGGGTTAGCATCCTCAAGCTCGACCCATACATCAACGTCGACCCCGGCACGATGTCGCCGTACCAGCACGGCGAGGTGTTCGTCACCGACGACGGCGCCGAGACCGACCTCGACCTCGGTCATTACGAGCGCTTCATCGATGAGAACCTGAGCCAGCTCAGCAACGTCACGACCGGCCGCATCTACCAGGCGGTCATCGCCAAGGAGCGCCGCGGCGACTACCTCGGCGGCACGGTCCAGGTCATCCCCCATATCACCAACGAGATCAAGGAGCGGATCGGCCGGGTCGCCCGGGACAGCGACCCCGACGTCGTGATCGTCGAAGTCGGCGGGACCGTCGGCGATATCGAATCGCTGCCGTTCCTCGAGGCGATCCGCCAGATGCGCAAGGACGTCGGCCGCGCGAACGTGCTGTACGTCCACGTGACGCTGCTCCCCGAGCTGGCCGCCACGGGTGAGCTCAAGACGAAGCCGACCCAGCACTCGGTCAAGGAGCTCCGCGGTATCGGCATCCAGCCGGACATCATCGTGCTGCGCTCCGACCGTCCGGTCAGCGACGAGATCCGCGAGAAGATCGCGCTCTTCACCGACGTTGCGCCCGAGGCCGTCATCCCGGCCGAGACCGCCGACTCGATCTACGAAGTCCCCCTGCTGTTCGAGGAAGCCGGGCTCGGCCGGCTGATCGTGCGCGACCTCGCCCTCGGCGACGAGGACGCCGTGCCCGACCTCGATGGCTGGCGGGTACTCGTCGAACGAATCAAGGCTCCCAAGCCGAGCCTCGAGATCGGCCTCGTCGGCAAGTACATCGAACTCCCAGACGCGTACCTGTCCGTGACCGAGGCCCTCAAGCACGCGGCCTGGGCGCACGGCGTCGATGCCAAGGTCCGCTGGGTCGACTCGGAGGCGCTCACCAGGGACAACGTCCACGAGGCACTCGCGGGCGTGGCCGGCGTGCTCGTCCCGGGTGGGTTCGGCCACCGCGGCATCGAAGGCAAGGTCCTCGCCGCGCATTACGCGCGCGACCACAAGCATCCCGTACCTCGGCCTGTGCCTCGGCCTGCAATGCGCGGTGATCGAGTTCGCCCGCGATGTCATCGGGACATCCGACGCCAACTCGACCGAGTTCGACATGTTCACCGAGCACCCCGTCATCGATTTCATGCCCGACCAGCGCGAGATGGAGGACAAGGGCGGGACGATGCGTTTGGGCCTGTACCCCGCCCGACTGACGCCCGGGTTCGAAGGCGGCGGCCGTGTACGGCCAGGAGGTCATCTACGAGCGGCACCGCCACCGGTTCGAGGTGAACAACCGCTACCGGCAGACCCTCGAGAACGCCGGCATGCTGCTGTCCGGCCAATCGCCCGACGGGCGGCTCGTCGAGATCGTCGAGCTCAAGGACCATCCGTGGTTCGTGGCCAGCCAGTTCCACCCCGAGTTCAAGTCCCGGCCCGAGCGCCCGCACCCGCTGTTCGACGGGTTCGTGGCGGCCTCGATCGCCGTCGCGGACGGCCGTGAACCGGTCCTGGAAGCCCGGCCTGAGCCCGCGCCGTCACGTCAGGCCGCCACCGTCGACGCCGGGTGAGTCGGGGCTGACGCGGCCACACCTGACGGCGTGGCCTGACCCCGGAACACACCGATGGCCACGCCGACATTCCGCGACCGCGAGTGTCGCGAGCTCCTCGCGTTCGATGAGGTCCGCCATCGACTCGGTCTCGGGACCCGTCTCCCAGGGGGCCGGCGCGAGGTCGCCGTCGCCGACATCATCGGGTCAGTCGGCCGGGTTTCCGACTTCGACGGCTGCTTCCGGCCCCGGAACCGACGCCTTCGTGATGAGATCCGCGCCCGTGCAGCGAGTCCCGCGGTGGTCGACATGCCACTCTCGCTGCTCCAGGTGGATCACGCCTTCTTCGTCGAGGACGGCCACAAGCGGCTTTCGGCGGCGATCGCCGACGGTCGTCGGTACGTCGATGCCAACGTCGACCGATTCGAGACCCGCTTCCACGTCGCGCCCGGGACGACCATGGCATCCATCCGGGTCACCGCCAGCGAGCGGCGGTTTCGGGACGTGACGGGCCTCGAGGCCGCCGTCCCGGGACGACGGTTCCCGCTCTCGGATCCGGACGGCTACCTCGAGCTCCAGGAGTCGGTGAAGGCGCACACCCTCGACTTCTCGCGGGCCGAGGGACGGCTCGTTCCCCCGGAGGAGGGCGCCCGGCATTGGTACGAGACCGTGTTCGTGCCGATCCTCGAGCTGATCGAATCGACCGGCGTCGGCCAGCTCCTCGAGTCGATGACTGACGCGGACCGGTTCCTCCTCTTCCGGCGCGGCATCGACGTGCCGATGTTGCCCGGCTGGCGCATCCCTCGTGCCGCGGCCGAGCGGGGGATGGAGAACATCACGGATCGAACCCAGGTCACGCGGAGCAAGCGACTCGCCTCGCTCGCTCGACGCCCCAAGTCGCGCAACGCGCCGCTCCTGCCGGAGGAGACCAGTGACCGATGACCTCCCTCCGGTGCGTCAAGGCACCATCGCGCCAGAATGGACGCGCCTGCATCGCGGGCCTCGCTCACACGTTCATGGCCCGACGACGCGCGGTTTGCGGTGCCCCGGAGCACCAAACGACCGTTTTCACCGGCCACGGGCCCGCGGCGCGGGTCAAGATAGACCCACTTCACGGGGGTCGCGCGGTCCGGACGATGTCGATGACCCCATAGACGTCACGTCGTCGGATCGCACCCCAGCGACCCTCCATGCACCACGCCTGGTAAGGAGGAGCGCCCATGCGTAGGCTGGCCATCCTGGCCGTTTCCATCCTGATGCTCGCTGCCGTTCCGGCGGCATCCGCACGCACCACCGACGCGTACGATGCGCCGACCGCGAGCGGTCTCTGCGAGGCCTTCTTCGGCGTCAGCGCCGGACCTGAGCCGCTGTCCGCGTGTCAGTGGGACATGCGCTACATCGATGCGAACGCCTCGTCCCGCGCCCGCGCCACGGGTGACGGCGTCAAGGTCGGCGTCATCGACGGCGGCATCGATTTCAACCACCCGGACCTCGACAACATCGACGTCGGGCTGTCGTGCTCGTTCATCTTCAGCACGACGCCGACCGCCGACCCGTCCGAAGTCGCCAACGGCGACTGTTCGAACAAGGCAGCCGTCCAGGACCTGCAGGGTCACGGCACCCACGTCGCGACCACCATCGCCGGGGCCCTCGACGGCACCGGCATCGTCGGTGTCGCGCCCGACGCCACGATCGTCGGCCTGAAGGCCTGCACGATCATCGGGTTCTGCTTCGTCGACTCCGTCGCGGCCGCGCTGCGCTATGCCGGCGATCAGCACCTCGACGTCGTGAACCTGAGCCTGTTCGCCGACCCGTACCTGTACTACTGCAGCAACGATGCGGGCCAGCGGGCCATGTACCAGGAGATGAAGGACGCGGCGAAGTACGCGCAGCAGCGCGGCGTCGTCGTGGTCGCCGCCGCCGGCAACGAGCTGCACGATCTCGGTCACCCCGTGACCGACGAGATCAGTCCCGACTGGCCGCCCGACACGGCCGAGAGCCGTCGGATCCACAACAACTGCCGCGTCGCCCCCGCAGAGCTGCCGGGCGTCGTGACGGTGTCCGCGCTCCGGCGTGAACACGCTGGCGGGCTACTCCAACGTCGGCTCCCCGATCGACGTCACCGCCCCGGGCGGCGACGCCGTCCAGACGCCGGGCACGACGTTCGGCCGCATCCTGGCCGGCTGGTCGAGCACCGACGCGACCGGCTCGTGGGAGTTCTTCGCTGCCACCGGCCGAGCCGTCCTCGACGGCGGCGGTCGATACGTGTGGATCAGCGGGACGTCGATGGCGTCACCGCACGCCGCAGGTGTCGCCGCGTTGATCATCGAGAACCACCCGGGCTGGAGCCAGGGAGCCGTGGCGGCCGCAGTGCGGTCCACCGCGACGCCGATGGCCTGCCCGAGCCCAGCCGATCCGAACCTCCCCCGCTGCTTTGGCGGTCGTGGCAACACGACGTTCTTCGGGGCGGGCATGGTGAACGCCCTGGCGGCAGCCTCGAAGTAGACCGTTCGCTCCGCGAACCTGAAGGAAGGGCCGCCGGACCCCGGCGGCCCTTCTCCATGTCCGGGACACGACAACGCGAGCCGAGCCTCCAGGCAATCACCGCCTCGCTTCTCCGGCGCCACTGGGAGTGGCGTCGACGCGATGAGCCCTCGTGGACCGTCGTCCAGCCTGCATCCTGGGCGCACGACCATGCTCACTCATCCGGCAGACGCCACTGAGGGTGGCGCCGCCGATCCCGGAGGGGAACCGGCCGAGCACAATACCGGTGCGCTGATATGGCATGCGGCCGACTGCGACAATCACGAGCGAGGGTCCAGCGTAAATCACGTCCCCGCCCGCACCCGGAGCCGCCCGCCATGAAGATCTTCCTGGACACCGCGGACATCGAAGAGATCCGCACCGTCGCGCGCTGGGGCGTGCTCGACGGCGTGACCACCAACCCGACGCTGTTCTCCAAGACCACCGGCCGGACCTACGAAGAGGTCCTCAAGGAGATCTGCACGATCACCAGCGGCCCGGTCTCCGCCGAGGTCGTCGCCGAGGACGTCGAGGGGATGCTCGCCGAAGGGCGCGCATTCGCCAAGCTCGCCCCGAACATCGTCGTCAAGGTCCCGATGAGCGAGGAAGGCCTCGAGGCGATGAGCCGCTTCGCCGAAGAGGGGATCAAGACCAACTGCACGCTGATCTTCACCGCAAACCAGGGGCTGCTCGCAGCCAAGGCCGGCGCCAGCCTGCTGTCGCCGTTCGTCGGACGACTCGATGACATCAACCAGGACGGGATGATCGTCGTCCGCGAACTCGTGGAGATCGTCGAGCTCCATCAGCTCGAGACCGAGGTCCTCGCGGCGTCGATCCGGAACCCGGTCCACATGACCCAGGCGGCCCTCGCGGGCGCGCACGTGGCGACGATTCCTTTCAAGATCCTGCAGCAGATGGTCCACCACCCGCTCACCGACAAGGGCATCACCCAGTTCCGGTCCGACTGGGACAAGGCGCGCAAGGCCTTGGCCGACAAGGCGGGAGTCGCGCCGAGCGATATCAAGCCGACCGAGGCGCGCGCCTAACCGCCTCGCAGAGGCCACCGGAGGAGGAAACGCGTGGCTGCGACGGAGGAGGTCCTCGGTCAGTTCCTGGGGGACGACACGTTCCCGGTGTCATGGGATTCGGAGGTCGAGAAGGACTTCTTCTGGGTCTACGACGACCTTCACATCCCGCATCCGGTCAGCCCGATGTTCTTCGACATCGGCGGTTGGTGGCTCAGCTGCGACCACATGTTCCGCAGGTTCGGGACGCCGTTCGCGGTCGATTGGCTGGCCAAGAACGTCAACGGCTACGTATACACGACGGCCATCCCGGCCGACCCGGGCCTGCACATCGAAGGGACCGAGTACAGCTCGCGCTACCAGGCACGCGTCCCGCGTGATGCGGTGTACGCCGAGCAGATGGGCGCCTACCTCGACACGGTCCTGCCGGTCTACGGGCAGCATTTCGCCGACTGGTGGCGCGACAGGCTCGTGCCCGAGATGCAGCGCAACTTCGCGTACCTGGAGGAGCGCCTCGACGCCGCCGACGACATGTCGCTGGCCGAGACCGCGACCCTCCTCGAGGACGCGATCGACATCCACGATCGGCACTGGAAGATCCACTGGATGCTCAACTTCGCCCAGCTGTCGGCGACGCTGAAGCTGCGAGCGGTGATGGAGAAGACCCGTGGCTCGGTCGACGAGGATCTGTTGGGACGGCTCCAGAACTCGGCCTCGGACCGCAACTGGGACTCGATCGGGGCGCTCTGGCGGATGAAGAACGAGGTCCGCGACGAACCTGAGCTGCGGACGGCGTTCGAGCCAGAGGATGTCGACGGGATCGCCGCCGCACTTCGCGCCTCGGAGCGAGGCCGGCGCTTCATCAGCGAAGGCATCGAGCCGTACCAGCGCGAATTCGGCTGGCACGCCGTGTGGAGCCACGAGTTCATCTTCCCGACCGTGCGCGAACAGATGGGGCCGGTCCTCGAGCTGATACGCGGCTACCTCGTCAGCGACTACGACTTCCCGAGCGCGATCGAAGCGATGCGCAGGGACATCGCGGCCGCCTCCGCCGGAGATCCTCGACGGGCTGACCGGCGAGGCGCTCGAGGAGATGCGGGCAGCCAACGCGGTCAACCTCCGGATGGCGCCGCTGACGCCCGATCACCACTTCTACATCGACCAGGGCGCGAACGCCCACGTCCGCCTCGTGCTCCTTGCGGTCGGCCGCAAGCTCGTCGAGGCCGGACGGCTCGATCAGCCCGACGATGTGCTGTTCCTGCGCTACAACGAGCTGCGGGCACTCATCGGCAGCCCGGATGCGCTCGATGCCAGGACGCTCGTCGCCACGCGGCGCGCGGAGCGCGACGCCGCGCGGGAGCTCCACCCGCGGGATTGGGTCGGCACGGTCACGCCGTCGCAGCTCGCCTTCCCGTACCTCGTCAACTGGGGTTATCCGGAGCGCTTCCACCGTCAGCAGTCCGAGGACGAAAGCGTGATCAGCGGCATCGCGGGCTCGCCCGGCACGATCGAGGGGATCGCGCGGGTGGTCACGACGGTCGACGAATTCGACGAGGTCCGCGACGGCGACATCCTCGTGTGCCAGATGACGAACCCAGCGTGGGTCGTGCTGTTCACCAAGATCGGCGGCCTCGTGACCGACACCGGCGGGACGACCTCGCATCCTGCCGTGCTCGCGCGGGAGTTCGGGATCCCGGCGGTCATCGGGACGTCCGTGGCGACGCGGCGGATCAAGACCGGCGACCGACTCCGGGTCGACGGCGGCGCCGGCCGCGTCGAGATCCTCGCCGGGGAACCCGCGGCACCCGCCGAGTCCGCGGCTCCAGCGGTCGAGGCGATCGGGCGTTGACCCCGGCCCAGGACAAGGTGGATCGGGTCCTGTAGGCCCGGAACCCATGCGTGCGTTCGCCTACGAGCGGCCGACCGACCTGGCCGACGCGCTCGGCCTGCTCGCCGACCAGGGGTCCGATGCGCGCCTCCTCGCCGGCGGCACCGACCTGATCATCCGCATCCGGGACGGCTCGATCCGACCGCGAACCGTGGTCGACATCAAGGGAGTCGCCGAGCTGGAGCGCGGCATCCGGGAGGTCGACGGGTACCTATCGATCGGTGCGCGGACCGTCATGACCGACCTATTGCGGGACGAGCGGATCCGGCGTGACTACGCGGCGCTCGCAGAGGCGGCCGCTGTCGTGGGAGCGGTCCAGATCAGGAACCGGGCGACGCTCGCGGGCAACATCTGCAACGCGTCCCCGGCCGCCGACACGGCGCCTGCCCTGCTGGTCTACGGGGCGCGTGTGGTCGCGACGGGGCCCTCGGGCAACCGGACCATCCCGATCGACGCGTTCTTCGTGCGTTCCGGTGTCACCACGCTCGAACCAGGCGAGCTCGTGTCCGCCATCGAGCTGCCGTTGCCGAGTGGTCCGCGGGGGGCGGTCCACGTCCGGCGGACTCGCCGCCGCGGCCACGACCTCGCCTCGGTCACGCTCGCGTGCCTGATCGAGCCGGGCGGCGTCACGCGACTGGCGTACGGGAGCCTCGGGCCGCGACCGATCCTCGCGGTCGACGAGACTGGGGTCCTGGCCGATCAGTCCGCGCCGGACGACGCCAAGACCGACCGACTGGCGGCGCTGTTCACCGACGCGGCACCGTCGCCGACGTCGATGCGGGCAAGCCCCGAGTACCGCCTGGCGATGCTTCGGGTGCTGGGGCTGCGCGCGGTTCGCACGGCCATCGAGCGGCTGGCATGACCACCCGCCGCATCGAGCTCACCGTCAACGGGCGCGCCCGCGCCATCGACGTGCTGCCCCACCACACCCTGCTCGAGGTCCTCCGCGACGACCTCGGGCTCACCGGGACGAAGGAGTGCTGCCTGGTCGGCGAATGCGGCGCGTGCACGGTCCTCGTCGACGACGTGAGCGTCGATTCGTGCCTGATGCTCGGCGTCGAGGCCGATGGCGCTTCGATCACGACGGTCGAGGGCCTCGCCATCGGCGAGCGGTTGCATCCGCTGCAGCAGGCGTTCCTCGACACGGGCGCGGCCCAGTGCGGCTTCTGTATCCCTGGTCAGCTCCTCTCCGCGGCGGCCCTGCTCGCAGAGATCCCGCACCCGACTCGCGCCGAGATCGAGGAAGGGCTTGCCGGCAACCTGTGCCGCTGCGCCGGGTACGAGCAGATCATCGAAGCGGTGGCAGCCGCGGCCTCGAACGGCGAGCGGCAGGGCAGGGCAGCCTCCGCGCGACGTGCCGGCGAGCCTGCGATCGGCGACCGCGCGTCGACACCCGACGCCGGGCTTGCGCCGCAATGACAGTCGTCGGCAGCTCGCCGGCACGGGTCGGCGGAGTCGAGCGCGTGACCGGGCGGCAGGCGTATGTGGCCGACATCGATCTCGAGGACACCCTCCACGTGAAGCTTGTGACGCTCGACGTGGCTCGCGCGCGGATCGGCGCGATCGACACGCGCGCCGCCTGCGACGTGCCGGGCGTCCGGCTCGTCATGACGTCCGCCGACCTGCCCAGCCCTATGCCGCGGTTCGGTCCGCAGCGGCGTGACCGGCCCGTCCTCGCGGTGGACGAGACCAAGTACCACGGCGACCCCGTTGCCGCAGTGGCCGCCGACTCCCGGGATGCCGCCGAGGAGGCTGCCCGCCTGGTCCGGGTCGAGTTCGAGGAGCTGCCGGCCGTCCACACGCTCGCCGCCGCGCTGGCGCCGGACGCGCCGCTCGTCCAGGATCCGGGGCTGCGTCCGAACGATCCCCAGGCCGGGACCAATGTGCTCCACGAGCACCGCCACACGTGGGGCGACCCGGACGCCGCCGAACGCGAGGCTGACGTCGTGGTCGAGGGCACGTACGCGTTCCCGATGGTCACCCAGTTCGCGATCGAGCCGCATGCGTTCATGGCCGCCCCGGACGGCGACGGCATCGCCATCTGGAGCGCGATCCAGCACCCGAACTGGCTCCAGCGCGTCATCGCCGACCTGCTTCAGTTGCCGCTCGCGAAGGTCAGGGTCCACGCACCCGATCCGGGCGGCGCGTTCGGCGGCAAGCAGCACGCCAAGTACGAGCCGCTGCTCGCGTTCATGGCGCTGGCCACGGGCCGGCCGGTCAAGCTGGTGCTGTCGCTCGAGGAGACGTTCCAGGCGGTCCGCCGCGGCGCGGCCGAGGTCACGGTGCGTACCGGTTTCCGGCGCGACGGGACGCTCGTGTTCCGCGACCTCGCGGCGGACTACCTGATCGGCGCCTATGCCGACATCGCCGACAGGACCGTGGCCAAGGGCAGCTATACCTCGATGGGACCGTACCGCTGTCCGTCGGTTCGGATCATCGCCCGGAGCGTGCTGTCCCATACCGTGCCGTCCACCGCGTTCCGTGGTTTCGGCAACCCGCAGCAGATCTGGGCGGTCGAATCGAACATGGATGAGGCGGCCCGGGAGCTCGGCATCGACCCGCTCGAGCTCCGGCTGCTCAATCTCGCGGGTCCGGGCGAGGAGTTCATCCCGGGCGACACGCCGGCCGATGGGGATTGGGCGGTGGCCGTCCGTCGGGCGGCGGAGATGATCGATTGGGACTCCCCGAGGCCGCCCGGTCGGGGTCGCGGCATCGCTGTCGGCCTCAAATCGGGCCCAACGACCGGCCTTTCGTACTCGACCGTCCGCCTGCTGGTCGATGGCAGCGTCGTCGTGTACGCGGGCACGTCCGACATGGGCCAAGGAGCGCGGACGATCTTCGCCCAGATCGCCGCCGATGAGCTCGGAGCTCCGATCGAGTGGGTGACGGTCGTCAGCGGCGACACGACGGTCGTGCCCTACGACCAGCAGACGTCGGCGAGTCGATCGTCGGTGTTCATGGGGACCGCGGTCCTTCGAGCCTGCCAGGACATCCAGGCGAAGGTCCGGTCGATGGCGGCGCGCCTCGAATCGATCGACGAATCGGAGATCACGGTCGAGAGCGGCGAAGTCCGCATCGGCGACCGCGTCCTCCCGATCCGCGATGTCGTCGCGCGCGGGCTGGGTCGGCTCGGTGGCGAGATCATCGGCGTCGGGGAGATGCGCAAGGACGCGGAGCCCGACCATCCGCTCGGCGGGACGGCGGCGTTCTACGAGTTCAACTGCACGGCGGTCGAGGTCGAGGTCGATCGCGAGACCGGCGACATCTCGATCCCCAGGTACGTGACGGTGTCGGACGTCGGCAAGGCGCTGAATCCGCTCCAGGTCCGCGGCCAGGACGAGGGCGCGGCTGTCATGGGGCTCGGACACACATTGATGGAGCACTACATCTGGGACGACGCCGGCCGGATCCGGAATCTCGGCGCCATCGATTACCGGATCCCGACCTCGATGGACCTGCCGTTCGAGATGGCGAGCGACATGGTCGAGAACGCGGATGGACCGGGCCCGTACGGCTCGAAGGGGATGAGCGAGGGCGCGTTGCTGCCGGTCGCCCCGGCCGTGGCGGCGGCGGTGCGCGATGCGACCGGCGTGTCGATCCGGGATCTGCCCTTGACGCCGGAACGGGTCTGGCGCGCCCTCCAGGATGCCGGCGAATGACCTACGCCTACGCGCTCGACGCTGTCCCGGCAGCGACGCTCGAGGAGGCGGTTGCGCTCGTCGGCGGTAAGGCGGCCAACCTCGGGGTGATGGCCCGCGACCTCGACCTGCCGGTGCCACCAGGGTTCGTGATCACGACGGCGACCTGCCGGACGTTCCTCGCCGACGGCTGGCCTGAGGGCCTCGAGGACGAGATCCGCCGGCAGATGGCCGCGGTCGAGAGCGCAGTCGGACGACGGTTCGGCGACCCGGCCGACCCGCTCCTCGTCAGCGTCCGCTCGGGGGCGCCGGTGTCGATGCCCGGGATGATGGACACCATCCTCGACCTCGGGCTCAACGACGACACGACGCGTGGCCTCGGCGAGGTCGCGCGTGATCCGGCCTTCGCCGAGGAATGCCAGCGTCGCTTTGTCGAGTCGTTCCGGTCGATCGTCGGCGTCCAGGACGTGCCGGAGGATCCATGGACCCAACTCCGGCTGGCGATCGAGGCGGTCTTCCGCTCATGGCAGAGCGATCGGGCCAGAACGTATCGGCAGAAGGAAGGCATCCCCGACGATCTGGGCACCGCGGTCACGGTCCAGGCGATGGTGTTCGGCAATCGCAGCTCCGACTCCGGAACTGGGGTGCTATTCACGCGCAACCCCGCGACCGGCGAACCGACGCTGTACGGCGACGTGCTGTTCGACGCCCAGGGCGAGGACGTCGTCGCCGGCACTCACCGGACGGAGCCGGTCGCGGTGCTCGACACGCGGCTGCCGGCGGTTGGCCGCGAGCTCCGCGCCGCCGCCGAGCGGCTCGAGCACCACTACGCCGACCTGTGCGACATCGAGTTCACGATCGAGGACGGCAAGCTGTGGCTGCTCCAGGTGCGGGTCGGGAAGCGTTCGCCACAGGCCGCGCTGCGAATCGCGATCGACATGGCCGAGGACGAGGACTTCCCGTTGACGCGGGAGCAGGCCGTCCGACGCAGTGCTGCCGCTGCTGGCCGATCCGCCTCGGGTCGCCGACCGGACGCGCCTCGGACGCCGAGCCGCTGACGACGGGGCTGCCCGCATCGCCGGGCGTCGCGAGCGGGCCGATCGTCACCGATCCGGACGCTGCCCTCGCGTCTGCCGAGGCGGGGACACCGGCGATCCTCGTCCGCGCGCAGACGTCGCCGGACGACGTCCACGGCATGGCCAGGGCCGCCGGCATCCTCACGTCCCGGGGCGGGCTCGCCAGTCACGCCGCCGTCGTCGCGCGCGGGTGGGGCATCCCTGCCGTCGTCGGCGCTGAGGCCGTCGAGGTCGGTGACGGCGAGATCCGGATCGACGGCCGGGCGCTGCGAGCTGGCGATGTCATCACCATCGATGGCGAGACGGGCGAGGTCTTCGAGGGGACCGTCGCCGGCACGACCGAGGTGGTGCCGGAGGTCGCCACGCTCCTGGGATGGGCGCGCGAGGCGGGCGTCGATGTCGGCGACACGGCCACCGTCCCAAGCCCGACCGCCCCGAGCCAGGCGTCCGGCGAGGTCGATGCCGACCGCGCCCTGCGGGCCATCTTGATCAAGGGTTTCGTCACGCCGGAGGGAATCGCGGACGCGGTCGTCGCGACGCCGATCGACGTCCAGCCGGTGCTCGATGGCCTCGTCGCCGACGGCCTCGTCGAGTCGACCGCAGGCGCGTATCGACTCACGGATGCCGGACAAGAGCGCGCCGATGCGCTCGTCGCGCAGGAGCGCGACGCATGGGGTGTCGAGGCAGCGACGACGGCGCTCGATGCCTTCCTCGAGATCGATCACCGGGTGAAGGAGGTCGTCACTGCCTGGCAGATGCGTGACGGCGGCGTCAACGACCACGCCGATGCCGACTACGACTCGGGCGTCCTCGAGCGATTGGCCACGATCCACGCCGATGCGACGGCCTGGCTCGCCCCGATCGAACCGACGCTCGCGCGTCTTGGCGCCTACGGTGTGCGGCTCAGCCGGGCGCTCGATGCGGCCACGTCGGGCGACGGACGTTACGTTGCCTCACCCCGGGTCGATAGCTACCACGGCATCTGGTTCGAGCTCCACGAGGACCTGATCCAGCTCGCCGGTCGCACTCGCGAAGAGGAAACCGCCGCCGGCCGCGCATAGGACCGATCGACCGCGCCTAGCATGGTGGCCATGACTTCCTCGCCTGCCCGACCGGTCCTCACCGACGCGTCCGAGCGCGAGCGCTACGAGGCGCACCTCGACGGCGAGCTCGCGGGCGTCCTCGAATACAAGGTCACGCGCGGGCGGATCGCCCTCATCCACACCGAGGTGCTGCCCGTCCACGAGGGTCGGGGCGTGGGGTCCGCGCTCGTTCGCTTCGCGCTCGATGATGCGCGCCGGCGCGGGTTGCGGGTCATCCCCACCTGTCCATACGTTCGGGCTTACCTGTCGCGACACCCGGAGGACGACATCGTCGTCGGGCTTTCCGCGCCGTCGCCAGACTCGGCGCCCTGAAAACGACAGCGTCCTGCAACCCCGGCCACGCCGCGACGTTGTGCCGACCCGATGGCCCGCATGTAACGCTTCTGAAATCCAAGAGACTCAGCACGGACAAGGAGGTACTCCCGTGCCGAACATCACCCCATGCTTGTGGTTCGACGGCAACGCCGAAGAGGCTGCCCGGTTCTATACGTCGACGTTCCCGAACAGTCGCATCGACAAGGTCGTCAACGCGGCGGCCGAGACGCCGAGCAACCAGAAGGGCGACGTCATCACGGTCGAGTTCACGCTCGACGGCAGTCGGTTCGTCGGACTCAACGGTGGCCCCGACTTCAAATTCAGTGAGGCGATCTCCTTCGTGATCGACTGCCAGGATCAGGCTGAGGTCGACCGCTACTGGGACGCCCTGGTCAAGGGCGGCGGCGAGCACAGCGTGTGCGGTTGGCTGAAGGACCGATTCGGCGTCTCGTGGCAGGTCGTCCCGCGTCGGCTCAACGAGATGATGGAGAGCGATGATCAAGCCGCCGCCGAACGGGCGACGAAGGCGATGCTCCAGATGACCAAGATCGACGTGGCCAAGCTCGAGGAGGCATTCAAGGGGGAGCCGGCGCTCGCCCGGTAGCGACTCGACCCTGAGAGACGCTGGTTTCTGTGGACCGCCTCCCCATGCGGGAGGCGGTCCACATCGCGGTTGAGTTCAGCGTCCCTTCTCGTACCCCGTCGCGGTCAGCTTGTCCCAGAGCGAGCCGGCGTTGTTGTTCTGGATGTGATCCATCATGTACGCCTGCCCGACGTCGACCGGGCCGAACTGGTCGTCGAACCGCACCTTGGCGATCGTCTCCTCGCGCGACCAGCCCTTCGCGACGGCGTCGGCGACCGCGGCCTTCCAGGCCATGAGCACGGCGCGTTGGGTCTGGATGTATTCGAGGCCAACAACCGGGCCGTGCCCCGGCACGACGTAGTCGACGTCGAGCGCCCGGATCGTCTCGAGCGCCTCGAGCCATTGGTCGACGTTCGACGTCATCAGCCAGGTCTGGACGCCGGAAAAGATCGTGTCGCCGGTGAAGACGACCCGTTCCTCCGGGACGTGGACCGCCAGCTGTCCCGGGGTATGTCCCGGCGTCCAGTGGCAGTCGATCGTGTGGTCGCCCACCTTCAGCTTCAGTAGGTCTCCGGTGAACACCACGGTCCCGCGCGGCAGGTCGGCGTAGTACTCGTCGCGATCGGGGATGAGCGGCGCAGCCTCGGGGTCGTCGGTCGGGATCGCCTCGAGCGCATAGTCGAACGGGTCGAGCGCCGCCTTCGGGTCCATGAAGATGTCCCACAGCGCCTTGTGGTTGACGACCTCGCCCGCACCGCGGAACCAGTAGTTCCCGAAGATGTGGTCGACGTGGTTCTCCGTATTGATGAGGTAGCGGATCGGGCCGTGCTTCTCGGCCTCGGCCCGCATCGCGACGGCCTTCGTCGGCGAGCTGCGGGGTGTCGATCACCACCACGCCGTCGGACGTCACGACGAAGCTCGGGTTGCAGCCCCGCAGCTTCGTGTTAGTGAAGACGTTCGGGGTGACCTGCTCCATCTCGATGGTGGTCATTGGGTGGCCGTCAGGCCGCCATCGATGCCGAGAACCTGGCCGGTCACGAACGAGGCCGCGTCTGACACGAGGAAGATCGCCGGGCCGACGATGTCGCTCGTTTCGCCGACACGGCCCAGGGGGATGCGGCTGACGATGCCCGCCTTGAAGTCCGGGTCGCCGAGCAGCGTGGCGACCTGCGGCGTGTCGACGAAGGTCGGCATGATCGCGTTGACCCGGATGCCGTGCTTCGCCCACTCGGTCGCCCATTGGCGGGTAAGGGAGGCGATGGCGCCCTTCGCCGCGACGTAGGCCGAGTAGCCCGCGTTGATGCCGAGCACGGCGCGGACCGACGTGATGTTCAGGATCGCGCCGCCCTCTCCGCGCCGGATCATCTCTCGAGCCGCCGCCTGCGTCGGGATGAGGGTGCTGCGGACGTTGAGCTCCATGATCCAATCCCACGCATCGCGTGGATAGTCCTCGGCCGGATGGAGCACCTTGCCGGCTCCACCACCGACCGCGTTGACCACGATGTCGATGCGGCCGAAGCGATCGACGGTCTCGCGCACCATCCGTTCGGCGTCGGCCTCGTCGGTCGCGTCGCCCTCGATCGCGAGGCCTTCCGAGCCAGCCGCAACGACACGATCGACTGCGGTCTGCAGGGTGTCGGCGGTCCTGCCCGCGACCGCGACCCGGGCGCCCGCCGCCGCAATGGCCTCCGCCAACGGCGCACCGATCCCGCCGCCGCCGCCCGGGATCAGGGCGACCCGTCCCTCGAGGCTGAACATGTCGAGTTGGGCCATGCGGCCTCCTTCCGAAGTTCGAGCGTACTGGCGCCCCCATCGTCGCGTCAAAACGCGAGTCGGGGAGTGCGGCCTGACGGCAGGCTCGGCGTACGATCGCGGAGATGTCCGTCGTGGCCCCATCGATCGGGATGCTTCGAGAGCGGCATCTGCACGCGTCCTTGAAGCGGTGGTATGCGGCGCCGGGCGACCAGGTCGAGGTGATGGTCGACGGGTACGTCGTGGATCTCGTGCGGGGCGAGCTGCTCATCGAGATCCAGACGCGCGGGTTCGCCGGAATGCGGGCGAAGGTCCTCGCGTTGCTTGCAGCCGGCCACCGGGTCCGGGTCGTCCATCCCATCGCCGTCGACCGGTGGATCGTGCAGGTTGATGACGATGGGGGCCTCCTCGGCCGTCGGCGCTCGCCGCGCCACGGCGATCTCGTCGACCTGGCCGCGGAGCTGGTGACCTTCCCGGAACTCCTCGACGATCCCGGATTCGAGATCGAGGTGCTACTGACCCGGGAGGAGGAGGTCCGGCGCCACGACCCCAAACGGTGCTGGCGTCGCCACGGCTGGACCGTGGTGGAGCGCCGCCTGATCGACGTGCTGGATCGGGTCACCCTGGCGCGACCTGGCGACCTCATATGTTGGCTCCCCGAGACGCTTTCGGAGCCGTTCACGACGGCCGAGCTGGCCGTCGCGCTCCATCGGCCCCGACGCACCGCGCAGCAGTTGACATACTGCTTGCGTCGGCTCGGCCTCATCGAGGTGATCGGCATGCAGGACCGCTCGGCCGTGTATCGCCTCGTCCCACGGGAGGCTCCGGGCGTCGTAGGATAGAAAACGCTTACCATGGCCGGCGAACGACGAACGCCGGACCCCGCGACCCTTCCGGAGACTGCCATGGCGCTGGACCTCGATGGCCTTATCCCCGCGACGGTGCTGCCCATGGCCGCCGACGGAGCGATCGACGAACCGGCCCTGCGGTCCTACATCGCGTGGGTCGTCGAGCAAGGGCCGGTCGCCCTGGCGATCAACGTCGACACAGGCGAAGGGCCGCACCTGACCCACGACGAGAAGATCAGGATCATCCGGGTCGTCCGCGACGTCACCGACCTCCCGATCGTGGCCGGGTTGGCCGGCCCGTCCACGGATGCGGCGGTCCGCCAGGCACGCGATTTCAAGGCCGCCGGCGCCGACGCGCTGCTCGTCTTCCCGATCCCGGCCTATCTCAGCCAGCCGCTCGACCCGCGCGTCCCGGTCGCGTACCACCGGCGATCGCCGAGGTCGGGCTGCCGCTGATCCTGTTCCAGCTCCAGCCGGCGCTTGGCCGGCGTCAACTACGAGAACGACGTGCTCGAGGCGATGGCGCTGGTCGACGGCGTCGTCGCGATCAAGGAGGCGTCGTTCGACGCGCGCCGCTTCGTCGACACGGCGCGCCTCCTCGAACAGCTCCCGAAGAGGATCACGCTGCTGACCGGCAACGACAACTTCATCCTCGAGTCGTTCTTGCTTGGTGCCACCGGCGCCCTGATCGGGTTCGGGGCTGTGATGACCCGCGAGCAGGTCGACATGATCCGGGCCTGGCAGGAAGGCCGGATCGACGACGCGATGGCGCTCGGCAGGCGGGTCCAGCGGCTGGCCGATGTCGTCTTCGCCGCGCCGGTCGGCGACTACCGGGTCCGCCTCAAGGAATGCCTGCGCATCCTCGGCGTGCTCGAAATCGGCGTCAGTTCGGCAACCGCTCCTGCCGATCTCCGACGCCGAACGCGAGCACCTGACCGCCGTGCTGAAGGAGGTCGGCCTGCTCTCGCCGACCAACGCTCCCGCGCTCGTCTGATCCGCCCGCCACTCGAGGAGGAGCAATGGCCCAGGAGCCCGCGGACGTCCTGATCATCGGTGCCGGCGCATCGGGCGGCGTCGTCGCCAAGCGGCTGGCCGAGGCCGGGTTCGGCGTCGTCTGCCTCGAGCAGGGCGAGTGGCTCGACCGCGCCGACTACCCGGGCAACAAGATCGATTGGGAGCTCAAGGCGCGCAAGGACTGGGCAACGAGCCCCAACATCCGCGGGTTGGCGCAGGACTACCCGATCGTCGAGGACGACACCCCTGTCTCGCCGCTCATGTACAACGCCGTCGGCGGGTCCACGATCATCTTCGCCGGCGCCTGGCCGCGCGCGCTGCCGTCGGACTTCCGCGTCCGATCGCTCGACGGCGTCGCCGACGACTGGCCGATCGACTACTTCGAGCTGCTGCCGTACTTCTACCGGACGGACCGCGACTTCGGCGTGTCGGGGTTGCCGGGCGACCCGGCCTACCCGCCCGACACCGAGGACGCGCCGATGCCGCCTCTCCCGATCGGGTCGGCTGGCCTCAAGGTCGCTCGGGGCATGACCAAGCTCGGTTGGCACTGGTGGCCGGAGTTCAATTCGATCAACTCCGTCGCATACGACGGTCGCCGGCCGTGCGTCCAGCGCAGCACCTGCCAGTCCGGCTGCAACGAGGGCGCCAAGGCCTCGACCGACCTGACCCACTGGCCGAAGGCGATCGCCAAGGGCGCGCGGCTCGTGACCGGCGCGCGCGTCCGCCGCATCGAGACGGACGCCAAGGGGCTCGCGACGGGCGCCACATGGATCGACCGCGACGGGGCCGAGGAGTTCCAGCCGGCGAAGGTCGTCGTCGTCGCGGCCAACGCGATCGGGACGCCCAGGCTGTTGCTGCTCTCCGCCAGCCCGCAGCACCCGGATGGCCTGGCCAACTCATCGGGGCTCGTCGGGAAGCGCCTGATGATGCATCCGTTCGCGAACGTCGCCGGCCTGTTCGAGGACCCGCTGATGAGCTGGCAGGGGCAGTTCGGCGATCTCATCGAGTCGCTCGAGTTCTACGAGACGGACGAGAAGCGCGGCTTCGTCCGCGGCGCGCGCTGGGGCCTGGCGCCGACCGGTGGTCCGATCAACACCGCGCTCCCGAGCCGGGCCGGTGAGCAGATCTGGGGCGCCGACCACCACGCCCACGTCCGGACGCACCTGGGGCACGGGGCGAACTGGGGTCTCTTCGCCGAGGACCTGCCCGACGAGGCGAACCACATCACCTTGTCTCCGACGGTCACCGACTCGTCCGGTATCCCCGCGCCGGAAGTGCACTACTCGATGGCGGACAACGCGCGCCGCATGCTCGACTTCCATATCGAGCGAGCAACGGAATCGATGGATGCCGCCGGCGCCTACAAGATCGAAGTCGACCGGCTGATGCGCTACTCCGGTTGGCATCTCCTGGGCACGGCGCGGATGGGCGATGACCCGGAGACGATCTGTGTTGGACCGCTGGAACCGGGCGCACGACGTCCCGAACCTGTACGTCGTCGACGGCTCGTGCTTCGTCACGTCGTCGGGGGTGAACCCGACGTCGACGATCGTGTCGATCGCTCTTCGGGCGGCCGATCACATGGTCGAGACCCGCTTCGAGCAGCAGGTGCCGGTATGACGCTCGACGACGGGGAGCGGGCCACGCTTGCCGCGATCGCCGACCACTTCATCCCGGCGGCAGACGGCATGCCGTCGGCGGCCGAGGTCCTGACCGACGATCGGCTCGACTTTGTGGTCCGCGCGCGACCGGACCTCGCCGAGCCGCTCAAGGCCGCGCTCCGGCCGGATCTCGGTCCTGACGTCCGCGACCGGCTCGCGACGCTTGCCGGGGAGCCGACCAACCTGTCGGCCCTGCAGCTGTCGATCGTCGGCGGCTATTACACCGACCGCCGCGTCCGGGAGCTCATCGGCTATCCGGGCCAGGTGGCGATCGAGCTGCGCTCGTGGGAGTACCCCGTCTACCTCGAGGAAGGCCTGATCGACGCCGTGCTGGCCCGCGGGCCGGTCTGGCGCGACCCGGCGACCGGGCGGCGCGCCGTCGTCCGCGATGCACCACGCACATACGCGGAGCGCTATTCGGCGGGAGCCGATGCGCCCGAAGGAGGAGCCTGATGGCTGCCATCGCCCCAGATCCCACGGAGTCCTCCGCACCGGGCTGGCTCGGATCGTTCGTCGAACGCTGGGAACCAGGGACGGGTGCGCCGATCGAGGACCGCGAGCCTGCCACCGGTCGGCTGATCGCGACCGTCACGGGATCCACGAGTGACGATGTCGCCGGGGCCGCTGCCGCAGCCAAGGTGGCCCAGCCAGCGTGGGCCGAGACGAGCTACCAGGAACGGGCGCGCATCCTCCGCAGGGCCGCCGAGATCTATGAGGCCAACCGAGAGGAATTCGGGACGTGGACGATGCGCGAGACCGGCGCGTCGCACAGCAAGATGCACCACGAGTCGAACTTCGCGTACGGCGAGATCCTCAGTGCGGCGACGCTGCCATGGCAGCCCTACGGCTCGCTCGTCCCGACCGCCGTGAAGGGCCGCCTGTCGATGGTCCGGCGCATCCCCGTCGGGGTCATCGGCGCGATCACGCCGTGGAACTCGCCGAGCGTCCTCGGGATGCGGGTGGTCGCACCGGCGCTGGCCCTTGGGAATGCCGTTGTCCTCAAGCCGGACCCGCAGACACCCGTCATCGGTGGGGCGATGTTCGAAGCGGTCTTCCGCGAAGCGGGGCTGCCAGAGGGCGTGCTCCAGATCGTGCTCGGCGGCGCGGACATCGGGGAAGCCCTCGTGACCGATCCGAAGGTATCGATGGTGTCGTTCACCGGTTCGACCGCAGCGGGACGGCGGGTGGGCGAGCTGGGCGGTCGGCAGCTCAAGAAGGTGTCTCTTGAGCTCGGAGGGAACAACGCCTTCATCGTGCTCGATGACGCGGACCTCGATGCCGCGACCGCGGCGGGCGCCTTCTCGTCCTTCCAGTTCCAGGGCCAGGTGTGCTTCGCGGCCGGGCGCCATATCGTCCACGAGAGCGTGGCCAGCGACTACATCGACGCGTTGCGCGATAAGGCCCGGGGCCTCCGGCTCGGCGACCCGTATCGCGAGGACGTGCAGCTCGGGCCGATCGTCAACGAGAAGCAGGTCCGCCGCGTCGACGACATCGTCCAGCGCTCGGTCGACGGCGGCGCCCGCCTCGTCACGGGCGGCACCTACGAAGGACTCTTCTACCAGCCGACGGTCCTCGCCGAGGTCACCCAGGACGTGCCGGCCTGGACCGACGAGATCTTCGGGCCGGTCGCGCCGGTGACGACGTTCCGGACCGACGAGGAGGCGCTCGCGCTGGCGAACGCCAGCGAGTACGGGCTAGTCAGCGCCGTCTACTCGCGCTCGCTGTCGCGCGGGCTCGCCATCGCGAACCGCATCAAGGCCGGGATGGTGCATATCAACGACGGGACCCTCAACGACGAGGCGACCATCCCGTTCGGTGGCTCCGGGCTGTCCGGGAATGGCAGCCGCTATGGCGGTGAGGCGAACCTCGACAACTTCACCGAGTGGCAGTGGGTGACCGTCCGCGACGAGCCGCCGACCTTCCCGTTCTGATGGCATCGATCACCGAGGTCGCGCGACTTGCTGGCGTGTCCATCGCGACCGCTTCCCGGGTGATCTCGTCGGCGGACTACCCGGTCAGCGCGCCGACCCGCGCACGCGTCCTCGACGCGGCGCGGACGCTCGACTACGTCCCCAACGCGCTCGCGCGCGGCCTGCTGAAGAGCCAGATCCCGGTCGTCGCGGTCATCGTCCATGACATCACCGACCCCTACTTCGCGGAGGTCGTCCGGGGCGTGGAGGATGCCGCATCACCCGCCGGTTACCTGGTCATCACCTGCAGCTCCGAGCGCGACGCGGAGCGCGAGAGCTCGTACATCCGGCTGTTGCGCTCGATGCGTGCCGCCGGGGTCATCTTCGCCGCGAGCGGACTCGACGACCCGGAGCGCACCGAGGACCTACACAAGCACCTGGCTGCGATGCGCCTCGACGGTGCTGCCGTGGTCCACCTCTCGCCTCATGCGCTCGGTGAGGCCGACATCGGCGTCGACAACGAGGCCGGCATGGCGAGCATGGTCGGTGCGCTCGTCGCGCTCGGGCATCGCGAGATCGCGTTCCTGGCCGGCCCCTCCTCGTTGTTCGTCTCGCGAGCCCGTCTGGCGGGCTACCGCCGAGGGCTCGCCGAGGCCGGGATCGCCTTCGACGAGCGCATTGTCATCCATACGAGCTTCGACCCCGATGGCGGGGCGCTCGGCGTCGACACGCTGCTCTCGGGTCCCGCCCCGTTCACGGCGATCTGTTGCGCGAACGACCTCCTCGCGCTCGGCGCGCTGCAGCGCCTGGCGGGGCTGGGGATCGACGTTCCCGGCGACGTGTCGGTGGCCGGCTTTGACGACGTCCCGGTCGCGGCGATCACGTCGCCCAGCCTCTCGACGGTGCGGCTCCCGCTGCGCGAGATGGGCAGGCGTGGGTTCGTCGAGGCGGCGCGCGTCCTCGGCGGGGACGAGCTGGCTCGCGCGGTTCTGCCGACCGAGTTGGCGATGCGCGGTTCCACGGGTTCGCCCGCCGCCGGCAGCCCGTTGGGCGCACCTCCCGAGGCACATCCCGAGGTCGTCGGCGCGTGACCGCGTCGCTCGCCGATCGCGTCGTCCTCGTGACCGGCAGCAGCCGCGGCATCGGCGCGGAGGTCGCGGTGAAGGCCGCCGCCGAAGGCGCGATCGTCGCGGTCCATTACAACCGGTCGGCGGATGCCGCCCAACGGACCCTCGAACGCGTCCGCGCGGCTGGCGCAGAGGGTGACTGCTTCCCGGCTGACATCGCGGACGGTGGTCAGGCCGAGCGGCTCGTCGAGCAGGTCATCGACCGGTTCGGGCGTGTCGACGGCCTGGTCAACAACGCGGGGCTCACCCAGGTCGGCCCCTTCCTTGAGATCGACCCGGCCGAGTGGGATGCGGTCATCCGCACCGACTTGACGGCCGCGTTCCACACGTCCCGTGTGGTCCTGCCGTCGATGGTCGAGCGCGGCAGCGGGTCCATCGTGAACATCGCGTCACGTCTCGGACAGATGGGCATCACCGAGACCGCGGCGTACAGCGCCGCGAAGGCCGGCCTCATCGGGTTGACGCGCTCGCTTGCCCGCGAGTTCGGGCCGCGCGGGATCCGGATCAACGCGGTTGCCCCGGGGGTCACGATCACCGAGATGACGACCGACCTCGTCGACAGCGAGGCGGGCAGGCAGCGGCTACGCGACATGGCTCTCGGGCGGTTCGGCCGCGCGGACGAGGTGGCCGAGGCGGTCGTCTTCCTCCTCAGCGATCGCGCCAGCCTGTTCCTCGGCCAGACGCTCAACCCCAACGCCGGGGGCTACATGCCGTGAGCAAGACCGCAGCCACCGGCCGAATGCAGCAGATCGCCGCGCAGGTGGATCCGGCGCAAGGCGCCAACGAGCACGGGAGCGAGCGCATCTGGATGATGCGTGAGCGAGCGCGCGCAGGCGGCAACGCGGCGACGGGTCCGCATCCGCGAGCGAGATGCAAATGGAGGTCGGCGGGTGCGGGCTAAGGTCCTGGAGGTTCGGGACGCGGTGGGACTGGTCCGCGACGGCAGCACGCTGCTGATCGGTGGGTCCGGCGCAGGCCATGCCGTCCCGCAGCGCTTCATCGATGAGCTGGCCGCGGTGTTCACCGCCGAAGGCAGGCCACGCGACCTGACGACGGTCCGCATCGTCGGCATCGGCGACTTCGCCGACCGCGGCTTCTCGCAGCTCGGCCTGCCCGGGCTGATGCGCCGCACGGTCGGCAGCAACATCGGCAACGAGCCGCGTCTCGGTGCACTGGTCGAGTCGAACGAGATCGAGTCGTATTCGTTCCCGCAGGGCGTGCTCTCGCAGCTCATCCGCGAGATCGCCGCGGGACGCCCGGGGCTCGTCACGCACGTCGGGCTTGGCACCTACGTCGACCCACGCCAGACCGGTGGCAAGCAGAACGCTCGCACGACCGAGGACCTCGTCGAGGTTGTCACCCTGCGCGGCCGCGAATGGCTCCTCTTCCACGCGTTCCCGATCGATGTCGCGGTGATCCGCGGGACGACGGCCGACGAGGACGGCAACCTCACGATGGAGGGCGAGGCCCTCCAGGGCGAGATGCTGGCGATGGCCATGGCGGCGCGGAACAGCGGCGGGATCGTGATCGCCCAGGTCCGCAGACTCGCTCGGCGTGGGAGCCTTCCCATGCGCGACGTGAAGGTGCCGGGGGCCCTGGTCGATCACGTGTTCGTCGACCCGGACCAGTGGCAGACCTACATCACCCAGGACTCGCCATACTACGCGGGCGCCTTGCGCAAGCCCGTGACCGACGAGCCGCCAGCACCGCTCGACGTGAGAAAGATCATCGCTCGGCGCTCCCTGCTCGAGTTCCGCCGTGGGGCCATCTGCAACCTCGGCTTCGGCATCAGCCAGCTGATCGGTCGGGTCGCCTGGGAAGAGGGCATCACCGACCAGCTCGTGCTGACCGTGGAGCAGGGGATCTTCGGTGGTGTGCCGGTCGCCGGGAACGAGGGCGGCACGGGCTTCAACTACCAGGCGATGATCGACCAGCCGTACATGTTCGACTTCTACGACGGCGGCGGGCTCGATGTCGCGAGCCTGTCCTTCGCCGAGGTCGATGCAGAGGGCAACGTCAACGTCCACGCCTTCGAGGGTCGCGTGCGCGGGCCCGGCGGCTTCCCGAACATCAGCGCCCGCACCGGCAAGATCAACTTCGTGGGGACGCTCACCGCCCAGGGCCTCCGGCTCGATATCGACGACGGCGTGCGGATCGTCGAGGAGGGCAGCCTCCAGAAGTTCGTGCCGAAGGTCCGCGAGGTGTCGTTCAGCGGCCAGCTCGCTCGCGAGCGCGGTCAGCAGGTCCGCTACATCACCGAGCGAGCGGTGTTCGCGCTCGAGGAGGATGGTCTCGTCCTGATCGAGGTGGCTCCCGGGATCGACGTCGAGCGCGACGTGCTCGGCCAGATGGGTTTCCAGCCACGCGTGGCCGACGACCTCGGGACGATGGACCGCCGGCTGTATGCCGAAGGACCGATGGGTCTCGCGGCCGATTTCGCGGCCGCCCGATGAGCGAGCTCATCGCGCTCGAGCTCGGGCGCGTGACGCACCTCGAGCTCGTCAACCCGCCGCTCAATCTGGTCACCCGCGAGCTGCTCGAGGCGCTGTCGTCGGCGCTCGCGACCGTCGCCGCGTCCGCGGCGGGTGACGTGCGCGCGGTCGTGGTCAGCGGGCGAGGGGAGCGCGCGTTCTCTGCCGGATCGCATGTCGGGGAGTTCGAGGCCCAGCGCGGTCCGGGCGGACGCGAGCGGCACGAGCTCGAGTCGGGCGTCGCCCGACGCCTGGCCGAGCTGCCGATGCCGACGATCGCCGCGATCGAGGGCAACGCGCTCGGCGGCGGGCTCGAGCTTGCCCTGTGCTGCGACATCCGGATCGCCTCGGAACGCGCCCGGCTCGGGTTGCCCGAGGTCCGACTTGCGGTCACGCCCGGTGCCGGGGGGACGCAGCGGCTGCCGCGTGTCATCGGATCGGCGCGGGCCCGGGAGCTGATCCTGACCGGCCGGGTGCTGACCGCCGCCGAGGCCGAGCGCATCGGCCTCGTGAACGAGGTCGTGCCGGCCGGCGAGGCCGTGGCACGCGCGACGGCCATCGGCGAGGAGATCGCCGCGCGCGGGCCGCTCGCGGTGCGCGAGGCCAAGCGACTCATCGATCTGGCGACTGAGACCGATATCGATGCCGGCCTCGCTGCCGAGCTCGATGCCTCTGAACGGGTCTTCGCCAGCGACGACATGCTCGAAGGCGCCCGCTCGTTCTTCGAGAAACGTGATCCGGACTACCACGGCCGATGAGGCCGCCAACGATCAAGGAGTACCGCCGATGAGCGACGTCGGACGATTCGGGGTCTTCCTGCCCTCGTACATCTGGGAGGGTGACGGACCGGAACGCGCGCGGGGCATCAAGGCGTTCGCACGGACCGTGGAGGAGCTCGGCTTCGACTCGCTCTTCATCACCGACCACCTGCTGGTGGGCAAGCGGTTCTACTCGGTCAACTGGCTCGAGCCGCTCATGGCGCTCGGCGTGGCGGCCGGAGTGACCGAGCGCGTCCGGCTCGGGACGTCGATCCTCATCATGCCGCTGCGCAACCCGGTCCTCCTCGCGAAGGAGCTTGCGACGCTCCAGTTCCTGTCCGACAACCGGATGGTCCTGGGCGCCGGCGTCGGCTGGAACGACGCCGAGTACGAGGCGGTCGGCGTCCACAAGTCGGAGCGCGGCAAGCGGACCGACGAGATGCTCGACATCATGCTCCCGCTGCTCGACGGCGAGACCGTCACCTATCACGGCCGCTACTACTCGGTCGACGACGTCTTCATCGAGCCACGCACCGGGCAGCGCCCACCCATGTGGGTCGGCGGTGGCTCGCAGCTGGCCGACCCGAAGTCGCCGGATCTCCCCAAGTTCGTCGAGTCGGTCAAAGCACGCACCCTCCGAGCCGACGGCTGGATCCCGCGGCCCACGTGCCCGCCGCCCGACATCGCGCGCGACTGGGCCGAGCTGCAGGCGTACTTCCGGGAGAACGGCCAGGACGCCGGCGAGCTGTCGATCGCCCACGAGAACTTCCTCCACCTCGTCCTGACCAACGACCCGGAGAAGGCTCGCGAGGAGCAGCACCGCGCGTTCCTCAAGGTGATGAGCGGCGAGCGCGGTCCCAAGTACCTCGAGTCGGTCTACCTGTTCGGGACGCCCGAGGAGATCGTCGCGTCGCTGCAGGCACGGGTCGACGCCGGGGTCGAGCAGTTCATCCTCCACACGATGACGCCCGATCCGGGGCAGCTCCAGGAGTGGGTGGATCACATCATCCCGAACGTCACGTTCCCAGCGAGCGCCGGACCGGTCCGCCGCCCGAACCGGGGCCGGGTGGCCGTCGCCTCGTGAATCGACCAGCCCGACCCGCCCCAACCGTGTGCACCAGGTGACCATACGTGGCATCAGGCGGCGGTCCGCCGACGCCTTTGACACCAGGTGACCCGGATCGTGTCTGGGCCCGCCGTTCAGCGACGATCGGTGCATGACATGCACTCAACGAGGGTGGAAGCGTCGGTTAGGCTTCCGAACGGTCACCACATGCACACGAGGGCGCCGGCGTGACGCGTCAGGTCGCGTTGATCGGCAAGCCGCTCAAGCGGCGGCACTCGCAGGTCATGCACGACGCGGCCTTCGACGCCGCCGGCATCGACGCGCGGTACGTGCTGATGGAACTGGAACCCGACGAGGTCGAGCCGGCCGTCCGCGCGGCCCGCGGGCCGGACTGGCTGGGCCTGGGGGTGACGGCGCCGTACAAGCGCGTGGTCGCCTCATTGGTCGATGAGGTCGAGGAGGACGCCGAGCGGATCGGGGCCGTGAACAACGTGGCGCGGACCGACGACGGGCGTCTGGTCGGGTTCAACACCGACGCGCCGGGCTTCCGCGCCGGCGTCGAGCTGGCGATGGCTCGCCCGCTCGCTGGGACCGAGGTCGTCGTGGCAGGCGCGGGTGGTGCGGCGCATGCGGTCGTGTTCGCGTGCCTGCAGGGCGGCGCGAGGCGGGTCACGATCGGGAACCGGACGGCGTCGGCGGCGGTCGAGCTTGCGCGGCGTTTCGCGGGCGTCGGGGACGGTTCGGTGGTGGCAGTCGGTCTCGACGACCCGGCCTTCGCGGACGCGCTGCGGTCGGCCGATCTGGCGGTCAACGCGACGACCGTCGGGATGATCGACACGGGCGCGACGATCGACGTCGATGCGTTGCCGGCCGGCGCGACCGTCTTCGACCTCGTCTATGTCCCGCCGGAGACCCCGTTGCTGCGGGCGGCACGCGCGCGCGGTCTGCGCGCCGCGAACGGCTCCGAGATGCTCATCCAACAGGCGGCCATCGCCTTCGAACGCTGGACCGGGGTCGGCGGCATGGCCGATGTCATGCGGGCGGCCGTGGCGCCGCTCCTCGCCGACTCGACCGTCACGGCCTGACCCATGCGGCTGACCCGACACGCACAGGGCGGATGGCGCTCGATCGGCGAGGCAGAGGCTGGGCTGTCGATCCGCGATCCCGGCGCCATCTACACGATCGGACTGAACTACCGCGCGCCCGACGAGTCGCGCGGCACCGCTCCGGAACGGCCGCTCGTCTACGGCAAGGCACGGAACTCCGTCGCGGGCGACGGTGACACGCTCACCTGGGACAGGTCGCTGACCTCGAACGTCGACGCGGAGGTCGAGCTCGGTGTGGTGATCGGCGAACCGGCCTGGCGGGTGACCGCCGAGGACGCCATGCGCCATGTGTTCGGCTACACGATCGTCAACGACATATCGTCGCGGGACGAGTGGCTCGATGGCGACCAGTGGCTGCTGGGCAAGTCGATGCCCGGTTTCTGCCCGGTCGGGCCCGTTGTCGTGACGCCAGACGAGCTGGATCCGACGGACCTCCGCCTGGGGTGCACCATCAACGGCGAGGCGATCCAGGACGGCCGCACGTCGGACATGCGGTTCTCGATCGCCGAGGTCATCGCCTTCCTGAGCCGCCACGTCCGGCTCGAGACCGGAGACCTCATCGCGAGCGGGACGCCCGCCCGGCTCGCCGGGCCGCTCGGTCCGGACCGACACTTGGAGCCGGGTGACGTGGTCACGTGCTGGATCGAGGGCATCGGGAAGCTGACGACGACCGTCGCCTGATCGCGACACAACGAGGAGAGCCGGGATGAAGCGACCGACCGTGTTCCTGGGCGAGATGACCAACCCCGAGGTCGAGGCCTTCGTGGCCGAGCACACGACGGTCATCGTGCCCATCGGGTCGACCGAGCAGCATGGGCCGCACGGGCCGCTCTCCACCGACACGATCGTCCCGACCGAGGTCGCGCGGCGCGTGGCGCCGAAGGTCGGGGCCGCTGTCGCGCCATCGATCGGCTACGGACTGTCGTACCCGCATGCCGGGTTCACCGGCGTGGTCTACCTGCGGATCCCGACGTTCATGGCTTTGGTCGAGGATGTGGCTGTCGGCCTGGCGACGATGGGCTTCCGCACGGTCGTGTTCCTCAACGGCCACTACGACAACACGCTTGCGATCGCGTACGCCTGCGCGAACGCCGCCGATCGACTTGCCCGACGGCACGCGCGCCTTCCCGATCAACTACTGGGACGGCCTGACGGCCGAGGAGGCCGCCGAATTCTTCGGCCCGACGAGCGGCCTCCATGCCAACCGCGCCGAGATGTCGGCGGTGATGGCCGTCGACGAGGGCTTGATCGATATCGAGCATGCGAATGCCGAGATGCCGCCGTTCCCCGAGGTGGGCAGCCCGGCAGCCGTCCATACGGCGTTCTTCTTCTCGACGCCGGGGTCCGTGTACCGCGCGACCCGATCCGGCACATGGGGCGACGCCCGCGAGGCGTCCGTCGACTACGGCCGCCGCTATCTCGACGTCGCCGAGGCGGCGACCCTGCGGATGCTCGACGACGTCGACCGGACGTTCGCGGCGATGCCCCCGCGCTGAGGCGTCAGTCGTTCAGCCAGATCCCGCCGCGCATCACGCGCTGCACGGTCAGGTCCTCGTCCAGTTCGACGAGGTCGGCGTGCTGACCGACCGCGATCAGGCCCCGATCCAAGATGCCGAGCAGCGCGAGCGGGTTCCGGCTGGCGGCCGCGACGGCATCGCTGAGGGGGACCCCCGCCGCCGCCAGGTTCCGGACCGCGCTGTCGAGCGCGATGACCGACCCCGCCAGGGTCGACGTGCCCGCCAGGGTGGCACGACCGTCGTGGACCTCGATATCCAGACCGCCGACCCGCCCGCGACGGTCGGATGTACCGGCCACTGCTAGAGCGTCACTCACGAGCAGAAGCCGTTCGGGCGGCTTGAGCCGGGTGATAAGCGGCCAAACCCCGGGATGGACGTGGATCCCGTCTGCGATGAGCTCGACGAAGACGTCGTCGTCGAGCAGCGCTGCGACGGCGACTCCCGGCGACTGATGGTCAACACCCGTCATCGCGTTGAACAGGTGCGTCGTCGATCGCGCACCGGACGCGTACCCAGCCCACGTCACCTCAGCGTCGGCCGCGGAATGCCCCATCGATACCGCGATGCCCTGCGCGTCCAGCCAGCCGATCAGGTCCATCGCGCCTGGCAGTTCCGGGGCGAGGGTCAGGAGCCGCAGCCCGTCGACCAGTGGCTCGAGGATCTCGCGCGGGGCCGAGGCCGGCGAGCGGAGGTGGGCCTCGGCGTGGGCACCCCGCCGCGCGGGTGCCAGGAATGGGCCCTCGAGGTTGAACCCCAGCGGTTGAGCACCGTCGGCGGGTGCGTTCGGCAACCACGCCCGGACGCGATCGGCGAAAGCGACGAGATCGTCGAGTGGAGCCGTGACCGCGGTCGGCAGGAACGACGTCACGCCGCGGCGCAACAGGGCCCGGGCCATCCCATCAAGCGCGGCCCTGTCGCCCATGGCGTCGTGGCCGCCCCAGCCGTGAACGTGCACGTCCACGAATCCCGGGGAAACGTACGGCGCGTCTGCCGGGACGTCGGAGCTGTCGGTCTCGACCGCCGTGATGATGCCGTCCTCGATCGACAGGCGGCCGGGCGTGACCCCGTAGCCGAGCACCAACCGACCGACGACTGTTTGCCCGATGGTCATCAGTCGGCCCGGGAGGTCACGACTCGACGGCGCGCTGCGCGTCGAGGTCGGGCGCTTCCACGTCGAACTGGACGTCGAGCCCATAACGGTCGGCGACGTAGCGCGACTCGGTCGCCTCGACCCGCCGACCGTGCATGTCGACGATCACCCGCCGCTCGACAAGCAGGGGATCGCCGGTGCGCGCAGCGAGCAGCCGCGCGTCCTCGGCGGTCGCCGCGGCGGCAGAGATCGTGCCGGTCCCGCGGTGGAGCACGATTCCCGCGCGGGCGAGCGTCTCGTGCAACGAGCCCGCCTCGAGGTCGGCGCTCATCACCGCGTCGGCGCAGGCTGCGATCAAGACCGTCGATTCGAGGGCGATCGGCTCGCCGTCCGCCTGACGCAATCGATGCAGATGGACGACCGGCTGGTGCGCCGGGATACCGAGGTTGACGGCCTCGCTGGTGGTCGATGGGCGGATCGCCCGCGTCAGCAGAAGCGAAGTCGGGACCCGTCCGGTCCTGCGCATCTCCTGGGAGAACGTCATCAGCCGATTCGTCCGCCGGTGGACGGGCGGTGTCGTGACGAAGCTCCCGCGACCCGGCTCGCGCCGGATCAGCCCGTCGGCCGCCAGCCGTTCCATGGCGTTCCGGGCGGTCATGCGGCTGACGCCGAACTCGGCGCAGAGGTCGCTGTCCGAGGGCAGTCGCGCGCCGGGCGCAAGGGTCGCGATCCGCTCGCGGAGGGCCTGCTCGATCTGGCGGTATTGAGGCTGGTAGCCGGGCTCGGTCACTGCGTGTGCACCTGTTCGGGCGCGGGGTGTCGGTCCGTCGCCGCGGCCTGTTCCGCGCCGTGGATCGCTGCGCCGATCCCACCGGCCCAGGTGCCGAGCTCCGCGGTGACGACGGTGACCGCGTCGAGCGAGGTCGTGTGGACGCGTCGGCGTAGCTCCTCGTGGATGGGACCCATCAGCAGGTCGGCCGCCGCGGCCACGCCACCCCCGAGGACCACCCGATCCGGCGTCATGACGACGATCATGCTGGCGATGCCGATGCCGAGGTAGCGCCCGATCTGGGCGATGCCCTCGGCTGCCCGGGCGTCGCCGGCGTGCGCCCTATCGAAAGCCTCCTCCGCCGTGGCGGTCCCGCAGATCGCCGCGATCTGGTCGGCCCGTGTGAAGGCCTCGAGGCAACCGCGGTTGCCGCAGCCGCACCACGGCCCATCGGGGTCGATCGTCTGGTGGCCGAGCTCGCCGCCCGTGCCGTCGTGACCCTGGTAGACCCGGCCGTCGATGGCGATGACGCCGCCGACCCCGGTGCCGAGCGTGAAACCGATCATCGAGGACGCGTTCCGGGCGGCACCCAGGCGGAGCTCCGCCAGGCCGAACGCGCGGGCGTCGTTGATGAGCGCCGCCGGCAACCCCAGCGCCTCGCCGACGGGCCCGGCCACGGCCTTTCCCGCCCAGGCGCCCCGGATGTTGACGAGGAACCGGGTGGTTCCAGTGGCCGGGTCGTATAGCCCCGGGATCCCGATCCCTACCGTTGAGACGCCCGGGGAGCGGCCGATGGCTTCGGCGCCGACCTCCGCAAGGCGTGCGACGACCCGGTCGGGTCCCTCTGCGACAGGTGTCGGGACCTGGTCCCGGTCGAGGACGCGCCAGTCGTCGCCCTCGTGCTCGACGACGACCGCCTTGATGTTGGTGCCCCCGAGATCGAGACCGAGGTGGCGGGTCGGGGATGGGCGGTCTGTCCGCTCCATCAGGTCTCGCCGGTCACCCGCGTATATGCCGCCGCTACGACCACGATGATCGCGCCGTACAGGATCTGGCGGACGGCCTCCGGGTAGCCCAGCGACGTCAAGAGCGAGCCGACCACCGTGAGGATGAGCGCGCCGACGATCGTCCCGCCGAAGCCGCCCCGGCCGCCCATGATCGAGGTGCCGCCGATCACCGCGGCCGCGACCGATGGCAGCACGTAGCTGTCCGCAAGAGTCACGCTCGCGACGTTGGTCAGGCCCGAGATGAGGAAGCCTGCGATCCCGGCCAGGACGGCCGAGAGGATGTAGAGCAGGACGAGCACCTGCCACGATCGGGCGCCCGACAGGCGCGCAGCGATCTCGTTGTCACCGATCGCGTACAGCAGCCGGCCGTAGCCGGTCCGTCGGAGGCCGAGCAGGATGAGGGCAGCCAGCGGCACGAAGACCACCAGGCTGTACGGCACGATCTGGAGGAACGCACCACTCCCCAGTGTCCGCAAGCTCCCGGGGACGCCCGAGCCGGTCTGGACCATCTGGAGCTGCCACACATTGGCGAGGCCCAGCACGACCAGGCCCATCCCGAGCGTCATGATCAGCGGGTGGACGCGGAAGACGCCGACGCCGATGCCGGTGACCGCGCCGCAAAGGACGGCCGCGACGAGCGCCACCAGGATGCCGACGCCGAGTCCTGGGCCACCGACGAGCGTCGCGAGCACGAACCCGGTCATGGACGCCACCGCGCCGACGGACAGGTCGATGCCGCCCGTCAGCATCGTGAGGGTCTGGCAGCCGGCAAGGATCGCCAGCGGCACGGCCGCCCGCATGATCGTGCCGACCCATTGGGTCGAGACGAGGCCCGGCCGCACGAGCTCGCTCACCACCACGAGGACGCCGAGCAGGACGATCAGCGGGATGATCGGGCGGTCGCGCACCAGTCGACGCAAGCTCGACGCTGACATGCGCGGGCTGCCTGCCTGGGGCGCGTCTGTCGTCGCGCTCATATCCGGCTCCGCCGGATCTGGATGAGGCTACCGAGCATGACCACGCCGATCAGGATGATCCCCTGCGCGACCGTCGCGAGGTTGGTATTCATCCGCAGGAAGGTCATGTCCGTCCGGATCAGCGCCAGCACGAGGACCGCCACGATCGGGCCGAACACGCCGCCCCGGCCGCCCGCCAGGCTGACGCCACCGAGGACCACCGCAGCCACGCTCAGCAGCGTGTAGGGCCCGGGCACCGGCGTGCCGATGCCGGTGCTGGCGGTGAGGCTCAGGCCCGCCAACGCGGAGAACAGCCCCGTCAGGACATAGGCGATGACCTTGGTCCGGCCCACCGACACCCCGCTTCGGAACGCCGCCAGCCGGTTACTGCCGATGGCATACAGGGAAAGGCCCGTCCGCGACCGGCTGATCGGGATCCAGATCAGCGCAACGACGACGATCAGCGCGATGGCGGCCTTGGGGATCCATTCGTTGCCGACGGACCCGATCACGAGGTCCTTGAGCCATTTCGCGGAACCGCCGCCCGGGCGTTGAAGCACGAGCAGGGCGGCGCCGGCCCACACGAACGACATCGCCAGCGTCACGACGATATCGGGGACGCGAGTGATCACGACGAGCGTGCCGTTGATCGCGCCGAGCAGGATCCCGAGGAGCAGGACGCCCACGACCACCGCGACCCCGAACGGCTCCGACTGGTTCAGCATCAGGGCGGCCGAGACGACGCTGGTCAGGGCCATCATCGAGCCGATCGACAGGTCGATCCCGCCCGAGATCACCACGATCGCCTGCGCGACTGCCGCGAGGGCGAGCGGCAGGACCGAGATCGCCAGACCCTGGACGCCGGTGACGCCGTAGGTCGGCTGGATCATCCGAGTGATGAGGAGCAGCAGCACGAAGAATCCGAGGAGACCGAGCGTCCACGCATTGCGGCGCAGCCAGTCGGCGATCGCCTCGGCCGGTTTCGCGCGCACGTCTTCGACGGGAGTGGTCGCGGCGGTCATCCGTCGCTCCTCGGCACGTCGGTGTCGGCTGGGTTCGCGACGTGCGGCTCCGGTCCCTCGGATCCGCCGGTCGCCTCCGCCTCTGCGGCGACCACCTCGGCCGCGACCTCCTCGGGCATCGCCGCATCCGACTTGAGGTTGTACGCGGCCCGGAGCAGGGCAGGCTCGTCGGCGTCGGCCGCGGCAACCTCGGCGACGACCCGACCGCCGAAGATGACGATCGCCCGGTCGCAGGCGAGCTGGACCTCCTTGAGCTCCGAGGTGTACAGCAGGACCGCGGCGCCCGACTCGGCCAGCTCGCGCAGCAACAGATAGATCTGGTGCTTGGTGCGGATATCGATGCCGCGGGTCGGGTCGAAGCACAGCATCGTCCGCACGCCACCGGCGACCCACCGGGCGATCGTCACCTTCTGCTGGTTGCCACCGGACAGCCGGCGCACCTCACCCGTCGCTCGCGTATCGATCTGCAGCGTGGCGATCGCCTTGTCGACCTTGGTGCGCTCCGCGCCGAGGTCGATCGGTCCCCAGCGACGGAGGCGAGTCGTGAACGGCAGCGCGATGTTCTCCCGCACGGAGCGCTGCATCAGGAGCGCCTCGGCCCGGTCTGCCGGGACGTAGACGAGGCCGGCGCGGATGGCATCGGCCGGGTGGCGGAAGGACACCGCGGTCCCGTCGACCTGCAGCTCCCCTGCGCTCGGGCGCTCCGACCCGGCCAGGATGTCGAAGAGCTCGTCCTGTCCCTGGCCCTCGAGCGCCACGACACCGAGGACCTCGCCCGGGTACAGGTCGAACGAGACGTCCTGCAGCTTCGTGCCCGCGGCCAGGCCGCGCGCCGAGATCCGGGCCGGGACATCTGCCGCCCTGACGACTCCCCGCGTTTCGGCGGCCGCCAGGTCCTCGACGATCTGGCCGAGCATCAGCTCGACGATGCGTTCCTCCGAGCCGTGCGTGACGTCGACGACACCGACCGTCGCGCCCTCGCGCAGGACGGTCGCCCGGTCGCAGACGGCGGCGATCTCGATCATGCGGTGCGAGATGAAGATCACCGAGCTGTCACCGCCCTTGCGCCGACCGATGACCTCGAGCACGCGCTCGGTGAGGTTCGCGGGAAGTGCGGCCGTCATCTCATCGAGCATCAGGACCGCCGGCTCGATGGCCATCGCCCGCGCGAGATCGATGATGCGCAGCGAGGCGAGGGGCACCTGGCGAGCGACATCCGAGAGGTCGAGGTCGCTCAGGCCCAGTTCGGCGAGCCAGTGGCGGAACGGCTCGAGCGGCGTCTCGGTGAGCCGCAGGTTGGACCGGATGTCGAGATCGGGGATGAGTGCCGGTTCCTGATAGACCGAGATGATCCCGCCGTGACGGGCCTCGGCCGGCGAGCGGGCGACCCATCGCTTGCCCGCGACGGCGATCGTGCCGCCGTCGGGCTGGACCGCCCCGGTGAGGATCTTGACGAGCGTGCTCTTGCCGGCGCCGTTGGCGCCCATCAGCGCGTGGACCTCGCCCGGGCGCACGGCCAGGGAGGCCGACCGCAGCGCCACGACCGCGCCGTAGGTCTTCGCGACGTCTTTCGCTTCGAGCAGGTAGTCCGTGGTGACCGTCATGGGTCCCCTGGGTAGGCTGCAGGGGACGCCGGCGGTGCCGACGTCCCCTGCGGAGCAGCTAGCGCTGGCTTACTCGCCCGGGCCCTTGCAGGCGACGGCCTGCTCGGGGGTGTACGTGGTGAAGCCTTCGATCTGCAGCCCAAGCGGCCACAGCGGATCGAGCCCGTCCACCTGCCACGACTCGAGCGTCGTCTTGCCGGTGTCGCTCGTGTTGTCGGCAAGGACCGGCTTCAGGAGGACCGTGTTCGGCTGGGTGGCCGACGGGTCCGTCTGCGGCGTCTCGCCGTTCAGGATCTTGAGCGCCAGGTTGACGCCCGCTCCGCCGACGGCGGCGGTGTTGGTGACCGCGGCGCCCTTGAGGTCCGTCTCGGTCAGAAGCTGGTTGACGAACGCCCCGAGGTCCGCACCGACGATCGGCACGAACGGCTTGTTGGCGCCCTTGATGGCGTCGACGACCTGTGAGTCCATGCCCGACGTCCAGATGCCCTGGATGCTGTCGTACTGGCCGCTCGCGAGGAAGTCGTTGATCAGCGTGGTCGTGGTCGCGGGATCCCAGCCGGTGGCGACGCCATCGGCATTCGGGACGACCTTGATGTTCGGATAGTCCTTGAGGACTTCCTTGAACCCGATGTCGCGGTCGCTGTCGGCCGGATGGCCGGCGAGACCGCGCATGTAGTACACGGTGCCCTCGCCGCCGAGCTGATCGAACAGCCACTTGGCGCCGAGCTTCGCGTACTCGATCTGGTTGTTGTACAGGTTGTAGGTGTCGGGGTTCGTGACGTAGGCGTCGACCGAGATGGTCGGGATGCCGGCGGCCTTCGCCTCCTCCAGCGCCGGGTTGAGGGCGGCTGGATCGTTCGGGTTGAACACGATCGCGTCGACGTCTGCGGCGATCAGGTCACGGATGTCCTGGAGCTGGCCGGCTGCGTCCGTGTTGCGGTGGATCGTCGTCAGCTGCGACACCTGGCCCGAAGCGAGTGCCTCGGCCTTGGCCGTGCAGACCTGCTCCTCACGGAAGCCGTTGCCGACGCCGCCGCCGTTCGAGTAGCCGATCTTGTACTGGGCGGCGGCCGAGGCCGACGCGGACTCCGAGGCGGCCGGCGCGGACGCCGCCGGCGCCGAGGCGCTGGGTGCCGTCGTCGCCGCGCCCGGGCTCGAGCACGCGACCGCGAGGACCGCGATCGCTGCCAGGCCGAGCAGCCGCTTGTGCGTGGATCCGTTGATCATCCGTTCTCCTCCTCTACGACCGACGCGCCGATCTGGTCGCGTCGTCGAAATGACTGACTGACTGTCCTTGGGTGGAAGTCGGTCGATGCTCTCTATCGGCGCCACCTCCTCCGCGTGGTACCCGTGGCCATCACCCCTCCCCGGTGAGGGCCCGAGCGATCCGTCGCGCGTGCTCCTGGTATGCGGCATCGAACAACGCCCGCGAGCGCTCGGCGCCGACGACCGAGGCTCGGGTGATGGTCGGCGGCAAAGCGCCCCGCTCCGCGAGGAGCTGGGCAGTCCGCACCTTGATGCTATTGGCGACGGCGACCGCCGCGAGCGTCGAACCCGGGCCGACCGGGGTGTCGACGCCATCGATGGCGATCAGCGCGTCGGCATGTGGCGTACACAAGTCGATGACGAGGTCGGCTTCGTCGGCCAGGCGCCGCCCGGACACGAGATCCGGGTCCTCCTCCACCGCTTGCGCGAGCGAGGTTACAGCGACGACGCGCAGTCCGCGAGTTCGTGCA
Source organism: uncultured Chloroflexia bacterium (assembly GCA_963780425.1). Taxonomy (GTDB): domain Bacteria; phylum Chloroflexota; class Limnocylindria; order Limnocylindrales; family CSP1-4; genus SPCO01. The sequence goes on along the minus strand of CAWABZ010000005.1, from coordinate 256,238 downwards.
CCGCGCGCCATCTCGACGGGGACCGCGGTCGACCCACCCGCCGAGAAGACGATCATCACGTCGCGCGGGCCGAAATGGAAGTTCGAGAGGATCACCTCGGCCAGTCCGGGCATCCGCTCGATCGCCATCGCCTGGCGCTGACCGTTCGCGCCGACCACCTGCGTATGGAACGTCATCGATAGCTCGACGATGGGGTTGAACCCCGGATACGAGCCGTAGCGCGGGAACATCTCTTCCACCGGGATGCGCGAGTGGCCCGTCCCGAAGAGGTGGACGAGGCCATCGGACGCGATCGCGTCGGCACACCACTGGCTCGCCTGTTCCATCGCGTCAGCCTGTGTCGTCGCGAGTCGGTCGAGCACCGAGCGTCCCTCGTCCATCCAGGCGAGGACCGGCACGGAGGTCGCTGCGCTCATCAATACGAGCCGCTGCTCTCGGCGCCACCGGCGACCGCCGCCGGAGCGCGGCCGGTCTTGCGCGCGCGGAAGTCGTCGATGATCGTCTTCGTCGCGGTCGCGCCGACGCGGGTCACGCCCAGGGCCATGACGTCGAGCAGCGCGTCCAGCGTGCGGACCCCACCGGCCGCCTTGACCTGGATGTGGGGTGAGGTGTTGGCGCGCATCAGCCGCAGATCGTCGTGTGTCGCCCCGCCCGGGGCGAAGCCGGTCGACGTCTTGACGAAGTCGGCGCCGGCTGCTTCGGACAGCTGGCATGCCCGGATCTTCTCGTCGTCGGTCAGGTATGCATTCTCGAAGATCACCTTGACGATGGCGCCGGCGGCGTGAGCGACGTCGACGACTGCCGCGATGTCGGCCCCGACATCAGCGTCGCGACCCGACTTGAGCGCCCCGATCTGGATGACCATGTCGAGCTCGGTCGCTCCGTCCTCGAGCGCCTGGCTGCGCCTCGAACACCTTCGTCGCCGTCGGCTGGCCACCGTGGGGGAAACCGATGACCGTGCCGACGGCGACGTCGGTGTCGTGAAGAAGCGCCGATGCCCGGACCACGTCGACGGGGCGGACGCAGACGGAGGCGACGTCGTACTCGGCAGCCAGCCGGCAGCCGTCCTCGATGAACGCGTCGTCGAGCTCGGGGCGCAGCAGCGAATGATCGATCGCCTTCGCGATGTCGCGCTCGGTCAGGTGCGTCGAAGTCGATCGTCATTTGATGTATGGCCTGAGGACGTCGCGGGCGATCAGGAAGCCGCGCTTGATCCGGTCGTCAGTGTTCTCGAAGTCGCGGTCCTCGTGCTCGATGATCACGTCGCCGTCGTAGCCGGCCCGCCACAGGGCCGCGAACAGCGGTGCCCATTCGACGTCGCCGAGACCCGGCAAGCGCGGGATCTGCCAGCCCATCCCCATGGAAAACACGCCCCGCTCGTAGAGGCCTTCGCGATCGATGAGCAGGTCCTTGGCCTGGACGTGGAGGATGTGCGGCCCGAACTCCCGGATGAACCGCGGGATGTCGATCATCTGGAGGATCAGATGCGACGGGTCGAAGTTGAGCCCGATCGTCCCGCTCCAGTGCTCGAGGATCCGCCGCCAGATGCGCGGTGTCGTGGCGAGGTTGTGCCCGCCCGGCCACTCGTCGTAGCTGAACAACATCGGGCAGTTCTCGATCGTGATCTTCCGCCCGTGGTCCTGGGCGAACGCGACGATGTCCGGCCAGACCCGCAGCGCCTCCTCCCAGTTGTCGTCCTGGTTCTTCGCGGCGTCGGCGCCCATGAACGTGTTGACGAACGGGACGTCCATCTTCTCGGCGGCCGCGATGACGTTCCTGAGATGTCCGATCACGCGCTCGCGATGCTCTGGGTCCGGGTTGAGCGGGTTCGGGTAGTAGCCCAGCCCGGAGATCGCGAGGCCCTTCGAGGCGATCTCACCGGCGAGCTCCGTTGCCTGCGCGGCAGACAGGTTCGCAACGTCGATGTGCGACGTGCCTGCGTAGCGTCGGACCGCTCCGTCGGCGCGCGGCCAGCACGCGATCTCGATGCTCTCGAAGCCGTTGGCCGCGGTCCAGTCGACGACGTCCATCAGCGGCGTCTCGGGGAAGGGCGCGGTCAGCAGCCCGAGCCTCATCGGGCGATGCCCGTGGGGACGGGGCGTGTTGCCGGTCCCCCGGCGCCTGGTCGTTCGACGTCGACCCAGCGACCCTCGCGGGCGCTGCGAGCGATCGCCTCGCCGACGAGCATCTCGTCGTGGCCGTCGGCGAAGGTCGGGTAGCCGGGCGGGGAGGAGGGCCGCCCGGCTACCACGTCGGCGTACACGGCCCGAAAATGGGCGCAGAACGTGTCGAAGAAACCTTCGACATGGCCGCCCGGCAGGGCCGACGCGGCCTGCCCCGCGGCACCCATCAGGGCCGGGTTGCGGATGAGGATCTCGTTTGGACGCTCGCGATGACCGATCCACGCCTGGTCGGGCTGCTCGCTGTCCCACGACCACGCTGCGTCGGACCCGTCGATCTCGTAGACGAGCGAGTTCTTCCGACCGGGGCTGATCTGGGAGATGTTCACGGCGCCCCGCGCGCCGCCGTCGAAGCGCAGCAGGATGGCGGCGGTGTCCTCCGTCCCGATCGGTCGTTCGACGGTGTCCGTGGAGCGGTCCGTCGAGAACGTCTCCACCGGCCCGGTCGGTTCGTGGCGTGTCCCGATGAATGTGGTCAGCTCGGCCATCACCGACGCGACGCGCTGGCCGGTCACGAAGGTCATCAGGTCGAGCCAGTGCGAACCGATGTCCCCGACCGCCCGCAGCGCACCACCCCGGTCCGGCTGGAGCCGCCAGTTCCAGTCGCTGTCGAGGAGCAGCCAGTCCTGGAAATAGCGGCCCGTCACGAGCCTGACCTGACCGAGGCCGCCGTCCGAGACGAGCTCGTGCACGTGCTGGTTGAGCGGGTAGTAGCGGATGTTGAAGTTCGTGGCGTTGACGAGCCCGGTCTCGGCCGCGAGGGCCACGAGCTCGGCCGACTCGTCGGCCGACATGGCGAGCGGCTTCTCGCACACCACATGCTTGCCGGCCATCAGCGCGGCTTGCGCCTGCGGGACGTGCAGGTCGTTGGGGGAGGTCACATGCACGACCTTCACGCGATCGTCGGCGAGGAGGTCGTCAAGCGACGCGTAGGCGTTCGGGACGCCAAGGGCATCGGCCCGCGCGGCTCCACGTTCCGGGGTGCTGCCGAGCACGCCGAGCACGTTCACGCCGATCCGGCGGAGGGCCTCCACGTGGACCGTGCCGATGAAGCCCGTGCCGATGACGGCGGCGCCGATCGATGCGAGGTTGGCCATGGGCGTCGGGCTCCTCCTGCCTGGCGCATCGGTCTAGACCGTCTAGATGGCTGCTGGGGATGCTACTGCTCCGGTCGCAACCGGGTCAACGCTCTTCCGTTCGCGGACGATCGTACTTTGACGTGTCAAGTGCAAAAGTGGGTCACGGGCCGAAGGCGCGCGTATCATCCCCGCGTGAACGACGGTCCGAACCAGCCGGCCCCGGCCCCGCTGCCCGACGAAGTGCTCGACGATCTCGTGACCGTCCTGGACGAGATCCGGCTCGGACGCTCGCGGTCGCGTTCCGAGCTCGTCGAGCGCACCGGGCTCGGGCGGGCGATCGTCGCCCGCCGCGTCGGCGAATTGATCGACCGCGGGCTGGTGGCGGAAGGCCCGGTCGGGCCAAGCACCGGCGGCCGCCCACCGCGCCAGCTGGCATTCCGGGCGACGGCCGGTCACCTGCTCGTCGCCGACCTCGGGGCGACAAGCATCGACGTCGCACTCACGACCCTCGACGGCCGGATCCTCGGCCATCACGACGAGCCCGCGCGGATCGAGGACGGACCCGAGGCGGGGCTCGATCGCGTCGACGCGCTGTTCGACCTCCTGCTCTCGACCGCCAAGGGCGTTCCCGGGCGATTGTGGGGCGTCGGGATCGGCGTTCCTGGTCCGGTCGAGTTCGGGTCCGGCCGGCCAATCTCGCCCCCGATCATGCCGGGCTGGGACGGCTACCCGATCCGCGAGCGGTTCGCCGCTCGGTACGGGGCTCCGGTCTGGGTCGACAACGATGTGAACCTGCTCGCGCTGGGCGAATGGCGCTCGGGCGTGGCCGCCGGTCACGACAACGTCGTCGTCATCAAGGTCGGGACCGGCATCGGCGCCGGGATCATCTCGGACGGCCGGCTCCACCGCGGCGCGCAGGGGAGTGCCGGCGACGTCGGTCACATCCAGGTCTCGGACGAGCAATCGGTGGTGTGCCGCTGCGGCAACGTGGGCTGCCTCGAGGCGTACGCGGGCGGCGCCGCGCTGGGACGCGCCGGTGAGGCCGCCGCGACGGCGGGGACCAGTCCGCGACTCGCCCTTGCGCTCGACCAGACGGGCTCCGTCAGCGCCGAAGACGTCGCGCGGGCCGCGTCGTTCGGCGACCCGGTCGCAGTGGCGTTGCTCCAGTCGGCCGGCCGGCGGGTCGGGTCGATGCTGGCGAGCGTCGTGAACTTCTTCAACCCGTCGCTGATCGTGATCGGCGGGGGCGTGGCCAACAGCCCGGAGTTGTTCATCGCGTCGATCCGCGAGACGGTCTACCGGCGCTCGCTGCCCCTGGCGACGCGCGACCTGCGCATCGCCCATTCGTCGCTCGGCGGGCTGGCCGGCGTGATCGGCGCGTCGGCGATGGTCGTGGACCAGCTCTTCTCGCGCGCGTCGATCGGCCGCTGGCTGGAGGCCGGCGATCCCACCGCCGCGGCCGACCTGGACCTGGCGCGCGCCGGCTGAGGGCCGCGCCTTCTCGACGCGCCGCTCGACGCGCCGCTCGCCCGGGATGCACTAGACCGTCGTCTGGGAGATCGATCTTGCACGGCTGGTCCGGATCGTGTCGCTCACAGCGACAATGTCGCGCTCAGTGGCGCGCTGCCGATCGGGCGCATGCCGCGGCGATCCCATCCGGCTGTGCCGTGTGCCCCTCATTTCTGCCCCCATCAGACGACTGATGGGTTCCCGGGCCGTAAGGGCAGCTCCGAGGCTGTCCAAGGCATGGGTTCGTGCACGATCCAGCTACCGCGGTCGCCCTGAAAGACCCGATCGGCCGTGTTATGCCGCATCTACGCCGCGAACGTCTGATCCCAGCAGAATCCCGACCCGGAAGCAGGATCCAAGGTCGGACGGAATCGGCCCCGCGCCTTCTCAGCCGACGTCGCGCCGTCTCCCTCAGCCGCCCGTCACGATCCGGTCCGTGAAGTCGCCTGAGGACTCGTCCTTGAGGATCAGCTTGTGGCGCCCGTCCGGCAGGATCTCGCGCTTGATGACGGTCTGCCCCTCGAACGTCTCCGGCGATGACGCGATCCGCGCAGTGGAGCCGCCGCGCCATTCCATGTCGACCGGCTCCCAGCGACCGCTCTTCGCCGACCGATAGCACGCGTCCATGACCGCATTGACGACATAGCCGTCATAGAACGTCTCGCGCGGCGACGACCCATCCTCCATCGCCCGGAACATGTCGCTGAACATGTCGACATAGCCGAGCTCGGACGCTTCGTCGCCGACCGGGAACAGCCAGCCCGCCGCGGACTCCGCCTTTTCGGCGACGTAGCCGCTGCCGCCACCCGCGGTGAACATCTCGAACCCGGTCCGCAGGAAGTGGTTCAGCCAGATCGTGCCGTGCGTGCCGGCCACCTCGTCACGCAGGTCCATCCCACCGCGGAACGTCCAGCTCACCTCGAACTGGCCGATCGCGCTCGATTCGAACTTGATCAGCGCGATCGCGTTGTCCTCATCGCTGATCGGATGGACGAGGGTGTCCGTGTGGCACATGACCTCGACCGGCCGGTTCTTCTTGCCGACGAAGTTGCGGATGATCTCGATGCAGTGGCAGCCGAGGTCGATGATCGCGCCGCCACCGGTCAGCCGGCCATCCCAGAACCACGCCGAGTGCGGGCCGGGATGCGTCTCGCGCGACCGGACCCACGTCACGTTCCCGACCGCCCCGCTCTCGACGGCCGCGATGGCCTTGAGCGTCTTGGGCGTGTAGACGAGGTCCTCCAGGTACCCCGCGAAGACCCCGGCCGACTCGACGGCCTCGAGCATCCGCTTCGCCTCTTCTGCGTTCCGGCCGAGCGGCTTGGTGCACAGCACGGCCTTGCCCGCCTGGGCGACCAATGTGACCGCCTCCTCGTGGAGGAAGTTCGGCAGCCCGACGATCACGACGTCGGTGTCTGGGTGGTTCACCGCGGCCGCCATGTCGGTGGTCGACTCCGGGATCCCCCAGCGTTCCTTGAACGCGCTGGCGCGCGCCTCGCTGCGCGAGTAGACGACCTGGACCCGGTCGCGGCTGCGCTGGCCGTGCAGGGTCATCGTGTAGAAGTCGCCGATCAGCCCGGTGCCGAGCAGCGAGATGCGGTGGCTCTCCACGGTCCCTCCTTCAGGTCGTCCGGCCGCGCACGAGGTCGCGCCCGGCGACCAGCGCGCGGAGCTTGGCGAGCGTCGCCCAGCGGGCGGTCTGGCTAAAACCGCAATCGGGGACGAGCGTCAGCCGCTCGGCTGGCACGCCGGCCGCGAGGACCGCGTCGATGCGCTCGGCGACGTCCTCCGGCGTCTCGATGTAGTAGTTCTTCACGTCGACGACGCCGGCCGCCACGTCCCTTCCGGCCGTGGCGATCTCGCCGAGGATCTCGACTTCGGCCATCTCCCGGTTTGCGAACTCGAGCACAAGCTCGTCGACGTCGAACCCGAGCATCGCCTCGAGCACCGGCCGGTAGGTGCGGCGCGCCAGCGGCCGCCCGAGGTAATTGCCGAAACACAGGTGCGCCCCGAGCCGGACCTTGCCGACGATCGGCGCGACCGCCGCGTTGAACAGCGCGGCGAAATCGGATGGGGCATCCGGATGGATGGCCGGCGACGGATCGTCGATCTGGATGTGCCGGGCACCCGCCCCGACGAGCCCCTCGAGCTCGGCGCGCAGGATCGGGACGAACGCCTCGGCCGCCGCATCGCGTTCGCGGTACACCTCGCCCGGCCCCGTCCGCAGGCGGCCGGACAGGGTGTACGGCCCTGGCAACGTGACCTTGAGCGGCCGGGTGGCGCGTCCCGAGGCGTATCGGAACTCCTCGACCACGCCGAGCCCCTCGGGCGCCGTGATCGGCTCGAGCACCTCGAACCGGTGCTGCTGGTCGTGGCCGCCCGCCCCGAGGACCCGATCTGCGGGGAGAGCCCGGACACCGGTCACGTGCCGGTAGAACTCGGCGGTGAAGAAGCCCGCACGCCTCATCTCGCCGTCGCTGACGAGGTCGATGCCGGCGTCCTCCTGATCGCGCAGCGCCAGGTCGACCGCATCGTCCAGCATCTCAGTGAGATCGACCGGCCCGAATTCGCCGCGCTCCGCGGCCGCGATCCCTGCCACGAACCACGACGGGCGCGCATGCGACCCGACGACGCTGGTCCGAAGCCCTTCGGTCAAGCGGTCATCCCTTCGACTCCCTCGCCTTCTGCTTCGGTTCGGCGGTCGTGGACACGATCGACCAGCCGCCGTCGACGGCCAGCGACTGCCCGGTCACTGCTCGCGATTCATCCGACAGGAAGTAGATCGCGGCCTTGGCGACCTCGTCCGGATCGAGCATCGAACCCGCGAGCGGCTGCTTCCGCGCCGCGTACTCAAGGATGTGCGGATCCGCCGCGGCCCGAGCGGCCATCGGCGTCGCGGTCAGCGACGGGGCGACGAGGTTCACACGGATGCGGTCCCCGATGTATGTCGCTGCCATCGTCGTCATCAGCGCGCTCAGCGCGCCCTTCGCGGCCGCGTAGGCGTGCGTGCCGAAGAGTTCGGGGACCGGTGCCTCAGTCGTGATGCTGCCGAGGAGCAGGATCGACCCACGCATCCCCGAGGCGTCCGCCGGCTGGTCACGCATCGCCTGCACGACCCGACTGCACACGAGAACCTGGCTGCGCAGGTTGAGCGCGGCGGTCGCCTCCCACGCCTCGCCTGTGACCGTGTGGATCGGCCCGTCGCCGAAACGCCGGCCGCTCCCGCCAGCCACCGAGAACAGCCCGTCGATCCGCCCGAACCGCTCCAGGCTCGCCGTCACCGCGCGATCGACCGCGACCTCGTCGGTCAGGTCGGCCTCGGCCCATCCTGCGCTCGGGAGTCGCTCCGCCAGCGTTCGTGCGTGCTCGGCGCTGCGTGACACGACGAACACCGACGCGCCTTCAGCGGCCGCGCGCTCAGCGGTCGCAGCGCCGATGCCCGTCGATCCGGTGATCAGCACGACTCGGCCAGCCAGGCGAGCCATCAGGGACTGACGGCCGCGATGAGCGCCCGACGCGCGGCTGGGTCAGCGTTCGTCAACGCGCTGCCCACCCCGACCGCGACGCAGCCGGCCCGCAGGAACGCGGCCGCGGAGGACGCGTCGACGCCGCCGGTCGCGATCACCTCGATGTCCGGGAACGGACCGCGCATCTCGCGCACGTGCGCCGGACCCAGGCTGGACGCCGGGAAGATCTTCACGAAGGTCGCGCCGCCTTGCCATGCGAGGTCGATCTCCGTCGGCGAGTACGCGCCGGGGATGATCGGCAGACCGAGCGCGATCGACTGCTCCACCAGGGCCAGATCCAGCGTCGGGCTCACCGCGAAGGCAGCTCCGGCATCGACCGCGGCCCGGAGCGCATCGGCTGTCCGGATCGTGCCGGCCCCGACTGCGACGTCACCTCGGCCGCCCTCGTCGAGCCGCCGGCGCGCCGCAACGAGATCCTCCGCCGCGTTGGGCGAGTCGAACGTCACCTCCATGACCAGGACGCCGTCGCCGACCAGGACATCCACCAGATCCAGCAGCCGGGTCTGCGGCTCGATCTGGCGCAGGATCGCGATCAGCCGCGCCGTCCGGATCAGGCCGGCGACGGGCGAGTCGCGAAGGGCATCCACCGCACGCGGGTCGGGCATGGCCAGCATCGTACGTCCCACGCTCGAACCGCGGTGATCGCGCTAGGATCCCTGGCATCATGGAGACGGTCCCGATCGGTGCCTTCGATGCGGCCACGGGTGCGCGCGACGTGTTCCTCGACATCGAGCTGCAGCGTGGCTCGCTTCGGCGCAACCTGCGCATGGCGCTGCGCGAGGCGATCCAGCAGGGCCGCCTGGCGGCCGGCACGCGGCTGCCATCGTCACGCCGGCTCGCCTCGGATCTTCAGGTCTCGCGCGGGGTCGTCGCCGATACGTACGACCAGCTCGCAGCCGAGGGCTACCTCGCCGTCGCGCCGCGGCAGGCGCCGCTGGTGGTCGCGGTCGCCGCGCCCACCCCGCTGACCATCGAGACGGAACGCCGGACCTGGCCTATCGACTTCGTCGCCACGACGCCGGACGTCGAGCTGTTCCCGCGCCGGGCCTGGCTGCGCGCCATGGAGCGCGCGATGCGTGCTGCGCCGAACGCCGCATTCGACTACGGCGACCATCGCGGGCGTCCGGAGCTGCGGCTGGCCCTGCGCGAGTACCTCGGCCGTGTCCGTGGGGTCCGGACCGAACCGGAGCGGATCGTCGTCACCCAGGGCTTCACCCAGGCGCTCTTCCTTCTCAGCCGTGTTCTGCGCGCCGGCGGTGCCCGGACGCTGACGTTCGAGACGCCGTCCGCCCAGACGCCCTGGGCGACCGTGGCGAGCGCCGGCCTGTCACTCGAGGCGGCACCGGTCGACGACCACGGGCTGCGGACGGATCGGCTCTCCCGCTCGGCTGGCGACGCGGTGCTCGTCACGCCAGCCCATCAGTTCCCGACCGGCTCCGTCATGGCAGCCGATCGCCGCGCGGCGCTCGTCGCATGGGCGCGGGAGCGGGACCGTCTCATCATCGAGGACGACTACGACGCCGAATTCCGCTATGACCGGGTCGCCATCGGGGCCATCCAGGGTCTAGATCCGGAGCGCGTCGTGCACATCGGGACGACCTCGAAGACCCTCGCACCGGGGATCCGCCTCGGCTGGATGAGCGTCCCGGTCGATCTCGTCGCCGAGGTGAAGGCAGAGAAGTCGGCGCTCGACTCCGGCTCGCCCGCGCTCGAGCAGCTCGCGTTCGCCGACATCCTCGCGAGCGGCGAGTACGACCGTCACGTGGCCCGCGCGCGGCAGGTCTACCGCCGTCGGCGCGACGCGCTGGTGGCCGCCGTCGGACGCCACCTGCCGGGGCTCCGGCTCGACGGTGCGGCGGCCGGGCTCCACGTGCTCCTCCGACTGCCGGGCTCGGTCGATGACATGGCGGTCGCGCGCGCGGCCGCGGAGCGGGGCGTCAGGGTCGAGGCGCTCTCGCCCATGTCGCTCGTCGGCGCGCCCGACCGCGGGTTGGTCCTCGGCTACAGCCGGTTGTCGGTCGAAGGGATGGATCCAGCGGTCGCTCTTCTCGCCGATATCCTGCGGTCAGCGGGCGCAGCGACGCGCCGCGGTCAGGCCTCGTCCGCGTAGTCCCACGCCCGGATGACCCCGGGCTCGATGCGGATGACGGCACCAGGCGCGTACGACGAGACCATCCGCTCGGCCGCCTCGGGACCGGAGTAGCGCAGCCCCGTCCGGCGCAGGGCGCCGTAGAAGTCGTCCGGCTCTGTCGACACCGTCGCCTCACCGCGCAGCTCGAAGCCCTTGTACGGCCAATCGTGGTTCGAGACGACGACGGTCACCCGCGGATCCCGCTTGATATGCCCGACCTTGCCGCCCTCGGGTGTCGGCACCCAGATGTTGATGCCGCCCTCGTGCCACTCGAACCAGACCGGCGACAGCATGATCGTGTCGTCCTTGCGGCGCGTCGCGAGGACCGCGATCAGCGGCTCGTCGAGCAGGCCGTCGAGGTCATCGAGACCGATGTCGGTGCGCATTGTCAGACGATCCTCCGACTGTCGGCGACGACCGGCGCCGGCCCGGGTGGTGGCGCGACCGACTGGTCGCCGGCCCGCCGTCATGTTGACCAGGGCGATCCCGCCCACGATCAGTGCGAGGCCCGTGAGCAGGCGAGCATCGACCGGTTCGCGAAGGAAGATCGCCCCGAGCGCGACGCCGAAGACCGGCAGCAGGTAGGCAACGAGCGAGGTCCCGGCGGCGCCGCGCCGGGCGAGCAGGCGGAAGAAGATGAGATACGCCAGCCCCGACCCGAGGAACCCGAGCCACAGCACCGCAAACAGAGCCTGCGGCTCGACGTGGAGCGTCCACGGCCGATCGACCGCGAGGGCTATGGCGCCGGCGATCACGAGGGCGAACGCGACCTGGAACAGCGCCGGGATCATCGGGCGCAGGCCGCGGACATTGCGGCGCGCATAGACCGCACCGCACGCATACGACACGGTCGAACCGACGAGCGCCAGCGCGCCGGCGAGATCGCTCCCGGCGGTCGCCGCGGGGTCGAAGCCGACCAGCACTGCCACACCCGCGAACCCGACGAGGACACCCGCGATCCGGCCCGGGCTGAGCGGCTCGTCACGCAGCGCGAGGGCGGCGATCGGGATGACGAGGATCGGCACGGCGCCGTTGATGACCGAAGCCAGCGTCGAGTCGACCCGCTGCTCGGCCCAGGTGATGAGCGTGAACGGGATCACGATGTTGACCACGGCCATGACGAGCAGGTGCCGGTACGTCGTCCGGTCACGCGGCAGGTGCTCCCGGGCGGCGGCCACGACCGCGGCCAGCAACGCGAAGCCGAGGAGGAGTCGGAGCGCGACCAGCGTGAACGGCGGCAGCCCGGCATCCACGCCGATCTTGATGAACATGTAACTGCTGCCCCACAGGAAGCCGAGCACGACGAACAGCAGCCAGTCGAAACGGGAGCCGGCGGCGGTCATGGCGACATCGTCACGTACCGGTGGCCCCATTGCTAGGTCCACACCGGCCCGACGCGATGGGGCCAGTATCTCCCGTTGACGAGCAATCCTCCGGCGTCTATGCTCCGGGTATCCCGACCGGTACCGCGCTGCGGCAGCGATTCCGCGCGCACACCCGCTCGGCCCCCTTAGCGATCCGGACCCAGGCCGATCGGCCCGTCGAGTCCGTCCCGCCTCTTCACACCCAGGTGACCCCGCCAGATGCCCGCCACAGGCCCAGACCAGCGTTCCCGTAACCGCCGCCCACGTCGACGCGGCCCATCCTCCTCATTCCGCGCTCCTGTCAGCGAGTTCGAAGAGCAGCAGGAGCTCGAGGCCGCGCGTGAGCGCAACGACCTCGACGTCAGCGACCTGCGCGAGATGAGCGTCAACGAGCTCCGCCAGGTCGGTCGCGACCTCGAGCTCGTGACGGCCGCGGGCGACCGCAAGGACGACCTCGTCGACCAGATCCTGCAGCGCCAGACGGAGCGGGCCGGGCACGCCTACGCGACCGGCATCCTCGACATCGTCGACGAAGGGTTCGGGTTCATGCGCCGCCACGGCCTGCTGCCCAGCCCCGAGGACGTCTACGTCAGCTCCAGCCAGGTCCGTCGGTTCGGCCTGCGCATCGGCGACCGGATCTCCGGTGCTGTCCGCGCGCCACGGGAAGCCGAGAAGTACTGGGGCATGCTCCGGGTCGACGCGGTCAACGGCGTCGACACCGACACGGCCCGCCGCCGGCCGATCTTCAACGACCTCACGCCGGTCCATCCCGACGAGCTGATCAACCTCGAGACCGACCCGAAGAACCTCAGTCAGCGCCTGATCAACCTCGTCAACCCGCTCGGCAAGGGCCAGCGCGCCCTGATCGTCAGCCCGCCGAAGGCCGGCAAGACGATGCTCCTCAAGCAGATCGCCAACGGCGTCAGCGCCAACTACCCCGAGATGCTCCTGATGGTCGCGCTCATCGGCGAGCGCCCCGAGGAAGTCACCGACATGCGCCGCAGCGTCAAGGGCGAGGTCATCTCCTCGACGTTCGACGAGCCGACCGAGAACCACACCCACGTCGCGGAGATGGCGCTCGAGATCGCCAAGCGCCAGGTCGAGACCGGGCGCGACGTCGTCATCCTGCTCGACTCGATCACGCGGCTGGCTCGGGCATACAACCTTGCGCTCCCGCCGAGCGGACGGACGCTGTCGGGCGGCATCGACCCGATCGCCCTCTATCCGCCGAAGCGATTCTTCGGAGCGGCACGCAACATCGAGGAAGGCGGTTCCCTCACGATCATCGGGACGTGCCTGATCGACACCGGCTCGCGCATGGACGACGTGATCTACGAGGAGTTCAAAGGCACCGGCAACTCCGAGCTGATCCTCGACCGGAAGCTCGCCGAGAAGCGGATCTACCCCTCGATCGATGTCCAGCGCTCCGGTACGCGCCGCGAGGAGCTGCTGCTCGAGGAAGGCACGCTCAAGATGGTCTGGACGATGCGCCGCATGCTCTCGGCCGTCGGGACGAACGAGGGCATCGAGATCCTCCTCAACCGCCTGTCGAAGACGCAATCGAACGCGGAATTCCTCGCTTCGCTGACAAAGAATCTGGACGCCTGACGCTCAGAAGTGATGCGTTCACGCCACGGAAACCCGTCGTTCATAGGTAACAGGTTTGCCACGCCCGTTCCGTGCGTGGTACGTTTCGCGGCGATGTCGTAAGTCCGGCGTGATGTCGGACGCGGCCGCGAAGAGAGACCCCCAGCCTCGATACCGCGACCCCGGACGGGCCCCGACCACCCCCAACTAGCGCCCACTACCCCCAACACAGCGCACCGGGCTCGTCCTCACGTCAGGAGACCGTATTGCTCAATGCGTCGGTCGGCGTCCAGCGCGTCCTTGGCCGCGTGCGCCGCACCTCGATCGACTCGATCACCGAGATGACGATCCTCAGTCGACCCCGTGTGTCGACGCGCGCGTCTCGATCGCGATACGGGTACATGGCGGCATCCGCCCACGTCTATCCCGCCCCCCGGCGACGACGGCGGACGTTCGTCCTGCCGTCGTTGTCCCTCCATCGACCGTCCATTCGATCGGTTCGGTCGATGACGCGTGCGTTCCCGCGCATGGCCCGGCTCGCGTTCGCCGGCCTGGGCCACGAACGGGTGGTGGCCATCGCGGCCGCCGGCATCCTGCTGTCCGCCTCGTTCCTCAGCGTCGCTCCGGGCGGGCCGTCCGGTGACACGGGCGGTCCATCGGGCGATGGCAAGGCGCCCCGCCTCGCGATCGCCGGGTCGGGTGACGGCGATGACGTCGGCACCGTGGAGGAGGATTACGTCACCCAGAGCGATGGCCAGGGTGAAGGTGGAGCCAACGAGACCCTCGCGCACCCGGATCTCGAGCCAACGGAGATCGGCAGCTCCGCGACCTACGACCTCGACCCGGTCAATCGCGCCGGTATCGCGGTCGCCCTGGCAGACAGGGCGGCCACTGTCGCGGGGCCGTTCCTCGACGACGGCACGCTGCTCAAGCCGGTCGCGGTGGACACGTCGGTGCCGGACGGCAGCGCGCTCATGAAGACGTACCGCGTGAAGTCGGGCGACACGCTGGCCAAGATCGCCGGCCGCTTCGACGTCTCGACGATGACCCTGTGGTGGGCGAACGACCTCAAGGCGAAGGATCGCCTCGTCGTCGGCCAGCATCTGCGGATCCCGCCCGTGAGCGGTCTCGTGATCGAGGTCACCCCGCTCGACACCCTGCCTGCCCTGTCGGCCCAGTACGACGTCCCCGAGCAGGAGATCCTGGCTACGAACGGCCTCGATGATCGCAACCTCGTGGTCGGTCAGGTCCTGATGCTGCCGGGTGCGCTCGGCAAGGGCATCTCCGTACCGAAGCCGCCGAAGAGGACCGTGTCGTCGCCGGTCAAGCCGCGCAACACCGGGACGCGACCGAGCGTTCGCCCGCCGCGGACCTACAACGGCGGCAGCATGTCGTGGCCGACCTCCAGTCGACACATCAGCCAGTACTTCCACTACGGCCACTACGGCATCGACATCGACGGCTCGACCGGTGATCCGATCTTCGCCAGCGCGTCCGGCACCGTGATCTTCGCCGGCTGGAAGAACAACGGCGGTGGCTACCAGGTGTGGGTCGCCCACGGCTCCGGGCTGTACACGACGTACAACCACATGTCGAGCGTGTCGGTCGGGCGTGGTCAGAGCGTCGGACGCGGACAGCGCGTCGGTCGCATGGGATCGACCGGGTTCGCCACCGGCTCGCACCTCCACTTCGAGGTGTGGAAGGGCCGGATCTGGGACGGCGGCCACCGGGTCAACCCGCTCGCCTACCTCTAACCCGGACCTCGTCGGAGTCCGCGGCGCGCGGCCGCCGCGCGAACGGGTCGGGGCGTTGGCCCGTGCGAGAATGGCCGCGATGTTCCTCGACCGCGTGAAGATCTGGGTCCGCGCCGGCGATGGTGGCGACGGGGCCGCGACCTTCCGCAAGGAGGCCCACGTGCCGCGCGGTGGACCCGACGGCGGCGACGGTGGTCGAGGCGGGTCGGTGCACCTCCGTGTCGATCCCGGACAGACGACGCTCCGCGATTTCCAGTACCGGCACCACTTCAAGGCGACCCCGGGTGGGCGCGGCACACGGGCCAGGCGGCACGGCAAGGCCGGCGACGACCTCATCCTCGACGTCCCGCCCGGGACTGCCGTGCTGGAGGATGAGTCTGGCGCGCTCCTCGCCGATCTCGTTGCGACCGGCCAGCAGGCGATCGTGGCGCGCGGTGGCCGCGGCGGCCTCGGCAACACGCATTTCAAGACGTCGACCCATCAGGCGCCGCGTCATGCGCAGAAGGGCGAGCCCGGCGAGGAACACTGGCTGCGCCTCGAGCTGCGGCTCATCGCCGACGTCGGGCTGGTCGGTCTGCCGAACGCAGGCAAGTCCACGATCCTCGCGGCCTTGACCGCCGCGCAACCCAAGATCGCGGACTACCCGTTCACGACGCTCGAGCCCAACCTCGGCGTCTTGGACCTCGGCGACGAGGACGAGCGCAGGCCCACGATCGCCGACGTTCCTGGCCTCATCGAAGGTGCGTCGGGCGGGGCCGGCCTCGGTCACGCGTTCCTCCGCCATATCGAGCGGACTCGCGTCCTCGTCCACGTCGTCGATGGGTCGTCGCGTGATCCCGAGTGGGACTACGACGTCATCCGCGAGGAGCTGCGGGCACACGACCCGGCGCTCCTCGAGAAGCCGATGCTCGTGGCGTTCAACAAGCTCGACCTCCTTGCTGCGCAGGAGGCGTGGCCGGCATTCGAACGCGCGCGTCGCGCCGAGGGTCAGGAGTCGATCGCCATCGCCGCGGCCACCGGGGAGGGGCTGGACACGTTCCGTGCCCGCGTCGCCGACCTGCTGCCCTCCGCCGAGGAGCTCGAGGCGCCACCCGAGCCGTCGGGTGTCGTCATCCACCGCATCGAGGCCATGACCGACGGCTTCGTCGTCGAGCGCGACGCCGACGGTGCCTTCCGTGTGCGCGGCAAGCGCATCGAGCGGATCGCGGCGCAGACCAACTTCGATGTCGAGGAATCGGCCGAACGCTTCCAGCGCGATCTCGCGAAGCTCGGGATCGACACCGAGTTGCGCCGCGCCGGCGTGACGACGGGCGACCTGGTCCGGATCGGCGGCGCCGAGCTCGAATGGGAGCGGCAGCCGTGGGAGGACGCGTGACCGACGGCCTCCGTGGCGCGATCGGCGTCTTCGGCGGCACGTTCGACCCGATCCACGTCGCCCATCTCGCGATCGCCGAGGCCGCCCGGGACACATTCGGTCTGCGGAGCGTCCTGTTCGTCCCAGCGGCTGAGCCGCCGCACAAACCCGGCCAGCAGATCACCCCGATCGAGCACCGGCTTGCGATGGTCGAGCTGGCCCTCGTCGGCAACGCCGGGTTCAAGGTCAGCCGGATCGAGGTCGATCGTCCCGGCCCGTCGTACACCGTCGATACCCTGGAGGCACTGCGGGCCGTCGACGTCAACGATCGGCTTGCATTGATCCTGTCGGCCGAGTCATTCGCCGAGCTACCGACCTGGCACGAGCCGGAGCGGATCCTCCAGCTTGCCGCCATGATCGTGGCGCCGCGCGACGGATACCTCGCCGTGGATGCGGCATTCGTGGGGCGCAACGTGTCCCTGGCAGGCGCCGAGGCGGTCTTCCTCGACGGCCCGCGGATCCGCCTGTCGGCATCGGAGATCCGCGAACGCGCCGCCGCTGGGCGTTCCGTCCGCTATCTCGTCCCGGATGCGGTCGCGGCATATATCAGCGACCATTCCCTCTACCAAGACTCACGGAGGACCGATCGATCGTGACCGACCCCGCGCTCCCGAACGCCGTGGCGCCCAGCGCCGACGGTCTGCCGCGACGCGCCACCCCAGCGCCCACAACCGACGAGCGAGCCGCGCTCGACCTCGCCCGCCGCGTCGTCGAGCTCGCCGAGGACAAGAAGGCGGCCGACATGGTCGTGCTCGAGCTCGCGCCGCTGACGACCCTCGCGGACTACTTCGTGATCTGCTCGGGTGGGTCGGAACGCCAGCTGGATGCGATCGCGGACGGCATCGTCTCGGGGCTGCGCGACGAGAAGGTGCGACCGATCGGGCGCGAGGGAACCGCCGCGTCGCACTGGGTCTTGCTCGATTTCGGGTCGGTGATCGTCCACATCTTCACGCCGCCCGAGCGCGACTACTACGGCCTCGAGAAGCACTGGTCGGAAGCCAAGACGATCCTGCGGGTGCAGTAGCAGCACCCATCAGGTCGCGCCTGTCAGGCCGAGGCTGCCGCATCCCAAAGCGTGCTTCCTGGACTGCAGACACAGGTCGAAGGCCCACGGACGCGGCCGTAGCGCGACCATCCGTGCTTTCTGAGCACGAATGACCTCCCAGGGAGGTGGTCGTCACCGGTTCAGGCCCGATCTGCAGTCTGAGAAGCACACGCGACGACCGCCCGTGGGCTCCGTCGTCAGCGCGCAAGCCAGTAACCCGTACTGGTTGAGGGGTACCGTCGGGTCATGATGGGCGCGTGAACGTGCGTGCAGCATCCGCCCATGTCCACTTCGCGCGATCGCTGCCCAGCCTGCGGTCACCGGCTCATCACGACCCGGTTCGACACGACGTTCCGGTTGCCCGACCGGAGCGAGCGGCTGTGCTTCGGCATCCCGGGTGGGCTCTGCGAGGACTGCTCGCAGCTGTATATCGATCCTGATCTGATCGAGTTGCTCGACCTCGCCGAAGGCCGTTGCGTCTTCGCGATCGAGAGCGACCTCGTCGTCCAGGAACAGGCCTGGTCGTCCGCCGACTGACGGTCTGAGGCGCGAACCGGTCCCGGGGTCAGCCGGGACCGCCGCGCCAACCGATCTCGCCTGTGTGCTGGCGAACCCAAAGCAGGAACGCCAACCGGCGCTGCGCGACGTCCGTCTCGAAGCCGGGCGCACCCTTGACCATCGCGTCGAGCTCGACCAGGCCGCGCAGGGCGGCCGTCAGCTCGTCCGTCGTCCATTTGCGGGCCTGGGCGGCGAGGGTCTTCGCCCGGTATTCGCTCGTGATGCCCATCGCGCGCGCCGCGTCCGGCAGCTTCGCGCCCGACGCCACCCGATCGCCGAGCTCCAGCAGCTCGACGACGCGCCGATGAAGGACTGCCAGCAGGACCGGTTCCGGGGTCGACTCGAGAAGGCGCTCGAGAGCGGTCGCCGCCACATCGACCCGTCGCTCGCCGACGGCGTCGCTGAAGGCCCAGACCGACGCCGGCGTCGTCTCGGCGACGAGCGCCCGGACGTCCTCCGCGGTCACCGGACCCTCGTCGATGGCGTGACGAAGCGCCAGCTTGTCGAGCTCGCCCGACGCGATGCGGCTCATGAAGCGCCGATCGACGTCGCCTTCGGTCACCCGCGCGCCGAGTCGATCTGCCAGCTCCCGCGCCGCTCCGGTGGCCAAGCGCCAGCCCTCGATCGCGCGACTCGTCGGTGATCCAGGCGGCGAGCGCTGTCGGCCGCGGAGCCATCGCGTCGCGGATCGAGCCGCCGGCGGCCTTGACCGCATCCGCGAGTCGACGCGGTCCGGGACCCTTCGCATTCGACTTCGCGGCCTCGACGAACACGAGCGCATGACCGGGCGCCATCAGCCCGATCGTCTCGATGACCCGGTCGCGCGTGTCGTTGCGTCGGACGAGGCGCGCCGGGATTGGCGACGACTGCCATCGTGCCGCCGCCGAACATCGACGGCGTCGCGAGGCGCTCGTACAGCTGGGCGGCATCGGTCGTGGCGGTCATCAGATCGGCGCGCAGGTCCCAGCGCTCCAGGGGTGAGCCGAGCTCCTTCCCGAGGGCCGCGGCGAAGCGGCCGACCAACCGCTGGGCGAGCAGCTCGTCATCGCCCCACACGTAGAGCAGCGGCGCGATCACGCCGCCGCTGGCTTAGCGCCGCGCCGCTCGACCGGCCCGTTCCCGGAGGCGACCGCCCAGCGCGACGGCAGGCGGGGGGAGGGCAGGGCAGCGGTCTGGCAGGGGCCGGGGATCGTCATCCGGGCGATGGTACCCGAGGGTCTGCGACGCCTCATCGACGCGCGCCGCGGCCAGGCGCGGCGTCTCCTGGACGAACGGCTGCAGCGGCACATCGCACAAGAAGGCGACCGACGCCGGCACAGGTTCGGCAGGCACTGCTGCCGCTGCACGACGCGGCGCGGTCTTCACCGTCATCCCGGACGCGTCGAACGTCACGGTGACGGACCCGTCCTGATCCGTCCGGTAGACGCGGGCTCCGGAGACAGCCAGGCGCTCGAGCGTGGCTCGAGCGGGATGGCCATACGGGTTGCCGGCACCGGCCGACGCGATCGCGACGCGCGGGCGAACGGCCGACACGAACTCCTCTGTCGTCGCCGTTCGGCTCCCGTGATGGGCGACCTTCAACAGGTCGAGCCGCGGCAGCCCGCCCGTGAGCAACGTCGGATCGATCTCTTCCTCCACGTCGCCCGCCAGCAGAAACCGGCGATCGCCGACGCTGCCGAGCAGCACGACCGACACGTTGTTGATCCCGGTCCCCGTGTCGGTCGGTTCGGCCGGGACCTGTCCGCGGATAGGCCACAGGACGCTGAGCCCGATCTCATCGACCGACAGTCGGTCGCCCGCCGCGATCGAGGCGCGTATCGCCCGGCCCGGTCGCCCGATGCGTTCGAGCCATGCCGTGTACCCCGGACCCGGTCCGCGCATGCCCGGCTCGAGGACACGTCCGACCCGGTATCGATCGAGGAGCAGCGCCAATCCGGCGACGTGATCTTCGTGCGGGTGACTGAGCACGACGACATCGATGCGCCGATCCCACGGCGGGATCCGACGATCGAGCTCGACGAGCAGGCGGTCGGGATCGGGTCCGCCGTCGACCAGCAGCCGGCCTCCCTGCGACCCCTCCACGAGGATCGCGTCACCCTGCCCGACATCGAGCACCGTCACGCGCGCCACGCCCGCGGGGCGGGTGATCGCGACCGCGCCTGCGACAGCGATGGCGACGACGAGGCTCGCCGATGCGAGGCGTAGCGGCATCGCGCGTGGGCTCGTCGCGGTCGGTCGCGATCTGTCGAGACCTCGGGCGACGTCAACCGGTCGCCGCCCGCGACCCCGCCGACGCCGCACGGCGATCACCGCCGCCGCGAGCAACGCGCTGCCGAACCCGAGCACCGCCCCCGTCGCCGGTTCGAACGACACGCTGGCCATGGGGATCGAGGCCGCGACGTCGACGATTCCGATGATCAGGCGCAGGGCGACCCAGCCCGGCGCGGCCAGCACCATGCCGACCGCCTCAGGCGCCCCGACGGCGACCAGCGCTCCTCCCAGCATGGCGACCAGCCCCGCTGCCATCGCCGGCGCGACGAGCGGGACGACCAGCAGGTTGACCGCCGGCGCGATGACCGCCAGTCGACCGAACGACACAAGCACGATCGGCAACGTCGCCGCCTGGGCCGCGAGCGAGACGCCGAGGCTCTCGGACAACCAACGCGGCAGCCGCCCACGGGTCCATCGATCGAGGCGCTCGGTAAGTGGCGTCGCCCAGGCGATGAGGCCGCCGGTCGCCAGCGTCGAGAGCTGGAAGCCGGCGTCGCCGATGAGCCCGGGGTCGACCAGGAGCAGGAGCGCGACAGCCCAGCCGAGGGCCGCGGCGGCCCTCCCGGCACGACCCGTCTCGCGTGCGAACAGGACGACGCCGGCCATCGCGCCCGCGCGCAGCACCGACGGAGACGCTCCGGCGAATACGATGTACGCGACGATGGCAGCGGCGGTGACGACGGTCCGCCGGCGCCGACCGAGACGTCCGGCAAAGGCCCCGATGGCGGCCGCGACGATCGCGATATTCCAGCCCGAGATCGCGACGATGTGACTGACGCCGGCGGTCGTGAACGTCGCCGCGACGCCCCGATCCACCCGATCGCGCAGCCCGATAAGGATGCCCGCGGCGAGTCCCGCCTCCGGTTCCGGGAGCACGCGAGTCAGCAACTCACCCGCGTCGCGTCGGAGTCCTTCCAGCCGAGTACGGGGATCCGTGGGCCGCTCACGAACCTCGAGAGTCCGCGCATCGAGCGTTCCCCAGGCGCCGATCCGGTCCAGGTAGGCGCCGTACGGGCTGTCGGGTCGTTCGCGTGCGCGACCGGTGATGACGAGCCGGTCGCCGGGCTCGACAGGCGGATAGCGCGGCAGCGTGCCGGCGACCCGGAAGCCGGTGTCGCCGCCATCGACTGTCCTGAGCGTCGCGACCTGGTGACCCTCGCGTGGGGCTCCGACGGTCTCGACGACCATCGTCCACGGCCCGGATCCGTTCGGCATGCCCGAGAGCTCGGTCGACCCTGGTCCACTGACGCCACGGAAGAGGATCACGAGCGCACCGGCGACCAGCGCCAGTCCACGTGTTCGCGGGCCGCTCTTGAGCCAGGCGCAGGCGACCAGCACCGCGGCCGTCCCGACCAGCACAGCGGCGATCGCGCGGACGTCGTCTAGCGAGAGGGCGAGGGCGCCCGCCGCCGCCCCGATGGCGAGCCAGCCGCTGCGCGGCACCTCAGCCGACCGTGACGAGGTCGCGCAGCTTCTCGAATGTCTTCTCCCCGAGGATGCCGCGCGTTCGGAGGTCCTCGACGGCCGCGAACGGTGCCTCCTCGCGTGCCCCGATGATCTTCTCGGCGGTCGCCGGTCCGACGCCCGGCAACTCCTCGAGTTCGCTCTGCGTCGCGCGGTTCAGGTCGACGAGTGCGTCTCCCGTTCCGCCCGATCCGGCGCCGCCGGACGGGCCGCCCGCGGCGACGTCGTCGCGTGACGGGACGCGCAGGTGATCGCCGTCACGCAAGGGCGCGGCGAGGTTGAGCTCCTGTTCGGCTCTCGCGGTGTCGACGCGCGGCCCGTAGCCGCCAGCGAGCTGCACGAGGTCGCCGACCCGCGATCCCGCTGGCAACCGGTAGACACCAGGCGCCGGGACGGCACCGACGATCTCGACGACGATCTCCGACCCGACGACCGCGCCAGCCGTCGAGGACGGACCCGATCGACCATCGATCGACAGGGGTGAGCCGCCCTCGACCGTGACGGTCCCCTCGCCGCCGCCTGCCGCGAGGATGAACGCCGCGATCGCACATGCGACCGCGGCTCCACCCATCGCGATCGCCTTGACGATCGTCGCGGTGCTTATAGCGGGAGCCGAGCGCTCCGCCGCCGATGCAGCGGTGGCAGCGTCATGTGGTGCGGCGTCGAGCACGCGCCAGGGCGGGGTCGCGGACGGATCCATGGTCGCGCTCCGCGGCGGGCGGCCCGACGAGGCGCCGGACAGCCCGACGCCCCGCGATGTCGGGGGCACTTCCGACGCGGCGGGGCGTCTCTGCGGACCTTATCGAGAGCCGCTTAGCTGCGACTTATCGGCCTAGATCTGCTCCCAGTCGACCCAGCGGGTGCCGTCCCACCAGCGGTGCCAAACGCGGCCGTCGCGGCCGGGCGCGAAGACATCGATCCGGTCGGCGCTCCACGATGACGCGGCCGGCGTCCCGGTGAGCTCGCCGCCGAGTGACTCCCAGTCGTGCCACGAGGTGCCATCCCAGTAGCGGTTCCAGAGCTCGCCGTCGTCGAAGATCGCAAAGACCTGGAGCTCGTCGACGCCCCACGCGGTCGCCGCGGGCGCCGATGCCAGCCGCCCGCCCAGCGAGGTAGGCTCCGACCAGCGGTCGCCATCGAACGAGCGGTGCACCAGCGAGCGATCTGGCGCGACCGTGAACAGGTCGATCCGGTCGGTTCCCCACGAGACGGCTGTGGTCGAGGCGGTAGACGTCACGGGGGCAGCGTATCCGCCCGAGCGACTCCCGCGCACGTTTTGCGGCCGAAAGTCGGATTCGTGATCCGCTCGGTCCAGCCGCGTGCCTCCCAGACGCGATTCCACGTCGAGGACGCGGGGAGAGGATGCGTGGGCCCGGATTCGCGACTGTGAGTCGCGCCGCGTGGACGGGCGTGCGCGCGCCACCACGAATTCGAAGAGCGCCTGCCGGGAGGGGCAGGCGCTCGACGGGTCGTGATGCAGAGGGTGGCTGTGCTTAGCTCCCGAGGACCAGACCGAGGTCTTCGGCCACGTTGTCGTCGAGCCGACGGGTCGCGGCCGCGGCACGAAGGCTGATCGCGGCGGTCGCGCGAGCGAGCCCGCGACGGACGCTGGAGCCGAGATCGGGCTTGGCGACCCAGTCGTATTCCTCGCGCGCCCTCGGACTGGGCCTCGCGTGCGAGTCGGACGAGTCGCTTCTCCTCGAGCTCTCGCGAACGGTCGTTCGCAAGATCGATCGCGATCATCGTGTAATAGGTGTTCATGTGGTCCTCCTCGAGGGTCAGAGTCGTCTTATCGGGCGTGGGTATCGGGAATTTGCTCCCGCGAATCCGCACCGAAGCGGATGGAGCCCAGGTCCAGGCCGATGAAGCCGATGACCAGGACCAGGAACGTGACGATGACTTCCATGGTCGGTCCTCCCAGTGACTCGTAACCCTTTTTTGGTGTCTCATCGGTTACTTCACGTAATGTACCCCCTTGCGCGTAACCTGTCAACTGGTCTAAAGTGGTTATCAGCATGAAAACCAAGATCAACGCGCTGGACCCTCGCGGGCACCATGCGCACGACGTCGACCTCGAGGACACGTTCGACTTCCTGAACACCGATGACCTCGAGAATGGTTCCCGCGTCGACCGGCTACCGACCCTTGGGGACGCCCTGTCGTGGTTCGTCGACCGCGGCGTCATCCACGGTGAAGGTGCCGATCGGCTGGGCCATCAGGCCGAGACCGATGCGGCGACCGCGCAGCGCGATCTCGCGCGGATCCGCGCGGTCCGCGGTGCACTCCGCGATGTAGCGGACGCGATCGTCGAGCAGCGGCCGCCGCATGCGGGTGCGCTCGATACCGTGAATCGGGCGCTCCATGCCCGCCAGGTCATCGAGCTCGTGCCGGCATCCGACGGCTGCGTCGCGGTCGACCATCGACATGTCGGAGACCCGATCGACGACGCACTGGCGCGCCTGTGCGATCCGCTGGTGTCCGAGCTGACAGGCGGAGACCCGGAGCGGATCCGGATCTGCGACAACGAGCGCTGCCGCTGGGTGTTCTACGACACGTCGCGCACGGGCCGGCGGCGCTGGTGCGACATGGCGACCTGTGGCAACCGTGCCAAGGCCGCGCGCCACCGCGCGCGGACGAAGGGCGCCACCGAGACAGGTGCGATCGAGACGGGCGCGACCGAGGCAGCCGCGCCGACTGTCAGCGCCGGAGCGTGAGCACGCCGTAGCGGCACAGGGGCCACAGCCCCGGCCAGCGCTTCAGCATCATCCGGTCCAACTCGCGGAGCGGCGGGATCTTCTTCCCGAAGCCGAGGCCGCGCTCGACCATGCTGAACAGCTGCACGCCGCGCAGCTCGGCCGACTCGAACGGAGCCATCCAGGCGTCGATGTCCTGCCGGCGGAGCGGGATGTCGGCGCCTCGATCGTGCTTGTGCGGATAGGGCACGTGGTCGCGAACGGCCTGGACGATGGGGTTCGTCCCGAGTGGCTCGGAGAACGCAGCGCGACCGCCCGGACGGAGGATGCGCGCGAGCTCCTTCGCCCCGGCGACCGGTTCGAGATGGTGCAGGACGGCCTTCCCGAACGCGATGTCGAAGCTGGCGTCGTCGAAGGGGAGGTATTCGCCGGGCGCGACCGCGAACGTGATCCGATCCTCGACGCCGACCATGGCCGCCCGCTTCCGGGCGACCTCGACGCTGCCCTCGGACAGGTCGAACGCCGACACGTGGGCGCCACTGCGCGCCAGGAGCACGGTCAGTTTGCCGAGCCCACAGCCGTACTCGACGACCTGCTTGCCATGCAGGTCACCGAGGAACTCGGCGACGCCAACGAGCAACGCGTCGCGCCCGGCGAACGAGGCGAAGTCCTCGCCCTCCTTGGGCGGGACGATCGGTTCGTTCGTGTCACCGGCGTGCGCGTCCCACTTGGCGCGCTCGATGGCGTAGCGCTCCTCGGTCGCCGTCATCGGTCCTCCTCCGAAGTCGTCGTCCCCCCGAGCGACTTGCTTTGGCCTTGACCATCAACCATGGGCGGCGAGCGCCAGTCCGTCAATCTCAGGGTTCTCGCAACGTACCCCGTTCGGTGTCGGCTGTCACCGGTTTCGTGTCGGAGACGAGTGGTTGCGGGCCGTGAGGGGCGGTTGCTGAGCGCCCCGGCTCAGCCCTTCAGCGCGCCGCTGACGCCGGCGCCGGACAGGAACAGGCGCTGGAACAGGAGGAACAGCGCGATCGGGATGAGGCTCGAGATCGTCAAGGCGGCGATGAACACGCCGAGGTCCGTCGTCGGCGCCAGGATCGGCAAGCGGACCGACAGCGGCTGGAGCTCCGGGTCGCGCAGGACCAGCAGCGGCCACAGGTAATCCTTCCACGTGGCGATGACCGCGAACACGGAGACGACCCCGAGGATCGGTCGCGACATCGGCAGGACGATCGACCAGAACAGCCGGAACGGGCCCGCGCCATCGATCCGCGCGGCCTCGAAGATCTCGCGCGGCAGATTGTCGAAGAAGCGCTTGATCAGGATGATGTTCAGGGCGCTCGCACCGGCCGGCAGCCAGACCGCCCAATACGTAGTCGATCAGCCGCCACCTCGACGAGCGGCACCTTCACGATGGTCAGGTAGAGCGGCACCAGCAGCACGATCGGCGGGACGAACAGCGTCGCGATGCACGAGGCCCGTCAGCAGGCCGCTGAACCGGGGCCGCAACACCGACAGGACGTAGCCCGGCCGTCGTTGCGACGACGATCTGGACCACCCACGACCCGAATGCGATGGCCACGGTATTGAAGAAGTAGCGGTCGATGTGGACGCTTGTTCCACGCCGTCGCGAACTGGGTCAGGTCGAACGCCGTTGGGCCACAGGGCCATCGGCAGGCGCAGCGTGTCCTGAGTCGGCGTGATCGCGGACTTGAGCATCCACAGGATCGGCCCGAGACCGACGATCGAGCAGGAAGACGCAGCGTGGCCGACGTGCACCGCCGCGCACCGCCAGCGCGACGCGGCGCTGACTCCAGTCGGCGCTTCGACAGGATGCCGCGCTCGGACGACCGTCTGACGCTGCCGGCCGCGTCGCACGCGCCGCGGACGCGCTCATGAGTCGACGCTCCAGCGACGGGTGAGCCAGTAGTAGACGGCCGTGAAGACCGCCAGGAACGCGGCGAGCATCAGGCTCAGCGCCGCCGCCATGCCGTAGTCGCCGCCGAGGCTGTTCTGGAAGGCGTACTTGTAGATGAGCAGCAGCACCGTCATCGTCGCGTTGGCCGGCCCGCCGGCCGTGAACAGGAACGGCTCTATGAAGACCTGGGCGGTCGCGATGAGCTGCAGGATGAGCGTGACGAACAGGACGTTGCGGAGCTGCGGCAGCGTGATGTACCAGACCTTCTGCCAGATCGATGCGCCGTCGACCTCGGCCGCGTCGTACAGCTCCGGGGACGCCCGACCAGGGCGGCGAGATAGATGATCACCGTCGCCGCCGGCCGCGGCCCATGTCGCCTCGATGACGAGCGACGGCATGGCCGTGCCGCGCTCTGGAGCCACGGCAGCGGCCCGAGCCCGAACCAGCCCAGGATCGTGTTGAACACACCCGTCGGGCGACGCGTCGTAGAAGAAGCTTCCACAACAGGACCGCCACGACCGGCGGCACGACGACCGGGAGGTAGGCCAGGGCGCTGTAGAGGCCGCGGCGGCGACGGACCTCGCTCATGAGCACGGCCAGGATGAGCGGGATCGGGAAGCCGAACACGAGGGCCAGGATCGCGAACCAGAGCGGTGTTGCGGACGGCGATGCAGAACAGCGGGTCGGCCAGGACGCGCTGGAAGTTCTCGAGGCCGACGTAGATCGGCTCGGACACGAGGTTCGTGTCCTGGACGCTCATCACGAACGCGCGGACGATCGGCAACCACGAGAAGAGCCCGAAGATGACGAGGAACGGCAGCAGGAACACGAACGTGCTCGAGCCCGTCGCGGGTCACGCCGGAAGCGGCGCGATCCGATGTGCGCGGCCGTCAGCTCGCGCGCCGGGGCGACGTCGGTCGATCGAACCCATGGCTCCGATCGTCCATCGTCGGTCTGGCCGGTGGGTGAGGATGACGCACGAGGCCGTCAAGGATACCGGAGACGGGCCCCGGCGGTGCCCGGGGCCCGCTGGTCGCGACCTGCGAGCTCAGCCCGCGTCGAGGATCGCCTGGACCTGGGTGTTCGCCGCATCGAGGAGTGCGTCGATGTCGGCGTTCTGGTCGGTCAGCACGGCCTGGACCACGGGGTCGAGGGCCGCGTACAGCTCCTGGGTGTGGGCGACCGGCTCGGTGACGAGCGGCTGGTCGAAGATCTTCGACGTGAATGGCGTCATCTGCGCCGATCGGCACGTTGATGTAGTCCTTGATCCACTCCTGGGACTCGTCGTACGTGGCCTTGTCGAAGATCGGCAGCGCCGGCGTGCCGACGGGCTGGTTGTTCGGCGGTCGAGGGTCTTGGCGTCGGCGACGGCGGCTTCCTCGGTCCAGCAGCTTCTGGATGTAGTAGAAGTCGATCCACTCGACGGCCGCGTCGCGCTCGCGCCTCGGTGGTGACGACGTTGACGGCGGCGAGGGTGCCGCCGCCGAGGACGCCGGCGTTCGGGTCGTTCGTCGAGCGGGATGGTCGTCACGCCGTAGTCGTCGGGCTTGAGGCTCGCGTTCTGGATCAGCGAGGTGTAGAGGTCCGAGCCGCCGGTGTACATGCCGACCTGGCCCGCCGCGAACGCCTGGTTGATCGTGCCCCACGCGTAATCGAAGTTCGAGCCCATGCGAGTTGTCCTCCCAGCGGATCGCCTTGAGGCACTCGAGGACGGCCTTGGTCTCGGCGTTGTTGACCGTCGCGGTGACCTTGCCGTCAGCCGCCACCTCCTGCATGCGCCCGCCGCATGGCATACGTCGCGGTCGTCGAGCTGCCAGCCACCGGTGTTCTCCGTGGCCATCTGAGGCGTAGCCGGCGACGCCGGTCTTCTCGGCGATGGTCTTGGCGGCGGCGCGGACCTCGTCCCACGTCGTCGGGCGGCGCGTCCGGGTCGAGCCCCGCCTGCGTGAACAGGGTCCGGTTGTAGGTCAGGGACATGCCGTAGGCCGCCGTCGGGACGGCGTAGATGTTGCCGTCGGCGTCCTGGCCGTTGACGAGGACGTTGGGGTTGAACTTGGCGGCGTAGGCGTAGCGTGCGCACGCGCTCGTCGATGTCCACGATCTGGTGCTGGTCGATGAGCGCCTTGCCATCGGTGAACGGGATCGTGAACACGTCCGGCAGGGTGCCGGCGGCGAGGGCGGCGGTGAAGGTCGGAGCCGTCCAGTTGTATTCCTCGGGCTCGACGCGTGATCCATGGGTACTTGGCCTCGAACTGGCCGATCTGCTCGTCCAGGGCGTCGACCGCTTCCTGGGTCACGCCCGGGCGCAGCGCGCCCACGACGATCGTGACCGGCTCGTGTTCGGCGGCGCTGGCGGGCCGGCCGGCACCGCGCTCGGCGCCGCGGACGGAGCGGCGCTGGCGGGTGGCGCCGCCACAGGCGGCAAGCACGGTGGCGGTGGTGACGACGAGCGCCGCCAGGACCGACGCCGTGCGTCGGGTAGTGGACCGCATCGCGTTCTCCTCTCGACTTCCCATCCGCGATGGGTGGCTGGCCTGTCAACGTCCGGCGGTCGACCCGTGGTCCGGGTGGTCGCCACCGAACGCCTCAGCGATCGTCGGCGGGCACCCTCCTCGCTGGGTCCGTCGGCTCGTCACGGTCTTGGCGCAGCCAGACCGTCGCGTCGGGCGGAAGGTGACCGTCCGAGACATCCGCGCTTGCCAGCAGGACCGCCCCATGCGGCGGCAGCGGCAGCACGGCGCTGGACAGGTTGGTGATGCTGATGAAGTCCGCGCCTCGCGCGAACGCGAGCACGTCCGGCGGCGGATCGGCAGCCATGTCGAGCGGCCCGTCCCCGAGGCCGGGCTCGGCTCGCCGGATGCGCAGCGCCGTCCGGTACAGGTTGAGCATGGACCCGGGATCGGTCTCCTGCGCGCTCGACCGTCAGGCCGGCCCAGTGCGGCGGCTGGCTGAGCCACGGGTCGCCGGTCGCATCCGCCGGGCTGAAGCCGAACGGCGCGGCGTCGCCAGCCCACGGCAGCGGCACCCGGCAGCCGTCCCGACCGGGTCGACGCCGCCGGAGCGAGCGTGCATCGGGTCCTGGATCTCGTGGAGCGGCACCTCGACCTCGTCCAGGCCGAGCTCGTCGCCCTGGTAGATGTACAGCGAGCCGGGCAGGGCCGCCGTGAGGAGCGCGGCGGCCCGGGCCCGGCGGCGCCCGAGCGCGAGGTCGGTGGGGATCCGAACCGCTTGGGGCGAATGCGAAAGAGGAGTCCGCCCGGCCGTAGCGCGTCACCGGGCGCGTCACATCGTGGTTGGACAGGACCCAGGTCGCCGGTGCGCCGACCGGCGCGTGGGCGGCGAGTGTCGCGTCGATCGATTGCCGCAGGCTGACCGCGTCCCACGGTCGGGCCATGAAGTCGAAGTTGAACGCCGTGTGGAGCTCGTCCGGACGCAGGTAGAGGGCGAACCGCTCGATGTCCGCGCAGCCAGACCTCGCCGACCAGCACCCGCGTCGCCGGGGTAGCTGTCGGCCACGGCGCGCCAGCTCCGGTAGATGTCGTGGAGCTCGTCGCGGTCGTGGATCGGGTGCTCGCCCGGCGCCGGATCGTCCGGGACCTCGGGCAGCGTCGGGTCCTTGACGAGCAGGGCCGCCGAGTCGATGCGGACGCCGGCCGCCCCGCGGTCGAACCAGAACCGCAGGATCGCCTCGTGCTCGGCGCGGACGTCGGGGTGGTCCCAGTTGAGGTCCGGCTGTTCGGCCGTGAACAGGTGCAGGTACCACTCGCCGGGCGTGCCGTCCGGGTTCGGTCGTCCGCGTCCAGGTGCGGCCGCCCGTGAATTCCGAGGGCCAGCCGGTCGGCGGATCTCGCGCCGTCGGCGCCGCGCCCGGGACGGAACCAGAAGCGCTCACGTTCAGCGGATCCGGGTCCGGCGGCCAGTGCCGCCTGGAACCAGGGGTGCTGGTCGGAGACGTGGTTGGGGACGATGTCGATGATCGTCCGGATGCCGAGCGCGAGGGCATCGGCGATCAGCGCCTCGGCTTCGGCGAGGGTGCCGAAGGCGGGATCGATGGCCCGGTAATCGGCGACGTCGTATCCGCCGTCGGCGAGCGGCGAGACGTACCAGGGCGTAAACCAGATGCGCGTCCACCCCCAGGTCGCGGAGATAGGGGAGCCGGCCCGGACGCCGGCGAGGTCGCCGGTTCCGTCGCCGTTCGCGTCGGCGAAGCTGCGCGACGTAGACCTGGTAGATGACAGCGCTGCGCCACCACGCAGGGTCGTCTCGGGGGACCATGGCTCGGTCGGCCGGATCGTGCTGGCGCTCGCGGGTGGGCGGTGCGACCAGCGTCGGGAGCGTGGCGAGATCGGCCATCGCCGGTTCTGTCACGTCGATCCTTCCTGCAACCATCGGATCGGTGCGGCAACGATGCCGCGGCGTTGCGGCAACGTAGCGCATTCGACGAAGTAATGCAAGAACTTGACAGAAAGTTGTTGATAACTCGACTACGAGGCCGAGCGACCGAGATCAGCGGAGGCGCCGCGCGAGTGCCGCGGGGCGGTCAGCGAGCGGCGGCGGCAGGGCCCGTGGAGCCGCGGACGACGAGCTCCGGCTCGAAGAGCAGCTCGTCGTGGGTGACCGGTGTCCCCGAGATCTGACCGGTCGAGCAGCTCGATCACCATGCGGCCCATCGGCTCGATCGGTTGGCGCACCGTCGTCAGCGGCGGCTCGGTGCAGTTCATCAGGGCCGAGTCGTCGAACCCGACGACCGAGACGTCACCGGGCACGCTCAGCCCGGCGCGTCGGACGGCCCGGATCGCACCGAGCGCCATCGGGTCGCTGGCGCAGATGATGCCCGTGATCCCGCGCGCGAGGAGGCGCACGGCAGCAGCCTGCGCGGCCTCGAGGGAATAGAGCGCGTGCGCGATGTCGTCCGGGCCGATCGTCAGGCCCGCGGCGGTCGCGATCCGGCGAGCGCGCTCGATCTTGCGCCGGGACGGGCACGTGGTCGCGGGCCCCATGAGCAGCCCGATCCGTGAGTGGCCGAGCGAGATCAGGTGGCCCATCGCCTGTTCCACAGCCACTGCGTCGTCGCACGACACGCGCGGGAACGGCAGCCCATCGATGCCGGCGTTGACGAGGACCGTCGGCAGACCGCGTTCCGCAAGCCGGCGGTAATGCCCGTGCGGCGCGTCGGCCTGGGCGTAGAGACCGCCGGCGAAGACGACCCCGGAGACCTGTTGCTGCAGAAGCAGGTCGACGTAGTCAGCCTCCGAGACGCCGCCCACGGTCTGGGTACACAGGACCGGCGTGAACCCCTGCTGGGCGAGGGCACCCGACACGACCTCGGCGAACGCCGGGAAGATCGGGTTCTGGAGCTCCGGCAGGACCAGGCCGACGAGCCGGGCGCGTTCACCGCGAAGCTTGGATGGCCGCTCGTAGCCGAGGACGTCGAGCGCCGTCAGCACCGCCTGGCGGGTCGATTCCGAGACCCCCGGCTTCTCGTTCAGGACGCGGCTGACGGTCGCTTCGCTGACTCCGACCTTGCGTGCGACATCGGCGAGACGGTTGGCCATGACGCAATGGTATGCATGTCAACGCAAAGATTTGCAAGTTTCTTGCGTGAAGGGTTTCTCTCAGGCGTCGCGGAGGACGATGTTAACGAGCTTGCCGCCGCCCGCCGTGACGACGCGATCCGGCGTTCGGCCTGCCAGGATCGCGGAGATCTTCGGGCTCGCCAAGACCTCGGACTCCAGCTGCTCCGGCGTCGCATCGGCAGCCACGGTGACCTTGTCGCGCAGCTTGCCGTTGACCTGGACAGGCACCTCACGAACCGACACGGTGATCGCCGTTTCGTCCACCTCGGGCCACCTCTCCTCGTGGATCGACGACCAGGGGCTGCCGGCTGCCTCCGCCTGTCGGGCCCAGATCTCTTCCGTGATGTGCGGGGCGGCGGGAGCCAGCATCAGCAGCAGCAGCCGGATCGCCTCATCCCACTCCGCGTCACCGGCCACGGGCGTGCCGCGGTAGCGGTACAGCGTGTTCGACAGCTCCATCAGCTTCGCGATCATCGTGTTGAAGCGGAAGCCTTCGTAATCCTCGGTGACGTCGCGCAGGGCCCGATGGGCCGCGGCGCGGATCGCGGTGGCCGCGTCCGCGGCGCTCTCGCCGGGTGGCAGATGGCCGGACTCAGGGTCGCCGTGCTCGCGGCCGTGCGGATCGATCGCCAGCGTCCAGACCCGGTTCAGGAAGCGATGGACACCGCCGATCCCGGTCGGGCTCCACGGGCCGCCCTGATCCCACGGGCCCATGAACATCAGGAACAGTCGGACGGTGTCGGCGCCGTACTGCCTGACCAGCGCGTCCGGGTCCTCGACGTTGCCCCGGGACTTCGACATCCGCTCGCCGTCGGCGCCCAGGATCTGGCCCTGGTTGAACAGACGGCGGAACGGCTCGTCGTCGGCGATCAGGCCGCAATCCCGCATCGCCTTGGTCCAGAACCGGCTGTACAGCAGGTGCATGACCGCATGCTCCGCGCCACCCGTGTACTGGTCGACCGGCGTCCAGATGTCGGTCATCTCGCGGTCGATCGGGCCGTCCATCTTGTCGGGCGACAGGTAGCGATACCAGTACCACGACGAATCGACGAACGTGTCCATCGTGTCGGTCTCGCGCCGGGCCGGCTCCCCGCAGACCGGGCAGGCAACGTTCAGAAACGCATCGTCCTTGGTGAGGGGGTTCGTGCCGCTGCCGTGGTAGTCGACGTCCTCGGGCAACCGGACGGGCAGGTCCTCGTCGGGCACGGGGACGATGCCGTCGCGATCGCAATAGATGACGGGGATCGGCGTACCCCAGTAGCGCTGGCGGCTGATCAGCCAGTCGCGTAATCGATATGTGACCTTCGGCTCGGCCTTGCCCTCACCGGCCAGCCACTCGACGATCGCCCGGCCGCCCTCGTCGGCCGGCATGCCGTCGAAGCGACCGCTGTTGACCAGCCGCTCGCCTGCGGTGTGCGCGACGTAGGCGTCGGCCATCGGGTCGTCGGCCTCGGTGCCGGGTGCTGCCACGACACGCCGGATGGGCAGCCCGAACTGGCGGGCGAACGCGAAGTCGCGCTCGTCATGGGCAGGGACCGCCATGATCGCCCCGGTCCCGTAGCCGCCCAGCACGTAATCGGCGACGAAGATCGGGATCCGCTCGCCGTTGGCCGGGTTGATCGCGTCGGCGCCGAGTGCGACGCCCGTCTTCTCGCGGTCGGTCGACAGGCGGTCGATCTCGGTCCGGCGGCCAGCCTGCTCCACGTACGCGTCGACCTCCGCGCGCCGCTCGGGTGCGGTCAGCGCCGGCACCAGCGGGTGCTCGGGAGCCATCACCATGAACGTGGCGCCGAACAGCGTGTCGGGCCGCGTCGTGAACACCCGCAGCTCTTCGCCGCCCGGATGATGGTCGGATGGCGCGGTCTCGAACACGATCTCGGCGCCTTCCGACCGCCCGATCCAGTTCGTCTGCTGGACCTTGATCGGCTCGGGCCAGTCGATGCCCTCGAACGACAGCAGCTCGTCGGCGTAGTCGGTCGTCTTCAGGTACCACTGGTCCAGTTCGCGCTTCTCGACGAGCTCGCCGCAGCGCCAGCAGCGCCGCTCCGGGCCTTCGACCTGCTCGCGGGCCAGGGTGCCGTCGTTGGGGCACCAGTCGACCGCCGACTTGGCACGGTACGCCAGGCCCTTCTCCAGGAAGCGCAGGAACAGCCACTGGTTCCACATGTAGTAGCTCGGGTCGGCGGTGACGACCTCGTGCTTCCAGCTGAAGGTCGCGCCCATCGTGCGGAACTGGCGGCGCATGTTCTCGATGTTGGCCATCGTCCAGGTGAACGGGTGGCCGCCGCTCTTGATCGCGGCGTTCTCGGCGGGCAGCCCGAACGCATCGAAGCCGATCGGGAAGAACACGTTGAAGCCGTGCATCCGCCGGAACCGTGCCAGCGCGTCGCTGGGGGTGACGATGTACCAGTGACCGATGTGCAGGTCGCCCGAGGGATACGGGTACATCGTCAACATGTAGTACTTGGGCCGGCGGGCGTCGCGCAGGTCCGTCTCATACAGGCCGAGCTCCGCCCAGCGCGCCTGCCAGCGCGGCTCGATGGCGCTGGGGTCGTAGCGCTCGATCCTGGTTCGGCTGTCGGCGGTCTCGGTCACGGTCTGCGGGTCTTTCATGCTCGATGGATACGGTTCACCCCCCGCCGTCGGCGAGGGGTGATGGTCGGCGGTTCGTCGGCTGGTGGAGCTACGGGGACTCGAACCCCGGACCCCCTGCATGCCATGCAGGTGCTCTTCCAGCTGAGCTATAGCCCCACGGAGCGCGGATTGTAGCAGAGGACCCCGTTCAGTCAGGGTCGTACGGAGCCGGATCGTCGGCCCATCCGGCGAACCAGGCGGTCCCATTGACGTCGGCCGGCCGCGTCGAAGGATAGATGCGTGGAGCGGCCTTTTCGGGCTATCGGCTGGTGCGGGATGGCATCATCCGCGCGTGACGGCCTTCGACCTGCTCATCCGCGGCGGCACCGTCGTCGACGGGACAGGCGCCCCGAGTCGACCCGCCGACATCGGCGTGCTCGGTGATCGGATCCTCGCCGTCGGAGATCTGACCGGCGTCGATGGGAACAGCTCTGCGACCGTGATCGAAGCGCTCGGGCGCGTGGTGACGCCCGGGTTCATCGACCCGCACGGTCATTCCGACGGGTCGCTCTTCCTCGACGGCGCCCTGACGAGCCACCTCCGCCAGGGATTCACGACCCAGTTGTCGGGCAACTGCGGCGAATCGCTCGCGCCGATCACAGACGCCGGTCGCGAGGTCGTCGAGCTCGCGCTCCGACCCAACGAGCTCGTCGCGCGGTGGCGCACCTTCAGCGAGTACCTCGACGCGGTTGGCGAGGAACAGCTCGGCCCGAACGTCGCGTTCCTCGTCGGTCACGGCACGGTCCGGGCGGCGGTCATGGGATCGGAGGGACGCCCGGCCACCGACCTCGAGCGCCACGCGATGGTCCGCGAGGTGGAGGCCGCGATGGAATCCGGGGCGGTCGGTCTGTCATCCGGGCTCATCTACGCGCCGGGTATGCATGCGGACGCCGAGGAGCTGCGGGCCGTCGCCACCGCTGCCGCACGCCGCGGGGGCCTCTATGCCAGCCACATGCGCAACGAGGCCGACGGCTTGTTCGAGGCGCTCGATGAAGCGGTCTCCACGATCCGTGCCGCAGCCGAGGCAGGGGTCGACCGGCCGCGACTCCAGGTCTCGCACCTCAAGTGTGCGTCGCGCGCGGTCCACGGCCGCGCTGCGGACGCGGTCGGAGTGCTGGAGGCGGCACGGTCAGATGGCCTTGCCGTCGGTGCAGACCAGTATCCGTACACCGCGGCCGCCACTACCTTGACGACCGTCCTTCCGCCCGCGCTGCTCGGTCTCGGGATGGAGGCGTGTGTCGCCGCGCTAAACGACCCCGACGTCCGAGGGCGCGTCAAGTCCGAGATCGACCGCGGGATCTCCGGCTGGGAGAACATCGGCCGGGATCCTGGTTGGACAGGGATCCGGATCTCGTACTCCGCGAGCCATCCGGACTGGTCGGGACGCTCGCTCGGCGACCTCGCGGACGAGTTCGGCGCGGACCCGGCCGACCTCGCGTTCGACGCTCTCGTCGACGACCGCCTCGACGTCTCGATCGTCATCGACTGCATGACGCCGGACGATGTCGCGACCATCCTCGGAGTCCCCTGGATCGCCGTGTGCACTGACGCGTCCAGCCGGCGGCCGGGCCACCAGGTCCTCGATGTGGGACGGCCCCACCCGCGGACGTACGGCACCACCGCCCGCGTCCTCGGCACATATGTCCGCGAGCGGGGGACGCTCCCACTCGAGACGGCGGTCGAGAAGCTCACGTCGGTGCCGGCGGCGCAGATCGGCCTGCGCGATCGCGGCGTGCTCCGCGAAGGTGCCTACGCCGACCTCGTGGTATTCGATCCGACGACGGTCGCCGACGTCGCCACGTATGAGGATCCGGCTCGCCACCCGGTCGGGATCGAGCACGTGGTCGTGAACGGTCGTCTCGCCATCACGGATGGAGCAGAAACCGACGAGCGGCCGGGTCGACTCCTGCGGCAGGGCGCATGACCCGATCCGGCCGAGGCGGTGCCATGGAAGCGCCGGCCATCGCGGATCTGCCCGGCGGTCCACTCCCGTACACGCTTCGCCACTCGCCGCGGGCGCGCAGCGTTCGGGTCGTGATCCACCCGGATCGCGGGGTCGTCGTCACGCTTCCGGCGACGCGGTCGGCGACGCGCGACGGCGAGCGCCATGCGACCGCGTTCCTCGCCGAGCGTGAGGCGTGGCTCCGGCGTCACCTCGATCGTCAGGCGCAGGTCGACGCGACACTCGCGTCGCGGGGTGGAGCGAAGCATGGAGGCGTGGTCCCGTTTCGCGGCCGGCTCCATCGGGTCCGCGTGGTCCCGGCGGTGTCCGGCATCCGCCGGTCGGACGTCATCAGGTTCGACGACGAGCTCGTTATCCACCGCGTCGCCGCGGACCGGCGAACTGACGCCAGGATCCTCGAGGCCTGGCTGCGGCACGAGGCGCGTGGCGACATCGAGGCCGCCGTCGCCGCGCACGCGGCTGCGCTCGACGTCCGGCCGGCCAGCGTCACCTTGCGCGACCCGCGGACTCGCTGGGGGAGTGCCTCGCGATCGGGCCGACTGTCGTTCTCGTGGCGCCTCGTCCTGGCGCCCGCCGAAGCCCTCGAGACGGTCGTCTGCCACGAGCTGGCCCATCTCCGCGTCTTCGGGCACGGCCCGCGGTTCTGGTCCGTGGTCGCGTCGCGCCGCCCCGATCATCGGATCTGGCGCCGCTGGCTCCACGATCACTCGACGGAGCTCCACCGAGCCCTGGCGACCGACTAATTCGGGAGTCCCAGCGCCGGATCGCCGATGATCGTCACCGCCGAACCGGTCCAGCGCAGCGGGTCCACCTCGAGCTCGTCATGCGCGCCGTCGGCGATCGCCTCCCAGAGATCGAACGCAAGGTCGTCGTCGACGTCGTCGGGCAGAACGAGGAGCGTGTTGCGGACCGGCGTGAGCAGCAGGCGCGGTTCGGAGCCGAGGATCGGCTGGAGCAGCTCCGGCGCCAGGATGAGGGACGACCCCCAGCCCTGGCCCTGGACCGCCATGACCTCGATGCCATCGACCGGGACCCGGTCGACCACCGGCGGCTCTACCTTGACGAGGGCGCCGAGGTTCTCCAACGCGGTGCCGAGCAGAGTCGCGTGGTCGATATGCCAGCCGTCCAGCAGCCTCTGGCTGACGTGGGAGAACGCCGGACCGAAGTCGATCCCGAAGCCCGTCCAGACGCCCGGCGGCACACGGATGTGCAGCGGCGCAGCCTCGGGCGGGTAGGGATGGTGACGCCGCTTCAGCACCGGCAGGATCTTCGGCGCGACGCTCGCCCACGGACCGGTCGGGTCGAAGCCCCGGAACGCCGCCAGGATCTGCTCCGCCAGCGCGGGCTCCATGACCCCGCCGAGCGGATGGATCTCTATCCCGTTGGCCGTGCGATCGCTGCGTCCCGATTTCCGGTGCGCCCGCCGCTCGGCCTTCGCCGCCTTCCGGCATTTGATTCCCTTCATGGCGGGCATCCTGACGAGGGACGCTCTCCTGCCGCGTATCCGCGACTTCACCCGCACTCACCGGCCGCCCGCGGATCGGGTGTGGGTCGCGTGCCCGCATCCCCGTCAGTACGCGGAATCCGTCAGCGCGCCAGAAGGACGGCACCGAGCGCGAGCGCAGCGGGGAGTGCCTGGACGACCAAGATGCGGCGCGACACCGTCAGGCCACCGTACAGGCCGGCCACGATCACGCACCCGAGGAAGAACACCTTGAAAAGCAGGGCGCTGGGCTCAGGGAGGATCAGGCTGAGCCCGAGCCCGGCGGCGAGGAAGCCGTTGTACAGGCCCTGATTCGCCGCAAGCGTCGCCATCGTCTCGGCCTGCTCGGGCGTCATCCCGAACGCCCGGAGCCCGCGTGGGGTCCGCCACAGGAACATCTCCAGGACCAGGATGTACGCGTGGATGATTGCCACGAGCGCGACGAGTCCCGCGGCGACGATCGACACCGGGCCCTCCGATCCGTGACCGCGGATCGTGACATCGGGTGGTGGAGATGAGGGGACTCGAACCCCTGACCCCCGCGATGCGAACGCGGTGCTCTTCCAGCTGAGCTACATCCCCACGGGCGTCGGAGTGTAGCACGCGACCCCTCGCCGGCCGGCCTCCGGCGCCCGTCCCGGGGCGCGGGACTGGGGTCCGGATCGTGCGGCCCGACCCTAGGCTCCGCCGATGCCCGTGGGCCTCCTCACCGGTCTCGGCGCTGCCATCTGCTGGGGCACGCTCGACCTCTTTGCCGCCCTCGCGAGTCGACGTGTCGGCAGCCTCCGGGTCACGACCGGGATGCAGCTCGTCGGCGCTGCGTTCATCTGGCTCGCTGCCCTGGCGACCGGCACGACGCTGCCGGCCGACCCGTTCGTGCTCATCGGCGGCGCCCTGGTCGGGCTGGCCGGCGCCGGTGCCTACCTGTCCTATTTCACCGGCCTGCGCATCGGGCCGATCGCGGTGGTCAGCGGCATGGTCGCAGCGTACGGCGGGCTCACGGTCGTGCTCGCCGTCGTGATCCGCGGCGAGACGCTGACACCGTTGCAGGCCTTGGGCGCCACGGTCGCGACACTCGGCGTCGTTCTCACCGGGATCTCCTTCGATCAGGGGCTGCGCGGCACGCGGTTCGCGAGCCCGGGCGTCGTCTTCGCAGTGGTCGCCTTGATCCTCTTTGCGACGATGTCGATCGGCAGCGACATCGTCATCGACCGGGCGCCGTGGCTCGAGGTGCTCCTGGTGGCACGGACTGCGAACGCGATCGTCTCGGTCGTCGTGCTCGTGGTGGCATTGACGGCGCTCCGGGCGATATCCGCCCCGATGATCGAGGGCGTCGAGGGGGATGACGGGGGCGGCCGCATGGACCCACGCGTGCTCGGGGCCATCGTGCTCTCGGGCGTGCTCGACATCATCGGCTTGATGTCGTTCGCGTACGGCCTCGAGCATGCCGAGACATGGCTGGTCGGCCTGGCGTCGTCGTTCGGGCCGGCCGTCACGATCGTCGTCGCGGTCGCTCTGCTCGGTGAACGGCTCCGACCCATCCAGTGGGTCGGCCTGGGCGGGATCCTCGTGCGGGATGATCGCGATCGGATTGCCCTAGGCGTCGTCCTCGCTCTTCTCGGGCGGGGCGTGGTGGGCGGTGCCCGGGAATGCGCGCATCAGGATCCGCAACAGGCGGTGCAGCTCCTCCCGGTCCTTGGCGCTCAGCACCGACGCGAACTTCGCTTCGCGCGCGGCCTGTGTCCCCACTGTCCGGTCCCAGATGTCGTGACCGGCTTCCGTCGGCTCCACGAGCGTTCCCCGTCGGTCGTGCGGATCGGGCAGGCGGCGAACGAGCCCGGAAGCCTCCATCCTGTCGAGCCGGTTGGTCATCGCGCCGCTCGAGAGGCCCATGTGCTCGGCCAGCTGTCCAGCTGAGTGCCGGTAAGGCGGCCCGACCTTCCGCAGCTTCCCGAGCACATGGAAGGACCGGCGGTCGAGGCCTGACGCGACGAGCGTCTCGTCGAGCGATCGATCGAACGCTTTCGCCAACTTCTGGATCCGCTCGACGATCCCCTCGGTGACGGGATCGAGGTTCGGGATCTCCCGCGCCCACACCTCGAGCATGGTGTCGAGGTCGTCGAGCTCCTCCGTTTTCCTTGTCATGGACAGATACTCGGCCGACAGTCGTTCGATGTCAAGAGATTTAACATCAAACCTCTTGACATGAAGGTATCAGGGTCGATAGCCTTCGGGCATGGTAGTTCGATATCAAGAGATTTCATATCGAGAGGATCGATATCGAGGGAACGGAGGAGACCGTGACTGACCGCCGATACGCCGCCACCCCCTGGGAAGTCGAGGCCGAGCGACGCCGCGAGGTCATCGAAGCAGACGCGCAGCATGTGTCGACGCGCTCCGATCCGGCACGGGGACTGACGGTCGTGGCGCGAGGACGCCGACTCCTGCAGTCGATCCAGGACGGATCACGCGACGAGGCACCGCCTCAGGCCGGCAAGCTGAACCAGAAGCGCGTCTGACCGTCGCGCGACTCGGCCCCGACCCGACCGCCGCCCTGCTCCACGAGCTGCTTCACGATCGCGAGGCCGATGCCGGCGCCGCCGCGCCCGCGATCGCGCGACTTCTCGACCCGGTAGAAGCGTTCGAACACGCGATCGAGGTCCTCGGCCGGGATCCCGTCGCCCGTGTTCGAGATCGACACGAGCACGTCGTCCGGTCGCCGCTCGAGCGCGCACACGGACGACGCCTCCGGTGGGCGTGTAGCGGACCGCGTTCGACAGCAGGTTCGCCAGGACCTGCGCCAGGCGATCGGGGTCCGCGCGAGCCGGCAGCGATGACGGGACGTCGACGTCGAGGTGCAGGTCGGCACGCTCCAGCGCCGGGGCGGCAAGGTCCAGCGCCGACCTGATGGCCGCGGCCAGGTCGAGCTCGACCGACGCCGGTAGTCCGGTCCCGGCATCGCCATCCGCGAGCGCGTCGAGGGAGCGCGACAGCCGGACCAGTCGGTCGGCCTCCTCGTGGAGCGACTCGTAGGTCGCCCGATCGGCCGTGATGACACCGTCGCGCAGGGCCTCGAGATAGCCCTGCAGGTTCGTCAGCGGCGTGCGCAGTTCGTGCGCCGCGTTCGCGATGAAGTCGCGGCGCATCGCCTCCTGACGTTCCAGCGAGGTGGCCATCTGGTTGAACGAATCGGCGAGGCTCGCAAGCTCCTCGGGTCCCTGGCGCGGGACGCGAGCGGCGTAGTCGCCATCGGCGATCCGCCGCGCCGCCTCGCCGATCTCCGCGAGGGGTCGCGCGAGCATCCTGGCCAGGACGATCGCGAGCACGACGCTCGCGAGCACCGCGACGATCGATGCGGCGACCACCACGGTCGTGACCGAATCGGCGTACATGTCGCGGGCGTGCTCGGCTGAGTCTCCGAGCTCGGTCATCAGTGCCGTGAAGACGTCGGCGCCGACCACGGCCACGCCGATCACGAGGATCAGCAGACCGACCGCCGCGCTGGCGATGGCCGCAAGCGCGATCCGCGCCGCGATGCCGCGGGCGATCACGACCGGGCCGCCCGATAGCCCACACCGCGGACCGTCTGCACGTAGCGCGGTGCCTCGGGATCGTCGTCGAGCTTGTCGCGCAGCCTGCGGATGTGGACGTCGATCGTTCGATCGAGGATCTCGGCCGCATCGTGCCCGTACACCGCGTCGAGCAGTTGGTCGCGCGAGAGGACGCGGCCGTCGGCGCTGAGGATGGCCTCGAGGAGCCTGAACTCCACGCGTGTCAGGTCGACGACCTGGTCGCCTCGGCGGACCTCATGGCGATCCGGATCGATGGTGAGGTCGCCGTGCCGGAGGATCGCCGCAGATCGGCCGGTCGCCGCGACGGTCGCGCTTCGGCGCAGGATCGACTTCACGCGCAGGACCAGCTCGGCGGGGGAGAAGGGTTTGGGCAGGTAGTCGTCGGCGCCGTCCTCGAGGCCGGCGATGCGGTCGATCGTCGAGCTGCGCGCCGACAGGACCAGGATCGGGGTTCGGCCCGCCTCCTCGTCGCGGCGGACGGCCCGGATGACGGCCCGGCCGTCCAGCTCGGGGAGCATCAGGTCGAGCACGACAAGCGCCGGAGCGTGCGTCTCGATCGCGTCGAGCGCAGCCGGCCCATCGGACGCCGTCACGACGCTGAACCCGTC
This sequence comes from uncultured Chloroflexia bacterium, assembly GCA_963780425.1. Classification (GTDB taxonomy): domain Bacteria; phylum Chloroflexota; class Limnocylindria; order Limnocylindrales; family CSP1-4; genus SPCO01. The sequence goes on along the minus strand of CAWABZ010000005.1, from coordinate 213,908 downwards.
GCGCTCCAGGTACGTCCGCACCAGCCGGACGATCTTCGCGTCATCATCGACGACGAGGATCGGCGCGGTCGGGATCGCCGGGTCGGGGGTCGAGGTCGGCATCGGGAGCATCGTAGGCCGATGCTAGGCGGCCGCCGTGTCGATCAGGTGACGGGCGCCGGATCATCAACCAGCCTCTTGTCCGACTAGAACATATGTTCTACTATCGGCGTCCGATGTCGACCGGTCGTGGTGATGTGGACGCCGCTGTCGCGGGCCTCCGGGCTCGATGGGGTGCCGCAGCTCCGGGGGTCGTCGGCGCGCTGGCCTTGGCGCCTGCGCCGGCACCGGTGGACGATGTCGCCCCGGTGTACGACTCCCGGCCCGATGACCGCGTCATCCGCACCGGCTTCGCCGCGCTCGATGCGATCCTCGGCCCTGGCGGCCTCCCGAGATCGGCCAGCGTCGCGATCCGCGGCACCGGCTCCAGCGGCAGGACGACCCTCAGCCTGCGCGTCGCAGCGGAGGCCCAGGCGCAAGGCTCGGTCGTGGCCTGGCTCGACCTGTCGCGCAGCTTCGACCCCGTCGAGGCGGTCGCGCGCGGGGTCCGCCTCGAGTGGCTCGTTGTCATCACGCCGGCCAGCCTCGACGAGGGCCTGTCGATCGCCGGAAGCCTCCTCGCCGGCCGGTCGGTCGACCTGCTGGTCCTCGACCTGCCCGGCGGCCGGCTGGCCAGGACCGACAAGCCATCGAAGATCGCCGACCGACTCCATCGACTCGCGGCGCTCGCCCGGCGCGCGGAGACCCTGCTGCTGATCCTCGACGCGCCCGGGCTGGCAGGCGGCCTCGCGACCGCGGTCGACCAGTCGACCGGCATCCGGCTCGAGCTGGCTCGCCGGTCGTGGGTCCGGCTCGGTCGCGACGTCGTCGGGCAGCGCACCGAGGCGCTCGTCGCGCACAACCGCCACGGTCCGCCGGGGCGTCGGGCGACCCTCCGGATCCTCTACGCCGAGGGCGGCGAGCGGGACGCGTGTCTCGCCCGGGACGCCCTGCTGATCGATCAAGCCCCCGTTCACGAGGCCCCCGATCGCGAGATCCACCATGCGACGCCTCCACCTGTTCCTGCCGCACCTGCCGCTCCACTTGGCCAAGGCCCGCCACTCCGAGCCCTTCCCGACCGGCCCGCTCGTGCTGGGCGGTCGACCGTGGGATCCGGGGCCGGTCATCGACGCCGACCAGACCGCCCGGGCGCTCGGCGTCCGGCGGGGGATGCCGCTCGGGAGCGCACATCGACTCGTCCCTGAGGCGACCTTCATCGACCCCGATCCGGATGCGGACCGGGGAACTGCGGAGGCCGTGTTCGAGGCACTCGCGGCGTTCAGCCCGAGCCTGGCCGGGACGAGCGATCCACTCGACGTCGGGTTCGGGCTGTTCGAGGTCGGCATCGACGGCCTCGGGCCGTTGTGGGGCGCCGAGCCCGTGCTCATCGAGCGGCTGGCCGGAGCGGTGTCGCGGGCGCTCCCAGGCGATGCCAGGCCGCGGACCGGGATCGCCGGCACGCACTTCGCGGCGACGATCGCCGCGATGGCCGCCCGCCCGGAGGCGCCGATCGCCGTGCCGCCCGGGGACGAGGGCGCGTTCCTCGCCGATCGGCCGTCGGGCCTCCTCACGACCGACCCGGACGTCCGCGCCCGGCTGACCCGCTTCGGGCTGCGCCGGATCGGCGCCGTGGCCGAGCTCCCCAGATCGGCCCTGATCGCCCGGTTCGGCGAGGAGGGCGCTCGGTTGCATGCGCGCGCCAGTGGCCAGGAGACCGACCCGTTCCGAGCACGTCGGGCGACGGAGCGCCTGGGTCTCGCCCTGCCGATCGAGCCGCCGGTCGAGGACCTCGAGCCGCTCCGGTTCGTGCTCCACCGACTGGTCGCGGCGCTCGCCGGGCAGCTCACGGGACGGGGTCTCGCCGCGGACCGGGCGATGCTGATGCTGGAGCTCGATCTCGCGTTCGCTCCGACCGGGACCTCGCCGCGGATCGAGGTCGAGCAGCGCTTCCCGGAACCCACCGCGGACGCCGAGGCCGTCGAGCGCCTGCTGTTCGCGCGCCTCGAGCGGGAGCCGCCGCCTGCCGCCGTCCAGCGCCTCGACCTGGAGTTGCGCGGCACGACCCCGGCCGCCGGGCAGCAACTGCCGTTGTTCGTGCCACAGGCCGCGCGGACGGCAAGACTCGGCTGGCAGCTCGCCCGGCTGGCGCTGACCTACGGGGAGGATCGCATCCGGCGGGTCGCCATCACCGACCCCGAGGCGCCGCTGGCCGAGGAGCGCTGGACGTGGCAGGCCGTCGGGCTCGGCGACGACGGCCGGGACGGGTCGCCGGCGTGACCCGACTGCTGCGCGAGCATCCGCGCATCGACGTCGAGCTGGACGACGACGGCCGGCTCGTCGCGATCCGCTGGAATGGGCGCCGCGAGGCGGTCGAGGTCTGCAATCGATGGCGGGTCGAGGAGTCGTGGTGGCGCGACCCGATCGCGCGCGACTACGCCAAGGTCGTCGGGGAGCGCTGGCTCGCGCTCATCTACCAGGACCGCATCGCCGGCACCTGGCATCTCGAACGCCTGTACGACTGACCAGGCGTCGGTCTATCAGCTGAGAGGCGACCCGAGCGTCAGGCTGACGACGAACAGCACCAGCAACACGCCGACAGCCAAGATGAGAGCGCCGAGGTCCCGAGGCCGAGTGGACTGCATCTGCGCGTTCTCCCCCGATACGACCCGGAGTCCAGGTCGATGCTGCCAGCATACAACGCCAGTGTGGCTACGGACCCGGGCAATCCGCGCCGTACAAGCACCGTCACGAACGTCATGTCGCCCAGCGGCGCGATCCTCGTCTGCATCCGGCAGTCGCCGTCGCCGACCGAGTCGATGACATAGCCGCCGTCCTCGCCGGGGCCGTTCAGAGCGTCGGTGCTGAACGTCGCGGTCTCGAGGGCATCCTGCATCCACTGTGCGATCGCCAGCGGGTCGCCGCCCTCGACGGAGAACCGAGCGCTGGCCGGCTCGCCGGTCGCGTCGTCGGCGGGTGTGGCGCCCGGGAATCGCGGGAAGCCGGCCGGCACGGCATCCCAGATCCGGCCCCAGTCGGTGTCGGTCTGAGCGGCCTCCGGGGCGCCCGGGCTTGCAGAGCCAGGTTCCTCACTCGGCGAGGCGGCTGGGGTTCCCACTGGCGACACGGGAGGAGCGCTCGGAGACGGGCTCGCAGGTGATCCGCAGGCGGTCACCAGCAAAGCGAGCGACGCGGTCAGGACAAGGCGGCGAGGTCGCGTGGACATCGGGCGAGTCTAGCCCGGGCCCGGGAACTGGCACTTCCGGTCGTCGTGATGAGCGTGCAGGGATGAATAGCCCAGATGACGGGATCCTGTCGGGTGGGACCGGCAGTCCTGCACGTTGATCGGCGGATCAGGAACTGGGGGTTCCGTGCCGCGGAGTCCAAGACATGGCAGGACCCCGTCGCCCCCAGCGACGGGGTCCTGTAGCCGGATCGATGCTCACCAGCGATCCAGCAAGGTCGGCGCCACGACCATCGCAGTCGGTGCCGACGGATCGTCTCGTGCCCCCAGGCGCCGAGACGTCGTGTGGTCTAGATCGACGCCGCCTGCACCGCGAGTGCCGCAGGGAGGACGACGAGGATCAGGAGCAGCGCACCCGCCACGGCTAGGGCCGTCCGGAGCGCGGTCGCAGCGACCGGTCGGAGCGGGCGATGGAGGTGGACGGGAGCGTGCATGCCCAAGAGACGTCGGACACAGGGATTCTGTTTCGTGATTCGGAGCCGAACATTTGTTCTATACTGGCGGGCCCTCCACCGGCCCCCTGACCGGAGCGACCGCCGTGGCGATCATCCCATACGCCGAGCTCCATGCCCATACCAATTTTTCGTTCCTGGATGGGGCTTCGCCGCCCGACGATCTGGTCGAGCGAGCCGTCGCCCAGGGCTTGACCGGGCTGGCCGTCACGGACCGCAACGGCCTGTATGGAGCCGTCCGATTCATGGGCGCCGCCGAGGAGGCCGGGCTGCACGGGATCGTCGGGACGGAGATCGAGCTGGGCGACCCGGCGGTGCCGGATCCTGCCTCGGTCGTGATCACGCCACGGCGTCGGCCCAGACGCCGCCGACCCGACGCCACGTCGGGCGAGCCGCCGATCGTGGAGGGCCGACCGACCCGCCCGCGACCCGAGCGCGCGAAGCTCCCCGGGCATCGCGAACCGGTCAAGGAGGACATGCGCGGGATCGGCGAGCGGGCGCGCGGTCCACACCTCGTGCTGCTGGCTCGCAGCCCGGTCGGCTGGCGCAGCCTGAGCCGGCTCATCTCGCGCGCGAACCTCGCCGGGACCAAGGCCGTGCCGCGGTTCCGCCACGCGCTGCTCGAGGAGGAGCACGAGGGCGTCATCGCACTGTCGGGTTGTCGCGACGGGGAGATCGCTCGCCGGTTGCGGGTCGGCGACCGGGCGGGCGCCAGGGCGGCGGCGCAGCGCTACGCCTCGATCTTCGGGCGTGGCGACGGACCGGCGACGAGCGGCTTCTTCATCGAGCTCGCGCACCACCTGCTGCCCGACGACGACTGGCTCGTCGCGGAGTCTGTGGCACTCGCCGCGGAGCTCGGGCTGCCGGTCGTCGTCACCAACGACGTCCACTACGCGACCCCGGACGACCGCGAGTTCCACGACGTCCTGACCGCGATCAGGCACGGCCGGACGCTCGACACGCTGGCCGACCTCCGGCGACCCGATGCCGAGTCGTTCCTCAAGTCGGGCGACGAGCTGACGGCGCTGGCTGCCGCCTTCGACGGCGAGACGGCGCGTGCCTGGCGGGAGGGGATCGCGACGTCGGTCGACATCGCGGCATCCTGCTCGGTCGATCTCGAGTTCGGGCAGTACCGCTTCCCGGGCTTCCCGGTGCCGAACGGCGAGACGCCGTTCTCGTACCTGACGGAGCTGTGCTGGGCGGGCGCCCGGAGACGCTACCACCCGCTGACATCCGCGGTCGTCAAGCGCCTCGCCCACGAGCTCGACGTCATCGAGCGAGCTGGCCTCGCCGAGTTCTTCCTCATCTGCTGGGACCTCATGCGCTTCGCGAAGGAACAGGGGATCCCGGCCCAGGGCCGGGGCAGCGCGACGAGCTCGATCGTGTCGTACACACTCGGGATCAGCCGGGTCGAGCCGATCGCCCACAACCTCCTGTTCGAGCGCTTCATCAATCCGGGCCGCACGACGTACCCGGACGTCGACATCGACTTCAGCTCGGAGCGCCGGGAGGAAGTCATCCAGTACATCTACCGGCGATACGGGCCGGAGCACACGGGGATGGTCTGCAACCTCGTGACGTACCGGGCGCGGTCGGCCGTGCGCGAGGTCGGCTACGCGCTCGGGTTCCCGCGCCCGTTGGTCGATCGTGTGGCCAAGGCGCTCGAGACGTACGACTCGGTCATGGTCCGACGCGACCTCGAGGCCGACGGCGGGTTTGCCGAGTTCTTCCGGCGAACGGGAGAGGCACTCCCTGGCGAAGCACGCGCAGCCGAGGATGCCGAGGCGCACGGTCTCGTCGACCGGATGGGCCAGCTGAACACGCGGATCCCGCTCGTCGGGAAGGTGCCGCCTTGGCGCCAACCACCGAAGCCGGAGGATCCGGACGCACCACGACCGTTCGCCTGGCTCCGGGAGGGATCCGCCGGCCACGAGGCGGAAGCCGAGGCGCAGCGCCCCCCGTCCGAGGACGCCCCCAGCGCCACTGGGAGTGGCGTTGCGGCGACGAACGTGCACGGAGCGGCGGCCAGGATGCAGTCCGGGGACTCGGCCACGCGTACTCGTGCGGAAGGTGCCACTGACAGTGGCGCGGCGGCCGCCTTCCCGGACTCGATTCTGGTGCCACCAGAAGAATCGGCAGTGCGAGGGTCACAAGCGGCCCCAGGCGGCACACGCCACGCTCAGGGGAGCCGGGTCGAGCCTCCTTCTGGCCTCCGCACCCCCGATCCGTCTGGTGGGAGCAGAAACCCGGCCGGCAACGACCCGACTCCCTTCCGCGAGGACCCGCTCGCGCCGGTCACGACCATCCGGCCGGGCGGCCCGTCCGACGACGAGGGTGGCCCGGGCGACTCCCCGGCGAGCGTCGCCTGGCTGCGGGCGGGTCGCGGGACCGGCTATCCCGGCCAGACAGGCCCGGGTCCCGCCCCGATCCCGATCGACGAGGAGAGCGGCATGACGCTGCCCCCGCCGCGCAAGACCGACCGCCTGGGGCGCCCCAGCATGTGGGATCCGCCGCCGGACAGCCCGGCCCACAACAACTCGGTGGCACGCGTCGAGGTAGAGTCGCCTCCCCAGGCCCGCGGCGGCTCCACGGTCGGGCTGTCCCACTGGGAGCGCTGGCTCGAGTTCTGTGCCCGGATCGACGGCTTCCCGCGCCACCTGTCGATCCACTCGGGCGGGATGCTGGTGACCGCTGCGCCGCTGATCGACATCGCCCCTCTCGAGCACGCCACGATGCCCGGTCGCGTCGTCGTCCAGTTCGACAAGCGCGACATCGAGACGCTCAAGCTGATCAAGCTCGACCTGCTCGGGCTCGGCATGCTCGCCGCGATCGACGAGACGCTCCAGCTCATCGAGCACGACTGCGCGGTCTGCCTCGACCTCGATCGATTGCCCGAGGAGGTGCCGGAGGTCTTCGCGATGCTCCAGGCGGCCGACACGGTCGGGGTCTTCCAGGTCGAGAGCCGGGCGCAGATGCAGACGCTGCCGAAGTCGAAGCCGCAGAGTCTCGACGACCTCGTGGTCGAGGTCGCGATCATCCGGCCTGGCCCGATCCAGGGCAACGCCGTCCATCCGTACCTGCGGCGCAAGCAGGGTCTCGAGCCGGTCGTGTACCTCCACCCCAGCCTCGAGCCGGTGCTCAAGGACACGCTCGGCGTGATCCTCTACCAGGAACAGGTGATGCGGATCGCGATCGAGGTCGCCGGGTTCTCGCCGGCCGAGTCGGACGGGTTCCGGCGGGCGATGGGGACGTGGCGCTCGAGCCGCGAGATGGAGAAGCTCCACCGCCGGTTCGTCGAGGGCGCGCTGCTGCAGCCGGAGATGACCGAGGCCGACGCCGAGGAGCTGTTCCGCCAGGTCGCGGCGTTCGCGTCGTTCGGTTTCGCGAAGAGCCATGCCGCGGCGTTCGCCCGAACGGCGTACGAGTCGTCGTTCCTCAAGCTGTTCTATCCGGCCCAGTTCCTGGTCGGGCTGATCAACGCCCAGCCGATGGGCTTCTACCCGGTCGAGGTCCTCGTCAACGACACGAAGCGCCACGGCGTGGCGGTCCTGCCGGTGGACATCAACGCGTCGTCGTACAAGACGACGACCGAGTGGGTCGGGCCGGACGGGCAGCCCGACCCGGTGATCTCGTCGGGGTGCATCGTCCCCGTCCGCGGCGTCGCGTGAGCGCTGGACCCCGACATCGACCGGCGATTGGGGCGTGCGGCTCGGTCTCAGCCTCGTGAAGGGGATCGGCGAGCAACACGAGGCGCCCCTCGACGCGGAACGGGAACGCGGCCCGTATCGGAGCCTGGTCGATGTCGTCGAGCGGACCGACCTCCCCGAGGAGGTGATCGAACGGCTCATCCGGAGCGGGGCGCTCGACTCGCTCGGTCGACCGCGACGCGAGCTGTTGTGGCAGCTCCGCGAGGTGGCCGGGGCCTCACGCGGGCGGATGGATGGTCGCACGGCGCGTGGCCTCGGCCGGGCGGCCGGCAAGCGCGGTGCGGCCGCCGGCCGACCGATGGACCTGCGCCTGCCGGCGACGGACGTGCCACCGCTTCCCGCGATCACCGAGTCGGAGCGGATCGGGGATGCCTATGCGGTCCTGGGGGTCGATGCACGACGGCAGGTGGTCGGGCTGTTCCGCGGGGCGCTGGATCGTCTTGGAGCGGTCACCAATGCCTCGCTCTCGGATCGACGGCCGGGCCGGGTCCGGGTCGGTGGCCTGGTCGTGACACGGCAGCACCCGATGACCGCCAAGGGCACGGTCTTCCTGGCGCTCGAGGACGAGACCGGGATGGTCAACGTGACGCTCTGGCCGACGACCTGGGAGCGGCTCCGCGGCGTGGTCCGCCGCCACGCGCTGCTGCTGGTCGATGGGGAGCTCCAACGCGAGGGATCGGTCGTCAACCTCGTCGCGCACGAGATCCGGTCACTCCCCGATGTGGCCGCCGAAGCCGGAGGTCCGGATCAGCCGGGCGGTGTCCGTCAGCTCGGCCATGCCGGCATGCGCCGGCTGGGTTGACCGTTCGCACGGCGATTTCGACGTCAGCGGCGCGCGCTGGCCTTCTGATTCGGCATTCCTCGCACGCGTCCGTCCGTCCGGTCGTGTCGGCGTACCCGGGCGTCCCCGACCGCGGTTGGGGTTCGAGAGGTACAGGAACCGCCGATACCAGGCCGCGGTGGATGCGAAGAACGCCCCGACGATCGGCGACATCAGGTACGAGGCGAAGACCACGTCCTGCGCCTGGGTCTGGGTCTCGGCGTTCGGCGCAAGCCCGATATATCCGTTCAGGACGAGGAACGAGTAGGCGGTCGCGGCCACGAGGCCGACGATCAGGCCGAGGAGCCAGCTCGCCCGCGGCGCCATGAAGCCCGCGATGAACACGCCGCCGATCGCCGGCGTCACGATGAAGTACTGGAACAGGAACGTCACCAGCACCGGAAGACAGTCACCCGGCCGGTCGAGTCCGCACTGAGCCGTGGCCAGGCTCTCGGCGGGCCGGACGACGACGAAGAGCAAGGCGCTGAGCGATCGTGAGAAGGACGGGGATCCACAGGGCCCTGTGCCGGACGAGGCTCGGCAGGGCGCGCAGGTCGGCGCGGATATCGAGCGGGCGGAACGCCTCGCGGAATGCGGTCGCGAACCCGGGACGGACCGCGGTGGTCGCGCCCGGAGCGGGCCGTGCCGGGGTCGTGGCCTCGACCTCCGGAGCGTCCAGGGCGGCGTCGTCGACGCCCGCGAGTGCCTGCTCGCTGCGATGACGGCGACGGGCCTCGGCTCGGTCGGTCCTCTTGGCGCGGGCCACGGTCTCTCCTGGTGTGCATCGGGATGGGTCGTCTGACGGCGCGCGTCATCGTAGTCGATGGATGCGCGCAAAGGCGGATTCGGCTTTGTGATTCGGCGGTGCGCGGCTGGTGAGCCGCGGATAACGCTGCGTGCAGCGGCGGTTTGGTCCGCGTCGAGCGGCGCCTGCTATCACTTGGGGCGCGCCGCCGCCCGCTCGACCCCGCCGGGAGGTCACGCATGCAACGCGTCCGGCGCGCGGCCGATGTCGCGCTCGCTCTCGTCGTCGCCCTGTGCCTATCGAGCGTGCCGGCGGCCACCACGAGGTCAGGTGGCGGGATCGCTCTCGCCGCGGCAGTCGCCTGGCCGCCATCGACCCTGGTCGTGTCGGAGGTCCAGACCGGCGGTGCGAGCGCATCCGACGAATTCGTCGAGATCGCGAACCAGGGATCTGGGCCGGTCGACCTGATCGGTCTCGAACTGGTCTACGCGACATCGTCGGGCTCCACGGTCACGCGCAAGGCCACCTGGACGGCGTCGACGATCCTGTCGCCCGGCAAGCGGATCCTCGTCGTCAACAGTGCAGGATCCTTCGGCCCGATCGGCGACGCGGTCTACACGGGAGGGTTCGCCGCGACGGGCGGGGCGTTGGCGCTTCGGGTCGTGGGCGGGTCGGTCGTGGACGCCGTCGGCTGGGGCGATGCGACGAATGCGTTCGTCGAGGGCGCGGCCGCCCCGGCGCCTTCGGCGAGCACGAGCCTCGAACGGCGACCGGGCGGCTCGCTCGGCAACGGGATCGACACGAACGACAACGCGCTCGACTGGTTCGTGTCGCCGACCCCGGGACCGCAAGGCATCGCGGCGCCGCCGGTGCCGGATCCGGGCGCCGAGCCGACACCGACGCCGACTGCCGAGCCGACACCGACGCCGACTGCCGAGCCGACGCCGACATCGACACCGGAGCCGAGCGTGACGCCGGCGAGCCGACCCGACCGCCGACCCGACCCGCACGCCGGAGCCGACCGCCACCCCGGCATCCGACGCCCAGCCCGACCCCGACCCCGACCGCGGCACCGACGCCCAGCCCCACCCCGACCCAGACACCCTCGCCGACGCCAGCTCCCGTAGCGATCGCGACGGCGCGTTCGATGCCAGACGGCACCGAGGTGACGATCGCCGGTGTCCTGACCACCGACCTCGGTGCCCTCGAGGCAGGCCGGTCGGCCTTCGTCCAGGATTCCACGGGCGGCATCGGGCTGTACCTCGATGCGGTCGCAGTCGCACACGTCGCGATCGGGTCGACGGTTGTGGTTCGCGGGACCATCGACGACCGGTTCGCCCAGAGGACCCTGCGCGCGGCGGAGGCCGACATCGAGGTCACCGGCGGGTCCGCTCTCCCTGGCGTCCTCGGCTCGAGCACGGGCGCCGCCGGTGAGTCCGTCGAGGGTCTGCGGCTCCAGATCGGTGCGCCGGTCATCGCCGGCCCCGACACACTCACTGACGGCACGGCCGTGACGGTCGATGACGGATCCGGACCCGTGCGCATCATCGTCACACCGGCCGCGCTGGCTGGCCGCGACCTCGCCGTCGGATCGACACTGACGGCGACCGGACCACTCGGGCAGCGCGACAGCTCGGGCACAGGAGTCGAGGGATATCGGCTCTACGTGACGCAGGCGGGCGACCTCGTGGTCGAACCGCCCCCGACGCCCACGCCGACACCCACCCCGACCCGACACCGACACCGGAGCCGACGCCCACGCCTTCGACGGAGCCGACTTCGACGCCGATCGCGACGCCGAGCCCGATCGCGACCTCGAGCCCGTCGCCATCAGCCAGCCCGTGGCCTGGACTAGACCATCGCGGCTGCGCGGGCACGGCCCGTCGGCTCAACCGTCGTCGTGCGTGGCGTCGTCACCGCCGAGGCGGGTCGGCTGGGAACACCGGCGCTCCTGTCGATCGCGGATGCGACCGGCGGCATCGTCGTCAAGCTGCCCGAGCGGCGTGGCACCACCGTCGCGCGGCCAGGTCCTCGAGGTCACGGGTCCACTGGCGGACCCGTACGGCCAGCTGGAGATCCGCCCTTCGGCGACGGGCATCGTCGCGACCGGGACCGGCTCGGCGCCGGCTCCTTCGGACCTGCCGCCCTCCGGGCCGAGCGAATCGACCGAGGGACGACTCGTCCGCCTCAGCGGCGTCGTCGCGGCAAGCCCGACCAAATCGACGAGCGGCGACATCGCGGTCACGATCGAAACCTCCGACGGCACCCGCATCAAGGTGATGGCCGACGCGTCGAGCGGTCTCGGGCAGGGATCGTTCGCGCGAGGTGCGCGCTACCGCATCGTGGGCATCTCCGGGCAGCGCGCCTCGAAGAAGGGTGTGCCCGACGGGTACCGGGTCTGGGCCCGTGACCGCCACGACGTCGACCCTGCTCACCGCGGCTCCGACCGTGACGCCTGGTTCCAATCGCGGCTCCCCGTCCATCGGGCGCGACACCGGCCGTGGTCCCGATCTCGACCGCACTCCGGACGAACGGGCGGGACGTCGCGATCGAGGCGGTCGTGACCGCGCCCGCCAGCCTGCTCGACAGCACGGGCCGTCGGATCGTCGTCCAGGACGCGCACGGGCGCCGTCGAGATCCTGCTGCCCAAGGACGCCTCGGCTCCCGGTGTCGGCAACCGGATCCGCGCCGTCGGGCGGATCGGAAGCGCATACGGGGCTCCACGGCTCCGCGCGGCGTCGATCGAACGGCGCGGCTCGGCGGCCATGCCCGCCCCGCTGCGGATCGCCGGACCGGTGAGTCCGACCCTTGCCTGGCGGCTCGTCGTGATCGGTGGGCGGGTCGACAGCGTCCGCAAGCTGGGCGACCGCTGGCGTGCGGAGATCGTCGATCGGCGCTCAGCGGCTGGTCGTCGTCGGGCAACCGGGCGCGCGGATCCCGAGCACAGCGTTGGTCGAAGGCCGCTCGGCCGAAGTCGTGGGGATCGTCCGCCCGGCCTATCCGAGCGCATCCGACAAGCGCCCGTCGATCCTGCCGCGCTCGAGCGGCGACGTGCGCCTGGGACCCTCGCCCGCAACGTCGCCGAAGGCAGGGACCGCGATCGGCGGCGCGATGACCGGGTCCGGCGACGCCGACGCAGGAGGTCCTGCCTCCGCGGGTGCGCCCGTTGCCGCTGCCGACCTCGCCGACCTGGAGAGCCTTGTCGGCTCGACCGTCCGCGTGGGCGGCTTGGTCGTCGACCTGCGGCCCGACGGCTTCACCCTCGACGACGGAACGGCGACCGGCCGGATCGTCCTGGTCGGTCCGGCAGCCGACTGGATCGACCTGGTCGAACCCGAAGACGCCATCAACGTGACCGGCGTCGTGACCGTCGCACCGGACGGCATCGCCGCGGTCGTCGTCGATGACCCGGCGACGATCACTCTCGGCAGCACCCTGGATGGGTCGGGCGCCAGCCCCGCCCGAGGCACACCGGACGCCTCCGCGAGTTCGGGCGAGGCCTCCGAGCTTCGGATCGCGGGCTTCGGCACCGATGCCTCGGCTTTCCCCGGAGCCGGCGCCGGCGTAGCCGGATTGCTTGCGATCAGCCTGGCTTCGCTTGGAGCGGCCATCATTCGCCGGCGCCACGCCCAGCGGCTGCTCGCTGTGCGGGTCGCCGCTCGGCTCGCGGGCATCGGCGGGCCGTCGTCGTCACGATCGGAGCCGCGAGGCGACCCGACGGGGGGTCCGAGCGTGGCCTGAGCGCGACGCTCCTCGCGTCGAGCTGGGCGCCGTGCGGGCGTCGCGCGAGGGTCGTGCGGGGCTCGTGCAGGGCTCGTGCAGGGGTGGTGCGGACGTCCGGCGTGCACGATTCGTGCGTGGCCACGCTTGACGCTCCCGAGAATCGCCGGACTATCCTCCGCCCAGTTTCGCGCCAGCGAAGCAGGCACGTGAGCGAGGAGAGGTCTTGCCGAACGCGGATACCCGCGTCGATAGTCCCCGAGATCGCAGGATCGCGGTCCCGGAAGGGGAACGGCAGTACCACATCGGACTCGGACGGGGAGACCTGGCCGAGTACATCCTCCTCCCCGGGGACCAGGACCGGACGACCCGGATCGCCTCGCGCTTCGATTCGATCGAGCTCGAGCACCGACATCGGGAGTTCGCATCGGCCACCGGCACGTACAGGGGCCAGCGGGTGTCGGTCGTGTCGACCGGCATCGGCACGGACAACGTCGAGATCGCCGTGGCCGAGATCCTGGCGATCACCCGGCGGCCGACCTTCATCAGGGTCGGCTCGTGCGGTGCCCTTCAATCAGAGATGGGCCTGGGCGACCTGGCCATCACAACAGGAGGAGTGCGACTCGAGACGACGACGAGCTGGTACGTCCACGATGGGTATCCCGCGGTCGCCGATTACGAGGCGGTCGTGGCGCTCATCGAGGCCGCGGAACGGCTCGGTCACCGCTACCACGTCGGCGTGACGGCGACGGCACCGGGGTTCTTCGGAGCGCAAGGGCGCCCCATCCCGCAGTTGCCCATCCGCTACCCTGACCTGGCGGAGGACATGAGGCGCCAGCGCGTCATGAACTTCGAGATGGAAGCATCGGCCCTGCTGGTGTTCGCGTCGCTTGCCGGCTGTCGTGCCGGCGTCGTCTGTGCGGTCTACGCCAACCGGACGACTGGCGAGTTCATCGGTGGATCGATGCAGGACGCCGCCGAGGCAGCCTGCATCGAGACAGGCCTTGAAAGCCTGCTGGTGCTGGCAGAGATGGATGCCCAGAAACGAACCGCATCGACGGACCGCTGGCGCCCGTCGCTGTGGTCGACATAGCGCGATACCCCAGAGTGGGTACGAGACGAAGGCTCTCGTGACGCTCTACCAATGAGGAGGAAGCCCAATGGCTGAGGCCTACTGCGTCAAGGACAAGCGCAAGGTCGAAGTCCAAAATCCGCAGCGGATCACCATGAAGAACGGCAAGCCGGCCCTGCAGGGCACTTGCCCGATCTGTGGCAACAAGGTGTTCAGGATCGGCGGCTGACCGTACGGATTCATCCACTCAAGGGGACGACCCCCGCCTCGATGGTGGGGGTCGTTCCATGTCCGCCGCCGGCCAGCGGCTTCGCGGCCCCGTGGGAGCCGTTCGGGAGTCGCGAGGACCCTTTGCTAGAATGGCCGCGTTCCCCAGACGGTTCCCCGCGCGGGTCCCGCGCTTGCACCAGCGGTCCGACATCGACCGCCAGGAGGTCCCCACGATGGCAGTCCGCGTCGGCATCAACGGCTTCGGCCGGATCGGCCGCCAGTCGCTCAAGGCGCTCATCGAGCGTGCGCCCGATGTCGAGGTCGTGGCGGTCAACGACCTCGTCGATGCCGAGATGAACGCGCTGCTGTTCAAGCACGACTCGACCTACGGGGCCTACGACGGAACGGTCGAGGCAGGCGACAGCTCGATCATCATCGACGGCCGCGAGATCAAGATCCTTGCCGAAAAGGACCCGGCCGCGTTGCCCTGGGGCGACCTCGGGGTCGACATCGTCCTGGAGTCGACCGGCATCTTCACCGACGCCGACAAGGCCACCGCGCACATCACCGCGGGCGCCCAGAAGGTCATCATCAGCGCCCCGGCCAAGAACGAGGACATCACGATCGTCCTCGGCGTCAACGAGGACCGCTACGATCCGGCCAGCCACCACGTCATCAGCAACGCCAGCTGCACGACGAACTGCCTCGCTCCTGCCGCGAAGGTCGTCAATGACACCTTCGGCATCGAGAAGGGGCTGATGAACACGATCCACAGCTACACGAACGACCAGCGGATCCTCGACGTCGCCCACAAGGATCCGCGGCGCGCGCGCTCAGCCGGCCAGAACATCATCCCGACATCGACCGGCGCGGCCAAGGCCCTGGCCCTCGTGATCCCCGAGCTCAAGGGCAAGTTCGACGGCTTCAGCCTGCGCGTCCCGACCCCGACCGTCAGCGTCGTCGACTTCACCGCCACGGTCCGGCGGGAGACCAGCGTCGAGGAGCTCAACGACGCGTTCCGTGCCGCGGCCGCTGGCCCGCTCGATGGCATCCTCGGCGTCTCGGAGGAGCCGCTCGTGTCGACCGACTTCCGCGGTGACTCGCGCTCGTCGATCATCGACGCCGAGTCGACCATGGTGCTCGGTGGCGACATGGTGAAGGTCATCGCCTGGTACGACAACGAGTGGGGCTACAGCTGCCGGGTCGCGGATCTCATCGCCTACGTCGCCGCTCGACTGCCCGTCGCCGCCGCTTGATCTCGACCTGACCAGCCGCATGGACAAGCTCACGATCCGCGACGCGGATGTCGCCGGCAAGCGTGTCTTCGTCCGCGTCGATTTCAACGTCCCGCTCGCCGACGGCAAGGTGCAGGACGACTCGCGGGTCCGCGCCTCGATCCCGACGATCATCACGCTCGTGCAGGCCGGGGCGAGGGTCATCCTTGCCAGCCACCTGGGCCGTCCGAACGGCAAGGTCACGGACAGCCTGCGCCTGCGCCCGGTCGGCCAGCGGCTGACCGAGCTGCTGCGCCGCAACGTGCCGGTCACCGGCGATGCCCTCGGCGTCGGCACCGAGGACGCGCTCAGGCGGATGCGTCCCGGCGAGATCGTCCTTCTCGAGAACCTGCGCTTCCACCCCGAGGAGGAGGCGAACGATCCGGACTTCGCGGCTACCCTCGCGTCGTACGCCGACCTGTACGTGAACGACGCGTTCGGGACCGCTCATCGGGCGCATGCGAGCACCGTCGGGATCGCCAAGATCCTGCCGGCCTATGCCGGGCTCCTGATGGAGCGCGAGCTGACGATGCTTTCGAAGCTGCTCGAGGCGCCCGAGCGGCCGTTCGCCGCGATCCTCGGTGGGGCCAAGGTCAGCGACAAGATCAAGGTCATCGACAACCTGCTGACCAAGGTCGACCTGATCATCCTCGGCGGAGGGATGGCGAACACCTTCCTGCTGGCGCAAGGCAAGACCATCGGCAAGAGCCTCGCCGAGCCCGACCGTGTCGAGGACGCGCGGCGCATCCTGGCGCGCGCGGAGAAGAACAAGGTCCGGGTCGTGCTGCCGGTCGATGTCATCGTGGCGAAGGAGGTCACGCGCGGGACCGAGTACAAGACGCTCCTGGCGGAGAAGATCCCGGCCAGCTGGCACATCGTCGATCTTGGCAAGGCCAGTCAGGACCTGATGGTGGAGGCGCTCGCCGACGTCCGGACCGTCTTCTGGAACGGGCCCCTGGGTGTGTTCGAGATCCCGTCCTTCGCGCACGGTACGAACGCGGTCGCACGGATGCTGGCCGACCGCGCGGAGCATGGCGCGACCGTCGTGATCGGTGGCGGTGACTCGGTGGCGGCGATCACTCGCCAGGGCCTGGCCGACAAGATGACCCACATCTCCACGGGCGGCGGCGCATCACTCGAGTTCCTCGAGGGCAGGACTCTGCCGGGCGTTGAGGTGTTGTTGGATCGGCCGAAGCCGGAGAAGGCGAAGCCGGCCCCGAAGAAGGCAGCGGCCAAGGCGCCGGCAGCGAAGGTTGCCTCGGTCAAGGCGCCAGCAAGCAAGACGCCGCCGGCCAAGGTCGCCCCAGCCGCCAAGGCGCCCGCCGGCAAGGCCACCGCCGCGAAACCGTCGTCGGCCCAGGCTTCCGCGGTCAAGAGCCCGACCGGTAAGACCGCCGGGGCAAAGGTGCCAGCGACCAAAGCCGCATCGACAAGGGCTCCATCGGCGAAGGCCACCTCGGCCAAGGCCGGCACGGACACCTCCGCAGCCCGCAAGCCGGCCCCGAAGAAGTCCACGACGACCGGGAGCCGCCGGTGACGTTGATCGACGGGGTCGATGCCCGAGAGATCCTCGACTCGCGCGGCAACCCGACGATCGAGGTCGACATCGTCCTAGTCGATGGTTCGGTCGGGCGGGCAGCGGTCCCGAGTGGCGCGTCGACCGGCGCGCACGAGGCGGTCGAGCTGCGCGATGGCGACCCGGCACGGTTCGGCGGGAAGGGCGTGCTGACGGCGGTTCGCAACGTGACCGACCGGATCGCCCCAGAGCTGCTTGGACTCGATGCGTCGGACCAGGCGGGCATCGACGCCCTGCTGATCGATCTCGACGGCACGCCCAACAAGGGCGAGCTCGGCGCGAACGCGATCCTCGGCGTGTCGCTGGCGTGCGCGCACGCCTCGGCTGCCGCGTACGACCTGCCGCTCTATCGCTATCTCGGCGGCGTCGGGGCGCGGACCATGCCGGTCCCGATGTTCAACATCCTCAATGGCGGCAAGCACGCCCAGGACTCGACCGATTTCCAGGAGTTCATGGTGATGCCGGTCGGGGTCGGCACCTACGCAGAGGCGCTGCGGGCCGGGTCCGAGATCTTCACCGCGCTGCGCTCGATCCTCCACGATGAGGGGCACGCGACCGGCCAGGGCGACGAGGGCGGATTCGCCCCATCGCTCACCTCGAACGAAGCCGCGGTCGAGGTCATCCTGCGCGCGATCGAGCGGGCCGGCTACCGGCCCGGAGAGGACGTCGCGATCGCGCTCGACCCGGCGACGACCGAGCTGGTCGAGGCGGGGAGCGGCGCTGACGGCGCCCCGACGCGGTACGTTCTGGCCAGGGAGGGACGCACGCTCGAAAGCAGCGAGCTGGTCGACCTGTGGGCCGACTGGACCGACCGTTACCCGATCGTCTCGATCGAGGACGGACTGGCCGAGGACGACTGGCTCGGCTGGGGTCAGCTCACGGAGCGGCTGGGCGGGTACGTCCAGCTCGTGGGCGACGACCTGCTGGTGACGAACACCGAGCGCATCGCCCGTGCGATCGAGCTCCATGCCGCCAACTCGGTCCTGATCAAGTTGAACCAGATCGGGACGCTGACCGAGACCATCGAAGCGATCGAGCTCGCCCGCGCCGCGGGCTGGTCGGCCGTCGTGTCGCATCGCTCGGGCGAGACCGAGGACACCACGATCGCCGACCTGGTCGTCGCGATGGGAACAGGCCAGATCAAGACCGGTGCGCCATCCCGCTCTGAGCGGGTCGCGAAGTACAACCGACTGCTCCGGATCGAGGGCGAGCTCGGGGACGGCGCCCGCTACCTCGGCCGGGCCGCGCTGTCGGGGTCGTGAGCCGTATCGTCGACCGGGGAGCCATCACTGCCGCGTATGTCGGGATCGGCATGGCGATCACGATCGCCGCGAGCTTCCTGCTCATCATCCCGATCGAACCGGTCATCTGGCTCCTCGCGATCCCGTCCGGTCTGCTGATCGGCTACTACGCCAACCAGCGATCCGACCGCCGGGCCGGACCGTGGTCGCGGATCCTGCGGAACGGGCTCTTCGCCGCGCTCGTGACCGGGTTGACGACGGCAGCGTTGCTGCTGCTTCTCAAGTCGATCTTCTTTTTCGCGGATACCGGCTATCCGGACTTCAACCGCGTCGTCGAGGGCACGCCGATCCCGCCGTCCTGCGAGACGGGCGCATCGTGCGTGTACGCCCGGTATCTCGCGCTCGGGCGAGGTGCGGAGCTCGAGGCGGCCGGTGTGACGGATGCCGCGACGTTCGCCTCGCTCTACTGGAGCCAGCAGTTCTCGGTCGCCGGTGCCATCGTCCTGATCACGACCGCCGGGGGCCTGGGTGGGGCAGTGTTGTACGGGCTGTTCCGGCCCAAGCCGGCCGTGCCCGGCGACGGGACGATCACGACGCCCGCCTGACACCGGCCCGGGCCGACGGCGACTCCCGGACACTCTGCCTGCCTCACTCCCTCGTCATGCGCCTCGTGCATGCAGTGTTGCGTTGGCCAGGTCGCATGCGTCCGGTGCATGACGAGCGAGTGCCCCGGACATGCCGACACCCCGGACATGCCGACGCCCCGGGTAGAGCCCGGGGCATCGTTAGGCGCGGGACGGGCGACTAGGTCTTCGGTGAGGTCTTCCTCGGCGCACTCTTGGACGTGGCCTTCGGCGCAGACGGCTTCGCAGACGCCTTCGCGGTCGACTTCGCGGCCGGCTTCTTCGACGCGGCGGACTTGGTCGCGGGGCGCGCCGGCTTCGCGGTAGCTGCCGTCTCCGCGGCGCCGGCCGAGGCGGCCTTCGCCGCAGCGGCTTCCGCCCGCGCCGTCTTGCTCAGGGCAGCGCGGGCCTTGCCGGCGGCCGTCTGTGCGCCCTTTGCCTTGGTCGACTTGCCGGCGGCGATGCGCGCCTTGGCGGCCTTCGCTGCGGCGGCCTTGCCGGTCTGCTTCGTGACCTTGCCGCCTGTGCCGACGGTCGCTCCGCCGAGCGCGGCGTTGACCTTGATCGTCAGCCGGGACTTGCGGCGTGCCGCGGCGTTCGGATGGATCGCGCCGGCCTTGGCCGCGCGATCGAGGGCGGACAGCGCCGCGGTCAGGGCTGCGTTCGCGGTGTCGACGTCGGTCGATGCCTCGACCGTGCTGAGGGCCTTTGCGACGTAGGTCTTCGCGGCGGTGCGCCGCGGGCCGAGCACCTCGTGGCGGCGATTCGCCTGCCGGACGCGCTTGAGACCCGACGGTGTACGAGCGCCCGACCAGGTGCGGGGCGTCTTGGCCAAGGGAAACCTCTCGGAGCGTGGATGGTGGGGACGTGGTCGCAGCGAGGGCGCGGTGTGAGCGCCCGACGCGGAGGCGGATGCTACCACAGGAGCCGCTACACTCCCGCCTCGTGACCATCCCCCAGGAACGTCTGCGCAACTTCTCGATCATCGCCCATATCGATCATGGGAAGTCGACGCTGGCCGATCGATTGCTCGAGCTGACGCACACGATCGACGCCCGGCAGATGACGAGCCAGGTCCTCAATTCGATGGATCTCGAGCGCGAGAAGGGCATCACGATCAAGGCTCGTGCCGTCCGGCTCGAGTACACCGCCAAGGATGGCAAGACCTACGGCCTCAACCTGATCGATACGCCCGGGCACGTCGACTTCGCCTACGAGGTGAGCCACAGCCTGCAGGCGTGCGAGGGCGCGATCCTCGTCGTCGATGCGACCCAGGGCATCGAGGCCCAGACGCTCGCGAACGTCCACCTCGCACTGCGCGAGAACCTCACCCTCATCCCGGTCCTCAACAAGATCGACCTGCCCTCGGCCGACCCCGACACCATCATCGACGAGCTCGAGAATGTCCTGGCGATCCCACGCGAGGAGGTGATCCTCGCGAGCGCCAAGGACGGGACCGGCGTCATCGACATCCTCGAGGCGATCGTCGCGCGGATCCCCGCGCCGGCGGGCGATCCGGCAGCCCCCGTCCAGGGCCTGATCTTCGACAGCCACTACGACGCCTACAAGGGTGTCATCGTCTACGTCCGGCTCGAGCAGGGCACGCTCAAGTCCACGGAGCCGATCCGCCTCATGGCCAGCGGCGCGGTCGCGGAGCCCTTGGAGCTCGGCGTCTTCCGGCCGCAGCTCGTGCCGGTCAAGCAGCTCACCGCCGGGGAAGTTGGCTATGTCGCGACCGGTCTGAAGAACGTCCGCGAGGCACAGGTCGGCGACACCGTCACGACGCAGGCACGACCGGCGACCGAGCCGCTCCCCGGCTACCAGGCGGCCAAGAGCCTCGTGTTCGCCGGCATCTATCCGGTCAGCGGCGAGGACTACCCGATGCTGCGCGAGGCACTCGACAAGCTGCACCTCAACGATGCGAGCTTCACGTTCGAGCCCGAGAGCTCGGTCGCGCTCGGATTCGGGTTCCGCTGTGGCTTCCTGGGGTTGCTCCACATGGAGATCGTCCAGGAACGGCTGGAGCGGGAGTTCGATCTCGACCTCATCGCGTCGGCGCCGTCCGTCGAGTACCACGTCCGGCTCCAGCACGGCCGCGGGCTGGTCATCGTCGACAACCCGGCCCTGCTGCCGAACCCGTCGGACATCGAGTCGATCGAGGAGCCCTGGGTCACCCTCAGCGTCGTGTCACCGAGCGCGTATATCGGATCGATCATGGAGCTCTCGACGAACCGGCGCGGCACGTTCGTGAACATGGAGTACCTCGACCCGACCCGGGTCGTGCTGCATTTCGAGATGCCGCTCGCCGAGCTGATCGTCGATTACTTCGACCAGTTGAAGAGCCGGAGCCAGGGCTACGCGTCGATGGACTACGAGGAGCTCGGCTATCGACCCGCCGACCTCGTCAAGGTCGACATCCTCGTCAACGGCGAGCCGGTCGATGCCCTCAGCCTCATCGTGCACCGCGCTCGTGCCCAGTCCACGGGCCGCGCCCTCGCCGAGCGCCTGAAGGAATTGATCCCGCGCCAGATGTTCGAGATCCCGATCCAGGCGGCGATCGGGAGCAACGTCATCGCCCGGGAATCGGTCAGGGCCATGCGCAAGAACGTGTTGGCCAAGTGTTACGGTGGCGACATCACGCGCAAACGGAAGCTGCTCGAAAAGCAGAAAGAGGGCAAGCAGCGGATGAAGCGCGTCGGGTCGGTCGAGATCCCGCAGGAGGCATTCCTGGCGATGCTCCGCATGGACGAGGGCTGAGCGTTCGTGGAGGAGCTCTTCGACATCTCGCGCGGGCTGATCGTCGTCGGCCTCACGATGCTGCTGGTCCTGCTCCGGCTCGACGCCGAACGTTTCGGGACCGCCGAGTACTACGAGTCGACGAGGGACGGCGAGCGACCACGGATCCGCAGGCGCCTCGCCTGGTATGGGCTGGGTGCCGGGATCGTCGTGGCGATGGCGTACATCCACCCGGCACCTCAGACGGACCTGTTCCTCGGGACGGGCGACCGGCTCGGGGCGGTCATGGGTGGCCTGATCTTCGCCGGGCTGGGCGTGGCGCAGGCGTTGGCGTTCGCGACGCTCCGCTACCAGCGCATCCGCTTCCCGGACATCGGCTCGTACCCGGGCGCGCTGCTCAACTCGACCGCGACGGCGTTCATCGACGAGGCCACGTTCCGTGGCGCGATCTTCGGGACGTTGCTGACCCTCGGCCTCGAGGCGAACCTCGCCAACGTCATACAGGCTCTGCTCTATACGTTGACGACGCGGCTCGGCGCCCCGGGACGGGACCGCTACCTGCTGGTCCTGACCCTCGCGATCGGCCTCATCGGCGGCTGGCTGACAGCGGTCACGGGCGGCATCGCCGCCGCGTTCCTCGGTCATGCCGCGACGCGCTTCGCGGTATTCCTCGCGACCGGTCACACCGGCCAGACCCTGCCGAAAGGCCGCGAGGCGGAGGAGATCGACCGCCGGCGCCGACCGCCTGAGGGCTGGCGCGTCATCGGGACCCGGGAGTCCGCTCAGCGGGATCGGTGACGGTGACAGGGACGCCGGCCCCGCGTCCCCCGGTCGCGCTCTACATCCACGTGCCGTTCTGCGTGTCGCTGTGTCCGTACTGCGACTTCGTCGTCATCGCAGGATCGGCGGCACGCGGGCCGCGCAACCGCATCGGGCAGTTCCTCGACGCGCTCCTTGTCGAGATCGACCTACGCGCCGATGCCCTCGACCGGAGGTTCGGTGAGCCCGGCACGCGCCGGCGGCCGCCGCTGTCGACGGTCTATCTCGGCGGCGGCACGCCGTCCCTCCTGCCGTCCGACGAGATCGAGCGGATCCTCGCCCGGGTGCGTGAGCGCCTCGGGATCGCCGAGGATGCCGAGATCACGATCGAGTCGAACCCCGGGCCCGACGAGCGAGGCGATCCGGCGGCCCTGCGCCGCGCCGGCGTCACGCGCATCTCGTTCGGTGCCCAGTCGTTCGATGACACCGAGCTGCGAAAGCTCGGGCGGCGTCATCGGGCGCGTCACGTGGCCGACGCGGTCACCGGCGCGCGGGAGGCGGGGATCACGTCGATCAACGTGGATCTGCTGTACGACATCCCTGACACCGGCCTGCCGTCGTGGATGTCCACGCTCGATGTGGCGCTCGCGCTCGAGCCCGACCACCTCTCGCTGTATGCGCTGTCGCTCGACGACCCGGTCGCCGAAGGCCTGACCGGACCGACCGGCGATCACCTCCCGACCACCAAGGGCGCGCGCCGCTGGCGCGATGCGGTCAAGCCCGGTCAGGACGAGGATCGCGCGGCCGGCCAGTATCACTACGCCGCGCTCGCGCTGGCGGACGCGGGCTATCGCGGCTACGAGATCTCGAACTGGGCGCGACACGGGCACGAGAGCCGGCACAACCTCGCGTACTGGCAGCGTCAGCCGAACGAGGCCGTCGGGCCGGGCGCGCACGCGTTCGATGGGGTCGTTCGGCGCTGGACGGCGGCCCGCCTCGACCTTTACGTCGCGGCGCTGGGTGGAGCGACGCAGACCCTGCCGCCGGGCGGCGTGGACGTGCTCGACGACGCGACCGCTGTCGCCGAGTCGGTCATCCTCGGGCTCCGCCTGGATACGGGCGTTCCGCTTGCCACGGCGCACGAGCCGCCCCTCGCCGACGCATTCGGCTGGGCGCTCGCCGCCGAGCTGCTCACCGTCACGCCGCATGACCGGGTGGTCCTGACGACCCGTGGTCGCCTCCTCTCGAACGAGCTGTTCTCGCGCCTCGTGTAGGCCCGCCAGCGCGTTGACACTCGAGTCCGGCGACTGCTACGATGCCTCCACGCACGTTAGCACTCTCACCCATCGAGTGCTAACTACCACGGGAGAACGAGTTTGGCGCGTAGAGCACGCCGCCCACTCGGCCCGTTGGACCTCCGCTCCCAGGCGATCCTCCGGGCCGTCATCGAGGAATACGTCACATCGGCACAGCCGGTCGGCAGCCAGGCGCTCGTCGAGCGCTACGGCCTGGGCGTGTCGAGCGCCACCGTGCGCAACATCCTCGCCGAGCTGGAGAGTGCCGGGCTGCTGACGCACCCGCACACCAGCGCCGGCCGGATGCCGACCGACGCCGGGTACCGGTTCTATGTCGAGACGATCGTGGAAACGGCGCCGCTGTCGGCAGTCGAGCAGCTGATGATCCGCCACCAGTTCGGCCAGGTGGAGTTCGCCAGTGAGCACTGGTTCCGTCTCGCCGCGACGACGCTCGCCGGGCTGACGCGGTCGGCCGGACTCGCGACACCCGCCAAGCCGAGTGCCGCGCACATCCGGCGGGTCGACCTGGTCGCGGTCAACGAGCGGATGGCGAGCCTCATCCTCGTCCTCCGCGAAGGCGCGATCAAGCAGGCGACGGTGACCCTCGACGAGGCCGATGGCATCGATCAGGCGACCCTCAACCTCGTCGCCGGTCACCTGAACGAGCACCTGGTCGACGCGACGGCGACGGCCGCCGAAACGACGCTGTCCAAGTTCGACGAGGACGAGCCGATCCAGCGGACGGCACGCAAGGTTGGGGAGCGCATCGTCCGGATCCTCAATGACTACGACGCGGCCGCGGTCGAGGAGGTGTTCTCGGACGGGCTCCTCAACGTCATGGAAGCGCCTGAGTTCGCCCAGAGCGACAAGCTGCGGCAGGTCTTCACGGCCCTCGAGAACCGGGCCTACCTCGGCGAGCTCGTCGGAAGCGTCGCGGGGTCGGGTCGGGTCCGGGTGCTGATCGGCGCCGAGAACCCGCGTGCCGAGATGCACCATGTCTCGCTCGTCCTTGCGCCGTATGGCCGTCCCGGCCGCGCGCTCGGCGTCGTGGGAGTGCTCGGTCCGACGCGCATGAGCTATCGACACGCGATCGGCACGGTCCGCTTCGTGTCCGGTCTGATGAATGAACTGGTGGATCATCTCTATGCCTGAACAGCGACCCGTGCCTGAACAGCGACATCGGACACGCGCCGAGGAGCGCGCCGAAGACATCGACATCCGCCCGACCAAACTGCTCGCAGAGATCGACGGTCTCAAGGCCGAGCTGGCCACGGCATCGACGCAAGCGGATGACTACCTCGCGGCGCTCCAGCGCGAGCGAGCGGAATTCCTCAACTTCAAGCGGCGGACCGCCGAGGAGCGCGAGCGCGAGGTCGGGCTCGCCGGTGAGGACCTCATCCGGAAGGTGCTGGCGCTCGCCGACGACTTCGACCGCGCCATCGACGCCCGACCGGATTCGGTCGCCACGGATCCCTGGTTCGTGGGCGTCGCCGCGATCGACCGCAAGCTGCGGATGCTGCTCGACAGCGAGGGCGTGAGCCCGATCGACGCCGAGCCTGGCACCACCTTCGACCCGCGTCAGCACGAGGCCATCGCCACCGTCCCCGGCACGGGCCGGCCGGAAGGCGAGATCGTCGAGCAGGTCCGGCGTGGCTATCGACTCCGCGACCGTGTCCTGCGGCCGGCCCTCGTGGCCGTGGCCGCGGCACCCGAACCCACACCCACCGACCAACGACCAAACTGACACCAGATCCGAGCGAGGAGCAGACACAGACCATGGGCAAGATCATCGGCATCGACCTCGGCACGACGAACTCCGTCGTCGCCGTCATGGAGGGCGGCGAACCGACCGTCATCGCGTCGGCGGAGGGTGGGCGGACCATCCCGAGCGTCGTCGCGTTCACCAAGACCGGCGAGCGGCTGGTCGGCCAGCTGGCCAAGCGCCAGGCCGTCACCAACCCCGGCAACACCGTGTTCTCGATCAAGCGCTTCATGGGTCGTCGATTCGATGACCCTGAGACCAAGCGCTCGCGCGAGCTCGTGCCGTACACCGTCGAGAAGGACCCCAAGTCGGACGGCGTCGCCGTGAAGCTGGCCGACGGCAAGGTCTACACGCCGCCCGAGATCAGCGCGATGATCCTGCAGAAGCTCAAGACCGATGCGGAGGCGTACCTCGGCGAGAAGGTGACCGAGGCGGTCATCACGGTCCCGGCCTACTTCGACGACACGCAGCGCCAGGCGACCAAGGACGCCGGCCGGATCGCGGGTCTCGACGTCAAGCGGATCATCAACGAGCCGACCGCGTCGGCCCTCGCCTACGGTCTCGACAAGAAGCACGACGAGAAGATCGCCGTCTATGACCTGGGCGGTGGCACGTTCGACATCTCGATCCTCGAACTCGGTGAGGGTGTCTTCGAGGTCAAGGCCACCAACGGCGACACGCACCTGGGCGGGGACGACTTCGACCAGCGCGTCATCGAGTGGCTGCTGACCGAGTTCAAGAAGGACCAGGGCATCGACCTGTCGAAGGACCAGCAGGCCCTCCAGCGCCTCAAGGAGGCCGCCGAGAAGGCCAAGATCGAGCTGTCGTCCACCGCGACGACCGAGATCAACCTGCCGTACATCACGGCCGACGCCTCCGGTCCGAAGCACCTCGTCGTCTCGTTGACGCGGGCCAAGCTCGAGGACCTCGTCGACGACCTCGTCGCGAAGACCGCGGGCCCGGTCAAGGACGCCCTCAAGGACGCGGGCCTGAAGCCCGCCGACATCGATGAGGTGATCCTGGTCGGCGGCATGACCCGCATGCCGGCGGTCGTCGAGGCGGTCAAGAAGCTGTTCGATGGCAAGGAGCCGCACAAGGGCGTCAACCCGGACGAGGTCGTCGCCATCGGCGCGGCCATCCAGGCCGGTGTGCTCGCCGGTGACGTCAAGGACGTGCTGCTGCTCGACGTGACGCCGCTGTCGCTCGGCATCGAGACGCTCGGCGGCGTGATGACGAGGCTCATCGAGCGCAATACGACGATCCCGACGTCGAAGTCGCAGGTCTTCTCGACCGCGTCCGATTCGCAGTCGCAGGTCGAGATCCACGTCCTCCAGGGCGAGCGCGACTTCGCGACCGACAACAAGACGCTCGGCCGGTTCATCCTCGACGGGATCCCGCCCGCCCCGCGCGGCGTGCCCCAGATCGAGGTCACGTTCGACATCGATGCGAACGGGATCCTCGACGTGAAGGCCAAGGACCGGGCGACCGGCAAGGAACAGCAGGTGCGGATCACCGCATCGTCGATGCTGGCCAAGGACGCAGTGGACCAGATGGTCCGCGACGCCGCCGAGCACGCCGACGAGGACAAGAAGCGGCGCGAAGAGGTCGAGACCCGGAACCAGGCCGAGTCGCTGACGTTCCAGGCCGAGCGGACGCTCAAGGACCTGGGCGACAAGGTGTCGTCCGAGGACAAGCTCGAGGTCGAGAACCAGGTCGCGTCGCTGCGCGAGGCGCTGAAGGGCTCCGACGTGGACGCGATCCGTTCCGGGATGACGTCCCTCGCCGAGACCCTGAACCGTGTCTCGACCGCGGCCTATCAGGCCTCCGCCTCCGAGGCCGGCGCGACCAACGGGTCGGGCGAGGACGGCGAGGGGGCTGACGGTTCCGGCGAGGCAGGTGCCGCGGATGGCGCTGCCGAAGGCGAGGGCGAAGAGGCAGTCGAGGGCGAGTTCAAGGAGGTCTAGGCCTCGTTTGGTCCCTCGCAGATCCCAGATAGCGGCCGCCCCGGCTCCACCAAGCCGGGGCGGCCGTTTTCGTTCCTCCGCTGCGTTTCGCCGCCGGGCCCCACAGAGGCCCGGGCGGTCGATCCTCGTTCGTGGCGCGCGCCTACTCGGACCCATCCACGGGGGCAATTGCTCCACGAGGGCCAGGGCGGCCGCCCCGCCCTGCCGAGCCGGATTTCTGACAGATGCTCTTCAGGCGGGCATTGGTCCGGGCCGGCTGCCAATTGCTCGCTTGGCGAGCGGTGCCAGGGTTTCTCGGACCGAGTCGCCTGATGTGCGTGGGGTGGCGCGTGGTGGTTGCTTCGGCGTCGCGACGCGATGACGAGTGACCGCCTGGTGGCCATCTGTCAGAAACAGGACGCCGGCGAGCGTCCCGGAGGGGCGACCGGCAGCCATCGCCGAACGCTCGCCAGTTCGCGACCGGGAAGCGCAGCGTCGAAGATCGCTCGCGTGCTCGATCGACCCGGCGGCGGGCGGTCCGGTCGTCGGGAAGCACCAGCAGCCGCGAGACGCTCTCGACACGCCAACCTCCTCCCGGGCGATCCCGGCGCCAAGCGCGCCTTGCGATCGAGCGTCCCGAGCATCGCCTGAAGGTCCGGCACGACCGATTTGATCTCGATGACGAGCAGTGACCCGGTCTCGTGGAACGCAAGGATATCGACCGTCCCGCGCTCCCCGCGAACGTTGAAGGACACCTCGGTCGCGACCTCCCACCCGCAGTCGCGCAGAAGCGAAGGACAGCCTCCGTCAGGTCCGCGTGCGCGCGTCCAGCAAGCGATCGAGCCCTTCGCCCTGCCACAGGACCCGCACGCTGACGGTCGCCCCAAGTAGCAGTCGCGATCGCGCATGAGCGTCCGAACCGTCGCCCCATCGCCGTGCCCGCGCTCGACGCGCGCTATGCCGATCGTGAAACGCCGACCATCGCCGCCAGCCGCTCCTGGGTCAGCCGAGCCGTCGGCGCATGGCCCGAACGGACAGCCCGAACCGCACCACATCCATGGTTCAGAGTCTGGGGGCCGCCCTTATCGTGGGCTCACCCGCCGCTTGTCGAAGCTTTAGCAATTCCTGGGCGGCCTGGCCGACTTAGCGATCGCCATCAGAGCGTCCAGGGGGATCCATCGCTCGTTCGCGACGAGCGCAAGGCCGTCGCCGTCGAGCTGCCAGACCAGCACGAGCTCGCCGCTCGGCGGATGGCGGTAGAGGGTGGCCGGCTCGCCATCCACATCGACCGATCTCATCTCCGCACCGCCGCTGATGCTCGCCGGGCTGCCGAAGGCCTGCAACACGGTGAGCGTCTGCTCGTACGGAGCGTCGGGTGAAGGCGCATACGTCCGCTGCCAGCGACCGGTCGGGCTCTCCTCGACATCCTTCTCGGCGACCAGTCGCCAGCCATCTGGCACGTCGAACGTGACGAGATCGCGCGGCGCGGCCAGGAAATGGCGATATGGGCCTGCGAGGTCACGCCATTCCGAGCCTGTGAATGGTTCCTCCAGGTCGACACTGAGCGCGCGTCTGTGTCCGATTGCATCACAGGCCACCGGATGGCCGAGCGGCCACCGAGACTCCCAAACGCCGACTTCGAGGACGCCATCGACGACCTCGGTCCACGCCGAATAGCCAGCGGAGCAGCGATCGTTGCGGTCGAATGGCTTCGCTCCCACGAAGCCCAAGTCGATGTGGCGGCCGTCTTCGGACAACGTGAACCCGAGGTCGATCCAGATGAACTGCACGTCCGGCGCGTTCCGTGATGGGTTGGCACTCGGCGTCGCGACGGCCGGCAGCGACGAAGACGCGACGGGAGTCGCTGCGATGAGGCTGGGCGCGGGCGTCGTCGGCGATGGTGACGATGACGGAGCGGTGGAAGCCGGTCGGCCGCAGGCCCCAAGGGCAAGGACGCCGATCAGGACGAATACCGCGCGAATGAGCATCACGTCTTGGACGTCCTGTCCGCCGCTCGGGTTACGGCGATGCGTAAGCACGCCGCGGCACGCGGCGATCCGTCAGTGGGCGACGCCGCTCGAGTTAGGAGGCCCTCAGCGCAGGAACAGGTTCACCCCTGGAGCGAACGCCATCGCGGCGATCACGATCGCGTAGGCGACGAGCAGCAGGACTCCGGCCGCGAGATGCAGCTGGACGTTGACGCCCATGAACGCCATCAGCCCGTATGGGTTGTCGTAGTTCGGAGCGAGTCCTGCCGATACGCGGCGGGCGAGCGGGATCGTGAGCAGCATGAGCAGCGCCGGGATCGGCAAAAGGCCGGCGACCACGCCGAGCACCACGGCCGCATAGGCCGCCGCGACCGCCACGTTGTACCCGCCGATGACAGCCGACCGCGAGAACCGCACCGGCAGGGTCCGCTTGCCGGCGTGGGCATCGCCACGCCGGTCGGGGATCTCGTTGACGTACAGGATGAGCGCAACGAGGAGGGCGATCGGGATCGACGCCACGAACGGCTCCCATGACAGCGCCCCGCCGGTCTGAACGACGTACGCGCCGAGCAGCATCAGCGGCCCGAACCCGATCGCCACGGCGATCTCGCCAAGCCCTCGATAGACGAACTTCAGCGGCGGTGCCGTATAGCCGAGCGACACGATGAACCCGACGACACCGATGACGAGCAGGGCGGTCGACCCGCGGGTCGCGAGCAGCACCAGCCCGATCAGCCCCGCCGCGACGATAGAAGACGGTCGCCAATGTCGCCATCTGGCGCAGCGTCACCAGCCCGTACTGGATCACCCGCGACCCGCCGCTGAACTTGGTCGGCGTGACATTGGCGTCATCGGCCCCCTGGACCGTGTCGAAGACGTCGTTCGCGACGTTCAGTCCGAGCTGGACGAAGGCCGCGCCGACGATCGTCAACGCGGCCGCGGCGAGGTCGAAGAAGCCGTGGCTCGCGGCGATCAGGATGCCGAGCGACACTGGCACGATGGTCGCGGTCAGGAATGGCAGCCGTGTCGTGCGCAGGGCGAGGGACCGGAAGCGCAGCCGCGGCTTGACGGGCGTGCCTCTCTCCGCGGAGAGCGCGTCGAAGTATCGCCGCGAGCGCGGCACGGAGCGCTCCGAGTACTCGAAGAACGGGACCTCCGACTCGTCCCAGCCCCACGCCGAGCGCCCGATGAGCGTGACGACCGGGGTCATCGAATCCGGGCGGATGCCCGGCGACACGCGGCCCCACACCGTCACGTGGCGACGCTCGTCGTAGCCGTAGCCCGGCTGCGGCCGGATGTGCGATCCGGTCAGGGACACTTCGCGGCCGGTCGGCACGGCCAGGCCAGTCGGCGCGGCGAATGTCGCGGCGCCGCTGCGCGGGTCGATCGACGCGGTGACGGCGACCGACACTGGGTAGCCCGTGTCGTCGATCCAGGAGGCGATGTGGAACGGATAGGTCGCGAGCTTTTCGAGCCCGGTTCGGGCGTCGAGCTCCGGTGTCGAGCGCAT
Source organism: uncultured Chloroflexia bacterium (assembly GCA_963780425.1). Lineage (GTDB taxonomy): Bacteria > Chloroflexota > Limnocylindria > Limnocylindrales > CSP1-4 > SPCO01. The sequence goes on along the minus strand of CAWABZ010000005.1, from coordinate 183,156 downwards.
CACGCGGCCTCCTTGCCGACCACGGTCACGACCGGCGCCACCGATGCGTCGCCGTCCGGCCAGTACAGGACCCGCCGGGGCGTGATCTCGATGAGCGCCCGTTCGAAGAACAACGGCAGCGCCACCCGGGCCTCGAGGAACGCGACGATGGCCGGCTCCTTGGCCGACCAGATGGGGAGCAGTCGCTCCCAGCCGCCGTGCGGATCGTCGGCGATGACCCGGGCCTCGCCCTGGATCGTCACACGGTCCGTCCTGCCACCGACGCTGATGGGATCCGTCACCGACACGGACACGCGCGGGTTCCGAGCGATGTGCTCGAGCTTGCGGCTGAACAGCGTCGACGAGGTCATGTAGATGCGCTCGCCATCCCAGAGCGGGATCAACGGATACGTGACGGGACGCCCCTTCGGGTCGACGACCGTGAGCTCCGCGACGAGGGCCTGCTCCACGAGTTCGGCGGCGGGTGTAGGGATGGTGGCCATCGGTTCGGCTCCTGCGATGCGCGTCGGTGCGTCCGCGACGACCATACCACATATCGCTACCGCCGTGTAGCACGTTTCTCGCTGGCAGGGCTTGCCGGCCAGGCCGCGCGGCCGGCCCCGGCGTGCTGGAGTACCATGCCCGCCCATGCCGGAACCCGCCGAGTCGGTCGACTCGACATCGCTCATCCATGCCCGCGGACTGACCAAGCGCTTCGGCGATTTCACCGCGGTCGACGCTATCGATTTCGATGTGGCGCCAGGCGAATCGTTCGGCTTCCTTGGGCCGAACGGCGCGGGCAAGACGTCGACGATGCGGATGATCGGTTGCGTCTCGCCGGCGACCGCGGGGACGCTGCGCATCCTCGGCCAGGACCCGGCCGCGGACGGGCCGAAGATCCGGGCACGGCTCGGGGTCGTCCCCCAGCAGGACACGCTCGATACGGAGCTCACGGTCCGCGAGAACCTCGTGCTCTACGGCCGCTACTTCGGTCTGAGCCGAGCCGAGTGTGCCCGGCGAGCGGACGACCTCCTCGACTTCGCGCAGCTGACGGAGCGCGCCGGCGATCAGGTCGAGCACCTGTCGGGCGGGCTGAAGCGTCGCCTCACGATCGCCCGCAGCCTCATCAACGAACCAGAGCTGATGCTGCTCGACGAGCCGACGACCGGCCTCGATCCCCAGGCCCGGCACCTGCTCTGGGATCGCCTGTACCGACTGAAGCAGCGCGGTGTGACCCTGGTCCTGACGACGCATTACATGGACGAAGCGGAACAGTTGTGCGACCGGCTCGTGGTGATGGACAAGGCGAAGATCGTGGCCGAGGGCTCGCCCCGCTCGCTGATCGAGCAGTACTCGACCCGCGAGGTCACTGAACTCCGTTTCGCGGACGGAGTCCAGGAGACGCTCGACGGCCAACTCGACGGCCTCGCGGAGCGGATCGAACGGCTGCCGGATCGCGTCCTGCTCTACGCCGACGATGGTGAGGCCGCAGTCGCTGCCGCCCACGCACGAGGGCTCCAGCCTGAGACGGTGCTCGTCCGCCGATCGACGCTGGAGGACGTGTTCCTGCGGCTGACCGGCCGGTCGCTGGTCGACTGATGTCGGCGATCGCCGATGCGACGTCGGGCATCGGGCGCGTCTTCGAACACCGGTTCATCACCTACCGGCGCACGTTCCGGGCCAGCATCTTCAGCTCGTTCCTGACCCCCGTGCTGTTCCTGGCCGCGATGGGACTCGGGATCGGTGGGTACGTCGACCGCGGCGGGGCGGACGCCGCCCTCGGAGGCGTGCCGTACATCGCCTTCCTGGCGCCTGGGCTGCTGGTCGCCTCGTGCATGCAGGCGGCGTCCTTCGAGGCCACCTTCCCGATCATGGCCGGCCTGGTCTGGAGCCGGGTCTTCCACGCGATGTACGCGACGCCGATCACGCCCCGGGACGTGGCGCTGGGCAACATCCTGTGGTTCGGCGCCCGCCTGCTGCTCATCTCGTCCGTCTTCACGATCGTCATCGTGTTGTTCGGCGCGGCGATCTCGCCGATGGTCGTGCTCGCGATCCCGGTCGCTGTGCTCACAGGCCTGGCATTCGCGGCGCCGATCGCTGCCTTCTCCGCAACCCAGCGCACCCCGGATCGGTTCGCGGCCATCTTCCGGTTCGGGATCACGCCGTTGTTCCTGTTCTCCGGGACGTTCTATCCGGTCGAGTCGCTGCCGGCGTTCGTGCAGCCGCTGGCGTGGCTCACGCCGCTGTACCACGGCGTGGTGTTGGCGCGTGGCCTGTCACTCGGCACGCTGGGCACGCCCGACTTGCCGCTGGACCTTGCCCTCCTGCACCTCGCCGTCCTGATCGGGTTCATCGTTGTCGGCACGCTGCTCACGATCCGGACTGTCAGCGCGAAGCTGGTGCGCGGGTGACCGCCTTGCCGCTGACCTCGGCCCTCCTGATCGGGAGCCGGAGATCCCTGCGTCTGGTCGAGCGGAACCTGTACGTCTACAAGCACGGCTGGCTCGTGCTGCTGTCGGGCTTCTTCGAGCCGCTCTTCTATCTGCTCAGCATCGGGTTCGGCCTCGGCGCGCTGATCGGCACGATCCCGGGGCCCGGTGGGGTCGAGATCCCATACCAGCTGTTCGTTGCACCGGCGTTGCTCGCGACCGCGTCGATGCAGGGCGCGATCAACGAGAGCACGTTCAACTTCTTCTTCAAGCTCAACTACGACAAGACGTTCTCGTCGATCCTGGCGACGCCCCTGTCGGCCGGCGACATCGCGGTCGGCGAGCTGATCTGGGCGCTCATCCGTGGCGGGCTGTACGCGCTCGGGTTCATGGTCGTGCTCGTGGTCCTCGGCCTGGTGGTATCGCCGTGGGTCGTGCTTGCTGTGCCGGCCGCGCTGCTCGTCGGATTCGCGTTCGGCGCGGTGGGCATGGCTGCCACGTCGTACATGAAGACGTGGCAGGACTTCGACCTGATCCAGCTCGTGATCCTGCCGCTGTTCCTGTTCTCCGCGACGTTCTATCCGATCGAGACCTATCCCGACGTGCTCCGCGTGATCGTCCAGCTGACCCCGCTCTACCAGGGCGTGGACCTCATCCGGGCGCTCACGATCGGCGCGATCTCGCCGATCCTGCTCGTCCACGTCGTGTACCTGCTGGTGATGGGCTTCGCGGGTCTGTACCTGGTCTCCCGCCGGCTCGACAAGCTGCTCCTCCAGTGACCGACCGGGCCGCGCTCGCGGCCCTCACCGCCGAGATCGTCGTGTGCAGGCGGTGTCCGCGCCTCGTCGAATGGCGGGAACGCGTGGCGCGCGAGAAGGTCGCGCGATTTCGTGACGAGACGTACTGGGGCCGGCCGGTGCCGGGCTTTGGCGATCCTGACGCGCGGATCCTCTTGGTGGGTCTGGCACCCGCGGCCCACGGCGGAAACAGGACGGGACGGGTCTTCACCGGGGACGCGTCCGGTGACTTCCTGTGGGCGGCGCTGTATCGGGCCGGCCTCGCCGATCGGCCGTCGTCGCGGCGCGCCGACGACGGGTTGACGCTCACCGACGTCTACATCGCGGCGGCCGTACGGTGCGCCCCGCCGGCCAACAAGCCGACGCCGGAAGAGCGCGACAACTGCGCGCCGTACCTGGCCCGCGAGCTGGGCTGCTGGAGCGCGTGCGGGTCCTGCTGGCGCTCGGCGCCTACGGCTGGGACGCTGCGCTCCGCGCGATGGCCGCGAACGGCGCACAGCCGGCCCGCCGTCAAGCCGAGGTTCGGTCACGGCGCCGATCGCCGAGGTCGGCGCGTATCGGCTGATCGGCTCGTACCACCCGAGCCAGCAGAACACGTTCACGGGCAAGCTCACGCCCGCGATGTTCGATGCCGTCATCACGACGGCCAAGGAACTCGCCCTCTCGTAGACTTCTCGCTCGATGGCCACGACGGAGCGCGATCTGTACGAGGTGCTCGGCGTCCAGCGCGGTGCGAGCGACGCCGAGATCAAGCGCGCCTTCCGCAAGCTCGCCCAGCAATGGCACCCGGACGTCAACAAGGATCCGCAGGCACCGGCCCGTTTCAAGGAGGCGAGCGAGGCGTACCAGATCCTGTCCGATCCCGACCGCCGCCAGCGGTACGACACGTTCGGACGCGCCGGGGTCGATGGCGGGCCGGCCGGAGCAGGCTTCGAGGGGTTCGGCGGGTTCAGCGACATCTTCGATGCGTTCTTCGGTGGAGCGGCATCCGGATCGGCGCGACGAGGCAGGCCGCAACCTGGCTCCGATCTCCGGTACGACATGCGCATCACGTTCGAGGAAGCGGTCAAGGGGACGGAGAAGGAGATCGAGTTCCGTGCGCTCGGGCGATGCGAGACATGCACCGGCACGGGAGCGGCACCCGGGACCGAGGCGACGACCTGTCCGCAGTGCGAGGGTCGGGGCGAGGTGCGCAGCGTCCGCCAGACGATGCTCGGGCAGATGGTCAACGTCAGCGCGTGCCCGCGCTGTCGAGGCGAAGGCAAGATCGTCGAGACCCCATGCGAGACGTGCAAGGGCGACGGCCGCACGGAGCGGAAGCGAACGCTGCGGGTGACGATCCCCGCCGGCATCGACGAGGGCCACCAGATCCGGCTGACGAACGAGGGCGAGGTCGGCCCGCGCGGCGGCCCCCCCGGATCGTTGTACGTCGCGGTCCATGTCGCCCCGCATGCGAGCCTCAAGCGCGATGGGACCGAGCTGTACTTCGAGGCGCGGATCTCGATCGCCCAGGCGGCGCTCGGCACGACACTCACAGGTGCCGACCATCGAAGGGTCGCGAGGACGTCGAGGTCAAGCCCGGGACCCAGCCGGACACAGAGATCCGCCTGCGCGGCAAGGGCGTGCCCCATCTCCGGCGAGCAGGGTCGCGCGGCGACCTCCATGTTCTCGTCGATGTCGAGGTCCCGAAGAAGCTGTCGAAGAAGCAGCGCGAGCTCCTCGAGGCATACGCGCGCGAGTCGGGCGAGGCGGTCGGCGGCTCGGGCGGCATCCTCGACAAGCTCGGACTGGGGTGACGTCCGACCCACCCGCGGTCTGGCTGGAGCTCGCCGTCGAGGCGGACCTCGAGGCGGTCGAGGCCGTCAGCGAGATCCTCGGACGGGTCGCGAGTGGCGGGACGTCGGTCGAGCCCGGGTTCGAGCTCGTCGACGAGGGGCTCGGCGCGCGGATCGATCCGGCGCGACCGGCAGTCGTCCGCGGGTACGTCCCGGCGGCGTGACCAGGCGGTGGCCGAGGCGGCGGCAGCCGAGGTCGCGGAAGCGCTCGGCCACCTGCAGGCGTTCGGCCTGCGGCCCATCGGTGAGCTCCGGACCCGCATCGTCCACGAGGCGGACTGGGCCGAGGCATGGAAGGCGTTCTTCCCTGTGCTCCGCGTGGGCCGCCGGCTCGTGATCCGGCCGACGTGGCGCCGGCACCGCGCGCGCCCGGGTGACGTCGTGCTCGCGCTCGATCCCGGGATGGCCTTCGGGACCGGCCTCCACCCGACGACCCGCCTGTGTCTCGCGGCTCTCGAGCCACTGGCGGACGATGGGCGGCTCGCCGAGGCCACGGTCCTCGACGTCGGATGCGGCTCGGGGATCCTGGCGATCGCCGCGCTCCGACTCGGTGCCGCGTCGGCCCTCGGCGTCGACACCGACCCGATCGCCGTCGAGTCGACCCTCGCGAACGCTCGGCGGAACCGGCTCGCACGCCGTCTTCGTGCGCGCGCGGGCAGTCTTCCGACCGGGGAGAGGCCCTTCGACGTCGTCCTGGCCAACCTCATCGCCGGCGTCCTCATCCCGCTGGCCGCCGGAACTGCGCGACGAGCTCCGACGGGGCGGCACGCTCGTGGCGTCGGGCATCTTCGTCGACCGCGAAAGCGACGTCCGTGACGCCTTCGAGTCGGCTGGCCTGCGCGTCGTCGACCGAACGGTCGAGGGCGACTGGATCGCGCTGGTCGCCCGGCGGCCCTGACGGCTCGGACGACCGCTCGACCGTACAATCGGCCGGATGCCCACCAGCCTGTTTCCGATCCTGCTCGCGACGCACGTGATCCTCGCCGTCAGCCTGTTCCTGCCGTCGATCCTGCTGCCTTTCGCGCTGCGCACCCGGCGCGCCGCGGTCGACTCGGACAGCGGGCTCGTGCGGACGCTCTTGTGGGGCCAGTCGCACGGCACGCTCGTGATCGGCGCAGGCCTGGCCCTGACCGGTGTCGGGCTGATCGCGGCACTCGGGCCGACCCTCCTGCAGCAGCCGTGGCTGCTGGTCGCACTCCTCATCTACGCCGCGAACCTGGCGCTCGCGTTCTTCATCCAGCGGCCGAACCTGCGGAGGCTGGTCGGGATCACAGCCGCAGCCGATGACCGCGTCTGGCTCGATCGCGCGCGACGCCAGCGTTACGTGTCGTACCTGATGGCCGGGCTCGTCGGGGTCATCGGCTTCCTCATGAGCACGAAACCGAGCCTGTGATGGCCTCTGACTGCCTGTTCTGCCGCATCGTCGCGGGCGAGATCCCGGCGACAAAGGTCCACGAGGACGACCTCGTCCTCGCGATCCGCGACATCGCTCCGCGGGCACCGACGCACATCCTGCTCATGCCCAAGGCGCACATCGCCTCTGCGCTCGAGCTGACCGAGGCCGACAGCTCCGACGATCGGCCGCATCTTCGCCGTGGCCGCCGATCTTGCCCGCTCGGAGGGGATAGCGGAGGGCGGCTATCGACTGGTGTCGAACGTCGGGCGCTGGGGCGGCCAGTCGGTCGACCACCTCCACGTACACCTCATGGGCGGTCGGGCATTCGAATGGCCGCCCGGTTGAGCGTGGCGCGCACGGTCATGGCGCGCGCGACCGCTGCGGCCGTCGTGGCCGCCGTCGTTCTCGTGGGCGCGTGCGCACCGAGTGGAACGCCCGCCGTTTCGCCGCGACCCGCGGTCGCGACCGGCGGCCCGACCCGCACCGTCGGCCCGGTCGTCGCCCAGACCCGGGCGGATCTGGTCCGGGTGCTCGGTGGGCGCAACCTCGTGCTCCAGGATTCGGCGGCGCAGTTCCGACCGCCGGAAGACGCGCAGTTCACCATCACACCGCGGGCGCTGTACCAGGTGATCCTGCCGCAGGCCCCCGATGAGGGCTTCATCGTCGTCTACGAGTTCACAGACCCGACGACGGCCGCCGAAGCGGCGACGGCCCAGGCCGCCTACCTCGCCACTGGCCCGGCCAAGGTCCAGTCGGCCCTCGGGGCGCGCCACATCATCCGGCTCGTGGGAGCGACCGTCGTGCTGTACTCGTGGGTCCCGGAGGGCGCCGAGGATCCGCTGCAGCCGGATATCCAGGCCGCGCTCGAGACGCTGGGAACGGGCGTGCCGGTCCCGTCGTGATCGCGGATCCAGCGCGCTGACCCCGGCCGCGCCGGCGGCCGTCAGGCCCGGTCGCCGACCGGCGTCGGTGTCTCGGTGGCAGTCCATTTCCGGATCGGATCGCGCTTGATCTTGAGGGTGTGGGTCCGCGGGAAGTCCTCGTCCGGCCACTGCCGCCAGCCGGCGATCCGCTGGTTGGGGCCGAGGGTCGCGTTGGCGGCCTTGACTGCCGCCTCGACCCGGGCTTTCGTCGCGGCCGCGTCCTCGCCCTCGAGGGCCAGCACGACAGCCTCGATCCGGCCCGGGGCGGTCTCGATGACCACCGCGTCGCGCAGGTCCGCGATCCGGAGCGCGTTCTCGATGTCCTCGGGATACACGTTGAAGCCGTTGGGCAGCACGATCATGTCCTTGATCCGGCCGCTGAGGATGAGCCGCCCCGCGTCGTCGTAGTGGCCGAGATCGCCGGTCTTGTACCACCCGTCCTCGGTGAATGCCTGGGCCGTCAGCTCCGGGGCGTTCCAGTACCCCTTGAACACCGGCCGGCCGCGGAACTGGATCTCGCCGTCCGGGGCGAGTCGCATCTCGATGCCCTCGGGGACGCGGCCGACGGTGCCGGGCTCATGGTCCGCGAGCGTCCCGCAGGCGCCGGTGCCCGTCTCCGTCGTGCCGTAGCCCTGCAGGATGGTCACGCCGATGTCCTCCCAGGCCTGTTGGAGTGCCGGGGGCAGGAACGCTCCCGACGAGAGGAACAGCCGGAAGTGGCCGCCGAGCTGCTGGTGGATGCTGCGGAACATGAGCCGCCGGATCGCGAACGGCAGCCGGCGCGCGATGCCCCGGAGCCGATCGACCGTCGCGGTGCGGCCGCGTTTGGCGATCTCGCGCTCGATCGCGCTCCAGAACAGGTCGAGCACCTGGGGCACGACGACCATGCTCGTGACCCGATGGTCGCGGAGGGCGTCGAAGATGACCCGTGGGTTCCGGCTCCGGACATAGAGCACGTCGGCGCCGACATCGAGCGCGTAGAAGAGCGTCACCGCCTGTTCGAGCAGGTGCGAGAGAGGGAGCAGCGAGACGATCCGGTGCTCCATCGGCGGCACGATGCGGTGGAACGACTCGATCGATGCCACGACGTTGTCGTGTGCCAGCCGGACGCCCTTGGGCGTGCCCGTGGTGCCGCTCGTGAACACGAGCTCGAAGAGCTCATCGGCCGTGGGCCTCTTCCAGGCCGCCTGGCGCGCCTCCCAGTCAGCCGGGAAGACCGGGTCGTCCTCGGCCGGTTCGGCCGTCAGTGCGTCAACCGTCGTGGTCGGGAAATCGGCCAGACCGGCCTCCCGCGGATCGGGTGCGTCGCGCCCGGTCCCGAGGACGAGGTGACGGGCACCCGACGCTCGGACGATCGTGTCGATCGCGTCGCTGGACATCCGCAGATCGAGCGGGACGATGACGAGCCGGGCGTGCATCGCGCCGAAGTAGGCGGCGGGCAGCTCGGGCGTCGACGGGCTCCAGGTCAGGATCCGGTCGCCCGGCTCCAGGTCGAGAGCGCGTAGCCGCCAGGCGGCGATCCGCGACCGGCGATCGAGATCACGGTAGGTCCAGGTCGTGGTCGATCCGTCGTCGTGGCGGACGCCGAGCGCCGGCCGGTCGCCGTAGCGCGCAACGGCTGTCTCGAGCAGGTCGATCAGGGTTCGCGACAACGGCGCACCTCGGGCGTGACGGGTCGTCGCATCCTACGACGCGCGAGTCGATGCATCGTTGCCGATCGGGCATGCCCCCGAGATCGCGGCGGTGGGGCCACCGCATGACACGCAGTCGCTAGGATCGGTGCGATGCACCCGATCCTGGTCGAGCTCGGTCCCTGGCGCATCCTGACCCATGACGCCTTCACCGTCCTCGCCCTGGTCGTCGGCCTGGCCCTCTACTACCGCGACCTCCGTCGCCGGGGCTGGCTCGACTCGACGATCGTCGCGATCTCCGTCGCCGCGATCGCGGGCGCGTTGATCGGCGCGCGGCTGGTCACGGCTTGGGAGCACCTCGAGTACTACGCGGCCATGGATGGCATGCCGCTGACAGTCGCCATCGAGCACAGTGGCAAGAGCCTCATCGGCGCGCTCGCCGGCGGGTACGTGGCGACCGCCCTGGCCAAGCGGGCCGCCGGCTACACGCGCTCGACCGGGGACGCCTACCTGCTGGCGATCCCGGTGGCGACTGCCATCGGTCGCATCGGATGCTTCCTGTCCGAGTTGCCGCTCGGCACCCCGACTGACCTCCCGTGGGGGATGACGGTGTCGGCCGAGGCAGCCGCGGCCTTCGCCCGCTGTCCCGGCTGCGCCCTGCCGATGCACCCATCGATGCTGTACGAGATCGCCTTCAACGTCATCGCGGTAGTGGTCATCGTCCGCTACCGCGATCGCGTCACGGTCCCGGGCGACGGGCTTCGGCTGTACCTGCTCGCCGCCGGGGTCTTCCGGTTCCTCGTCGAGTTCGTCCGCGGGAACGAGCCTCAGGCGCTCGGGTTGACCGGACCACAGTGGGTCCTGATCCCGCTCATCGGGCTGCTCATCCTTCATTTCGTCCGTCAATGGCGGCGTGGGGCCTATGCCGTCCCGCCGGCGCCCGTCCCGCTTCCACTCGGAGGGACATAGACCATGACCGAGGAACGAGGCCCGACCGTCCCGGCCGTCGAGGAGGACCGGATCGGTGTCCTGGCCGCCTACGTCCAGACGAACCGCGATCGATTCACGGACGATGCCCTGCGCGAGGCGGCGCGGACCGCCGGCTACACCGACGCCGAGATCGCGGCCGCGTGGTCCGCGGCTGCCGACCCGAGCAAGTCCATCCCGACGGAGCGTCGAACGAATGTCGGCGCGGTCATCGCGACCGCGGTCGGTTTTGCGATCGCCGTTTATGGCGCACCCGCGCTCCTCGGCTCGCTGGGGTTGGGGGACATCGCGGCCATCGTCGGGATCGGTCTCGTTCTCGCGGGGTTGGTCGGCTGGGTCCTGTTGCGCGACACGCGGCCGTCGCTGGCGGCCGGGCTCGGGTGGGGCGTCCTCATCGCCGTCGGCCTGCCGATCGTCGTCGTCCTTGGCATCCTCGGGATCTGCCTCGTCGGGGCCAGCATCCCGATCGCACCCCAGTGACGGAGGTCGCCATGCTCGCTCTGCGCCCGTATCTCCCGCTGCGCATGGTGCTGACAGTCTGCGGCCACTGCTTCAGCGAGGACCCCGATCGCGCCATCGATTACGAGACCGACATCCTGCAGGGCAACCTCGTCGCCATGGACGGTGCGGTCTACCTGCGACGGACCTGCCGGCGTGGCCATGGCGAGGTCATGAGCCTGTACGAGGAGGATCACCGACGGTGGGAATACCTCCAGCAATGGCGCACGCCGACGCGCGAGATCGTCCCGGACACGATCGGCAATGCCGCACCGATCCCGATGGGCTATACGCCGATGGGCTGGGCGACCTCCAGACCCAGCACTCGTGCGTGCTCCTGCTGGACATCACCGAGAACTGCAATCTCGAATGCCCGACGTGCTTCGCCGCCGCCGCTCCCGGCATCGGCCGTTTCGCGCGGCTGCCGCACATCCTCCGATCGCTCGATGCATCGATCCTTCGCGAAGGCGGCCGGATCGACGTCCTGATGCTGTCCGGCGGGGAGCCGACGGTCCATCCCGAGGTGCTCGAGATCATCGAAGCCGCGACCGAGCGGAACGTCACGCGCGTGATCCTCAACACGAACGGCATCCGGATCGCGAAGGACGACCGGTTCGTGGCCGCGCTGGGACGACTCCGCGGCCGGGTCGAGGTGTATCTCCAGTTCGACGGCTTCGAGCTCGATTCACACCTGTACCACCGGGGCGAGGATCTTCGCGACATCAAGGCCGAGGCGCTCCGGCGTCTTGCCGCGGAACGGGTCTTCACGACGCTGGCCGTCGCCGTCGCGGAAGGCGTCAACGACCGCGAGGTCGGCGCGATCGCCGACTTCGCCCTTGGCACCGATTACATCGCCGGGGTCGCCTTCCAGCCGGTCTTCGGGTCGGGCCGGATGAGTCCGATCGACCCGATGCGTCGTGTCACGACCACGGGGACCCTCAACAGGCTCGGCGAGCAGACCGCCGATCGCGTCGGGCCGGACGATTTCATCGCGTTGCCCTGCTCCCACCCCGATTGCTCGTCGATCACCTATTTCATCCGAGGCGATAGCGGCGAGTGGCGGTCCGTCCCGCGCATGCTCGGGGAGGATCGGTTGAAGGAGTACCTCGGTCTGGTCTCGAACCGGATCGCGCCTGACGACGCGATGTGGGCGGCGCTCGTCGGCATGATGTCCGAGACCACGCTCGTGTCCCGACCCGAGCTGGTCGACCACCTCCTCCGGGTGTGCGAGGCATGTGACCTTGGGGTGACTGGCTTCGTGAAGTCGCTCGGTCGGTGGCTGTTCGACCGCGAGGCCGCGGTCCAGGAGATCGCCCTGCGCGTCAAGCGCTTCTCGGTCAAGTCGTTCATGGATGCGTGGACTCTGAACGTCGAGCGGTTGCAGCAATGCTGCGTCCATGTCGGGTCGACCGACGGCGAGGCCAACCCCGTCCGCGTCCCGTTCTGTGCCCGCCAGCTGTTCGGAGGGCTGCGCAGGACCACATCGGCGGGCATGGTGCCGGCGCGCGAGCTGGTGTCGCTCGATGACGTCCGTGCCCGCCGATCCGCGGCGGTACGACCATGAGCGCGGCACCCGCGGGGACGGTCGGTCCCGCCACGTACGTCCGACCGCCGCTGACCCAGCCGGAGAAGTACGAACGCATGGCGTTCACGTTCTGCCGGATGGGGACGGTCGGCCTGATCGCCTGGGTCGTCACGCCGGCCGTCTTCGTCCTGGTCGTCGCGGTCGTCGCGATCGTTCTCTATGCGAAGTCGATCACGCTGGGCGTGTCGTGGAGCAAATGCTTCCTGCGTCGGCCCACGCTGATCATCGGGGTCTGGGCCGCGATCGCGGTCGCCGATCTGGTGTGGCTCGTCGTCCTGGGACAACGCTGGCCCGTAGGTTGAGCGGGAGCCCGCGAAACGGGCGCTCGCCGCGGGTTCGTTACCCGGAGCCTATCGACCGAAGGCGTGCCCGATGTCGGTCTGTCACATCCCGCATGGCGTCGAGCTGATCGCGCATCACCATGAGCTGATCCACCGTGAAGCCTTCAAGGATGGGGGCTCCGGCGGCGACCAACGGTCCGTAGAGGGCGCCGACGCGTTCCAGGCCGCGTTCCGTGAACTCGACGAGGACGTGTCGGCGGTCGCTGTCGTGGCGCCGCCGTCGCACGAAGTCCTTGCGCTCGAGGCGGTCGATCAACGAGGTCGTCGCCGCAGCGGATAGTCCTGTCGCCTCGGCGAGCCGCGTCGCGGTCATCGGCCCTTCGGTCAGCCAGTCGAGGCAGCGCAAGTCCGTGGGGTTGAGTCCCAGGACGCGGCCGACCTCGTCATCGAATGCTTGCGTGCTGCGCTGGTACGCCTGCAACGCCCGCCCGACCTCGGCGATGAGCGGTTGACGTTTCGCGGGCATCCGTCATATCCTTCGACTATCGAATGATTCGAAACACGAATCATACCAAAGACGTAAGGAAGAGTAGCACGATGCACGCATTGATCGTCGGCGCGGGCGTGGCAGGCCCCGTCACCGCTATGGCACTCCAGAAGGCCGGCATCAGCTCTCGGATCGTCGAGGCGCACGACGTCGACGGTGGCGACCTCGGCTCGTATTTCACCGTCTCGCCGAACGGTCTTGACGCCCTCGAGGCCATCGGTGCCCTGCCTGTCGCGATCCGGGAAGGTTTCCCGACGCGGCGCAACGTGATGCGCGACAGCTCGGGCCGCGTGCTCGGCGAACTGCCGCTTGGGGCGCCGCTCGCGGACGGCACCCCGGCACTCACGATGAAGCGGACGCGCCTGGTGCGGTGCCTCGCCGCTGAGGCCACGCGACGGGGGATCGTGATCGAGTACGGGCGTCGGCTCCGCGACGCGACCCGCGACGGCGATGGGATCGTCGCCAGGTTGGAGGATGGTTCGACGGTCTCGGCCGATCTGCTCATCGGTGCGGACGGTGTGCATTCTGTCGTGCGCCGCCTGATCGATCCGTCAGCCCCGGACGGCCGTTACGTCGGGCTCACGAACTTCGGCGGTGTCACGGCGGCAGGCGCGGTGTCCGATCCCGGTGTCGAGCCCGAGTCGTGGCAGTTCACATTCGGTCGCCGGGCCTTCTTCGGTGCGCACCTGGCACCGAACGGCGATGTCGTGTGGTTCGTCAACGCGCCGCGCGACGCGATCGAGCGCGAGGAACGCGCAAGCACACCTCAGGAGACGTGGAAGAGCTGGCTGGCCTCCCTGTTCGACGAGGACGCCGGACCCGCGGCCGACATCATCCGGTCGGGGCGCCTCGAACTGGCCGGCGACAGCACGTACGATCTGGGCCACGTTCCCGTGTGGCACCGCGACCTGATGATCGTGATCGGAGATGCCGCACACGCCCCCGCCCCGAGCTCCGGTCAGGGGGCGTCGATGGCCCTTGAGGACGGCGTCGTCCTCGCGATGGCGCTGCGGGATGCGCCATCGATCGAAGCGGCATTCGCGGCCTACGAGCAGGCCCGCCGCGAGCGGGTCGAGCGGGTCGTGGCCTACGGCGCGCGCAGCAGCGATTCGAAGATCCCCACCGGGATCGGAAGGATGGTGCGTGACGCCTTCATGCGACTCGCCTTCCGCTACCTCGTGACGGAGCGGTCGCTCGCGTGGATGTACGGCCACCGGATCGACTGGGATGCTTCGGCCGCAACAGCGGCCAAGCCTCTCCGGGCTGATTGACCGACCCCGACCCCTCGGGTAGACTCCGGCGGCTCTGGCGGCCCAGAACGTCGAGCGCGTATCCCGGTCGGTCGGCCGCGCACCGGATACGAGAGCACGAGACCCAGGTCGGAGGAGGTGAACACCGATTGGCTGAAGTCCGAGTGGGGGAGAACGAGACGTTCGAAAGCGCCCTGCGCCGCTTCAACAAGAAGATCCAGCAGAGCGGCATCCTCGCCGAGGCTCGCCGCCGCGAGCATTACGAGAAGCCCTCTGTGAAGCGCAAGCGCAAGGAAGCGAAGCGCAAGAAGAACGCCCGAACGCAGGTCGGCTGAGCGGAGACAATCCGCCGCCGGAGCTCCTGCGGCCCCACGGGCGTCTCGCACGACCGCCCGAGGTAGCCAACACCGGTGTCCCTTCGAGATCGAGTCCAGAACGACATCACCGCCGCGATGCGCGGGGGTGATTCGTTGCGCCGTGACGTCCTGCGGATGGCCGCGAATGCCGCGTACAACGTCGAGAAGCGCAACCAGAAACCGCTCACCGAGGACGAGTTCCTGGCGGTCCTGACCCGCGAGGTCAAGACGCGTCGCGAGTCGATCGACGCATACGAGAAGGGCGGTCGGGCAGACCTCGCGTCGAAGGAACAGGCGGAGGTCGACATCCTCACCGAGTACCTGCCGCAGGCTCTCAGCGAAGCTGAGATCGGCGTGCTGGTCGACGAGGCGATCGCCGCGACCGAGGCCACGAGCGCCCGGGACATGGGCAAGGTCATGGGCTGGCTCGCTCCGCGGACCCGCGGCCGCGCGGATGGCAAGGTCGTCAGTGGCCTGGTCGCGAGCGCGCTCGCCCGCGCCGACCTCGCCGTCCACGACGGCGGCACGCACTGATGCTGACCCAGCGCGCCCCTGTCCTCGCTCGGTTCACGCGAAGCGACGCGATGCGCCTCGGGATCGCCGCGACGAGCCTCATCGTGGCCATGACGGCGATCCTCGCCTTCGACATCCCGGCCGACCCCGTCCGCTATGAGCTCGGCGAGGTCGTCCGCGAGGACGTCACGGCACCGAAGGTGGTGTCGTTCGAGAGCCAGACCCTCACCGAAGAGGCCCGCTCGGAAGCGCGCGCGGCTATCCCGCCCCAGTACGACTTCACGGCCGACAACGCGATCGCGATCGCGAATGAGGGTGCGGCCGCGTTCAGCGAGCGGGTCCGGCGCGTCGACACGGCCTTCGCGACCGACCTGACGCCGGAAGAGCGCACGGCGCTGCTCGAGACGGCGATCGCCGGACTGAGCGAGACGTCACAGGCCACGCTGCTCGCGATCGACACTCCCCGCTGGGCGGCGGTCCGGACGGAGGCCGCGCGCGTCCTCGATGCCACGCTGCGTACGGAGCTGCGCGACACGGAGGTAGCGCCGACCCGGGCGACGATCGGGAGCCGGCTGGGTGGCGACCTCGACGAGGCCGAACGGATGCTGGCGGCCGAGATCATCGCCCCGCTCATCGTCCCGAACTCGTCGTTCGACCAGACCCTGACCGACCAGACACGAGATCGCGCTGCCGAGAACGTCCAGCCGGTGACGGTGGAGATCGCGCAGGGCCAGGTGGTGGTGCGGAACGGGGAGCCGCTCACGGCCGCCGATCTCGAGGCCATCCAGGCGCTCGGGCTGGGCGAGGACGCACCTCTCGACCTCGCCACGATCGCCGGCTGGTTCCTGCTCGCGGTGCTGACCGTGGCGATGCTGCTGGCCTGGATCTGGCGCTTCCGACCGACGCTCTGGCACCGCGACAACGTGTTGCTCCTGGTCGGTTTGCTGCTCGTGGGTACGACGCTGGCCCTCAAGGTGACGGCCGGTCGTGAGTTGCTCGGCTACTTCCTGCCGACGGCCGCCATCGGGATGCTGCTCGCGATCCTGCTCGACGCCTCCATCGCGACGATCGCGATCGCCATCATCGCCGTGATCGGGGGTGCGTTGGCCGGCACATCGCTCGAATACGCGAGCTACATCTTCCTCGGCGGCCTGGCCGGCATCGTCGCGGTTCGCAAGGGCGACCGACTCCAGGTGTTCGTCCAGGCGGCCATCGCCGTCTTCATCGTCAATGCGCTCGTCGTCTCGGTGTTCTCATTGCTCGGGACGACCGACATCCAGGGTGTCCTGGAACTGTGGTTCGCCTCCGCGGTGTCGGCCGCCGGATCGTCGATCGCCGCGGTCGGCACCTTCGCGGTCCTTGGCTCGGCCTTCGGCATCCTCACGGTGTTCCAGCTGCTCGAGCTGGCGAACCCCTCCCAGCCTTTGTTGCGACGCCTCCTGGTCGAGACGCCCGGGACCTACCACCACTCGCTGATGGTCGGCAACCTCGCGGAGCGCGCGGCCGAGGCGATCGGCGCCGACCCGCTGGTGACCCGTGTCGCGGCCTACTACCACGACGTCGGCAAGCTCGCGAACCCGCTCGCGTTCATCGAGAACCAGGCGGGCGTCGAGAACATCCACGACCAGCTCGAACCCGAGGTCAGCGCCCAGATCCTGAAGCAGCACGTCGCCGACGGCATCGATGCGGCGTATGCGGCGAGCCTGCCCAAGGCGCTGATCGCGTACATCCCGCAGCACCACGGCACGGCCGTCATGAGCTACTTCTACGCGCGCGCCCGCGAACGCGCCGCCGAGCCGTACGGCGGACTGAAGACGCAAGAGGGCGCTGCCGCGGCGGCGGCGGTCGACGAACGGAAGTTCCGACACGCCGGTCCGAAGCCGCAGACCCGCGAGGCGGCCCTGATCATGCTCGCCGACGGCGTCGAAGCCTCGGTTCGATCGCTTGCCTCGCGGGAGGAACCGGCGATCCGGGCGATGGTCGGGCGGATCATCGACGAGCGCATCGCGGACGGTCAGTTCGACGAGTGCGAGATCACGCTGCGCGACCTCGAGCGCATCAAGAACGCCTTCGTCGAACAGCTGCTCGGCATGTACCACACGCGGATCGCGTACCCACAGAACACGGTCGTCGAGCTGGAGTCACGCCGCGCGGCCGCCGGCGGCGGGGGCGACCGACCCGCGTCGTGACCCGGTCGATCTACCGCCCGCCGTGGCGGATCGACCTGGACGTGCGCGACGGCGTCGGGTCGCCGGTCGCGGGTACCGTGCTCGCGCGGACCGTTGCGGCGGCGCTCGACGAGGTCGATGCTCCATCACCCGCGTCGATCGGGCTGGTCCTGACGGACGACTCCGAGATTGCTGCGCTGAACGCTGCGCACATGGGCAAGCGAGGACCGACCGACGTCCTGTCGTTTCCGCTGCTCTCGCCGTCCGCGTTCGCGCGCGGGGCGTCTGCGCCCGCTGTCCCGCGCCCGCCCGGGACCCGCATCCACCTCGGCGACATCGTGGTGTCGGTCGAGCGGGCGATCGAGCAGGCGGAGACCGGCCGTGGCGGCCAGACCGGCGATGTCCGATGGTCGGCGGCACAGGAGCTGCGCCTGCTCGTGACCCACGGCGTCCTCCACATCTGCGGCTGGGACCACGCGTCACCGGACGAAGAGGCAGCGATGCGGGACGTGGAACGGCGATTGCTCGGGGCCGGCCTTAGGCGGTGATCTCGGGCAGACCGTCCTCCATCAGCAGCGGCTGCGGAAGGATGCTCGTGAGGAAGGCGAGTCGCCGCAGCCCGTCATAGACCTGCAGTCGGTCGTAGGGCATGGCCAGCGCTTCGAGCTCCCCGTGGACGGATCGGGCGATGCGAGTGGCCAGGAGACCGGGCAGCGTCGGGCGGAGATAGCGCGTCCGCCGATCCCGTCGCGAGGGCTCGATTCGGATGTAGCCGCGATCGACGAGTCTTGCTACCAGGCTGGTGAAGGTCGACTGACGCATCCCAAGGTTTCGCCGGATCGCGGCAGCTGTCGCGCGTTCGTCCTCGAGGGCGGACGCGAGGACCAGGTACTCGCTCGCAGACAGGCCTGTTTCTACGATGTGATCCTCGACGCGATGGGCAAGCTCGTTTCGGGCCTTCGTCAGGGTGGTGAGGTAATACGGCATCGGTCGAGCTCCTTGTCGTCGCGGCGACGACGCGCGCTCCGGCGCCCCTCGCCGCCAACCATTGCGCCGATATCGGCGCATCAGAACGTCGAGATTAGGAGGCGCCGCTCACCAGCCACTCATCGCGAGCTCACGTCGTGCTCGATCGCACCAGCCAGGGCGCGAGCGGTTGCCGCTCCGTGCGGGACGCAACCACGAGATGCGACGAAATCGGCGCATCCGTCAGGACCCACGGTCTCCCGGTGGGGATCGAGGCAGCGGAACTCGGGAGTGCACCTACCCGTCGTCGCCGAGACCCTAGACCCGGCGTTGCCGCCGCGTGACGCGGACTCGACGACGTTCAGGCGCTCGTGACCGAACGCACCTGTACCGGCGTTCAGCCGATGCTCGGTCGACTACTGCCGCCATCGATCGCATACGGCGCCGAGTCGATCAGCCTCGTCTTCGCGGCCAAACCCGTCGAGCTGCGCAAGCCGCTCCGCGACCGCCGGCTTCTCGACGCAGGCCTCCTCCCGCCACGCGACGCGAGCCTCCCGCCGACCTGATCCGCGCGGGCGCGCCGCGACGGGTACCATCGGCATTCGGCCCTCCCGCTGACCGTTCCGGGCGACTTCGCGTCGCCCCGTCGGACGGGATTCGGGCCGCATCGTGCTGTCCGTCGCTCGTGGAGGAGCATTGAAGGTCGTCATCGGTCTCGGCAATCCGGGATCGCAATATGCCGGAACGCGCCACAACATCGGCTGGCTCGTGCTGGACCGCATCGCGGAGCGGGCCGGCTGGTCCGGGCGCGGCCGGCAACGCGATTCCTCGAACGTCGCGCAGGGCCGGTACGACGGCCTGGACCTTACCCTCGTGAAGCCCTTGACCTGGATGAACGACTCCGGCATCGCTGTCCGCAAGGTCCTCGCTCGGGAGCATGCGCCGCTGTCCGACGTGCTGATCGTCGCCGACGACTTCGCGCTTCCTTTCGGGAAGCTCCGGTTCCGCGAGTCCGGCAGCCACGGCGGCCATAACGGGCTGCGCTCGATCGTCGACGAGCTCGGGACCGAGAAGTTCAGCCGTCTTCGTGTCGGCATCGGCGATCCTGCGCGGAACGCCCGCGACCACGTGCTGTCGCGGTTCGAGCCGGACGAGGCGCAGCGGCTCGACGAGCTGCTCGACGCGGCGGCCGACGCAGTCGAGGCGTGGGCCCGGGACGGCACCAGCAAGGCGGCCAACCGCTTCAACACGTTCCAGCTCCGCGAGGCCGACCTGACCCGCCTGGCGCCGCCCGGCGAGATCGACGGCCCGCCGGACGAGAAGGGCATCCGCCGGACGAGGACGGGTTGGCGTCGCGTCCTCCCGGGCCGCGACCGAGACTCCGATGCCTGAGTCGACGAGACCGCCCCTCCGCGGTCGACGCGGACGGGACCGGCGGATCGCAGAGAAGGTCGCTGCCGACTTCGCCGCGCGCCATGCACCCGTCCGGGACGACGAGGCAGTCGATTTCGACGTCGCCGGGGTGGACGCCGAGGTCGAAGCTGCGCGTCGCGACGAGACGCGGCGGGCGGCGAGATCGAAGTCGAAGTCCCGCCGAGCGGACGACCGCCCACGATCGGGACACCGGCTCCCGGACCTCTCGGCGCTCCCGCCCCTCCTCGCCGCGACCGGCTCGTTCGCCACGCTCCGGGAGCGGCTCGGGACGCCGGCCGATATCGGGCGGGTCGGCCGTCACGCGAGCGTCGTCGCCGTCCCGCACGGTGCGAAGTCGTACCTGGCAGCCGCGCTGGCGATCGACGAACGCATCGTCTGGATCGCCCGCGACGCGGAGATCGGCGACCGGGTCGCCGAGGAGCTGCAAGCCTGGATCGGCGATCCGTCGGCGGTCGCCGTCCTGGAGCCGCGGACTGCCCTCGCCTACGAACGGAGTGAGCTCGTGGCCGACGAGACCGCGGCGAGGGTCGCGGCGCTGGCTGCCTGGCGGCACGGGCAGGCGCGTGTCCTGGTGGCGAGCGTGCAGGCACTCCTCCAGCACACGATCGACCCGGAGGACCTGCCCGACGAGGCGCGCGAGCTCCGGGTCGGAGCGCGACTCCATCAGGACACGCTCCTGCGCGACCTCCTCGACCTCGGCTATAGCCCTGTCACCGAGGTCGCCGGCAGGGGCGAGTTCGCGCGTCGCGGCGGCATCGTCGATGTGTTCCCGCCGTCGATGGAGCTGCCGATCCGGATCGAGTTCTTCGGCGACGAGATCGACTCGCTCCGCGCCTTCGATCCGACCGACCAGCGGACGACCGGCAGGGTCGAGCGGGCGGTGCTCCTCCCCGCGTCGGAGTTCCTCCTGCCGACGGCGGGCGCCTCCGCGATCCGCGACCGTCTCGGCCGCACCGCGTCCCGTCTGTCCGAGCGGCTCGCGACCGACCTGTCGCGGTTCGAGGGCACGACCGACGACCCGTTGCGGCCCGACGCTGCGCACACCGATGCGTCGCGGGCGCTTGCGGTGGGCGACGCGGCCGAGGTTTGGGCCGCCCACCTCGCTCCGGCGACCGGCCTCGACCACCTCGATCCGGGAACGGTCCTCGTCCTCGACGAGCCGGGCGATATCGCCGAGGCGGCCGGGTTCCTCTGGCGCCAGGCGGACGAGCGCCGATCCGAGTTGGTCGAGGCCGGGGAGCTGCCGAAGGACTGGCCGTTGACCTACCTGGCGCCGCGCGACTGGAAGGGCCGCCTGGTCGCGTCGCGGACCCTCGAGCTGACCTGGGAGTCGGAACCGCCCGCGGACGTCGCGATGGCCTCCGGCGCCCGCAGCTCCGGCGACCTGTTCGGCTGGCGGGAGCCGACGCTGCCGCTCGGCCGCGCCAGCCGGCTGGCGGATGCGGTCGAAACCTGGCGGGAGGACGGCGCCCGGATCGTCCTCGCGTCGGACCAGGCACCCCGCCTGGCCGAGATCCTCGATGAGGCCGGGCACAGCGTCGCCGTGGTCGATCGACTTGAGGAGGCGCCGCCGCCCGGTGCGATCGCGCTCGTCGGCCGGAGCCTGAACGGCGGGTTCGGTGGCGGCCCGGACGGCGTCACCTTCGTCACCGACCGCGAGCTCTTCGGCACGGTCCGCGTTCGCCGACCGAAGGCCCTGCGGCGGGTCGTGCCGCGCGACATCCTCGAACGGCTGACGCCGGGCGATCTCGTCGTCCACATCGATCATGGCGTCGCGCGGTACGAGCAGATGCTGCGGCGCGGCGGGGCGGGCGAGGAGCGCGACTACCTCGAGCTGTCGTTCGCCGGCGGTGACCGGATCTTCGTGCCGGTCGAGCAGATCGGCCGGGTCACGCGCTACTCCGGCGGCGAGCGGCCGGCGCTGAGCAAGCTCGGGGGCACCGAGTGGCTGCGCGCCAAGCAGCGGGTCCGCAGGGCCGTCGCCGAGCTCGCGGAGGAGCTCCTGGCTCTGTATGCGGCCCGGTCGAACGCCGACGGGTACAGGTTCTCGCCCGACACGCCCTGGCAATCCGAGATGGAGGCGTCGTTCCCTTACGAGGAGACGGTCGATCAGCTGCGGGCGACCGCGGAGGTCAAGGCCGACATGGAGCGCCCCGTGCCGATGGACCGGCTTGTCGTCGGGGACGTCGGCTACGGCAAGACCGAGGTCGCGTCTGCGGGGGGCGTTCAAGGCCACGCAGGACGACAAGCAGGTCGCAGTGCTCGTGCCGACGACCGTGCTCGCGGCGCAGCACCACGCGACGTTCGGCCAGCGCTTCGCGGCCTTCCCGCTCGAGGTCCGGATCCTGTCGCGATTCGTCTCCGCGAAGGACCAGGCCGCCACGATCGCCGGGCTGGGCGACGGGAGCGTGGACGTCGTCATCGGCACGCACCGGCTGCTGTCGAAGGACGTCGCCTTCCGGGATCTCGGCCTCGTCGTGGTCGACGAGGAGCAGCGGTTCGGTGTCGCCGCAAAGGAGAAGTTGAAGCAGCTCCGGAGCGAGGTCGACGTGCTGACGCTCTCGGCGACGCCGATCCCGCGGACGCTCAACCTGGCGATGGCCGGCATCCGCGACCTGTCGGTGATCGAGACGCCGCCCGAGGACCGCCTGCCGATCCAGACGCGCGTCGCCGAGGCGTCGGCGGGCCTGGTGCGGGACGCGATCCTGCGCGAGCTCGATCGCGGCGGCCAGGTCTTCTACGTCCACAACCGGGTCGAGACGATCGAGGCACAGGCCGAGCAGCTCCGCCGCATGCTCCCCGACGCGCGGTTCGTCGTCGGTCACGGCCAGATGCCGGAGGGCGCCCTCGAGAAGGTGATGATCGCGTTCGCCGCGGGCGAAGCCGACGTGCTCGTCTCGACCACGATCATCGAATCCGGGCTCGACATCCCGAATGCCAACACGATCATCATCGATCGCGCGGACACGCTCGGGCTGGCGCAGCTCTATCAGCTCCGCGGGCGGGTCGGTCGGTCGTCGCGACGTGCCTACGCGTACCTGCTCTATCGGCGACGGGAGCGACTGTCGGACGAGGCACGCAAGCGCCTGCAGGCGATCTTCAACGCGTCGGAGTTGGGCGCCGGGTTCCAGATCGCGCTGTCCGACCTCGAGATCCGGGGCGCAGGCAACATCCTGGGTGGCGAACAGTCGGGCCACATGGCGGCGGTCGGCTTCGACCTCTACTCGCGGATGCTGGCCGAGGCTGTCGAGGCCCAGAAGGCGTCGCGCGAGGGCAGGGCGCCGATCGTCGAGACGCCGCAGGCCGTGGTCGACCTGCCGGTCGATGCGCATCTGCCCGACGACTACGTGCCCGACGTGGCGCAGAAGCTCGAGCTGTATCGGCGGTTGGCGCGCGCCCGGTCGGCCGGCGACGTGGCTGCCTTCCGTCAGGAGGTCACGGATCGGTTCGGCCCGATGCCCGAATCGGTGACGCGACTGGTCGAGGTGGCGGAGCTGCGACTGGCGGCAGAAGCGGCCGGCGTGTCGTCGATCTCGCGCGAGGAGGGTCGCCTGGTCGTGCGATTCGGGATCGGGCTCACGCGTGCGGCAGCGATGCGGCTCCTCGGCGATGGGGGATTGCCGGGCGTCCGTCCCGCCGACGTGACCTTCGCCTCGAACCAGGTCCGCATCCGGGTGCCGACCGGTCCGGGTCGCGCGTGGCGATTGACCCAGGCCGTGGTCGCCCGGCTGGGCGCGGAGTCTGCTGGGGCGTGAGGACGCTGGCGTTGGCGGTTCTCCTGGTCGCCGCCGGCTGCGGGACCAGTCGACGAGCCACGTGAACAGCGCAGGACAGTCAACCCGGGCAAACTTGGACCATGACACTCAGCCAAGCAGCTGACGGCCCAAGTCCACCGGGCCCGAGGACCGACCGCACACGGCGACGCGCGGTGGCGGGGGACTGTGGTCGCCCGGACGCCGCGGCCTGACGGTCGGGCTGGTCCTGACGATCACACTGGTCGCCTTCGAGGCCCTCGCGGTCTCTACGATCATGCCGATCGTCGCGGACGAGCTGGACGGCCTCGAGCTGTACGGCTGGGTGTTCACGGCCTTCATGCTCGGCTCGCTGATCGGGATCGTGCTCGTCGGCGGGCTCATCGATCGGCGTGGACTCGGCGGCCCGTTCGCGGCCGGCATCGGGCTCTTCGCGATCGGCCTGATCATCGGTGGCCTCGCGCCGACGATGGAGATCCTCATCGGCGCCCGATTCCTCCAGGGCCTGGGCGCGGGCACAGTGCCCCCGATCGCGTATGTCGCGATCGGCCGGAGCCTGCCGGAGCACCTGCGCCCACAGATGTTCGCGACCCTCTCGACCGCGTGGGTCCTGCCGGGCGTGCTCGGACCGGCCATCGCCGGCATCGTCGGCGAGGCGGTGGGCTGGAGATGGGTCTTCCTTGGCCTGCTCCCGCTCATCGTCGTGTCGTCGGCGATCGCGTTCCCCGCGGTCCGGCGGATCGGCCCCGATCCGTCCGATGCGAAGAACGCATCGACGCTGCGCGAACGCGCCCCACTCGCGATCGTCGTCGCGCTCGGCACCGGGCTGCTGCTGGCCGGCCTCACGAGTGGCGTCCCGGTCCTGCTGGGCGTGTTCGGAATCCTGGGCACTGCCCTGGCCCTCTTCGCCCTGCGCCGCCTGACGCCGACAGGGACACTGCGCGCCGCACGTGGCCTCCCGACGGCCGTGTTGATGCGCGGCATCATCACGTTCGCGTTCTTCGCGGTCGATGCGTACGTCGCCCTGGCACTCGTCGAATGGCGCGGTCTCCGCCCGGCCGAGGCCGGCATCGCGCTCACCGCGGCCACGATCAGCTGGACCGCTGGCTCGTGGACCCAGGCACGCCTGTCCTCGCGCTATTCATCCGCGAGGTTCGTTCGTGTCGGGCTCGTCGTCCTGGTCGCGGGTCTCTCGAGCTTCATGATCGTTCTCGTGCCCGAGGTCACGCCATGGCTGGCCGTCCCGACCTTGGCCCTGGCCGGCTACGCGATGGGCCTCGCCTACTCGCCGCTCGCTCTCATCGTCCTGCGCGAAGCGCCCACGGCCGAGCAGGGCCGGGCATCCGCTGCGATCTCGCTGACCGACTCCCTCGGGACGGCGCTCGGGACCGGCGTCACCGGGGCCCTGGTCGCCGCGTCGGTGCGCGACGGCAGTGGCCCGGCGATCGGGCTGGCACTCGGCTTCGCCGTGGCCGTGGGGGTGGCGCTGGTCGGGGTCGCGATCGGTGGTCGGCTACACGAGCGGGCCGTACGCGAGCCGGTCACGGGCGCGCTCGTGGCGCCCGGATCCTGATGCGCGGAAGCACGGCACGCCTGCGGTAGACTTTCCGCCGGCCCTACGACGCGTCCTGACGTCCGGCCGCCAGCCTGCGTGACCCACTCGAGGGAGGACCCGATCCCGATGTCCGCCGAGGCGCTTCGCGAACGGATCCGCGAGATCCCCGACTTCCCGAAGCCTGGGATCCTGTTCTACGACATCACGACGCTGCTCAAGGAGCCGGCCGCCTACAAGGAGTCGATCGACCTGATGCTCGAGCCGTACAAGGACGAGCAGGTCGACATCGTCGTGGGGATGGAGTCGCGCGGGTTCATCTTCAGCGCGCCGATGGCCTACTTGCTCGACGCCGGGCTCGTCCCGGTCCGCAAGCTCGGCAAGCTGCCCGCCGAGACGATCACCGTCGAATACGCGCTCGAGTACGGCTCGAACACCCTCGAGATCCATCGCGACGCCGTCCAGCCCGGCCAGAAGGTGCTGATCGTGGACGACCTGCTCGCCACGGGCGGCACGGTGAAGGGCACGATCGAACTCATCGAGCGGCTCAAGGGCGAGGTCATCGGCCTCGCTTTCCTCGTCGAGCTCGAATTCCTCAAGGGCCGTGAGCGCCTCGACGGGCGCCGGGTCACCAGCGTCATCAAGTACTGAGCGGGCGTCCTCGACCCCGTCGCGCGATTGACTGACACCCCCGGCACCTCGCCCGACACCCCCGACGCGCCGGCGACGGACGCCGCGCCGGCGACGGACGCCGCGCCGGAGACCGCGACCGAGGGCGCCGACCTCGCCCGCCGTCGGTTCTTCCGCCAGTTCGCGGGCGACATGTTCCAGGGAGCGGCCACGGTGGTCGGCGCCGCGCAGGCCCTGCAGCGTGCCTCTGCCGAGGCGGCCAGCGCGATCCTCGACCCTGCCTCGTACACGGCCCTGGACGCTCCGGCGGCGCCAGCCCGACCGACGGGCTTCCGGGCGGCATTCCGCGAGAGCCCGGGCGTCCTTCACATCGTCGACCAGCGCAAGTTGCCCGATGCGCTCGAAGAGTTCGAGGCGAAGAACGCCGCCCAGGTCGGGTATGCCATCCGCGAGATGATCATCCGCGGTGCCCCCGCCATCGGACAGGCTGCGGCGATCGGCCTCGCCTTGTCGGCCCAGGCCAACCGGTCGACCCGTCCGTACGCGCGCCGTGCGACGTTGCGTGCCGCAGCCAACGTCCTGCGCAACTCCCGACCGACCGCGGTCAACCTGGCCTGGGCCGTCGATCGAGTGATGGCCACCTACGACGCGCTCGGCGACCTGTCCGAGGACGGCGACGCGATCGCGACGGCCATGCGTGCCGAGGCCGATGCCATCGTGTTCGAGGCGACCGAGGATCACGGCCGACTCGCCCGCTTCGGGGTCGAGGAGCTCGTCTTCCCCGACGAGCGACCGCTGCGCATCCTCACCCATTGCAACACGGGACCGCTCGCGTGCGGCCAGTTCGGGACGGCGCTGGGCGTCGTCCAGGTCGCCCACCACGACGGCCGCGCGGTCCACGTCTGGGTCGACGAGACGCGGCCGTATCTCCAGGGGGCCCGGCTGACCACATGGGAGCTGGCGCAGGCCGGCGTGCCGCACAGCCTCATCCCCGACGTCGCTGCCGGGTACCTCATGGCACAGGGCGACGTCGATACGGTCATCGTCGGCGCCGACCGCATCGCGGCGAACGGCGACGTGGCCAACAAGGTCGGGACGTACCCGCTGGCCGTGCTCGCGGCACGCCATGGCATCCCGTTCTATGTCGCCGCCCCGATCAGCTCCGTCGACCTCCAGACCGCGACCGGCGCGGACATCGCGATCGAGGAACGGGCGCCGAACGAGGTCCTCTCGTTCCGGGGCGTGCGTGTCGCGCCGCCCGACACGGACGTCCGCAACCCGGCGTTCGATGTGACACCGGCCGAGCTGGTCACTGGCATCATCACCGACGAGGGGGTCCTGCGCAGCCCGTACGAGCGATCGCTCCCCGAGGCGGTCGCACGTCGAAAGCAGAGACGGGCCGAAACGCCCGGCTTCGCGGCGATCGCCGCGCCGACCGGCTGATGGCGACCGTCGTCGTCGGGAGGCGATCCGCGACCGTTGCCCGCCAGACCACCGACCGCGATGCGCTGCGGGCGTTCCTGCGCCAGGACCGGCTGTACGCGGCGTACGCGCTCTGCGACCTCGAGGAGCAGGAGTTCGCGCGGACCCGCTGGGGCGCCGCATATGACGGGAACGACGTTGTGGCGGTCGGGCTCGAGTACACCGGCCCGACACCCCAGCCGCTGTTCGTCATGGGCTCGACTGAGGGCATCGGGGCGGTCCTGCGCGACGTCATCAAGCCACGCGCGGCGTACATCGCGGCGCGGGTCGACATGCTGCCGGCCATCGAGACGCAGTACAGGATCGATCCGGGTCCGGAGATGGTGCGGATGTGGGTCGACCGCGTGCACTTTCGGCCGTATCCCGCCACCGTCCAGCGTCTGCTCCCGGTGGACATCGGCGAGCTGAACCGGCTGTACCAGCTCGGGTTCGCCTCGTGGCTGCCCTCGACGGCCATCGCCGATGGCGTCTACTACGGGATGCGCGTCAACGGTCGGCTCATCGCCGCCGCCGGGACTCACGTGGTCAGTCCGACGTCGAGGCTCGCGGTCGTCGGGAACGTCCTGACCCACACGGATTACCGTGGACGCGGGTTCGCGACGGCCGTCACAGGCGCGGTCACCGCCGACCTTCTGCGCTTCTGCGACCAGGTGGTACTCAACGTCCGCGCCGACAACCCGCCGGCCATCAACGCATATCGCCACCTCGGCTACAGCGAGCACGCACGCTTCGAGGAGCGTCTGATCCACCGCCTCAGTCCGCCCTGGGCGGATATCACGGCGCCGTTGCGCCGTCTCTTCGTCCGCAAGGAGACCGACCGCCGATGACCGCCCCGACCATCCTGCCGGCTCACGACGTGACCGACCTCGGCCTGGGGGCCGAGGGTGTCCGCCGCATCGAGTGGGCCGAGCGCGAGATGCCCGTGCTGCGCCTGATCCGCGAACGGTTCGAGCGCGACCGGCCGCTCGAGGGCATCCGTATCGGGGCGTGTCTGCACGTCACGACCGAGACGGCCAACCTCATGCGCACGCTCAAGGCGGGCGGCGCGGAGGTGGTGCTTGCGGCATCGAACCCGCTGTCCACGAAGGACGATGTCGCGGCCGCTCTCGTCGGTGAATACGGCATCGCCACGTTCGCCCGGCGCGGCGAGGACCGCGATACGTACTACGCGCATCTCGAGTCGGTGGCCGACACGCATCCGCAGATCACCATGGACGACGGCTGCGACCTCGTCTCATTGCTCCACAGCACCCGCCCGGAACAAGTGAAGGAGGTCCTTGCCGGCACGGAGGAGACCACGACCGGCGTCATCCGCCTCAAGGCGATGGCCGCCGACGGCGCCCTGCGTTTCCCGGTCGTGGCGGTCAACGAGGCCCAGACCAAGCACCTGTTCGACAACCGTTATGGGACCGGGCAGTCCACCGTCGACGGCATCATCCGGGCGACCAACATGCTCATCGCGGGTCGCCGGGTGGTGATCGCGGGCTACGGCTGGGTCGGCAAGGGGATCGCATCGCGGATGGCTGGGCACGGAGCCCACGTCGCGATCGTCGAGGTCGACCCGGTGCGCGCACTCGAGGCATTGATGGACGGGTTCGCTGTGATGACCCACAGCGACGCGGCCCGCTGGGGCGACCTGTTCGTCACCGCGACCGGCAACCTCAACGTGTTCCGCCGCGAGCATTTCGAGGCGATGCGCGACGGCGCGGTCATGGCGAACTCGGGCCACTTCGATGCCGAGCTGGATCTCGCGGCGTTGCGGGCGCTGGCCGAGGGCCACGTGCGCGAGGTGCGCGACAACGTCCAGGAGTTCGACCTGGGTGGCAAGAAACTGCACCTGATCGCCGAGGGCCGGCTCGTGAATCTCGGCGCAGCCGAGGGCCACCCGGCGGCCGTGATGGACATGAGCTTCGCGAACCAGGCGCTGTGCGCGGAGTACGTCGTCAAGCACCACGCCGAGCTCGAGCCGATGGTGTACGTCGTGCCAGAGGCGATCGACGCGGAGGTCGCGCGGCTCAAGCTTGCGGCGCTCGGGATCGAGCTCGAGCCGATGACGCCCGAGCAAGCCGACTACGTCTCGTCCTGGCAGCACGGCACCTGAGCGACTGCTCTCGTCGCGCCCGGACGCGGTACGGTTCGAGCCATGGATGCCGAGCCCGCGATCGAACCGGTCGACGCTGGCCCGAGAACCCTGCCCTACGGCAGCTGGCCCTCGCCGATCCAGCTCGACGATCTCGTCGGTGGCGTCGTCCGCCTGAGCGATCCGTGGGTCGACGGCGACGATGTCTACTGGATCGAGGGCCGTCCGGCAGAGGCGGGCCGCAGCGTCCTCGTCCACCGCGCGTCCGATGGCACGACCGTCGACCTCACCCCGCCGCCCTTCGACGTGCGCTCGCGCGTCCACGAATACGGTGGCGGCGCATACGTCGTCGCGGGCGGGACGGTCCTGTTCTCGCACGTCAAGGACGGCCGTCTCTACCGGCTCGACCCGGTGGGCGATGCGCCCCAGCCCATCACGCCCGAAGGCCCGTTCCGCTACGCCGATCTTCGCTTCGACGCCGGCCGGCGGCGCTTCATCGCCATCCGCGAGGACCACTCAGGCGAGGGTGAGCCGAAGGCCGCGATCGTCGACGTGCCACTCGACGGCGAGCGTCCGCCGCGGGTCCTCTACGACGGGCCCGATTTCCTGGCGGCGCCGCGCCTGTCGCCGGACGCGACGCGGCTGGCCTGGCTGGAGTGGGACCACCCGGATATGCCGTGGGATGCCACGCGGCTCCGTGTCGCGCCGGTCGGGGACGATGGATCGCTCGGGCCGAGCGACCTCGCGGCCGGCGGCATCGACGAGTCGATCGCGCAACCAGAGTGGGCGCCCGACGGCGTCCTCCATTTCGTCAGCGATCGCACGGGCTGGTGGAACCTGTACCGGCTCTCCGCCGGTCCGCGCCTCGAGGCCCTCGCCCCGGTCGAGGCCGAGTTCGCCGACCCGGCCTGGATCTTCGACCGCTCGTCCTACGGGTTCCTGCCCGACGGGTGGATCGCCGCTGCCGGCCGGGCGCGGGGGCGCGACCGGCTTTTCCATATCTCGCCGGACGACCTCATCGGCGAGGTCGACTCGCCGTACACGGATATCGGGACGATGCGCGTCGGGGCCGCCGGGGTGATCGCCAACGTGGGCACGCCCACCGAGCCGCCGACGATCGTGGCGCTCGACCCGTCGACGCTCGCGACCGCAGGGGTCCTCCGCCACTCGACCTCGATCGCGATCGACTCGGCGTACATCTCCGTCCCGGAGCAGATCACATTCCCGACCGCCGGAGGTCGTGTTGCCCACGCGCTGTTCTACCGGCCGGTCAACCCCGATGCCGTGGCACCCGACGGGGAGCTGCCGCCGCTGGTCGTCCGCTCGCACGGCGGCCCGACGTCGAATGCCGCCAACGCGCTCGAGCTGACCTGCCAGTACCTCACGTCGCGCGGGATCGCCGTGGTCGACGTCGATTACGGCGGGAGCACCGGGTACGGCCGCGAATACCGGCAGGCGCTCGAGGGTGGTTGGGGCATCGTCGACGTCGACGACTGCATCGGCGCGGCTCGCTATCTGGTCGATCGTGGCGACGTCGACGGCGATCGGCTGGCCATCGAAGGTGGCAGCGCCGGTGGCTACACCACGCTCGCCGCGCTGGCGTTCCGCGACGTGTTCGCGGCAGGCATCAGCCTGTTCGGCGTCGGTGACCTCGAGATGCTCGCGCGCGACACCCACAAGTTCGAGTCGCACTACCTCGAGCGGCTGGTAGGGCCGTACCCGGCGATGGCCGATCGGTACCGCGAGCGTTCGCCGATCCATTACCTCGACGCGATCTCGTGCCCGGTGCTGATCCTGCAGGGCCTCGACGACAAGGTCGTCCTGCCCGCGCAGGCGGAGGCAGTCGCCGCTGCCCTGGCGGCACGGGGCATCCCGTACGCGTACCTGGCGTTCGAAGGGGAGGGCCACGGCTTCCGCGGCGAGGTCGCTCAGCGGCGGACCCTGGAGGCGCGCCTGGCGTTCCTCGGCGCCGTGTTCGGGTTCACGCCGGCCGACAGGCTCGCGCCGCTCGAACTCCCCGGTATCGAGACCTGGCTGGAGCGCCGCAGAGTCGCCGTCGGCTGAGCAGGGTCCGCCCCGGGCGAGGTGCTACCCTTCGCCGCGATGAGCATCGTCGACGCCGCGCAGTACCTGTTCACCTCCGAGTCCGTCACGGAGGGCCACCCCGACAAGATGTGCGACCAGGTCTCCGACGCGATCCTGGACGCGATCATCCGCGACGACCCCGACGCCCGCGTCGCGTGCGAAACCGCCACGACGACGGGCCTCGTCCTGGTCCTGGGCGAGATCACCACCCACACCTACATCGACTTCCAGGCCATCGTCCGCGACACGGTCCGCGAGATCGGGTACACACGCGCCGACTACGGCTTCGACTACCAGACGTGCGGCACGCTCGTGTCGGTCAAGGGCCAGTCGCCGGACATCGCCCAGGGGGTCGATGCCGCACTCGAGGTCCGCGACGACGCGGCCTCGGCGTTCGAGCTAGGCGCCGGCGACCAGGGGATGATGTTCGGCTTCGCCTGCCGCGAGACGCCTGAGCTCATGCCACTGCCTATCGCGCTTGGCGCACCGCATGGCACGCCGGCTGTCCGAGGTCAGGCGGTCCGGCCAGCTGCCGTACCTGCGACCGGATGGCAAGACCCAGGTGACGGTCGAATACGAGCGTGGCATCCCGGTCCGCGTCAAGACCGTGGTGGTGTCCGCGCAGCACGACCCGGACGCCCGACCCGAGCGGCTCCGCTCCGACGTCGTCGAGTCCGTCATCCTCCCGTCGATCCCGCGCGAGCTGCGCGACACGGATCCGGTGATGCACGTGAACCCGACCGGACGCTTCGTGACCGGTGGTCCCATGGGCGACGCCGGGCTGACGGGACGCAAGATCATCGTCGACACGTACGGCGGTATGGCCCGCCACGGTGGCGGCGCGTTCTCCGGCAAGGATCCGACGAAGGTCGACCGGTCCGCCGCGTACGCCGCCCGGTGGGTGGCCAAGAACGTGGTCGCGGCGGGCCTCGCCGACCGCTTCGAGGTCGAGGTCGCCTACGGCATCGGCATCGCCCGTCCGATCAGCTTCAGTGTCGACTCGTTCGGGACCGGCCAGATCGACGACGCTGCGATCCAGACGCTCATCGAGCGACATTTCGACCTGCGCCCGGCGTCGATCATCGCCGCGCTGGACCTGCGCCGCCCGATCTACCGCCAGACGGCCGCGTACGGCCACTTCGGCCGGCCGGACCTGGACCTGCCCTGGGAGCGCACCGACAAGGCCGCCCTGCTGGCGTCCGAAGCGGGGCTGCCGGAGCCACGCGCCGATCTCCATCACCGCCTAGGCGCCGCCGGCGTTCTCCGCGACGATGCCCGCGACGCCGCCGACCTGACCGCGACCGCCGGAGCGACGGGCGCTGCGCGACAGCAGGAGCTGGCCGACCAGCAGGATCGATAGCGTGATCAGGAGCATCACGGCCGCGATGGCGTTGGTGGACGGCGTGACGCCGACCCGGATCTGGCCGAACACGTACAAGGGCAGAGTCGAGGTGCCCTGGCCGTTCACGAACGTGGAGATCAGGTAGTCGTCGAAGGCGAACGTGAATGCCAGCAGGAAGCCGGCGACGATCGCCGGGAGCAGCTGCGGGAAGGTGATCTGCCAGAACGTGCGCCAGGGCGTCCCGTACAGGTCGTAGCTCGCTTCGACCAGGGTTCGGTCCATCCCGGACAACCGGGCGCGCACAAGCAGCAGCACCAGGCTGATGTTGAACAGCGACAGCGCGCCGACCATCGTGTGGAACCCGAAGCCCAGCTCGATACCCGTGGCGTTGGTCAGGATCCCGTCGCGGCCGATCGTGCTCGCGAAGAAGACCAGCGTCGCGAGCGCGATCACGAGCTCGGGCACGATCACGCTGATGTACGTCAGCCCGTCGAACGGCAACCGGAACCACTTGGGCGCGCGCTGGAGGCCAAGCGCCGCCATCGTGCCGACCACGGTCGAGAGGGCCGCGGTGGAGAAGCCGACGATGAGGCTGTTCCCGAGGTAGCGCTGGACGGCGCGATCGTTGAAGACGTACTCGTACCAGCGAAGGCTGAAGCCATCCCAGTCCGTGACGCGGCGCTCGGTGGCGTTGAAGCTGAACACGACGACGATGACGATCGGGATGTACAGGAAGAGGTAGACCAGCAGAGTGTGCCCGCGCAGCCACGCTTCGACCAACCCGCCGGTGCGGTCGGCTCCGGCCTTTGCCCGGCCCCCGAGCGTGCGCGCCACCGGGATCGGGACCGACGGGGCCGTCACAAGACGCTCACGTCACGGACCTGCCGGCCGCGATTGGTGAACCACACGTAGAACGTGACGCTGATCATCATCACGAGGATCAGGCCGACGGCCTGCGCCGAGCCGGCCGGCCAGTTGCGCGCGTCGATGAAGCGCAGCACCAGAGAGTTGCCGACGGTGAAGACCCGCCCGTAGCCGAGGATCTCGGGGATGACGTATTCGCCCATCATCGGGATGAAGACGAGGATGCTGCCGGTGATGAGGCCCGGCAACGCGATCGGCAGCGTGATCTGGCGGAATGTCGCCAGGCGTCCGGCCCCGAGGTCCTTTGACGCTTCGACCAGGGTCCGGTCGATGCGCTCGAGCGTCACGTAGAGCGGGAACACCATCAGCGGCAGGTAGCCGTACACGAGGCCGATGAGCACGCCGGCCTCGGTCCCCAGGATCCGGAAGGTGCGATTGCCGGTGGCGTCGGCCACGAAGCCGGCGATCCCTTCGGGTCCGAGGATCAGGATCCAGGCGTAGGTGCGGATCAGGAAGCTCGTCCAGAAGGGGATGACCAGCAGGATGATGAACAGGGCCTTGCGGTTGCCCCCGCGTGTCGCGATGTAGTACGCGAGAGGCAGACCGACGAGCAGGCACAGCACCGTGCCCAGGACCGCCAGCATGAGGCTCGTGATGAACGGATCCGGGCTGCGCAGGATGTTGGTGTAGTTCTGGAGCGTGAACCCTCCGCCATACCCTCCGGCCGGGCTGCGCTCGCCGAAGCTGAAGAGCACGACGATCGCGATCGGCGCGACCAGCAAGATGAGGTACCACGCCGATGCCGGCAGCAGGAGCACGCCCGTCAGCAGGCGCGTCCGGCCGCCGCCCTCCTTCGCCGGCCGTCGGTCGACGGCCGGCGCCACGCTGGTCATCCTGCCAAGGCCTCCGGGCTCAGCCGCCGACGCGTCGAGACGAACTCCTCCCAGATCTCCGCGCGGAGCGGGTCGGTCGAAACGTCCTTGGCGCCTTCGAGGCCGACCGAACGCCTCGTCCGGGACGAACACTGTCGGGTCGCTCAGGACATCCGGGGAGACGAGCTTCTTCGCCTCGTCGTTCGCCGTCGCGTAGCGGTTGGTCTCGGTCTCCTTGGCCTGGATGGCCGGCTCCTGGATGAAGTTCAGGAATGCGAGCCCGGCCTCGGGGTGCGGCGCATCGGCGAACTGCACCCAGGTATCCATCCAGTACAGCGTGCCGTCCTCGGGGACGATGTACGCGATGTCGGCCGTCTCGGGCTCGTCGCGAAGATCGACGACACCGCCTGTCCAGACGAGGCCCATGACCGCCTCCTCAGAGGCGAGCCGGTCACCGTAATCGTTGGAGTCGAGCGTCAGGACGTGTGGCGCCAGACCCTTCAACAGCTCGCGCGCCTCACCGAGCTCCTTGGGATCGGTCGAGTTGAGCGAGTAGCCGAGCGCCTTGAGCGGCGCCGTCATGACGTCGCCGGCCGACTCGACGATGACGATCCGCCCGGTGTACTTGGGCGCCAACTCGAAGAACTGCTTCCAGGTCTTGACGTCCTCGGTCACGGCCTTCTTGCGGATGGCGATGCCGGTCGTGCCCCAGTCCTTCGGGATGTGGAACTTGTTGTACTTGGCATCCGGGCCGTTGGGATCGTAGAAGTTCTGGAACGTCGGGTTGATGAACTGCGCGTTCGGGATGCGGTCGAAGGGCAGCTCGACGATATAGCCCTCGTCCGCCATCACCTTCACGAACTCGGCGGTCGGCGCCCCGATGTCGTACAGGCCGGTCGCCCCGCCCTGCAGCTTCGTCAGCAGCACCTCGTTCGAGTCGTAGATGTCATAGGTCCAATCGGCGATGTTGTAGCGCGTCTTGAACTCTTCGATGTTGTCCAGGTCGATGTACTCGGCCCAGTTGTACATGAAGAGCGCGCCCTCGGTCGCGAACGACGGGGCGGGCGCGCCGGACGACGCGCCACTGGCTGCCGGCGCCGACGCAGCGGCGCTCGCGGCAGCCGACGGGGCCGCCGATGTGCCACCGCCACCGCTGCACGCAGCGAGGAACGCGGCACTCGCCGACAGCGAGCCGGCCTTCAGGAAGCTTCGCCGGTTGAGTGGTGCCCGGCCCATCTGCCGGACGATCCGCTCGATGTCCTGATCTCCCACGATCGATCTCCTCCTCCCGGTCGACCCGGGTCCTGGCAACCTCACCCTGCGAGGACGAGGTTCGCCTCCTCGTTCCACCGGACGACCACTGGGTCACCCGGACCGACCCCTGGGGCGCCCCCGGCGCCTGCGGCGTTCTGATGGCGGACGATCACCTCGCCCGCCTCCTCCGTTGCGACGCGATATTCCGTCGTGTCCCCGAGGTACGTCCCCTGCTGGACGCGGCCTCGGATCTGCGCCGTGCCCGGCGCTGCAGCAGTCGCCTCCTCCTCTGGGACGACCTCGAGCCGTTCCGGACGGGTCACGACGACGACGACATCCCCGGCGGTCGGTCGAGCGTCGGGATCCGTCACGTGCCCGCGCAGGGACATCCCGCGATTGGTGCGAACGACAACCCGCCCCTCGCCGTCGCCCTCGACGACCGTGGCGTCCATGAAATTCGACGTCCCGATGAAGTCCGCCACGAACCGGTTGACCGGTCGCTCGTACAGGACAGTCGGGTCGCCCTTCTGCTGGACGACGCCGTCGCGCATCACGACGATCACGTCGCTCATCGTCAGCGCCTCTTCCTGGTCATGGGTCACGTAGACGAACGTGATCCCGACCTCGCGCTGGAGAGCCTTGAGCTCGAGCTGCATCTCCTTGCGGAGCTTCAGGTCCAGGGCGCCGAGCGGCTCGTCGAGCAACAGCACGGTCGGCCGATTGACCAGTGCCCGAGCGAGCGCGACGCGCTGCTGCTGGCCGCCGGACATCTCCCAGGTGCGGCGCTTTCCGTAGCCCGTGAGGCGGACGAGATCGAGAGCCTCGGCGACGCGCCGGCCCTCCTCCTTCTTGTCGACCTTGCGCTGCCGGAGGCCGTAGCCGACGTTCTGGTTCACGTCCATGTGCGGGAACAGCGCGTAGTGCTGGAAGACCGTGTTGACGTTGCGCCGGTACGGCGGGACGCCGGCGATCGGCTGCCCGGCCAGGAAGATCTCGCCCTCGGTCGGCTGCTCGAACCCCGCGATCATCCGGAGCGTGGTCGTCTTGCCACAGCCCGACGGCCCGAGCAGGGAGTAGAAATCCCCGCGCTCGATCGAGAGATCCATCCCGTCGACGGCCGTGACCGTATCGAACCGTTTGGTGACTCCCTGGATCAGGACGTCGGGGGCGTCCGTAGCACGTGAGGCGTGCGGCTCGACGGTGGAACCGTCAGGCCGGGCGTCGATCGTCGGGGAAGCGGTCAACGGCGGTCCTCGCGCGATGGTGCCGGGCATCGAGCATCGGTCGCTGTAGCACTGCTACAGGCCCCCGCATCCTAGGGGCGCTGCCCGCGCTCGTCAACGCAGCCATCGTTCGAATCTCGCAGCGGCAGACCCTTGCGACGTGCTGTCATCGTGGCATCCTGAACCTATACTTCAGGAACCCGAAGTCGAGCGCGTGCAGCAGAGGATGCCAGCGCATTGGTCACGGAGCTGCAACTCGGGACCCGCATCCGGACACTGCGGCAGGCTCGCCGGCTGACCCTGCGCGACGTTGCGGAGCGCGCCGGCGTCACGGAGAGCTTCCTCTCCCAGGTCGAGCGCGACGTCACGAGCCCATCGATCGCCACGGTCCAACGCATCGCCCGCGCGCTCGATCTGTCGATCGCCCAGCTGTTCGCGCACGACGCCGACACAGGCCGCGTCGTCCGACGCGAAGCACGCCGGCGCGTCGAATACCCAGGCCTGAAGGCCGTCGACGAGTTCCTGACGTCGAACGTTGCCGGTCGGCTCCAGGTGATCATGTCGACCATCGAGGCCGGTGGGGGCACGGGCGCCGACCCGTACACCCATGAGTCCGACGAGGAGACCGTCATCGTCCTGACCGGCGTCCTCGACCTGTGGGTCGGCGACGAGCACTACGTCCTGCGCGAGGGCGATGCGATCACGTTCCCGTCCCGCGTCCCGCACTGGAATGCCAACACCGGCACAGACCCCGCGACGGTCCTCTTCTGCATGACGCCACCGAGCTTCTGACCCGGTCCGGTGCCCCTCGGCACCGGGTTGGGACCATCGGGTCGGCACGGGGGGTGGCGCCCGGGCGGTAGGCTTGTCCCATGGAACGACGTCTGGCGGTGCGCGGGCGCGCCCATCGCCTCGTGCTCGCCGGAACCCTCGGCGTCGCCCTTCTGGGGGCGATGCCATGGTCCGTCGCGGCCGACGAGTCGTCCCCGCCGGAGTCCTCGGAACCGACGGCGACCACCGATCCGACCCCCAGCCCGACCGCTTCACCGGAGCCCACACCTGCCCCTGCCGCGGCGCCGGAGCCAACGACGGCGCCTGCCTCGGATCCGACGCAGACACCCTCGCCGGCGACGAACACGCCGGACCCGACTGCGACACCGACGCCATCGCCGCCGTCCTATTCGCTCGCCAGCATCAACCTGTATCGGTCGACGGCGATGGTCCGCCAGTACACCAACTACTGGTGCGTGCCGGCCACCGTCCAGTCCATGGCCAACCTGATCCTGCGCACGAGCAACCGGAGCTACTCCCGGCAGGGCTACATCTACAAGCTCACGCGGCTGCACAACCGCTATCGGTACGTCACCAAGGGCAACGACCCGCAAGGCTGGGCGTGGTCCCTGCGCTACTTCACAGGTGGCCGGAACTACCAGGCACGCGCGTACTCCGACAAGACCGCCGCGATCAACTCGATCGCAGCCTCCATCGCCAGGACGAAGCACCCGGTCGGCGTCACCGTCTACGCGGGCACCCACGCCTGGGTGGTGCTCGGCTACAAGCAGACCTACGACCAGGACGAACCGGCGAAGAAGACGCTCCTCGGCCTGTACGTGAGTGGTCCGCTGGGGACGACGCGGGATCGCTGGCCCTACAAGTACCTCACCGTCGCCCAGTTCCGCGAGGTCTTCACGCGCTATCACGAGTGGCAGCGCAGCGTGCCCTGGGAGGGCAAGTGGGTGGTCGTCGCCCAGTGACCTGACCGCGGGCGCCGGTCCGATGGCCGCTCGGCGGCGCTACGATGACCGGCGCATGTATGCCGTGATCATGGCCGGCGGCGGCGGGACCAGGCTCCACCCGCTGAGTCGCCCCGAACGTCCCAAGCCCTTCCTGCCCCTCGTCGGCGCCGAGACCCTCCTCCAGGCGACCGACAGGCGCCTGCGCGCGCTGACCGATGACATCACGGTCATCACCGATCGGCGCTACGAGCGGCTCGTTCGCGACCAGGTGCCCGACGCCAAGCTTCTGCTCGAGCCGATGGGGAGGAACACGGCCGCGGCGATCACCCTGGCGACCGCGGCGATCGATCGCCCGCCCGACGAGGTCATGCTCGTGATCCCGGCCGACGCCCATATCGAGCCGGCGCGCGAAGGCGTTTACCAGGACGTGCTCCGCTCCGCGGCCGAGCACCTTGCGACGGGCGCCTTCGGGATCGAGGATCCGCTCGTCACGCTGGGGACGCAGGTGACGCGGCCGGCGACCGAGTACGGGTACCTGTTGCCGAAGCTCGCGGAGCGCGCCGAGGTCGGCGGTCTCGAGGCGTACCCGCTCAGCGCCTTCGAGGAGAAGCCCAAGCCGGCTCGTGCCGAAGACCTGTTCCGAGCGCGTCCCGGGTGCGGCTTGGAACGCCGGCATGTTCCTCTGGCGACGCCGCGCCATCAGGGCGGCCCTCCTTCGCTACACGGGTCTCGTCCAGTCGCTCGAGCCGATGGCCGGAGCCCCGCAGCTTCTCGAGAAGGCCTACGAGGCGATCCAGCACGCGCTGTCGATCGACCACGCGGTCATGGAGGGAGCGGCACGCAACGGCCAGGTCGTCATGGCGTCGATGGACGTCGGCTGGTCGGATCTCGGGTCCTGGACGGCGCTGCTGGCGGCCAACGGGGCGCGCGGCGAGGGAGCCGTCGTCCAGCCCGGGGAGACCATCTCGGTCGAAGGCGACGACCTCATCGTCCGCAGGGTCGCCGGCCGGCTCGGTGTCATCGCGCCGCCGGAGCGCGGTAGCATGACGGCGGCACAACCGATCGCCGTGCTACGCGGGTCGGCGCCCGACATCGACATCGTCAACGCCCTCATCGACCGCTGCGCACAGGCTGGAGGCTGAGTGTCCACGACCGCCGGCGCGTCCGCGCCGACATCGATCGTCTTCGGGACGGACGGCTGGCGCGCACGCATCGCCGACGAGTTCACGTTCGACAACGTCCGCCGCTGTGCCGACGGCGTCGCTCAGTACGTCGCGGAGCAGGGCGCTGCCGCCAAGGGTGTGGTCGTGGCGTTCGACCGGCGGTTCGCATCGGAGCACTTCGCCGCAGCGGCCGCCGAGGTCCTCCTGGCCCACGACATCCCGGTTGCCCTCGCTGCCCACGCGGTTCCCACCCAGATGAGCTCGTACGAGGTGGTCACACGGGGCGCGGCCGCGGGCATCGTCATCACCGCCAGCCACAACCCCTGGGTCGACAACGGGTTCAAGGTCAAGGCCCCCACCGGGGCTGCGGCCGGACCCGAGATCCTGGGCGTCATCGAGGCACGACTGGCGGTCAACGGAGAACACCCGATCGACCGCCGGCCACTCGCCGACGCGGAGAGTGCCGGTCTCGTTGAGCGCTTCGACCCGTACGACGGTTATGAGCAGTTCGTGCGGCGGACGGTCGATCTCGATGCGCTTCGGGCGGCCGACGTGTCGATCCTCGTCGATCCGCTGTATGGCGCGGGAGCCGGCTGGATCAGCCGGTTGCTGGAGGGTGGTCGCATCCAGGTCCGTGAGATCCACCAGGAACGCAACCCGTACTTCGGTGGCCTCAACCCGGAGCCGATCCGGCCGAACATCGACGAGGCGCTGCGTCTCACGGTCGAGGGTGGCCACGACCTGGCGCTGCTGCTCGACGGGGATGCCGACAGGGCTGGCGCGGCGGACGAGAAGGGCACCTTCATCCACCAACTGCAGGTCACCGGCCTTCTGATGTACTACCTCGCCGAGCACCGCGGCTGGCGCGATCCCGTCGTCGTCAGTGTCAACAACACCTCGATGGCTGCCCGCCTGGGCGAGCGCCATGGCATCGCCACGTACGAGACGCCGGTCGGATTCAAGTTCATCGGTCCCAAGATGATCGAGACCGGCGCGATGATGGGCGGCGAGGAGTCGGGCGGGTTTGGCTTCGGCATGCACCTCCCGGAGCGGGACGGGATCTACGCCGACCTGTTGCTGCTCGACCTGTTCCTGCGGGAGAAGGCCGCGGGGCGCTGGCCGGTGTCGCGCGCGCTGGAGCATTTCCACGCCATCGCCGGCCCGTCGTTCTACCGCCGGATCGACGTCCACGTCGACCGCGCCGACTACCCGGAGGTGAAGCGCCGCCTGTTGGTCGACCTGGCGGCTCAAGGGCCGTCGGAGCTGGCCGGGGAGCCGGTCGACCGGACCGTCGCGCTCGAGACCGGGGATGGCTACAAGTTCTTCCTCGACGACGGCTCGTGGCTGCTGATCCGGGCGTCCGGCACCGAACCCCTCGTCCGCGTCTATACCGAGGCGACCTCAGCGGAGGTGCGTGACGCGATGCTCACGGCCGGTGAGCGACTGGTGCGCGGCTCGTGACCGATCGCCGGGTCGACAAGCCCTGGGGCCATGAGCTCATCTGGGCGCACACCGATCGTTACGTCGGGAAGATCCTCGTCATCGAAACCGGCAAGCGACTGTCGCTCCAGCGCCATGAGATCAAGGACGAATCGATCC
The DNA here is from genome assembly GCA_963780425.1 of uncultured Chloroflexia bacterium. GTDB lineage: Bacteria > Chloroflexota > Limnocylindria > Limnocylindrales > CSP1-4 > SPCO01. Next base: position 141,947 of record CAWABZ010000005.1, on the reverse strand, counting down.
TCGTCCACTCGGGCCGGCTCCGGCTGTACCTGGAGGACGATGACGGCACGGTCCAGGCGCACGACCTGGAGGCCGGGGAGTCGCGACGGATACCGACAGGCCGGATCCATCGCTTCGAGGCACTCGAACGATGCGAGCTGGTCGAGGTCTCCACGCCCGAGCTCGACGACGTCATCCGGCTCGAGGACGACTTCGGCCGGGAGGGGACGAACGCGCCCTGACCGGCGGGACGATTTGGGGGTGACCTGGATGGGTCGGCGGTGTAGGCTTCAGGGACGCGACCGCCATCACCGGTCGAAGGTGCAGACCGGACGGCGGCCTCGAGAGCGCCCATGTGGCGACGGAGGATGCACGAGATGCACAGTTCCCTGATCGGCAAGGTCGAGAAGGCGAATCGCTATGCGCGAGAGCTCGATCGAATGACCATCGATCGCCTCTCGCTCACGTTTCGCGGCGACAACGACACGCACCATGTCGCGCTCGAAGCCGGTCAGTGGCGTTGCACCTGCCACTATTTCGAGAGTTGGGGGTCGTGCGTCCACCTCCTGACGTTACAGAAGGTCTTCGGCGTGATGCTGCCCGAGGACGCGCAGGTCTCCATCTTCGCCGCCGGACAACCGGTCGCCTCGACCTGACCGTCGCGTCTCGCCGGGCGTCCCCAGCGGCCGTCCCGAGCCGTCACGTGACCTCCAGCCGCCAGAAGTAGCTCGCGTCGCCGACGCCGCCGTCGAACACCACGTGGACCTCGACGGTCCATGAGCCGGCCGCGGGCGCCCCGAACGCCGGACTGCCTGTGCCCTCGCCCAGGACGCTCGCTCCGGCGGGACCGTCCGCGGTCGACGGGACCGAACGGGCACGCCATGTCGCCACGGCAGCCGACGACGGGAAGGTCACGATCAGAGGCTCACCGGCGCCCACGGCGATAGTCGCTCCCGGCAGCCACGGACTGTCGGATCCACCGTCGCCCCAGACATACGTCCCGAGCTGGCCGGTGACAGGATCGCCGCCCTCGGCCGAAAGCTGCGCCGGGGGCGGGCCATCGGCGGTGACGGTCTCAGAGGGCGACGGCGTGGGGACGGGCGCCGGGGCCGAGGACATGGATGGCGTGGAAGGCCCGGGAGACACCGTCGCACGCAGCGGTCCGGTCGGCGACGGCGACGGCATGCCACCCGACGAGCAGCCCGCCATCACCAGGACGAGGGGAAGGAGAGCGCGGCGGCGCGACATCGTGATCCTCCGTTGACGTTCCATCAGGGTTGCGGGCAACCCGCGGTGCACGGCGCAACCGTCACGCGGACGGTCGGACTCGTATCGCCGCGGAGGCCCTCATCGGTCGGCGTGGAGAACAGAGCGCGGAGATCGGCGGTGGCATACAGCCGGAGGCTGGCGACGTACGTGCCAGCGGTCGCGGAGGATGTGAGCGTGACGAGGTTCGTCCACGTCGAGGACCCGATCGCCCGCCGCTGGAGACGGACCGTCTGTTTGCCGATCGGGTTCGCGCTCAACCGGCCGTACGCGGTATTCGTGGTCACCTTCAGGTAGGCGGTGATACCGACGAGCGCGCCGTACGGGATCGACGTGTCACTGATGCTGAGGGTCAGCACCGTCGCCAGATCCAGGCAGCGTGAGTACGGCGACGACAGGGTCGGCACGTCGTAGCGGATCTGGAGGGTGGCGGTGTCGCAGACGCCGTAGACGTGCATGTCCCAGCCGGTCTTCGGCCGCGTACGGGAGAAGGTCTGGACGACCGCGTCGGTGTAGTCGCTCTCGTCGGCGAAGTTCACATGGTGGTTGAGGATCTCGACGTGCCCGAACTCGTCAAGGGCGATCGTCTCCGCGTCGTAGCAGCCGTTCGTCGGCACCGACTGCATCTGGCACCAGCGCAGCGTGCCCCAATCGAACGGGCGGCCATGCTCCCGAAGCCACATCGTGAACCCGGTCGGGGCGGTCCGTGTGAAACAGCCGATCCCATTCGCGCCACAGGTCCCGGTCCCGTAGCCGATGAGGTTGGACCCGGTGGAGTCGTAGGCGAAGGTCGCCGCCTGTGAGGCGCGGCTCGCGTTGCTGTCGTCCGCTGCAGCGCGGATCGCGGTCTTGATCGCGGCGGGTGGCTCCGAGCCTGATCGCCAGCGGAACGGCAGCCGCTGATCCTGGCCGAACAGGCCGCCCGACAGGCTGGGGTCCGGTGAGTGGGCGGCCGCCGGCCCCGCGCCGCTGAGCGCCGCCGAGGCAGTTAGGAGGATCGTCGCCCGGAGGATGGACGGGCGACGGCGCAGCTCGATCATGGAAGGACCTCGTCGAACGGGACGGCCCGGCCGTCCGGGACGTGGCGGAGGAGCGCGTGGTCGGCGCCATCGATGGGTAGTCGGCCATCCGGACCGAACAACACCCAATCCGGGGCATGCTCGCCGGCTCCGCCCGACCAGGCGGCACCGGCCACGAGCCTGCGGCCGTCGTGTGCGACGTCCATAACCCGCGGGTCACGGCCATCGGGGCCGACCGCACGAAGGACGTGACCGTCGGCGCCGATCTCGTGGACGACGGTTGCTCGCCCCATCGCGTCCCGCGCGATCACAGCCTGCCCGGCGTCGTGGTGCAGGATCACGGCCGGATCGCCATCCGGGTCGACCGACAGGAGCGGACACGGCAGCCCGCGGCACGCGCCATGCACCACCAACCCTTGCTCCACGAGTCCGACCAGTTCGCCGAGCGCTGGGTCGGCGACGGTCCGCCGCTCACCGGTGGCCTCGTCCAGCAGACGGAAGCGGCAGGCGACCTCTCCGCAGGTCTGGGTGATCACGGTCCGACCGTCCTCCGACCACGTCAGCTCGGTACGCCATGTCCGGCCGAAGCGCGCGTCCGGCTCGATCGGTGGGAGGATGCGCGTCGCGGGCCGTCCGTCGAGCGGCCGGCTCCACACGCCGAGGTCCGCTCGGCTCCGCCGATCCAGCCGCGCCTCCGCGATCGATCGCCCGTCCGGGCTGAGCGTCGCGTGGCGGATGACGTCGTCCGATATCGCCAGCGCCCAACGGCACGTGCCCGCCAGATCGAGCAGGGACAGCGTGGATGCTCGACCGTCGTCGGTACCGACAAGGACCGTCCCGCCGGCTGGTCCGCTCGCGAAGGACTCGGCGTCCAGGTCGAGCCTGAAGGGTCGGTCGAGACCCGCTCGTCCGAGGACCAGACGCTGGCCGGCCCACACGCCGTCGACCAGGATCGGGTCGAGCCGGTACCACGCCCCGATCTGTTCCGGGCCAGGTCCGGGTGGCCCTGCACACGTCACGGGATCCCAAGGTGCAGGGGGAGCGCCTGTCGTGGTCGATGCGATGACAGCCAGCGCTCCGATCGCGGCGATCCCTGGCCCGGCTCGACGGAACCAACGTGCCTCCACCATCTCGAGGGCCTCCTCCGGCGGGCAGGGATGCGGGCGGGAGGGGGCGAGGTGGGCATGGTAGGGATGGGAGCTTCACTGCCAGTTATCTGGGACCCGCGACCCTGTGCTACGCTCGCGGCGACGTTCTCGTCGAACGCCGCGTGGTCGCGAAGCCGGTGAGATTCCGGCACAGTCCCGCTACGGTGAACCGCCCTCGGGCGGAAGTCCGGTCGCCGACCCCGCGGTGCATGCTCGAACCTTCGAGAGAAAGGTAGGCAGGACCGTGCACCGCATCACCTGACCCCTCCTTCGACCTGCTCGAAGCGAGGGGTTTCGCGCGCTTTGCGCGCGGCCCCTCCGGTGATCCACCGAAACCCGGAGGCCTGTCGATGCTGACCCAGGACCGACGCAGACGCGTCGTCCTAACCCTGACGCTGTCCGCCATGGTCGCCGCATGCTCGTCGCCGGCGGCCTCGACCGCCCCGACGGAGGCGACCACGGCTGTTTCGCCCTCGCCCACCCTCGCTGCTTCGCCCACCCAGGCGGCCGCCTTTCCGGTCACCGTGACCGATGACGAGGGCACCGCGATCGTGATCACATCCGAGCCCGAGACGATCGTCTCGCTGACCCCGGCGAATACCGAGATCCTGTTCGCTCTCGGCGCTGGCGGTCGAGTCGTCGCGACGGACGACGGCAGCGACTATCCGGAGGCTGCCGTCGCCCTGCCCGACGTTGCGACATTCGCGACCGTCGACGTGGAGAAGGTCGTCGCCTTGGAGCCGGACCTCGTCCTGGCAGGTGGCCTCGGTTTCACCCCGGACGAGGCGATCACCCGGTTGCGTGGTCTCGACATTCCCGTGGTCGTCGTGTACGCCACGTCGGTCGACGCCGTGTACGACGACATCGAGCTCATCGGGACAGCCACTGGCACCAGCGACACAGCGACGACCCTGACCGCCGACATGCGCGCGGAGATCGATTCGATCAGCGCCGCCGCATCGAGTGCAGGCACCAAGCCGCGCGTGCTGTACGAGGTCGGGTACGACGACACGACCGGCGCGATCTATGCGCCCGCAGACATGTCGTTCGTCGCCGAGATGGTGACGCTCGCCGGCGCCGAGACCATCACGACCGGTGACCCGAACACCTACGAGATGTCGTTGGAGACATTGATCGCCAAGGACCCGCAGATCATCGTGCTCGGGACGAATCCCTTCTACGCGCCGACGCCGGACGCGGTCGCGAAGCGACCGGGCTGGGACGCGATGACCGCCGTCCGCAACGGCGACGTCCGGCCGGTCCGGGACATCGAGATCACCCGTCCGGGGCCGCGGCTGCCGCTCGGCCTGCGAAACCTGGTCGGCGCCATCTGGCCCGACCTGACGTTGCCTGCCGCGTCGTAGCCGACCACATGTCGGTCGGAGCGCTGTCTCGCGACCTCGACTCGGGCGGGTTCGCCGCCTGGGTCCGGGCACGGCCGATCGCCGTGGGGCTCGTCGCGGGCGTGTCGCTCGTGGTGATCCTCGTCCTGGGGGTCGGTCTCGGCTCCGTCAACATCGGAGCCGACGAGGTCGTCGGCGTGATCCTGTCGAAGACGACCGGACTCGACATCGGGGTCACCTGGTCGCCCGCGACCGAGGCGATCGTCTGGGAGCTGCGGTTGCCGCGCGTCCTCACGTCGATGGTCATCGGCTGCGCTCTCGCGATCGCCGGCGCGACCTTCCAGGGGCTGCTCCGTAACCCTCTGGCCGACCCGTACGTGCTGGGCACGGCGTCCGGCGCCGCCCTCGGCGCAGCGATCGCCGTGCTATTGCCGATCCAGCTCATGGTCGTCGAGTTCGGGCTGCTCCACGGCTTCGCCTTTGCCGGCGCGCTCATCTCCGCGTGGCTCGTCTTCCGTCTCGGGGGGACCGGCGGCCCCGGAGGCCTCACCCGCCTGCTGCTCACGGGCTACGCGGTCGGTTCCGTGCTCGCGGCCATGCTCACGATGGCGATGTACGTCTCGGGCGCGGAGCTGCGGCAGATCTTCTCCTTCCTGCTCGGGGGTCTCGGTGGAGCGTCGTGGGTGCGGCTGCTCGTGGCGGCGCCCCTGATCTTTGGCGCGTCCGCCTTGATCATCGCGCGGGGCAGGACCCTCGACGCGTTGCTGCTCGGAGACGCCGCCGCGCGTCATCTGGGCGTCGACGTCGGCCGCGAGCGAGGGATCCTGCTCGCTCTCGCATCGATGGCGACGGCGGCCGCCGTGGCGATCAGCGGTCTGATCGGGTTCGCCGGTCTTGTCGTTCCCCACCTCGTCCGTCTGCTGGTCGGGCCGTCGGCGAACCGCGTCCTGCCCATCTCCGCGGTCGTCGGGGCAGCGCTTGTGTCGGCCGCGGACCTGGTCGCGCGACTCTTGGGCGACGTCCCGGTCGGTGTCGTGATGGCGCTGCTGGGCGCCCCGTTCTTCCTGTTCCTGCTGCAGCGCACGCGCTCCGGGTACCAGTTGTGACGGACGCGGCCCCGATCCTCGAGGCGTCCGAGGTGACCGTCACGTACGGCGAGCGGACCGTCGTCGACGGCGCGACGCTGGCCATCGCACGAGGGGAGCGGATGGCGCTCGTCGGCCCTAACGGCGCCGGCAAATCGACCCTGCTGCGCGCGTTGACCGGCGTGCTCGTGCCGACGGGTGGGTCGGTCGGCCTTGCCGGCGACACGATCGAGCATGTCGGGCGAGCGACCCTCGCTCGCACGATCGCGGTCGTGCCGGAAGTCGCAGACCTCCCGTTCGCGATGCCGGTCGTCGAGGTCGTCGCGCTCGGCCGGCTGCCGCATGACCCGCCCTTCACCGGGCTTCGGCCGAGCGACGTCGCGGCGATCGACCGAGCGATCGAGCGCGTCGGGATCCAGCATCTTCGTACGCGCGACGCCCGCGAGCTGTCGATGGGCGAGCGGCAGCTGGTCTTCATCGCCGTGGCCCTCGCTCAGGCCGCCCCGATCCTCGTCGTGGATGAGCCGACCGCGCACCTCGACATCCGTCACCAGGTCGAGGTGATGCAGCTGCTCGTCGAGCTGAACGTTCGGGACGGCACGACGATCGTCGCGGTCCTCCACGATCTCGCCCTCGCCGCCCATTTCTTCCCACGCGTCGTCGTCCTGGACAGGGGACGGATCGTGGCGGACGGACCGCCAGCCGAGACGCTCGACGGAACCACGATCCGCACGGTCTTCGGCGTCGACCCGGCACTGGTCCGCTTGCCCGTGGCGGCTAGCTGACGATGGAGACGATGCGAGACGCGATCGGCCTCCTCACCCGCCTGCCGGTCTCGGTGGCGGGCACGGATCGACCCGGAGCGGCGGCGTTCGCCGTCGTCGGCGCGTTCGTCGGCGTGGTGGGAACCGTGCCGCTGGCCCTCCTCGCCGGACCGGCTGGTGAGCCCGTGCTCGGCGCGATCGCGGCCATCGCGACCGTTGCCACCGTGACCGGTGCGCTCCACCTCGACGGTCTGGCCGACACGGCGGACGCGCTGCTCGCCCGTGACCCCGTGGCGGCCGAGCGGGCGCGAACAGACCCGCATCTCGGGACCGGCGGCGCGATCGCGCTGGTGCTCGCGATCGGCGCCGAGATCGCCGCGCTGGCGAGCATCGCCGGAGCCGCTGGGGTCGCGCTCAGTGCATCGGCGCTCGTCGTCGTGACCGCGCTCTCGCGGGTGGTCCCGGTCGTGGCCGTGCAGACGGCGCTCGTGCGATCGGCCTCGCCCGGACTCGGATCGTGGTTCGGCGCGACCGTCTCGCGCATGGACGCGATCATCGCGGCCGGGACTGCGGCCGTGGTGCTGACTGCCGCCATGGCCATCTCAGGCTCGGGCTGGACGCTCCTAGCGGCGGCCGTCGTCGAGCTCGGCGTCGGCCTCGCAACGGTCGCCGCACTGGTCCGCCTGCGTGGAAGCCTGGACGGGGATGGGATGGGCGCTGCGATCGAGATCTCGATGGTCGCCGGCCTGGTCGCCGTCGCCGTCGTATCGTGAACGTCTGAGCACGTGGCGTCCCCACTCATCCTCGCGCTCGGCGGGACCCGCAGCGGCAAGAGCCGCTTCGGTCTCGCGACGACGCGCCGACTGGCCGGCGATGGGCGGGCCTGGTTCCTCGGGACCGCTTGGAGTGGCGACCCCGAGCTCGACGATCGAATCAGGCGCCATCGTCTCGAGCGACCCGCGGACTGGCCGACGGTCGATGTCGGCATGGATCTGGCAGCATCGATCGCGTCCACCGCGCCCGCCGAGCCGATCCTCCTCGACGGCCTGACCCTGTGGCTCAGCACCCTGCTCGGCGACGACGTGCCGGCGATCGATCCGATCCTCGACGGACCGGTCGCCGCGGCCTTCGACGCCCTGGCGGGTCGGCCCGGACCGGCGGTCATCGTGAGCGACGAGGTCGGTCTTGGCATCGTCCCCATGCACCCGAACGCGCGGGCGTATCGCGACCTCGTCGGCATCGCCCACCAGCGCCTGGCCGCGATCGCCGATGAGGCGTATCTCTTCGTCGCCGGCCTACCGGTCACCCTGAAGGGACCGCGATGAGTCCGGACGAAGCGGCGCTCGCGGCCGGCATCGATGCGGTCGAGACACTTGGCCCCCTCGATCCGGTGGCCATGGCGGACGCGGCCGCTATCCTCGATACGCTGACGAAGCCGCCGGGGAGCCTCGGCCAGCTCGAGGACCTGGTCGTCCAGCTGGCTGGGATCACCGCGTCCCCGCGGCCGACACTGCGTGATCGAGCGATCGTCGTCACGGCGGCCGATCACGGCGTCGCCCGACAGGGCGTGTCGGCCTATCCCGCCGAGGTCACGACACAGATGGTCGGGAACTTCCTGGCAGGCGGTGCCGCGATCAATAGGCTCGGGGCCATCATCGGAGCGAGCCTCACCGTGATCGACGTCGGCGTTGCGGGGTCGATCCCGGACTCGGCTCCGAAGGGTGGGCACGGCGCACGCCTCATCCGTGCTCGAGTCCGCCAGGGCACCGCCGACATGACGACCCGTGCGGCCATGTCCCGCGCGGAGGCGCTCCGCGCCATCGCCGTCGGCCTGGCGGCGAGTCGCTCCCTGCGGGCGAACGGCGTGGAGCTCATCGCGGTCGGCGAGATGGGCATCGGCAACACGACCGCCGCCAGCGCGATCACGGCCGCGATGACCGGTCTCGCCCCGGAGCGCGTCACGGGCCACGGGACCGGGATCGACGACGCGACACACGCGCACAAGGTCGAGATCGTCACGCGCGCACTCGATCGCCACCTACCCGACCCCGCGGATCCCATCGGCGTCCTGGCCGCGGTCGGCGGGCTCGAGATCGGTGCGCTCGTCGGGCTGCTGATCGGCGCCGTCGCGGGGCGCACCCCGGTCGTGCTCGACGGCTTCATCACTGGCGCGGCCGCGCTCCTTGCGGTGGCCCTCGCGCCGGGGGTCGCACCTCGGCTGATCGCCGGCCATCGCAGCGTGGAGCCGGGCCACGCCATCCTCCTGGAGCGACTCGGCCTGAGGCCCGTCCTGGAGCTCGACCTTCGGCTGGGGGAGGGGACAGGAGCCGCCCTCGCGATCACCGTCATCGACGCCGCGATCGCCCTTCGCGACGGCATGGCGACGTTCGGTTCCGCGCGGGTCTCCGGCCCTCTCGAACGCACCACGTCCACCGACCGGTGATCGAGATCGTGCTCGTCCGTCACGCGGCGACGACGTGGTCGGGCAGCCGGTATTGCGGGCGGAGCGACCCGCCGTTGTCGGACGCCGGCCGGGCGGAGGCGGCGCGGCTCGGCACGGAGCTCGCGCCGCTCGCCGGGACCGGGACGCTGGCTGATCTCGAGCCCGTCGATCCGGGCACTCGAGACAGCCAGGGCGATCGCCTCGGCAGCGGGGATCGACCACGTCGAAACCGACGACCGCTGGCTCGAGGCCGACGTCGGCGTCGCCGAAGGACGGACGTTCGCAGAGGTGGCAGAACACGCCCCGGCACTCGCCGACGCGCTGGCCGGCGGCACCCTCGAGATCGACTGGCCCGGTGGGGAGACGCATCTCGCCCTGGCTGGGCGAGTCGCTGACGCGTGGACCGAGCTCACGGGTCGGCGTCGTCCGGTCATCGTCGTGACCCATGCCGGTCCGTTGATGCACGCTCTCGCGCTCGCGGAACGGCGGCCACCCCGGAGCAACGACCTCCTGGCACCGGCGGCGTACGTGCGCGTGCGACTCCCCGGCGAGGGGCAACGGGTCAGGGACCGTGCTACCCTCCCGGGCGTGACGCCACCCCGACCGCTCTCGCCGGGACGTCCTGCCGTCCGTCATCGGCCGACCCTGCTCCTCCTTGCGGCTGCCGCTGTCGCGATGCTCGCGGCTGGCTGCATCGGTGGGGAGTCGGCATCGACGACTACGCCGAGTGCGAGCCTCGGGCCGTTCACCGCGCCTCCGTCAGCGACCGAGTCGAGCGCTCCGAGCGCGTTGTCGACAGAAACCCCCACGGTCGCGCCGACCCCGAGCGGACCGCCGTCCGAGTCGCCGGCGGCGGATGCGGTCGCCGGCTGCACCGGCACCGACGACAACCGCGCTTTCTTCGCCGAGGCCGCGGCCAACCTCGACTGGCCGGTCTACTGCGCCGTTCTGCCGGCGCGCTGGTCGGTGAACACCGGCAGTTACAGCGGACAAGGCGTCGGGCGGCTCGTCATCTCCTACAAGGGCCCAAGCGGCGCCAGCCTGTCCCTGCACCAGGGTGCGTTCTGCGACGACGGCGACGGCTGCGTTGCGGCAGGGACCGATTCCGGTGACGCGCCCTTCGGGGATCAGACCGGCACGCTGGTCGTCCTCGATGGCGGCGGCTACGCGATCGTCGTCGATCGCGGCGCCCATCCCAGCTGGCTCGTCGTCGGCCAGGGCCTCGACGAAGCCACGTTCCGAGCGTTCGTCGCCGACTTCATCCGCCTCGACTGATCAGCCGGCACCCGGCTCCGCCGGTCTTGCCTCGGCGAGCGCGGCTTCGGCGAGCGCCGCGACCGCATCGACCGTGGATCCCATGTCCGCGTTGTCGCCTGCCATCACGGCCGTCGCCCCGAAGCCGATGACGGGCGCGCCGCTCGTCGCGATCGTTCGCACCGTGGCGATCGCCGTCCCGAGCGCCAGGCCCTCGGGCTCAGGCGTGGCGACAGCCCACCCACCGGCGGCGTCCAGCGCATCCATGTCGAATGCGATGTACCAGGCGTCGATCCGCTGGGCGACCGTGGCGCTCCACGACTCGACCGCTGCCTGACCGGCGGCGTCCGCCAGCATCCCGGGCCCGAACTGCGCCACCCCGCTCGCGGCGAGCAGCCGCGATTCGGTCTCGTCGAGCACCTGGCCTCCGAACAGCCCGGCATCGAGTTCTCGCACGGTCGGGCCCTCCGCCGCCGCGACCAGCGCCGGGTCGCCGCGACCACAGGCCATCGCGAACGGCATGCCCCAGACGTTGCCCGACGGCGTCGTGTCCGGCGTGTTGAAGTCGCCGTGGGCGTCGAACCATGCCAGCCCGAGGCGGATGCCCGGACGGGCCCTGCGGATGCCAGCCATGGCTCCCGCGTGCGTCGTGCAGTCGCCCCCGAGGACCAGCAGGCGCACGTCATCACCGCCCTGGACGAGTCCGGTCTGGACATGGGTCGCGAGGCGACCGAGATAGGCCACGATGCGGTCGCGGTTCTTCGCGCGCGGATCGTCGTCGGCGACCCAACCCGGATCGTTGGCGGCGTCCCCGTGGTCGAGCCACGTGACGCCCGACAGCGCCGCCTTCGCCGCGAGCCGGTCGCGCAGGCCAAGCCGCCGGAGCTCGGTCGGGGTCCGCTCCATACCGCCGAAGTGGCCGCCCAGCGCGGTCGGGGAGCCGGCGATCACGATCGTGGGATCGGTCACATCGCTCAGGATACCCGTGCGGCGGCGATCGACGTTCGGCATGATGGCCGCGATGCGGATCGCCGACTTCGCGCTCGAGCGCTATTTCGCCCGCTGGGAGTTCGCCGTGGAGCACCTGCTCTGCGCGTCCGACCTGCAGGGCTACCCACTGTCGGAGCTGCTCACGCTGGCCGACGCCGAGACGCGTGCGATGTGGGATGGGCTGACTCTCGGCTATACCGAATCGACCGGTCACCCGCTCCTGCGTCGCGAGATCGCGGCGCTCTACGACGGGATCGAACCCGACGATGTCCTCGTGTTCGCCGGGGCCGAGGAAGGCATCTTCTGTCTCGCGAACGTGGCCCTTGGTCCGGGAGACCACGCGATCGTGACCTGGCCCGGCTACCAGAGCCTGTACGAGGTCGGGCGAGCGACGGGTGCGGACGTCACGCTCCACGAGCTCCGCGAGGACGCCGGATGGGCGATCGACGTCGACCTGCTTCGACGCCAGCTCACGCCGGCGACGCGGCTCATCGTCGTCAACGCCCCGCACAACCCGACCGGGATGCTGCCCGATCGCGCGACGTTCGACGCCATCGTGGCGCTTGCCGAGGAGAGCGGCGCCCACCTCCTCATGGACGAGGTCTACCGATTCCTGGAGTTCGATGTGGTGGATCGCCTGCCGGCCGGTGCCGACGCGACGGCGCGCGGGATCTCCCTCGGCGTCATGTCGAAGTCGTTCGCGATGGCCGGCCTGCGGATCGGCTGGCTGGCGACGCGTGATCGGGACCTCCTGGCGAGGTGCGCCAGTTTCAAGGACTACACGACGATCTGCTCCGCGGCGCCGTCCGAGGTGCTGGCTCTCATCGGTCTGCGTGCTCGTGACACGGTCCTTGCCCGCTCGCGCGAGATCGTCGCCGCGAACCTCGAACGTCTCGATGCTTTCTTCGACGACTGGGCGGACCGGTTCGCGTGGATCCGCCCACGGGCTGGGTCGGTCGGGTTCCCGCGGCTGACCGTGCCCGGTGTCACGATCGACGAGTGGGCGGCGAGCCTGATCGAGGCCCAAGGCGTCCTCCTACTCCCCGGATCGCAGTTCGGCTACGGCGGCAATCACTTCCGGCTCGGGTTCGGACGGACCGATCTGCCCGTCGCTTTGGACCGTCTGGAGCAGCACGCGCGTCGCACGCTTCGCTGATCGCGGCGGCCGACGACCGGTGCCGACCGCTCCGCGCCGCCCCGGACGACCCCACGACCGGTACCTTCGGCCCTCCCCGGATCTGGGACGTGCGTCGACGCACCGGTGCAGCGCCGCACGGTCCTACGCGAAGGGTCCTACGCCGGGTACCAGTTTCTCCCTTAGCCGTTCGTCCTCCACCACCTAGCGTTCGGTCTCCATCGGGGGATGAGCAGCGCGTCCCTAGACGCGCTGCTCTTGGATCGAAAGGACAGCGGGGTGGTCCGAACGAAGCGACATCGGCGTACCGATCGACTCGCTGCCGCGTGGCTGGTGGCGCTTCTGTCGATCGCGGCCGCACCCGCCGCACCGTTCGCATCACAGGTTGCCGTCGCGGCGTCGGCAACGACCGTCGACGTCTCGCCGGAGCACGGCACAGGCCCCACGGGCGGGGTGGTCGTCCTCACCGCGAGGATCTACGACGAGAACGGCGACCTCTACGCGGGAACCGGCACCTCTACGCACGTGCGGTTCTTCTTTCACCCGAGCAGCCCCAACGACATCGATAGCCCTGGGAATAGCTCCGATCTGGACTGCGCGACCGGGGACGACGGCATGTGTACGGTCTCGTACACGGCGGCGGTCGCCGGGACGGACATCATCTGTGCGCTGATCGGCGGCCCGAGCTCGCAGTGCGACGACGAGAACGTGGGGGATCCCGAGCGCAACGATCGCGTCGACGCGGTCCAGCACGTCAACCCGGGAACGCCCACTCCGACGCCGACGCCCAGCCCGACGCCGACGCCGACGCCCACGCCCAGCCCGACCCCGACGCCGACGCCGACGCCCAGCCCGACCCCGACACCAACGCCGACGCCGACGCCCAGCCCACGCCCACGCCCACGCCCACGCCTAGCCCGACTCCGACCCCTACGCCGACGCCCAGCCCGACGCCCACGCCCAGCCCGACGCCGACGCCGACGCCCAGCCCGACCCCGACGCCGACGCCGACGCCGACGCCCAGCCCGACCCCGACGCCGACGCCTACGCCGACCCCCACGCCCACGCCCACGCCTAGCCAGACGCCGACGCCCAGCCCGACCCCGACGCCGACCCCGACGTCTACGCCGACCCCCACGCCGACGCCCACGCCCACGCCCAGCCCGACGCCGACCGCCGTGCCGACGCCCACGCCGACGCCAGAGGCGTCGCCTGATACGGATCCGACCCCGTCGCCGACGGCTTCGCCGACGATGGAGCCGACGCCGTCGCCGGCGACGACCGGGCCGATCCCGTCGACGACGCCCGACAACCCTGGGCCTGGTGGGTCTGGCGGATCAGGCGGTGAGACGACACCCGTCGGCTCAGGCGGTCAGGCCGCCCCTGGTCCGGCGCCCACCACGCCGCCCACCACGAGTCCGTTCGCGGCCTTGCCCGAGGCAGGCCTGTTCGTCCAGGGGATCGTCGATGGCGTTCGCGACCGAGTCGCGGCGACCGTCCAACCACGAGCCATCGTGGCGGTCGCCGAAGCGTTCAGCTTCCCACTGGTCCTGATGGTCGCGGTCCTGGTGTTCCTGATCGGTCAGTGGCGGATGGACGATCCGAAATTCCGACTGGCCCCGCTGAGCCGGGCCGACACCACGATCGTGTTCGAGGAAAAGGGGGCGATCTGATGCACGCTGCGGTCCGCCACGACTACACGCCGCTCAGCGACCGGATGAACGCCCTCCTGGGGCTGCGCGTCGTGATGGCCGGGTTCGTCCTTGTGTGGGCGTGGGTCCGCCCCGATGTCAGCGCCGTCCCGCTCGATGCGGTCGCGGCGCTGAGCGTCGGCTACGTGGTCGCCAGCCTCGTCCTCGAGGCGAGTCGGCGCCGCTCTGGTCGGCGCGGGCTGTCGGTGATCACAGGGCTGCTGCTCGCAGATGGCGTCTACCTGATCGGTGCCATGTACCTGACCGGTGGGATGGGTAGCCCGATCCGCTTCCTTGTCTATCTCCACCTCGTCGCCGTGTCCCTGCTGGCCTCGTACCGAACCGGCCTGAAGCTGGCGTTCTGGGACTCACTACTGCTCCTCGTCGTCATCTACGCCCAGGCGGCGCAGCTGATGCCGGCGGTCGATGTAGCGCCCGGCCAGGCCATCGAGTTCGAGCAGATGCCGATCGCCAACCTCATCTCGTTCTGGCTGTTCGCCCTCGCGACGTCCGTGTTCTCGGCGATGAACGAGCGCGAGCTTCGTCAGCGCCGCGCCGATCTGCAGGCGCTCGTCGACGTCGGCGCTCGCCTCGACGACGTGACCGACCCCGTCCGTCAGTCCAACCTCGTGCTCGCAGGTCTCGTCGATCGGTTCGCTTTCCCGCGTGGCGTCGTGCTCGGATCGGTCGACGATCGGATGGTCATCCTCGCCTCCAGCGGGGTCGATGCGCCGCCGACCGCAACGGCCGTTCCGGATGCGATCGTCGCTCGCGCTCTCTCGGCTCGGGAAACCATCGCCGTGCGATCCATGGACCCGGCGCTTGATCCCTTCCTGACCTCCGTCATGCCAGACGCAGTGAACCTCCTCGTCGCGCCGATGGTGGCCGACGGTCGTGCAGTCGGCGCGATCGTCGTGGAGCACCCGTCGCGCGTCCTCCGGCACGTCGACCGACGCGTCACCACCGTGCTCGAGCAGATGTGCGCCATGGCCGCCCTCAACCTGCGCAATGCCGTCCTGCTCCGACACGTCCAGGACCTCGCCGAGCGCGACGCCCTGACCGGTGCCGCGAACCGCCGCACCTTTCAGCTGCACCTCGAGAACGTCCTCGACGGTCGGGAGCTCCGGGATCGTGAGACGATCACGGCAGTCCTGTTCATCGACCTCGACGACTTCAAGGTCGTCAACGACACGCTGGGTCACGCGGCCGGCGACGGGCTGTTGCAGGCCGTGACGGAACGGCTCACGGAATCGGTGAGGGACGGCGACCTCGTCGCGCGCCTCGGCGGTGATGAGTTCGCGATCCTCACGACAGACGCCCCGGACCTGAAGCGCTCCCTTGCGATGGCCGAGCGGCTCACTCGTGAACTCCGGGCGCCGTACATGATCGGCGAGAAGACGGTCACGGTCTCGGCCAGCATCGGCATCGCGAGCGCTCGCGACACGACCGAGAGTGCCGCCGATGTCGTCCGGAACGCCGACGTCGCGATGTACATGGCCAAGGCCAACGGCAAGGCCGGCTTCGCGGTCTTCGACCCAGGCATGCACGCCGCGATCCGCGAGCGCCACGAGATGGGCGTCCAGCTCCAGCACGCCGTCGAGCTCGGCCAACTGCGACTCGCCTATCAGCCGATCGTCGATCTGGCCGACGGCAACCTGGTCGGCATCGAGGCGCTCGTCCGCTGGCAGCACCCGGAACGTGGCGTGGTCTCGCCCGGCGAGTTCATCGAGATCGCGGAAGAGAACGGCGCGATCCTGCCGATCGGCCGCTGGATCCTGCGCGAAGCCTGCCGCGAGGCGATGTCCTGGCCGAGCATGGATCGATCGGCGTTCCTGTGCGTGAACGTGTCCGCCCGCGAGATCCAGCAGCCTGGCTTCGTCACCGCCGTCCGCGAGGCGCTCGGCGAGGCGGGGATGGCTGCCTCGCGGCTCAGCCTCGAGATCACCGAGACCGCCCTGCTCCGGGCGACACCGAAGACGATCGCGACGCTCGAGTCACTGCGCCAGCTGGGCGTCCACATCGTCATCGACGACTTCGGGACCGGCTACTTCTCGTTGAGCCACCTCCGTCAGTTCCCGGTGGACGTCCTCAAGATCGCCAGTGAGTTCGTCCAGGTCCCCGACAGCGACGCCAAGACCGCGGCCCTTGCCGGAGCGATCGTGGCGATGGGTCGCTCACTCGAGATCCGGACCGTGGCCGAGGGGATCGAGACCGCTGAGCAGGCCGACCGGATGCGCGCTCTGGGCTGCGCATACGGGCAGGGCTTCCACTTCGCCCAGCCGATCCCGGGCAGCGAGGTGGCCGCCGGCGCTTTCGACGCGCTGATGGACGCCGACCGACAGGCGACGGACGCGACCGTCGAAGCTCCGCCGGCACCCGTGTTCCGCGCCCCGTTCGGCGGTTTCAGCCGACGCCGGACCGCCGTCCACACGGACGCCATCTCCGCCTGACTCCATCGCGAGAAGGCGCCGCGAACCGGCCCCCCGCTGATCGATCGGGAAACCCGCGGCGAGCTAGGCGGCCCCGAGAGCCGCCACGGGTCGTCCGAAGGCGAGCCGCCGAGCAGCATCCATCAGCGACCGCGGCGTGGACCGCCCATGCCAGGCCAGGGCGCGGGCCGGGGTGAGCCGGATCGTCGCCGAGTAGGTCGCCGCGAACTCGGCCGGCGTCAGACCGAGGCTCGCGATGCGATCGCGGTACTTGGCGATGAACGGCGCGGGGAGCTCGGTCTGGTGTTCGACGATCTCCGCTCGTGCCTCGAGCAGCCCGACGTCGAAATCGTCGTCGGCGTCACCCAGCGCGAGCATCGCGCGCGGGTCGCGGCGCAGATTGCGGACCTTGGTCGCCTCCGGCTTCGAGCGGATCACGATCGACTCGCCATCCCAGGCGAACCACGTCGGCACCAGGTGGGGTGCACCGTTTCCGCGGATCGACGACAGCCAGATCACCGGCTCCGTTTCGAGGAACCACTGCACGCGGAGGGCGGCGACGGTCGGGCTGTCCATTGCGCCAGCATCGAGCGCCGCTCCGCGAAGGGCCGCGGACGCCGGTCAGGGACCGGCATGGACATGTGTCACGTCCGATCAGCGACCCTTGTCGCCGCCGAGATCCCCGCCGAGGCCGCTGAGCAGGTCATTCAGGGTGCCCGTGCCGGGCCCGCCTGCCGTGCCGCCCATCAGACCGCCGAGCAGGCCGCCAAGGTCGCCGAGCCCGCCGCTGCCCAGGGCGCTATCCAGACCGCCGTCCGGGGTCCGGCCGTTGGGAGTGAGCATATTGATGAGCTGCGGCAGGAACGCGGCGAGCAGCGGGAGCAGCGCCTGGATGTCGAGGCCGCTGCCGTTCGACAGTCGCTGGACGGTCTCGGGACCGAGCGCGTGCGCCGAGCCGTTGCGGGTCGACCGGTCGGTTCTCGCCGGTCGACACCCACGAGTCGACCTCGTCGTCGAGACCGCCCTCGCGGAGCCGACCGACAAGCCCGTCGAGGCCGCCGGTGTCGTCGATCGCGCCGGCCAGGTCGCCCATCGTGGTGCCGACATCGGCACCGCCGGTCGGGCCGAGCCCACGGCTCAGGTTGGAGAGATCGTCCATGAGGGGCCTCCGTCACGTCGCGTGTCGCCAGGGACGGGACGATGGTACCCGCGCCCCTGCCTCGCGACGTTGCTGATGGCGATGCCGACCCGACGCGCGCATGCCGAATGGATCGTGCCGCAGCGCCCGATCAGGCCCGTTTTCGGCGCCGCTGCGGCTTGGCGACGGGCTTGGCGTCTAGCTTCGCGTCCCGTCGAGTCCCGCTTCGCACCTCTTCTTTGGCAGATCCCACGACCAGGTCTTGAGGCGGCGCAGCAGGCGACGGCCGGTCAGGTCGAGGTGGATCGGCGTGACGGCGATCCGCCGGTTGACCACGGCATGGAAGTCTGTGCCCGGCACCGCGAGGCCGGACGGCGGCGGGCCACCGATCCAGAAGTAGGGGATGCCGCGCGGGTCGAGCCGCTCGACGAGCTGGTCGGAATAGACTCGCCGGCCGAGCCGTGTGACCTCGATGCCCTCACATTCCTCGAGCGTCACGGCCGGAACGTTGACATTGATGAGCTCGCCGCGCGACAGGCCTTCGGTCAGGATGTTGCGGGCGACGATCGTCGCCGCGTACCCGGCCAGCGCGAAGTCGGGGTGCTCGTAGTACTCCTGCGAGATCGCGAAGGCCGGGCAGCTGTTGATGACCGCCTCCATCGCCGCGCTGACCGTTCCCGAATACGTGATGTCGTCGCCGAGGTTGGCGCCGTAGTTGATGCCGGCGGCGACGAGGTCGAAGCCGTGGCCGAAGTAGCCGAGGAAGGCCAGGCTGACCGCGTCGGTCGGAGAGCCGTCGACCGAATATGCGGTCGAACCGTCGGCCAGCACGCGCTCCCGGACGCGCAGCGGCCGCATCAACGTCTTCTGGTGGCCGACCGCACTCTGGTTGGTGTCGGGTGCGACGACCGTGACCTCGCCCATCGGCTCGAGCGCCTGCTTGAGCGCGAGCAGGCCGCGCGATTCGACACCGTCGTCGTTGGTCACGAGGATCCGCGGCTTGCTCGTCCACTCGGGCACGGGCCGGCTCGGCGTCCGGAGGGCACGCGGCCCGCCGCGTGCCGCGCCACCAGCCAGGGGCTCGCCACGCTCCTTGTCGAGGTCGCGCCGTTCGGTTCGCGCTCGTTCGCGGGTCATGTCGGGGACCTCGTCGCGGATCGCCTTCGCCTCGCGCGGGGTCGCGACGTCGTCCGGTGGCGTGTCGTCGGGCGGCGGGGTGTCGTCGGTCATGGATCCGGGACGTCGGCAGCCTGGCCCGGTGTCGGCTCGCGTGGCACCGTGACCGGCCGGCCCTCGCGCTTGCTCAGCCTCTTCGCCGCTCGCTCGGCCACGCTCCGATCGCCCGCGGTCAGGTGCAGGAAGTGGAAGAAGAACGACGACACGACCGCCGCGACCGGGATGCCGAAGATGGC
Source organism: uncultured Chloroflexia bacterium (assembly GCA_963780425.1). GTDB lineage: Bacteria > Chloroflexota > Limnocylindria > Limnocylindrales > CSP1-4 > SPCO01. The sequence goes on along the minus strand of CAWABZ010000005.1, from coordinate 122,851 downwards.
GCCCGGGATGCCCGCGATCTTCGAGCCGATGAGCACCGAGCCGAGCACGACGATCGGGTGGATGCCGACCGCGCCCTGCATGATCCGCGGCTGGAGTACGTTCATGACGACCAGCCAGCCGGCTCCCATGATCGCGATCGTCGGCAGCAGGACATCGGGCTTGGTCACAAGAGCGACCAGGACCGGCGGCGCCCACGCCAGGAACGGGCCGAAGAACGGGATCGCCATCAGGACCCCGGCACTGACCGATGAGAGGGCGGTCAGCTCGAGCCCCAACGCGAGGTGGGTCAGCAGAGCGATCGCGAAATAGACGGTGCCCATGAGCGCCTGGCCGCGCAAGAAGCCACCGAACGAGCGCGCCACCGACGTCTGCAGCAGCCGCGCCTCCTCCGCGTAGGACGGCGGCACGAGCCGGAAGAGGAAGGCCATGATCTGGTCGCGGTCGATGACCATGTAGATCGACAGGATGAACACGATCAACATCGTCCCGATGGCGCCGACGCTGGCGACGGCGACCGCCTGGAGCGGGACGATCAGCTGGGCCGCGAACACGTCGAGGTTGTCGAGGATCGCAAGGGCCTGCGTGGCCAAGTCGACCTGCTCGAGGCCGATCGAATCGAGCCAGACTTGGGTCGGCGCCACGATCGAGCCGATGTTGGCGCGGATCTCCGGCAGCGATGCGACCAACTGGGTGATCGAGTTCGACAAGGCCTGCGCCACCACGAGGATCAGGAAGACCAGCAGGATGACGATCGCCGAGTAGACGAGCACGGTCGCCAGCTCCCGCGGCAGGCGCGGGATGAGGTCGACGATCCGGGTGACGATCGGGCTGATGATGAAGGCGAGCAGCCAGGCGAGGAAGAACGCCAGCAGCGTGTCACCGAAGTACCCGAGCGCCGTCGCCACGAGGCTGACCGCGACGAAGAAGAGGACGATCGTCGCGAGAATCAGGATCGCGCTGACGAGCCGGCGGTCGCGGCCTCCAGGCGGGATCGCGTCGAACATGACGGCCTACCGCAGACCCATCTTGAAACGGACCTCGTCCATCGTCGCCTCGGCGAGCGGGCGGACGCGTTCGGCGCCCTCGTCGAGGATCGTCTCGATCCGGACGGGATCGGCCATCAGCTCGCGGTAGCGCTCGCGGGCCTCGGCGTAGTGCGCCAGGACCCGCTCGGCCAGCAGCTTCTTGGTATCGACACAGCCGGTTCGCGCGGTCCGCTCGCCCTCCCAGATCTCGTCGTAGTCGTCGCCGAACGAGCGATGGAGCTGGCACACGTTGCAGACCTCCGGGCGGCCGGGGTCGGTCCGCTTGATCCGCTTCGTGTCTGTGACCATGCTCATGATCTGCTTCCGGATGACGTCCTCCGGCGCGAAGATGTCGATGGTGTTGCCGAGCGACTTGCTCATCTTCCGGACGCCGTCGGTGCCGAGGATGATCGGCGACTCCGTCAGGACGGCCTCGGGCTCCGGGAATGTGTCGCCGTAGGTGCGGTTGAAGGCGCGGACGATCTCGCGCGACAGCTCGAGATGGGCGACCTGGTCCTTGCCGACCGGCACGAGCGACGCCTTGTAGATGACGATATCGGCGGCCTGCAGGACCGGGTAGGTGAGCAGCCCGTGGTTGATGTCATCGGGCTGGAACTGGCGCTTCTCCTTGTAGGTCGGTGTGCGCTCGAGCCAGCTGACCGGCGTGACCGTCGCGAGCAGCCAGGCGAGCTCGGTGTGTTCGGGTCGGTGGCTCTGGACGAACAGCGTGCAGCGCTCCGGATCGAGCCCGAGCGCCAGCAGGCCGGCCGCCATCTCGCGCGTCTGACGCCGCAGCTGCTCGGGGTCGTGGAGGCTTGTCAGCGCGTGGTAGTCGACGATGCAGTAGATCGCCTCGTACTCCCACTGGAGCTTCACGTAGTTCCGGATGGCGCCCAGATCGTTCCCGATATGGGGCACGCCGGAGGGCTGGATACCGGAGAAGATGCGGGGTCTCGGGGCGGCCTCAGCCACCGGCGACGGAGCGGGCAGGATCTCGGTCGTCATCGAACGGGAGTGTAATCGACGGTCCTTGGCGGACGATCACGGTCAGCGTGGGCGGGCGGGTTCCGCGCTTCGCTCGCTCCGCTGCTTCGCCACGCTAGCGCTCGCTCCGCGCGGAGCCCGCCCGCACATTCCACCGCTCGCGGCCAGTGGCGGGCAGGATTTGCACCCGAGGACCGTAATGGCGGGTCATCAACGGCGAAGCCGACAATCGAGGCCGAAACGTCCCCCAATTCGCCCCCGCGCGCGCGATTTCTGCCAGATCTCGAGCCGGGACTGGCCATTACGGTCTCTGGGCGCAAGCATCGCCAGGCCCGGGACCGACGGGGAATCAGGGGAGATCAGTCGTCTCGACGACGAACACTTGGGAGTAGTCGCTGCCGAAGGTGTCGGAACTTGGGAGCTCCACCCAGTGTCACGCCTCCTCGCCGATGTCCTCGTTCCAGATCTCGGGATGTGCCGCGATGAACTCGTCCATCAGCGCGACGCATTCGGCTGAGTCAAGGTTGACGACCTCGACGCCGCGCGATCGGAGCAGGTCCTCGCCCCCGATGAACGTCCGGTTCTCGCCGATGACGACGCGCGGGATCCCATAGAGGAGGATCGCGCCGGTGCACATGTCGCACGGCGAGAGGGTCGTGTACATCGTGGCGCGCCGGTAGACCGCGGCCGGAAGTCGCCCGGCCTCCTCGAGGGCGTCGGTCTCGCCGTGTCTGATCGCACTGCCGAGCTGGACGCGCCGGTTGTGGCCGGCCCCGAGGACGCGGCCGTCCACGACGAGCGCGGCGCCGATCGGCACGCCCCCCTCGTCACGCCCGATGCGGGCCTGCTCGATGGCGACGGCAAGGAACTCCTGGTCAGTCATAGCGGCTCAGCTCCGACGATACGGCTTGAGGTAGGCCCCTGGATACGCGACGTTGCGACCGGAGACGGCGAGGGCCGCGATGACGACCAGGTATGGCAGCGCGAGGAGGAGCTCGAACGGGACGTCGCCCCAGCCGGGCAGGATGCGCAACCGAAACTGGAGTGAATAGACCGCCGCGAAGATCAGGGCCCCCGCGACGACACGCATGATCCGCCAGCGCCCGAAGATCACGAGCGCGATGGCCACCCAGCCGCGACCGGCGATGATGTCGAGCGTGAAGCTGCCGAGCAGGGCGAGCGTGAAGAACGAACCCCCGATCGCCATCAGCGCGCCCCCGACCATCAGCGCGAGATAGCGGGTCCGGGCCACGCGGACGCCGGCCGCGTCCGCGGCCTCGGGGTTCTCGCCGACGGCCCGGATCTCCAGCCCGAAAGACGACCGGTTGAGGAGCCACCATGCGCCCGGGACGACCACGAGGAACGCCAGCCACGTCAGGGCGTATTGCGTGAAAAGCGGGGCGAGAGGGCCCAGGGCTGCAGGCGCCTCGAGTTGCGGGAACGGCTCGATCCGCTGGATCTCCGTGCCGCCGAAGATCAGCCGGTTCGTGAACTCCGACAGCCCGATCAAGAGGATCGTCAACCCGATCCCCGACACATGCTGGTTCGCGCCAAGCGTGACGGTCAGCACTGCCATCAGCGCGCCGGCCAGGAGCCCGACGACGATCGCGGCGGCCAGCCCGAGCAGCAACGAACCCGTCGAGTACGCCACCGCGAAGCCGGTGAAGGCTCCGGCGTACATCGTGCCCTCGATGCCGAGGTTGAGGACGCCCGACCGCTCCGCGTAGGTCTCGCCCACCGCGCCGTACACGAGCGGGGTCGCGTTGCGCAGCGTCGCGGCCAGCAGATCGACAAGGAAGATCACGCGCGAGCCTCTTCGTCATCGTGGATCGCGTCGCCGACCACGACGTCCGACGCCACGCTATCCGCGACCTCGCCGGCTGCCTCGGGGCTGATCGCGCCAGCCGCGCGGTTGCGACGGACAGCGAGCAGCGCGATCGTGGTGAGGAGGAGCGTGCCCTGGACGACAGCACCGAGCTGCGAGGGGATCCCTAGCGCGCGACCCGCGGAGCTCGCCCCGACCGAGAGGTCACCGAGGAACAATGCCGCGAGCGCGACGCCGGGCATCGTCAGCGTGCCCAGCGTCGCCACGACGATCCCCGTATAGCCGTAGCCCGGGGAGATCCCGGACGTCAGTCGGTACTGGATGCCGGCTACTTCGCCCACGCCGGCGATCCCCGCGATCGCACCGCTCACGAGGGCCGTGATGAGGAGCGTCCGGGGGACGTCGATACCGGCGAACCTCGCGCCGTGCGGGCTCAGCCCGACAGCACGGAGGCGCAGTCCGGCCGGCGTCCGCGAGACGACGTAGCCGACGGCGACCACGACCACGATCGCCACGAGGAAGCCGAGATGGAGCCGCGAACGATCGAGGAGCTGCGGGAACTCCGCCGTCTCGACGATCCGCGGCGACTCGGGGAAGCCCGACACGGGGTCGCGCCACGGACCATGCAGGAGCGCGTTGACGAGCAGCAGCGCGACCGGATTGAGCAGGAGGGTCGTGACCACCTCGTCGATCCCGAAGCGGACGCGCAGCACCGCCGGACCAAGCGCCCACAGCGCGCCACCCGCCGCTCCGCCGGCGATCATGAGCGGGACGGCGACGACCTGTGGAAACTCAGCCACCTGACCGATGGCCGCGGCCGCGATGGCGCCCACGAGCAGTTGCCCCTCGGCGCCGATGTTCCAGTAGCCGCCGCGGAAAGCGAGGGCCACCGCGGCGCCGGTGAGCATGATCGGCGTGGCTGCGACAAGGACCTCGAGCACGCCGAATCGCGAGGTCAGGGGGACGACAAGGAACTCGGCGTACGCCTCGATCGGGTTCGCCCCGGCCAGGGCGATGGGACCGGCCGTCACGGCGAACGTGATGAGGATGGCCATGATCACGAGCCCAGGGGTCGACCAGGGTGACGCCAGGCCCGGCGGCCCGCGGGATCGACAGGCGGGATCCCGTCATGCGGCTCGCCCGCCGGGGGCGCCGTGGCGTCCGGCCATCAGCATGCCCAGACGCTCGGGGTCGGCGTCGGCGGCGCGCATCTCGCCGACGATCCGCGCCCTCGTAGAGGACGATCAGCCGGTCCGATAGGGCCAGGAGCTCATCGAGGTCCTCGGAGACGAGCAGGGTCGCGCTCCCCGCGGCGCGTCGGGCGAGCAGCTCCGAACGCACATACTCGGTCGCCCCGACGTCGAGCCCGCGAGTCGGCTGCGACACGACGATGACGCGCGGATCGCGGGACAGCACCCGCGCCAGCAGGACCTTCTGGACATTGCCTCCCGACAGCGTCGCGAGGCGGTCGTCGGGTCGCGCGCGGATCGAGAAGCGCTCGATGAGCTCGTCCGCATGGGCTCGGATCCCGCGCTCGTCGAGTCGTGCCCAGCCGCCGTAGTCGTCGATCCGCTCGAGCACGAGGTTCAGCGCGACCGACAGCTCAGGAACGAGCGAGGCATGTCGGTCCTCCGGAATGCGGCCGACACCGGCCGCGACGATGCGCCCCGGAGACGCGCCGGCGAGTTCGACGCCGTCGACGAGGATCGACCCGCTCTCGGGCCGACGCATGCCGGCCAGCACGTCGACGAGCTCGGTCTGGCCGTTGCCCGAGACTCCGGCGACGCCGAGGATCTCGCCAGGCGCGACCTCGAACGAGACGCCCCGGACCGCGTCGACGCCAGTCCCGGCGACGCGGAGCTCATGGACGCGCAGGGCCGCGTCGTGGGTCGTCGCTTCGGCTTCGTCCTGGTCCGATCGTTCGACGCCGAACATCGGGCGTCCGACCATCATCCGGGCAAGCTCGCGTTCATCGGTCGTGCCGGGCGCCGTCCCGATCAACGCGCCCTTCCGCAGGACGCTGACCCGATCGCTGATCGTCCGCACCTCCGCCAGCTTGTGGCTGATGAAGACCACCGCGAGCCCGTCGGCGACGAGACGCCGCAGCGTCGCGAACAGGGCCTCGACCTCCTGCGGTACGAGCACCGCGGTCGGCTCGTCGAGGACGAGGACCCGGCAGTCCCGGGCGAGCGCTTTCACGATCTCGACACGTTGCTGCTCGCCGATCGACAGGTCCCCGACGCGCGCCCCCGGATCGACGCTGATGCCGTATCGAGCCGAGGCATCGGCGACATGCCTCCGTGCCGCAGCCTCGTCGAATTGGAAGCCGGTCCGACCGAGCGCGAGATTCTCGGCGACCGTCATCGGGCGGACGAGCGAGAAGTGCTGGGTCACCATCCCGATCCCGGCGGCGATCGCCACTCGCGGCGAGGCCATCGCGACGGGGCGGCCGTCGATGCGGATCTCCCCCGCGTCGGCAGCGGTCAGCCCGTACAGGATGCGCATCAGGGTCGTCTTGCCGGCGCCGTTCTCCCCGAGAAGGGCATGGACCTCCCCGCGGCCGATCGCGAGATCGACCCTGTCGTTGGCAACGAGGCGCCCGAACCGTTTGGTGATCCCCCGGAGCTCGACGATCGGCTCCGCGTGCGCCGGGATCACGTCGGCGTCAGCTGGCGGGGACGGTCGCCCCGGGCGGGGTTGCCTCGTTGATGTCGACGCGGAAGGTCCCTGACTTGATCGCCTGTTCCTTCTCTTGGACCTTCGTGAGCAGGTCCGGCGGCACGCCGCCGGCGACATCGGCATTGACCTCCGCCAGCGCGGCGCCGCCCTTGGCGACCATGCTGAAGTCCTTGAGGTCCTGGGCCGTGTATGCGCCGGCCATGACCTGATCGATGACGTAGCCGACAGTCGGCTTCATGTTCCAGGTCACACTGGTCACGACGTTCTGCGGCGCGAGCTCCTTCTGATCGCTCATGTTGCCGATCGCGACGAGGTCGTTCTCGGATGCGGCCTCGATGACGCCGAAGCGCTCGGCGAACAGGACGTCCGCACCCGCACCGACCTGGGCGAGCGCCGCCTCCTTGGCAGCCGCCGGGTCGAACCAGCTGTTGAGGAACGTGACCCGTGCCTCGACGTCCGGGTTGGTCTCCTTCGCACCAGCGATGAACGCGTTGACGATCCGGTTGACCTCGGGCACCGGATACCCGCCGACCACACCGAGCGTGTTCGATTTCGTCAAGCCACCCGCGAGCATCCCGGCCAGGTACGCCGGCTCGTGGATCCAGTTGTCGAACACCGAGAAGTTGGGCTCTGCCGGGCCGCCACCGGACCCGAACACGAAGGCGATCTCGGGATACTCGGCCGCCACGCGCCGCGCGGCCTCCTCATTCCCGAAGGCGTCGCCGAAGACGATGCTCGGCTGGTCTCGTTCCGCGACTTCCCGCAGGACGCGCTCCATATCACCCGAATAGCCGATCGCGTCCGTGAACGAGTACGTCGATGCGACCCGCCGCCTTCTCATCCTCGAGCGCGGTGTGGATGACGCCGTCCCACGGTTCCTCGATCTCTGTCGCGAACGCACCGAAGACCTTGATCGTCCCGGCGGCCGCGCTCGGCGCGGCGCTCGCCGGCTGGCTCGCGGCCCGACTCGCGGCGGGAGCCGAGGCGCTCCTGCGTCGCCCCACCACACGCGACGATCGAGCATGGCGCCGATAAGGACAGGCGAGCACGAGAGAGCGACGACGATGACCGAGCATGGCCTCCTCCTGCCTTCCTCGAACGTCACCCTGACCTCTGGGGCGGACAGCGTGACGTCGCGCGGTCCTGGTTCGCGGCGATCCGGCCGCGGTGTCCCGACGCAACGGCTGGCCGAAGTGTCGGTCTCGGTCAGGGCAGTGTCAAACCGCGGATCCTCATGCCATCTCTTGCGACGTTCGGGCAGCGTGGCCATCTCTTCGCTTCATCGGCGCCATCGCTTCGCATCGCCCTGTTCGGGCGAGTCTCCGACCAGTCTGAACCTCTATAGTCTCCTCGGCACGCGGCACGGCCACGCCTGAGGCCCACCGGCGCTCCACGTCCGGACAACCTATGCCCGACCCGGAACGTCCACCTTCCTGCGGGCTACCATGCGAGGCGATGCGCGTCTCCCGTCACGAGCCCGTCCCGTGAGCCGTTCGCCGCTGCGCGTCGCGGTCCTCGGGGCCGGGACGGTCGGCGGTGCCGTGCTCGACGGCCTGACACACCACCCCGAGCGACTGGCGTCCGACGACGGCCGGCCGATCACGCTCACCGCGGTCGCCGTCCGCGATCTCGACAGGGCACGCGGGTTCGGGTTTCCGGCCGACCTCCTGACCGACGCGCCCGCCCATCTCATCGCCGATCCAGATACCGATGTCATCGTCGAGCTGATGGGCGGCATCGAGCCTGCCCGGACGCTCATCGCCGCCGCGCTCGGCGCCGGGAAGCCGGTGGTCACCGCGAACAAGTCGGTCATCGCCCATCACGGGCCGGAGCTGGAGTCGGCGGCGCGCCGGACGGGTGCCGCGTTCCGCTTCGAGGCCGCCGTCGCTGGTGGGATCCCCGTGCTCGGGCCGCTCGCCGCCGACCTCGCCGGCAACGAGATCGTCCGGGTCCGCGGCATCGTCAATGGGACGACCAACTACATCCTGACCGCGATGGCCGAGGACGGCCGGCCGTACGACGAGGTCCTCGCCGATGCGCAGGAGCTGGGCTATGCCGAAGCCGACCCGGCCGGCGACGTCGAGGGCGACGACGCGGTCAACAAGCTGGTCATCCTCGCTCGACTCGCCTTCGGTCGCTGGCTCGATCCGTTGACCGTCGGGCGGCGACCGCCGACCGCTCGTGGCATGGGCCGGCCGGGGATCACCGGCGTGACCGAGCAGGAGTCGGAGGGCGCGGCGGCGCTCGGCCTGACGATCAAGCTGCTCGCGAGTACCGCGCGTCGCGATGGCGCGATCGAGGCGGCCGTCATCCCGACCGCCGTCCCAGCCGACAGCCCGTTCGGCTGGACGGGCGGCGTCACCAATCGCATCGAGGTCGAGGCCATGCCGCTCGGCACGGTCGGCCTCGCCGGTCCCGGCGCCGGCGGAGCCGCCACGAGCAGCGCGGTTCTCGGCGACCTGGTGGCGGTCGCGCGCGGGCAGGGATCCACCTGGGCTGGGCTGTTTCCGGCCACGGACGCCGCGATCCCGGCGGTCGACCCACTCGACGGGCCGCGCCGCTGGTTCGCGTACCTGGGCGCCGTCCGCTCGACAGACGGAGAGCTGCCGACCGCGATCGGTCGAGCAGCGTCGGTCGATTTCGATGACGGGACGGCGATCCGGACCGATATCGTGACGCTGGCCGACGCCAAGGCCGCGTTCGATGCCGTCCTGCCGGACGGAGCGGACGTCACGCTCTACCCGGTCGATGACTGACGCGGCGATGGCGGCGGACTCCGGCTTGCGGCCGCGGCTCATGGACCGCTACCGGCGATTCCTGCCGATCACCGACGCCACGCCGTCCCTCTGCCTGGGCGAGGGCGCGACCCCGTTGATCCGGGCAGGGCGGTTGGCGCGGTCGATCGGACTGCGGAACCTGTACCTGAAGGTCGAGGGCCAGAACCCGACGGGGTCCTTCAAGGACCGCGGTATGGTCGTGGCCGTCGCCAAGGCGATCGAGAGCGGGGCGCGGGCCATCGTCTGTGCGTCGACCGGGAACACCTCCGCGTCGGCCGCCGCGTATGGCGCCGCCGCAGGGCTCGAGGTCATCGTCGTGTTGCCGCGCGGCCAGACCGCGCTCGGCAAGCTGCTCCAGGCGCTCGCCGCGGGCGCGCGGGTCGTCGCTGTCGATGGCAACTTCGACGACGCCCTGCGCATCGTGCGCGCGCTGGCGGAGCAGGACGAGCATCCCGTGACGCTGGTCAACTCGGTCAACCCGTTCCGCCTCGACGGGCAGAAGACCGCCGCGTTCGAGGTCTGCGACGACCTGGGTCGAGCACCCGACATCCTGGCGATCCCGGTCGGCAACGCCGGCAACATCAGCGCGTACTGGGCGGGCTTTCGCGAGTACGCCGACGCCGGTCTGACGCGCTCGAAGCCGGCGATGTGGGGCTTCCAGGCCGAGGGTGCTGCCCCGCTCGTGCACGGACGCCGGGTCGAGCGTCCGGAGACTGTCGCGACGGCGATCCGCATCGGCGCGCCCGCATCGTGGGACAAGGCCATCGCGGCCCGCGACGAGAGCGGCGGTCGCATCGACGCGGTGACGGATGACGACATCCTCGCCGCGTATCGCGACCTCGCGACCCTCGAGGGCGTGTTCTGCGAGCCCGCCTCGGCGGCGAGCATCGCTGGACTGCGCAAGATGGCCGCGGCCGACAAGCTCGACCCTGATGCGACCGTCGTGGCGGTCCTCACCGGGCACGGCCTCAAGGACCCGCAGACCGCCGAGCGCCAGGTGCCTGGCGTCATCGAGACGGCCCCGACGCTCGGCGCCGTGGCCGTCGCGCTGGGCTGGAGCTGATCGATGGTCGCCCACTGGCTCGCCGAGCTCGACGGTCGCCGGGTCACGGTCGAGGTGCCGGCATCATCGGCCAACCTGGGCGCGGGCTACGACTGTCTCGGTGTCGCGCTGGCGCTGACGAACCAGATCGAGGTCGAGGTCCGCGGCTGGAGTCGCGGCCAGATCGAGCTCACCGTCGAGGGCGAGGGCCGCGAGGAGCTGACGGAGGACCGCGACAACCGCTTCGTCCGGGGGCTCGAGGCGGCGATGGGCGCTGCCCGCGGCGAGCTGCCGGAGGGCGTCGGCTGGCGGATCGCGATGCGGAACGGCATCCCGCTCGCGCGTGGGCTCGGGTCGTCGGCCGCCGCGACCGTGGCCGGCATCGTGGCCGCGAATGCGCTTCTGGGCGAGCCGCTGGACACCGCGACGCAGCTCCGGATCGCGGCCGGGATCGAGGGCCACCCGGACAACGCGGCCGCGGCTCTGCTCGGCGGCTTCGTGGCCTGCGCCGCGACGGCCGACGGCGTCGAGGCCATCCGGGTCGATACGACGCGTGATCTGCGGGCCGTGCTGTTCATCCCGGATCGCCGCCTGCCGACCGAGGCGATGCGCAAGGCCCTGCCCACGACGATCCCGCTCGAGGACGCCGTCGCGAACCTGGGTGCCGTCGCGCTCGGCGTCGCGGGTCTGGCCACCGGCCGCACCGACATGCTGGCGCGGCTGACCGTCGACCGGGTGCACGAGCCATATCGCGCCAAGGTCTATCCCGAGCTGCCGCGGATGGTCGCGGCAGCCCGCGAGGCCGGTGCGCTTGGCGCCTGTCTGTCGGGCGCGGGCTCGACGATCATCGCCTTCGCCGACTCGATGTCGCAGATCTCGAGGGTCGAGGCGGCTTTCGTTGCTGTCGCGGCGGACAGCGACCTCGATGGCCAGGTCGTCGTCGTGGAGCCGCGCAACGCGGGCGCCAAGGTCATCCAGACGGGACGCTGATGGACGACCTCGGCCAGACGGTCGGTAACGGCATCACGGGCCTCGTCAGCGGGGCGTTCGAGGCCATCGGCGCGGCGTTGCGCGGGATGGTGGCCGCAGGTGAGAGAGCTCTCCCGAACGGCCTGCTGTGGGCAGTGGTCTTCGTGCTGCTCGTCATCGGAGCGTGGACCCTCGCCAAGCGCTGAGGCGCGATCAGCCGACGGTCTGCGTCTCGATGAACGCCAGGACCTCGTCCCACGCGGCGGCGCTCTGCTGCGCGAACTCCGTCGCCTTCCGGTCGAAGAAACTATGTGGCGCTCCGGGGTACGTGACGATCCGGCGATCGATGCCGCGCTCGGCCAGGCCCCGATCGAATGCCTCGATCGCCTTGGCCGAGATGCCCTGGTCGGCACCGCCGAACAGCCCGAGGACCGGAGACGCGATGTCGTCGATCCGGTCGAGCGGGGCCGGCGCATCGTTCCGCCACGGCCCTTCGAGCGTGCCGTAGAAGCCCATCACGCCGACGAGGTCGAGGTCGAGCGTCGCCGCGAGGAACGACATCCGGCCGCCCATGCAGAAGCCAAGTGTGAAGCGTGCGGCGATGCCGTCGGCGCGGAGCGCCTCGACGCCGGCGGCGATGTCGGCCGAGATGCCGGCCCAGGTCGTCGCCTTGACGTGAGGCATGTGGTCGAACGCCTCGCCGCGAGGCTCGTCGCCGGCGGTCCGGCCGAACCAGTCGATCGCGACCGCGTCGATCCCGCGCTCCGCGAACCGCAGGGCGAGCTCCTCGTAGAACGGATGCAGACCGCGAACGTCGGGCAGAAGCACGACGCCGGCTCCGCCAGGCTCCGATGGCCGGGCCCGGAAGGCCATGAGCCGGTTGCCGTCGGCTGCAGTCAGCTCGATGCGCGAGCCGTCGAGGGCGCCTCCGGCGATCGGCGCGATCGGCGGCCGGCTGTCATGGTCGAAGCACATGTCGCAGCTTATGGTGCCATCCGTGAGCGCCCAGACAGAGGTTGACGCCGGAAATCCCGGAATCCGGCAGTAGAATGCCCCGCATGCCCGGCCCCCTCGTCGTCCAGAAGTACGGCGGCTCATCGGTCGCCGGGGCGGACCGGATCAAGCGGGTCGCCCGGCGCATCGCGCGTGAGCGTGCCGCCGGCCATGGCCTCGTGATCGTGGTGTCCGCGATGGGCGACACCACCGACGAGCTGCTCGGTCTCGCGGCCGCGATCACGGATGACCCCGATCCCCGCGAGCTCGACGTCCTCCTCGCGACTGGCGAGCATCAGAGCGCCACGCTCGTCTCGATGGCGCTCCATGGCATCGGTATCCCGGCGATCAGCCTGACCGGACCGCAGGCGGGCATCACCACCGACGGCACGTACGGCCGGGCACGCATCGCCGGGATCGAGCCGCGCCGCGTGCGCGCGGAGCTCGAGAGCGGCAAGGTCGTGATCGTCGCCGGCTTCCAGGGACAGAGCGCGGCCCAGGCAGACGACCAGGAGATGACGACGCTCGGCCGCGGCGGCAGCGACACCACCGCGGTGGCCCTCGCGGCGGCGTTGCGGGCCGATCGCTGCCAGATCTTCACCGACGTGCGCGGCATCTTCACCGCGGATCCGCGCCTTGTGCCGCACGCGCGTCAGCTACCGCTCATCGGGTACGAGGAGATGCTCGAGCTCGCCCACCAGGGCGCCCAGGTCATGCAGGTCCGGGCCGTCGAGCTGGGCTGGATCAACGACGTCGTCATCGAGGTCCTGAGCTCGTTCGAGGACGCGCCGGGCACGCTCATCAAGGAGGACCCGCTCGTGGAGCAGCGCAACAAGGTCCGCGGGCTCGCCCACGACCGCAATGTCGCCAAGGTGACGATCGTGGCGGTCCCGGATCGGCCGGGCATCGCGCGGGCGATCTTCGATCCCCTCGCCGCGGCCGGGGTCAACATCGACATGATCGTCCAGAACGTCGGCCACGGCGGCGAGACCGACCTGTCATTCACGGTCCCCGAGGTCGAGCTCGGCAAGGCGAAGAAGACGCTCGAGCCGGTCGTGCGCGAGCTGGGCGCCCGCGAGCTGACGACGGATGCATCCGTCGCCAAGGTGAGCATCGTCGGGGCCGGGCTGCACAACGCCCCGGGCTATGCCGCCAGGATGTTCGGCACGCTGGCCGACGCCAAGGTCAACATCGAGATGATCTCGACCTCGGAGGTGCGGATCACCTGCATGATCGCGGAGGAGGAGCTCGAGACCGCGCTTCGCGCGCTCCACGAGGCGTTCGAGCTCGAACGCCCGGAACCTGTCGAGGTCGCGGCGGCCGGCTGACCGCCGCCCCCCGCTTGTCCACGATGGCCCAGTTCATCGCCCGCTCCGAGCGCTTCGACCTCGTCGGATCGACGAACGACGTCGTCCGGGGCTGGCTGCAGGGCGGCGAGCCCGAGGTCTGCCTGGCGGTCGCCGACGAGCAGTCGGCGGGGCGTGGTCGCGATGGCCGGACGTGGTCGGCACCGGCACGGGCCGCGCTCCTTCTGTCGGTCGGTTTCCGTCCGTCGTGGCTCGCTGCGGCTCGGCTCTGGCGGTTGGCGGCCTCTGTGTCGCTGGCGATGGCCGAGGCGGGCGAGTCGAATGCGGGGCTCCCCGCTGGGTCGATCCGTCTCAAGTGGCCGAACGACCTGGTGGTCGAAGCGGGGGCCGGCGTTCGCAAGCTGGCTGGAGTCCTCGGAGAATCGACTGGCATCGGGACCGACGACCCGCGCGCCGTCATCGGCATCGGCGTGAACGGCGATTGGCCGGCGGATGCGTTCCCGGCAGACCTCGCCGGCACGATGACGTCGCTCCGCGCCCTTGCGGACGGCCGGCCGATCGACCACGCAGCCCTTCTGGACGGCTTCGTCGAACGCCTTGAAGGCCGGATCCTCGCGTTGCGCGACGATCGGTTCGACGGTGACGAGTGGGCGGACCGGCAGGTCACGACAGACCGCGATGTGGTGCTGATCGCACCGGACGGCGATGCCACGACGGTCCGGGCGCTCGGCGTCGACCGGTCGACCGGCGCGCTCGTCGTTGCGGATCCGACGGTCGATGGTGGCCAACGGACGGTCGTGGTCGGCGAGATCCGTCATGTCCGGCTGCCGGCGATCCCGGAGAACGCAGCGACCTCGCCGGCTGCGGCGCAGGCACGGGTGTAACGCGATGGCCCGTCCGGCATTGAGGAAGACGACGCGGTCCCAGCAGTCCGCTCGCCCACGTCTTGCCCACCTCGACCTTGATCGATCGCTCGTGGATGCGGCGCGGGCCGACCCCGCGCGGTTCGACGCGCTGTACCGGAAGTACGTTGCCCAGGTGTACAACTACGCGGTCTACGAGCTCGGCGACCATCACGAGGCGGAGGACGCCACGGAGCGGACGTTCCTGTCCGCTCTTGCTGGCCTGCCCGCGGTTCGAGGAGCGCGCCCTCCCGGAGGACGGCGAAGGCGCGTCGACGTTCCGCATCTGGCTGTTCCGGATCGCCCGGAACGTCGTCAACGAGCGCCGCCGTCACTGGCGGCGCCGGCCCGAGGCGCCACTCGACCTGGCGCTCACGGCCCCCGACCCGACCGACATCGAGCACGCTGTCGTCGAGCGCGAATCGGCGATGTCGGCGTGGCGGGCGGTCGATCGTCTGAGCGGGGATCGCCGACGCGCCGTCATCCTGCGTTTCGTCCACGAGATGTCGACTGCCGAGATCGCCGCCATCCTCGGCCGGTCGGAGGGAGCGGTCCGGGTCCTGATCCATCGCGGCCTGCGCGGCGTCGCACGCGACCTGCGCGACCGCCGCGAGGGGAGGGCGTGACCGTCGGCTCGTCCGCGCGTGACGGGGAGATCGAGGCATTCGTGGTCGACCGATATCTCGAGTCGCTGCTCGCGCGCACGCCGCGTGACACCACTGACGTGCCGGAGGACCTGCGGGCGACCGCCGATCGGCTGGCGACAGGCCTGCCGCGCTATCACCCGTCCTTCCGCTTCGAGGACGAGCTGGCCGCACGCCTCGCGCTCGCGGCGGGTTCGGCGACCGGCACGATCGGTGAGGTGATCGACTTCCGCGCACCGAGGACGCGCGACCGCGGCGCGACCGATGACGGCCGTGGCCAGGTTCGCCCGGTGGTGATCGGCGGGGTGGTCACCTCGGCGGCGATCTCGCTCGCCGCCGCGTGGATGGCCTGGCGGCGCGGCCGGCCGCCCGCCGACCCGATGCTGCGCGCCGTCCGTGCCGTCGCCCGGACCAGGATCGTCTGATGCCGCTCAAGCTGCCGTCGTTCCGCGCCCGGCGCGATGTCTACCCGCCGGACCTGTGGACCAAGTGCCCGACGTGTTCGACGATGCTGTTCAACAAGCAGCTCGAGAAGAACCTCAGGGTCTGCACCACCTGCGGCCACCACTTCCGCCTGTCGGCCGAGGCACGGTTGGGGCACCTGCTCGATCCGGGCACGTGGTCGGAGCGCGACCCCGGGCTCCAATCGGTCGACGCGCTCGGGTTCGTCGACCAGAAGCCGTACCCGGACCGGCTCGCCGCGGCCCAGCTCGCCACCGGGATGCGCGACGCTGCGGTCTGGGGCACGGGGTCGATCAGTGGCCATGAGATCGCGATCTGCGTGATGGATTTCGGGTTCATGGGCGGATCGATGGGCGCGGTCGTCGGGGAGAAGGTCACGCGGGCAGCCGAGCACGCTCTCGCGGCCCGGGTGCCGCTGGTCGTCGTGAGCGCGTCGGGCGGGGCCCGCATGCAGGAGGGCACGCTCGCCCTGATGCAGCTCGCCAAGACGCTTGCGGCGCTCGAGCGGCTGCGGGCAGGCGGTGTGCCGTTCTTCTCGGTCCTGTCCGACCCCACGACCGGCGGCGTCTTCGCATCGTTCGCCGCGGTCGGCGACGTGAACATCGCGGAGCCCGACGCGCTGATCGGTTTCGCGGGGGCACGCGTCACCGCCGGGACGATCGCGGCGGAGCTGCCGCCCGGGTTCCAGCGGGCCGAGTTCCTGTTCAGCCACGGCTTCGTCGACCGGGTCGTCCCGCGGCCGGAGCTGCACGACGAGCTCGCGAGCCTGCTGCGACTACTCCCTTCGCGCGGCGCGTTCGACGAGCCGGAGCCCGAAGAGGATGTGCCGGCTTTCCGGCCATTCTCGTTCCTGACGACGATCGCCGACCGGGTGGGTGAGCTCGCGAACGGCGACGGCGCGACCGACGAAGACGACCAGACCGCGGTCCCGACTCCGCCCGTCACCGTGCCGGCCGTGGACCCGGACGGTGCCGTGGCGATCGCTCCTTTGAACGACAAGGCACGCGACGACGTGTGGGCCCGCGTCCAGCTCGCTCGCAGCCTGCACCGGCCCCGGACGCTCGAATTCCTCGACGCGATGGCCGACGAATTCGTCGAGCTGCACGGCGATCGCCTGTTCGGCGACGACGCCGCGATCGTGGCCGGCCTGGCCCGCATCGGCGGCAGGCGTGTGGTGGTGATCGGCCAGCAGAAGGGCGCGGACACCGACGAGAACATCCGGCGCAACTTCGGCATGCCCCATCCGGAGGGCTATCGCAAGGCCATGCGTGTCATGGAGCTCGCCGAGCGCGCCGGCCTGCCGGTCGTCACGTTCGTCGACGTTCCCGGCGCCCACCCAGGTCCGGAGTCGGAGGAGCGTGGCATCGCCGAGGCGATCGCCCGCTCGATCGGTCTGATGAGCCGCCTCCGGACGCCGATCGTGACGGTCATCACGGGGGAAGGCGGCTCCGGCGGGGCGTTGGCCATCGCGGTCGGCGACGTCGTGATCGCCCTCGAGAACGCGGTGTACTCCGTCATCAGCCCCGAAGGGTGCGCATCGATCCTGTGGCGGACGTCCGACGAGGCCGCCACCGCTGCCGCCGCGATGCGGATGTCGGCTGCCGACCAACACGCGCTTGGCGTGATCGACATCGTGGTGCCGGAGCCCGGCGAGGGCGCGCATGCAGAGCCCGAGGCGACCGCCGACCGGCTCCGCTCCGTCATCCTCGACAGGCTCGACGCGCTCGACCCGCTGCCGATCGACACGCTCCTCGAGCAACGCTACCGACGCTACCGTGCCCTGGGCGCCTACACTGAGGTCGCTCGACCCGAGGTGCCCGGGCGCGTGGACCGGAGTCTCGCCGATCGCCTGCGCGATCTGCTCGATCCGGCCCGGCGGGGACTCGTCGGGGTCGAAGGCTGGTCCCGTGACGACGATCCACCGGCTCGCGAGGAGGTATAGCGCGTGCCAGATCAGGTCCCGGCCGACGCCCGACCATCGCCTGGCGTCGACGAGCGTGCTGCCGACCACGCAGCCATCGATCGCCTCACTGGCGAGCTCCTGCCCGCACTGATCGCGAAGCTCGGGGCGACCGGCCTCGGTGAGCTCGAGGTGCGCGAGGGAGCCTGGCGCGTGAGGCTCCGGCGTCCCGCAGGTCCGCAGGCGGGTGCGCGCGACCGACGTGCAAGCGATCGTGGCGGCGCCGAGCGGTCGACAGAGCGGATGCCCGAGCGGCCACCGCGCGCCCAGCACCTGCATCCCCACCCGGAGCCTCCGGCCACCGCCCGCTCCGATTCGCGAAGCGTCGCCACCTCACCCGCAGTCGGCATCTACCAGCCGCGCAAGGACCTGACGATCGGCTCGCGCGTGCGCGCCGGTGATCGATTGGGCGCGGTCGACATGCTCGGGGTCGCGCAGGAGGTGGTGGCCCCGATCGACGGTGTCGTGGGCACCAGCCTCGTCGAGCCGGGCGAGGCCGTCGAATACGGCCAGGAGCTCATCGTCGTCGAGTTCGGCGTCCCGATGTCGACCAACGGCACCGGAAGCTGATGTTCAGGAAGGTCCTCATCGCCAACCGTGGGGAGATCGCCCTCCGCGTGCTGCGTGCGTGCCGCGCGCTCGGTGCCGAGGCAGTGGTTGCCTACAGCGAGGCTGACCGCGAGTCGCTCCCGGTCGGGCTCGCCGACGAGGCCATCTGCATCGGCCCGCCCGACGCCCAGCGATCGTATCTGTCCGCGCCTGCCGTGATCTCGGCCGCGCTGGTCACTGGCTGCGACGCGATCCATCCCGGATACGGGTTCCTGTCCGAGGACGAGGGCTTCGCCGAGGTTGTGGCGGCCCACGGCATGACCTTCATCGGCCCACCGGCCAACGTCCTGGAGCGCTTCGCCAGCAAGGCCGGGACGCGCGAGCTCCTGGGCGCTCATGGGTTGCCGACGATCCCCGGCTCGGAAGGGATGCTGCGCGACGACATGCACGCCCTCGCCGAAGCAGAGCGCATCGGTTACCCGGTCCTGGTCAAGCCGTCCGCCGGTGGCGGCGGGAAGGGCATGCGCATGGTGCGCACCTCGCGCGAGCTCGAGTCCGTCCTCAAGGTCTGCCGGAGCGAGGCGAAGGCCGCGTTCGGCGACGACTCCTTGTATCTCGAGAAGTGGCTCGACGAGAACCGCCACGTCGAAGTCCAGATCGCCGTCGACCGGTATGGCCACGGCGTCCACCTCGGGGAGCGCGACTGCTCGGTCCAGCGGCGCCACCAGAAGATCCTCGAGGAGGCCCCGACACCGGCGCTGTCCGATGCCATTCGTGCCGACCTGGCGGAGCGGGCGATCCGGGCGGTCGTCGCGGCCGGCTACGAGAACATCGGCACCCTCGAGTTCCTGGTCGATCGCACCGGCAACTTCTACTTCATCGAGATCAACTGCCGGATCCAGGTCGAGCATCCCGTCACCGAGAGCCTGACGGGCGTCGACCTCGTCGCGATGCAGATGCGCATCGCCGCCGGCGAACCGCTCGGCATGAGCCAGGCCGACATCAGGTTCTCCGGGCACGCGATCGAGTTCCGGATCAACGCCGAGGACCCCGCGCACGATTTCCGCCCAGGAGCCGGTGTCGTCGAGCGCTATCACGCGCCGGGCGGGCCGGGCGTGCGCATGGACTCGCACCTGTTCACGGGCTACGAGGTCCCGCCGTTCTACGACTCGCTGCTCGGCAAGCTGATCGTGTGGGGTCCCGACCGCGAGACCGCGATCGCGCGCGGCCGGGTGGCACTCGAAGAGCTCGTCATCGACGGCATCACCACCAACGTCGATATCCACCAGGCGCTCCTCGCCTCGGAGACGTTCCTCGAGGGACGGATGACGACGAACCTGCTCGATCGAGTGGGCAGCGCGGCCTTCCTCGCGGCGGCCGCCCGGGTATGACCGTCGTGCAGACCTGCACACGCCGACCCGTTGCCGCCGGCCGCCACCGCCCAGACTGAACCAGCACACCGCCGATGGAGTCGCCCGTGACCGAGACCGTCCACACGACCGCCGAGATCGAACGCCTGATCCCGCATCGCCATCCGTTCCTCCTGGTCGACCGCATCGTCGAGTACGACCCGGACGCGAAGCGGATCGTCGGGCTCAAGGGCGTCACGGCGACCGAGTGGTTCTTCGCCGGGCATTTCCCCGGTCTGCCGGTCATGCCGGGTGTCCTCCAGGTCGAGGCGCTCGCCCAGACCATGGCGGTCTACGTCGCCAAGCAACCCGGGTTCGGCGACCGGATCGGCCTGTTCGCCGGCATCGACGATGTGCGCTTCAAGCGGATCGTCGCTCCGGGCGACACGCTCCGGCTCGAGGTCACGATGGAGAAGCTCGGCTCGCGGTTCGGCAAGGGCCGTGGCGTCGCGTCGGTCGCCGGCGAGGTGGCCTGCGAGGGGCTGTTGAGCTTCATCATCCCGCCCGAGGGTGCGCTCCGATGAGCCGGATCGCTGCCCTCTCGGACGTACACGGCAATGCGGCCGCCCTCGAAGCCGTCCTCGCGGACATCGCGCGCGAGAAGCCCGACGCGCTCATGGTCGCCGGCGACCTCGTGCTCAATGGCCCCGAACCTGCGCTGGTCATCGACGTCCTGCGCAGCCTGGCCGGCGACGGCGCCCTGATCATCGGCGGCAATACGGACATCGCGGTCGCCGATTTCGACTATGCGGCGGCCTTTCCGTGGATGATCGACGGCGTCCCGGATGCGATCGTCGATGCCGCGGAATGGGCCCACGAGGCGATCGGGGACGAGCGACTCGATTGGCTTCGACGCCTGCCGGCCGAACGCCGCTGGCGGACCGACGACGACACGCTCATCCTGGCCTGCCACGGGTCGCCGGGTTCTCAGACCTCGGGCTTCGACCAGCATCTCGACCCGTCGGTCACGATCGAGCGGGTCGCCCGCACCGATGCCCGCGTCATCGTCTGTGGCCACACGCATCTGCCCGAGGTGCGCGACCTCGGCTGGAAGGTGATCGTCAACGACGGATCCGCGGGCTACGTGTTCGATGGCGACCCGACTGCCTCGTGGGCGCTCATCGACATCGAGGACGACGAGGTCCGCGCCGAGATCAGGCGCACGACGTTCGACACGCTGGCGGTCGCCAACGCCATCTCGGCGCGCGGCCTTGCGGGCGACGTCTACCGTGCGGCAACGGTTCGCACCGGAAAGCTGGTGCGATGAGCCGGCGGGTCGCGTGATGGGCGGTCGGCGGGTCGTCGTGACCGGGATGGGGCTCGTGACGCCGCTCGGGAACGACCTCGAGACCACATGGGCGGGCATGGTCGCCGGCCGCTCCGGGATCACGACGATCGACGCGTTCGACCCGTCGCGGCTGACCGTCCGCATCGCCGGCCAGGTCCGCGACTTCGACGCGAGCCACGTCCTCGACCGGAAGGACCAGCGCCGGACCGACCGCTACATCCAGTTCGGGCTGGTCGCGGCGCGCGAGGCGATGGACCAGGCCGGCCTGCCCGACCGGCTGGAGGGAGAGCTGGCGGAGCGCACCGGCGCGATCCTCGGCACCGGGCTCGGTGGCGTCGGGACCCTCAACGAGGGGATCAGCACGAACGTGACGCGCGGCCCGGACCGGATCAGCCCGTTCCTCATCCCGATGGGCATCCCCAACGTCGGGTCCGGGCAGATCGCGATCAACTACGGGATGACCGGGCCGAACTTCGCGACCGTCTCGGCATGTGCCACCGGCGGTCATGCCGTCGGCGAGTCGTTCGAGACGATCCGCCGCGACGACGCCGACGTGATGGTCTCCGGCGGCACCGAGGCAGGCATCTACGAGTTCCTCATCGGCGGGTTCGCCGCGATGCGCGCGCTGTCAACTCGCAACGACGACCCGCCAGCCGCGTCGCGGCCGTTCGACACCGGTCGCGACGGCTTCATCTGCGGCGAGGGCGCCGGCGTCCTGGTCCTCGAGGAGCTCGAACACGCCCGGGCGCGCGGGGCGACGCCGCTCGCGGAGATCGTCGGGTACGGCGCGACCGCCGACGCGTCGCACATCACGTTGCCGGCGCCCGGTGGCATCGGTGCCGTCCGCGCCGCGCGACGCGCGCTCGAGAAGGCCGGCCTGGCGCCCGAGGACGTCGACCACGTGAACGCCCACGCGACATCGACCCCGGAAGGCGACAAGTCGGAGCTCCAGGCGATCAAGACGATCCTCGGCGAGCACGCCGCCGAAACCCCGATCACGGCCAACAAGTCGATGATCGGCCACACGCTCGGCGCGGCCGGTGCGATCGAGTCGATCATCTCGGTCATGACGATCCGCGAGGGCTGCATCCCGCCGACCATCAACCTGACCGACCCGGATCCCGAGGCCCACGGACTGACGATCGTGGCGAACGAGGCCGCCCGGCACGACGTCCGTGTCGTGCTGTCGAACTCGTTCGGGTTCGGTGGCCAGAACACCGCCCTGATCTTCCAGCGGTGGGACGCATGACCGACGACTTCGAGCCGATGGCCGTGGGTCCGGGCGCAGAGCCGCTGCCGGACGGCGTCGCCGACGCGCTCGATGCGCAGGTGACCTCGGTGGAGGCGGCCGCCGACCGGCAGGGGGCGGACCAGACGGCGACGCCCCGCGACGACGGCGATCTCGAGCTGCTCGCCCTCATCGATCGTCTTGCGGCCCTGCTCGATCGCTCCGACCTGACAGAGCTCGAGGTGGAGTCCGGCGGCACCGGCCTCGTCCTGCGCAAGCCAGTCGGCCCTCGCTCCCATCACCGTCGCGAGCGTCGCGGCGTCGTCGCCCGCGGCGACTGCGGTGGCCGCCCCGGCCGACGCAGCGGCCGGTGACCGCGAACCGGTAGCGCCTGCCAAGCCCTCGATCAAGGCGCCGCTCACTGGCATCTTCTACGCATCGCCGGCCCCTGGCACGGCGCCATACGTGGCGGTCGGCGGCGAGGTCGCGGTGGGCCAGATCATCGGCCTCATCGAGGCCATGAAGCTGTTCAACGAGATCAAGTCGGACCTGGCGGGGCGCGTCGTCCGGGTCGTCGCCGAGAGCGGCGCTCTGGTCAAGGCCAAGCAGCCGCTCATCGAGGTGGAGCCGCTGTGAACGACGTCGCTCGGCAGCCGCGGGCCCATGTCACCGGATGGGGTCGCTACGCGCCCGCGCAGGTGCTGACGAACAAGGATCTCGAGCGGATGGTCGACACGTCCGACGAGTGGATCGTGACCCGGACCGGCATCCGCGAGCGTCGAGTCGCGGCCGCCAACGAGACCACCGCGTCGATGGCCGCAGTGGCCTCGCTGCGCGCGATCAGTACTGCCGGCATCGACCCGGACGACATCGACCTCATCCTGCTCGCCACGCTGACTCCCGACTACTGGATGCCGTCGACCGCGGCGCTCGTCAAGGAGGCGATCGGCAATACGCGCGCGGCGGCGATGGACATCGCGGCAGCCTGCTCCGGGTTCGTCTACGCGTTCGCAACGGCCCAGGCCTACATCGCCAGCGGGATCGCCAAACACGTCCTGGTGATCGGCGCGGAGCTGCTGACCCGCTTCCTCGACTACACCGATCGGAGCACATGCATCCTGTTCGGGGACGGCGCGGGTGCGGTGGTCATGTCGGCCAGCGACGAGCCGGGCGGCGCGCTCGGGATCGAGCTCACGACGGCTCCCCAGGGCGCCTACATGATCTGGCTGCCGGCCGGCGGCGCCAAGAGCCCGCCATCGGCGGAGACGATCGCGCGCGGGGAGCACTTCATCCGGATGGAGGGCAAGGAGACGTATCGGTTCGCCACCAAGACGATGGCGACGACCGCCCTCGAATCGGTCAGCAAGTCCGGGCTCCAGCCGTCGGACATCGACCTGTTCATCCCACACCAGGCGAACATCCGCATCGTCGAGGCGGTCGCCAAAGGGCTCGACCTGCCGATGGACAAGATGTATGTGAACCTCGACCGCTACGGCAATACCTCCGCCGCGTCCGTGCCGATCGCCCTGGCCGAAGCGGTCAACGAGGGCCGGGTCAAGATCGGCGATCGGATCGTGATGGTCGCATTCGGGGCGGGCTTCACCTCGGGGGCCGTGACGGTCGAGTGGACGGCCGATCCGGCGCGCGGCCGGGCCGGTGACGCGGCAGTGAGCGCCGACGACGTCCATGTCCGGTTGCCGGTCGACTGGGACTCGGTCGACCCGATCCCGCCGGCGCTGGTCGAGCTGATGGCCCGACCCGGCACGGTCGATGTCCCGCTGGACGACGTCGTCCCAGGCGAACCTGAATCGGCGCATTCGGAGGTCCATGCGTGATCGACCTGACCGGCAAGGCGGCCCTCGTGACCGGCGGCTCGCGCGGGATCGGCAAGGCGATCGGTCTGCGGCTTGCGCGCCAGGGCGCCGACGTCGCGTTCAGCTACAAGGGCAACACGGATGCCGCGACGGCGACGGCCGCCGAGATCGAGTCGATCGGGACGCGTGCGTTGGCGATCCAGGGCGACGTCAGGGATCCCGAGTCGGCCGAGGCCGTGGTCAAGACCGCGCTCGAAGCCTTCGGCAAGATCGACATCCTGGTGAACAACGCCGGCGTGACCCGCGACGACCTGATCATGCGGATGAGCGCCGAGGCCTGGCGCGAGGTCCTCGAGACCAACCTCTTCGGGGCGTTCTGGATGACCAAGGCCGTGACCCGGCCGATGCTCAAGGCGCGTGCCGGTCGGATCGTGAACATCACGTCGGTGTCCGGCCAGGCCGGCCAGATGGGGCAGGCCAACTACAGCTCGGCCAAGGCCGGGCTGATCGGCCTGACGAAGGCCACCGCGCGTGAGCTGGCCTCGCGCGGGATCACCGTCAACGCCGTGGCCCCGGGCTTCGTCCTGACCGAGCTGACGCAGGGACTGCCCGACGCCCTGAAGGAGGAGATCACGGCGCGCACGCCGCTCGGCCGGTTCGGGACGACCGAGGAGGTCGCCGATGCCGTGGCGTTCCTCGCCTCTGACGAGGCCGGCTACATCACCGGTCAGGTCCTGGCCGTCGACGGCGGCCTCGTGATGATGTAGGGCGACCGGCCTAGGACCCTTACCGGACCCACCCGGTACCGCTGGCGAGGACCAGTTCGGGCACCCCCGATGGGACGATGCAGCGGTATGACTGCGCGCCTCCGTCACCGCGTCGATGCTGAAACGCGCCTGGAGCGGGCTCCCGGCCAAGGGCGCCCGTCGGTCTTTCGCCGCCTGCTCACCGTGCCCGACACCCAGACGGACGTGGAGGAGGAGCCGGACGGCCGGATCGGCCTCGAATTGGAGCTCGCGGAGCGGCTCGATAGCGTCCTCGGCATCGCCGAGCGGCTCGCGGCGTCGCACGATCGAGAGGACCTGTTCCGCACGATCGTGGACGAGACGAAACGAGCTCTCCGCGTCGACTACGTCACGATCAGGATCCTCCGCGACGACCAGCTGTACGTGGCCGCGTGGGCGGGCCTGCCCGACGACCTCGCGGCCGCCCTGCCGGCGTTCGGCGTCGGCGAGGGCTGGGTCGGCGAGGTGCTGCGCACCGGTCGGTCCGCAGCCTGGACGGACACGCGCACCGATCGGCGCTACGGGTCGAGCAAGTACGACGGCATCCTCGAGTTCGCGGGCGACCTCATCGCGCCGCTCATGCATCACGACCGCGTGATCGGGGCGCTGTCGGCGGTGACGCGCGAGCCGCGCGAATGGACCGACGGCGACGTGGCCTTCCTCACGACGCTCGCGACCCATGCCGCGATCGCCCTGACCAACGCCGAGCTGTTCGAACAGACCGAGGCGAAGGCCGCGCAGCTGGCCGTACTCCAGGCTGCCTCGGGTCGACTCAACCGCGCGACATCGGTCGAGGCGGTCGGGCGAGCACTCGTCGAGGAGACCCGCCGGATCATCGACTACCACAACGCGCGCGTGTACCTCATCGAGCTGCCCGATCAGGTCGTGCCCATCGCCTTCGAGGGTCGGGTCGGCGCCTACGAGCACGTCGACCTCGACCTGCTGCGCTGCCGCCTTGGCGAGGGCTTCACCGGCTGGGTCGCGCAGCATGGCGAGCCGCTGCTGATCAACGACGCGAACGGCGATCCGCGAGGGCAGACGATCACCGGCACCGAAGACATCGACGAATCGATGCTGGTGGTCCCGATGCAGTACGACGAGGAAACCGTCGGCGTGATCACGCTTTCGAAGCTGGGCCTGGACGGCTTCGACGGCGACGACCTGCGACTGCTCGCGATCCTCGCCGACCACGCTGCGACCGCGCTCGAGACCGCGCGCCTGCTGACCCGGAGCCAGGAGCTCGCATTGGAGCTGCGCCGGATGCTCGACATGAGCGGCGAGCTCTCGGAGAGCCTCGACCCGCGTCAGGTCGCCAACCTCATGGCGGGCCACCTCGCACGCGCGATGGGCGTCGATGAATGCGCGATCAGCTACTGGGATCGACCGTCCGGGCGCGTCGAATCGCTCGGCTATCACCCGACACTGCACGAGATCGAGCCCTACTTCGAGGTCGACGGCTTTCCCGAGACGCTGCGCGTCCTCGAGCGGCAGGTCACGGTCATCATCGACGCCGAGGACCCACGTGCCGATCCGGCCGAGGTCGCCCTTCTGCGCAGCGATGGGATCCGCATGCTGGTGATGCTGCCGTTGGTCGCCAAGGGCCAGTCGATCGGCCTCGTCGAGCTGTTCTCACGGACCGAGGCCCGCTGGGATGCGCAGCGCCTGGAGGTCGCCCGGACGATGGCCAACGAAGCGGCCATGGCGCTCGAGAACGCGCGCCTGTACGAGGACGCGCGCAAGCGCGCGGACCGCGACCCGTTGACCGGGTTCTTCAACCACCGCTACCTGCATGAGCGGATGGGCGAGGAGGTCGTCCGCTCCCAGCGCGGCAAGCGCCCGCTGAGCATGATCATGCTCGACCTCGACGACTTCAAGCTCGTGAATGACACCTTCGGTCACCTGTTCGGCGACCGCGTCCTGACCTGGGCGGCAGAGCTGATCAAGGCGACGCTCCGTGCGTCGGACGTGCCGGCCCGGTACGGCGGGGACGAGTTCGCCGTGATCCTGCCCGACACCGATGCTGCCGATGCGGCTCACGCGGCCGAGCGGATCCTCGAGGCGTTCCGCGACCATCCGTTCATCGGCGAGCAGCGCGGGCCGGTCCCGATCGCGGCCTCGATCGGGGTGGCCACGTTCCCGACGGATGGCCGCACGGCGACGGAATTGATCGCCTGTGCCGACCGGAGGCTCTATCAGGTCAAGCGTGACGGCGGCCATGGCCGCGCGACAGGCACGGACGGGTCGACCGAGGATCCAGGCGGGGCATCCGCGTAGCTCGATCAGGACGGAAGTACCAGGCCGCATCCCCCATCGGTACCATCCCGCAGTAGTGGACGCGGAGGCGTCGGGGCCGCATCCTATATTCCCGAGTTGACCTCCTCCACCCCGCGCCCCGCGCGCCCCGTGGACCCGTCGGATCGCCGGATCCGCCGGTCCTGGTGGACCTTCTCCGTCGCTTTCCTGCTGGTCGCCGTCGTGGTCCTCATCCGCGCGCTCGCCGCGGATGCGACGCTCGCCGACCGACTGCTGCTGGTCGTCGTGCTGGTCGCCGGATTCGCGGCGTTCATCCACGGCTCCGCGGTCTCGGATCTCGGCGCCCGGCGGCGTGACGAGGCCGAGTCGTTCGCGCGGATCCTGAGTGGCCTGTCGCGCTCGGTGTCGCCCGACGCCATCGTCGATGCGATCGCCGTGGACCTCGGCCAGGCCACGGCCGCCGACCACGTCGTGGTGGTCCGGCGAGCCGAGGACGACCGGGAGCTGGCAGCGCACCTCGTGAGCCTCCGCCCCGGCGTCCCGGATCACTCGACGCCGCTCCCGCTCGGCGACCTGGAGGACCGGATCCGGGGGCGACCGGCGACCCCGTCCGAGGCTGCCGACCGGATCGCCCGCCGGGTCCGCGACGTGTATGGGCTCGGCCAGGTCCTGGCGGCACCGCTGACGACCGCGGACGGCATCGTGGGTGCGCTCGTCGTCTCGCGGCGGGCCGGCTCGACATGGCCGGAATCCACGCGGCGGATCCTCGGCGGGGCGGCCGTGGAGGCGTCGGCCGCCCTCGCCCGGGCCTACTCCCATCGCGATGCTGAGGCGCGCGCCTCGACCGATTCGCTCACCGGCCTGCCCAACCGGCACTACTTCGGCGAGTTCGTCGGGCTGCTGGCGCAGCGCCGCCGCGCCGGTGACGCGGTCGGGATCCTCATGGTCGATATCGACCGGTTCAAGGCCCTCAACGACAAGCACGGGCATGCGACCGGCGACGCCGTCCTGCGCGCCGTGGCCGGTGCGATCGTGTCCGCGGTGCGCGAGGACGACGTGCCGGCGCGCTTCGGCGGGGAGGAGTTCGTCGTCCTGTTGCGCAACCCAGGGCCGGGGGTCGCGGTGGAGGTCGGTGAGCGGATCCGCGCCGCCGTCCGCGCGTTGGACCTGCGGCGGCTCGGCGTCGTCGGCGCCGAGCGTCTCGATCGGCGTCGCGGTCGCGACGAGCCCGGACGAGGCCATCGAGTCGCTCATCGATAGCGCCGACCAGGCGCTCTATCGGGCGAAGCGCGCCGGGCGCGATCGGGTCGTGGCCGCGTAGCGAGTCGGCGCGGGTACCATCCCGACCATGCCGCGCCGCGTCGCCCGAACCGATCCGCCGCCGGAGCGCGCGACCGCGATCGAGCCGCCGCCGGATCGCGAGCCCGCCCCCGTCGACGACCCCGAGATCGACCTCGCCGACGCCGACCTGCGCCCGGACGACGAGGACGAGCCCGACCGCCAGCTGACGAATGGCGACCTCGCACGGATCTTCCACGACATCGGCGACATGCTCGAGGTGAAGGGCGAGCTGTCGTTCAAGACCGTGGCCTATCACCGGGCAGCGGACGCGATCGGGCGCAGCCCCGTCGACCTGGTCGCCGCCTACCGCGACGGCCAGGCGCCGAAGATCCCGGGGGTCGGTGCCGCGATCAGCGACAAGATCGCCGAGTTGGCCACCACGGGGCGGATGGCCTACTACGACAAGCTCATCGCCGAAGTGCCACCCAGCCTTGTCGGCCTGCTCCGGATCCCGGGCCTCGGCCCGAAGACCGTCCGCCAGATCTGGCTGGAGCTCGGGATCCTGTCGATGGAGGACCTTCGCAAGGCTGCCGAAGCGGGCTCGCTGCGCGGGCTGCGTGGCCTCTCGGAGCGGACCGAGCAGCTCATCCTCGAGGGGATCGCGCGTCTCGAGTCCACCCCGCGACGCATGCTCCTCCACCGGGCGGAGGCCATCATCCTCGGCTTGATGGAGGCACTGACCGAGACGCCCGGCCTGCGGTCGATCGAGCCCGCCGGCTCCTTCCGTCGCCGTCGCGAATCGATCGGTGACCTCGACCTGCTTGCCGAGACCGACGACGGGCCCGGGCTCATCGAGCGCTTCACGACGCTCGGGATCGTGGATCAGGTGCTCAACAAGGGCGGCTACAAGGCGGCCGTCCGGCTCCTGCGCGGCCCGCAGGTGGACCTCATGGTCATGTCGCCCGGCACGGCCGGCACCTATCGCATCCACTTCACGGGATCGAAGGAGCACAACGTCCGGATCCGCGAGCGCGCCCGCGACCAGGGCTGGAGCCTGTCCGAGAAGGGCTTCCTCCGGATCGGCGAGGATGGCGAGCCGCTCACCGATGCCGCCGCCGAGCTGCGGACCTTCGCCACGGAGGATGAGGCGTATGCGTTCCTCGGCCTGCCGTTCATCGAGCCCGAGCTGCGCGAGGACGAGGGCGAGATCGAGGCGGCGCTCAACGGCACGCTCCCGGACCTCATCGCGCTCGACGACCTGACCGGGGATCTGCACAGCCATTCCGACTGGTCCGATGGCACGCACAGCATCGAGGTCATGGCTGAGACCGCGCGCCGCCGCGGGCACGCTTACCAGGTGCTCACCGACCACAGCGAGTCGCTGGCGATCGCCCGAGGCCTGGCGCCCGACCGGGTCGAACAGCAGCGCGCGATCATCGCCGCCCTCAACGCGCGGTACGCCCAGGAGGAGGCCGATGGCACCGCCCCGCCAGAGACGCCGCCCGAGGGCTTCCGGCTCCTCCACGGGTGCGAGCTCGAGATCCGCGCCGACGGCGCGCTCGACTATCCCGACGAGCTGCTCGAGCGGTTCGACCTCGTCGTCGCGTCGGTCCATGTCTCGCGGCGGCAGTCGAAGGCCGAACTGACGCGGCGGACGCTGAACGGGATCCGCAGCCCCCACGTCGATGTGATCGCGCACCCCGCCGGCCGGATGATCGGCACGCGCGACGACCTCGACCTCGACTGGGACACGGTCTACGCCGAGGCGGCGCGGACGGGCACAGCGCTCGAGATGAACGGGTCGCCCCACCGCCTCGACCTCGCGGTCGAGCGCGCACGGCGAGCCGTCGCGATGGGCTGTGTCCTGTCGATCGACTCCGACGCGCACAAGATCGCCGAGTTCGACCACCTGCGCTGGGGCATCACCCAGGCAAGGCGTGCCTGGGTCGAGCCGGGCAACGTCCTGAACACCCGCTCCCGGGCCGATGTCCTGGCCTGGGTCGCCGGCAAGCCGAAGCGGGTATGAGCGCGATCGCCTCGCGTACCATCGCGGCGATGCAGGACGACAGAGCCGGCCGCCGCGACCTCGCGCTTGCCGCGGTCACGATCGTCGGGCTGTCGCGCCTGATCGAGCCGCCGGGTGTCTGGTTCGTCGCGGTCTTCCTGCTCGGCGCGATCATCCTTGGCAGCCTCCAGGTCCTCAACGACGAAGCCGCGGACACGGACAGCCACGCCCTCGGCATCCCGATCGAGTCGCTCATCCTGCCCGCCGTGGCGGCCGTCGCGTGCCTCGGTGCGATCCGTCTCGTGCCATTCGGGCTCGGTCTCGTGCCGGCGCTCGCGGTGACGGGAGTCATCGTGGAACGCTGCCTGGCGCTGGAGGCGCGCATCCTCGCCTCGCCGGCCGGACTCGACGACGACGGCCGCACCCGGGTCCTCGTGACGACGCTGGTCGTGGGTTTCCTCGCGTTCGTCGGTGTGGCCGCGACGGTGCCGGGCGGGCTCGCCCAGCCCGGTGCGAGCGGGGTGGCCGGTCTGCCTTTGCCACGACGCGACCTGCTCGTGCTTGCTGCCGGCGACGCCGCGGTCGCGTTCCTGCTCGGGTATCGGGCGGCCGCGCTCCGCGTCGTGAACCTGCGCGACGCGCTGTGGTCCGCGGCCACGTACGCCATCGCGATCGCCATCGCGGCCGCGGCGTTCCGCTTCGTCCAGATCCCGCGGCTGATGGGCCCGGCCCTGCTGACGCTGACCTTCTACCTGTGGGATGCGTTCCACGCGGCGACGCCGTCCCGCCGGCGCGACGTCCGCTGGCTGTGGCAGACGATCCTCCTGGCCATCCTCGGTCTCGTCGTCATCGGGCTGAATCTCCTGATCAGGGAGTAGCGGCGGCGAGTCGCCGCGTTTGACGCCACGGGCATCCGATGCTAGAAAGCGATGCCCGAGCACGTGCCCGCCCAGACCCTGATCCGAGCCTACCCTGGCGCGCCCGGCTCATTCGCGCCCCCGAAAGGACGACCCGCCCGTGACCTTCCCCGATGTCGACACGACCCCCCAGAGTCCGGTCAACCTGACCCGGACCAAGCGCCAGCTGGCCGAGCAGGCAATCACGCAGGCCTCTGCCGCGCAGTGGGAAGAGGCGGCCGACACCAACCGCAAGCTCCTCGAGCTCGGCGCGGACGCAGAGGCGGAGAACCGTCTGGCCAAGGCCCTGTGGGAGCTCGGCCTGCTCGCCGAAGCGCGCGAGCACTACCAGACGGCCCTCGCGCTGGATCCCACGAACCGGATCGCCGAGCGCAACATCGACCGGCTCAAGGTCCTCCTCAACGCCGCCGGTGAGCGCACGGTCCCCGCGGCCGAGGGCAGCAAGGCCCCCGTCAGCATCTTCGTCGAGGAGACCGGCAAGACCGGATTCGCCTTCCTGACCGACCTCGCCACTCCCAAGGAGCTGGCCCAGGTCAACCCGGGCGACGCGGTGGAGCTGACGCCCGAGGGCAGCCGACTCATCGCCTTCTCGAACGGCATGCGTATCGGCGTGGTGGAGCCCCGCGTGGCCGCCCGCCTGCTCAAGCTCATCGCCGACGGGAACAAGTACGCAGCGGGCGTCACGAGCCTCGGCGACAAGGACGTCCGGCTGATCATCCGCGAGACGTTCCAGGACCCGAGCAACTACGGCAAGGTGAGCTTCCCGACTGCGGCCAAGTCGACCGACCTGCGGCCGTACACCAAGGGCACCCTCGTGCGCGAGGAGATGGAGCTCGAAGAGGACCTCGAGGACGACGAGGAGGACGAGGAGATCGAAGACCTCGACCGCGTCCTGCCGCCGGAGTCGACCACGGACGAGGCCTTCGAAGAGGAGCCCGACGAGCTCGACGAGGCCTGATCCTCGTCGCCGCGACCGGCGGGCGGGCACATCCCCATCCGGTCAGCGGCTCTTCCCATGTGGTCTAGCATCGTGCCGAGATGACGGTCCGTCTCCACACCTCGCGCGCCGATGTCGGCGGGAACCTGCCCGTCTTCGAGCGCCTGGCACCGGCGCCGGCGCCCGCCTTGCTCGCCGCCCGGATCGAGGCGCATACCGGCCCCGGTGACGTCGTCGCCGACCTCGCGGGCCGCGGCGGCTGGGTCGCCCGGGCTGCCGTGGATCGCCAACGCCGCGCCGTCTCGATCGAGTCCAGCCCGCTGACGCGGATGCTCGCCGAGGTCGTCCTGCGCCCACCGGACGTGCGTCACCTCGACGCGGCCTTCCAGGGCATGTCCGCGTCGCCGCGCGGTGAGTCGAGCCTCAAGGTCTCGATGGGCGACCTCTTCTCGACGCGCTGTTCGACCTGCGGCCGCGCCCTCGTCGCCGACGAGTTCACCTGGTCGAACGAAGGGGACGGCCCGCCCCGGCCGATAACGCGCCACTATCGATGCACGGTCTGTCGCGACATGCGCGGCGGGACGGAGGCGCGTCACGGCGAGCTCGAGCCCGACGACCTCGCGCGAGCGATGAACGACACCGAGGGCGCCACGGCGCGCGCGTGGGCACGCGACCGCTTCCCCGTCGTCGACGGCGCGCCCGACCTGGTCGACGAGCTGCTCGATCTCCACACGCCTCGCCAGCTCGTGGCACTGACCGCGATCATGGATCGGATCGAGGCCGACCTGCGGGCGGCGCCGGTGCTCGCGGCGCTTCGTCTCGCGCTCCTGCATACGCTCATCCCGTCGAGCCGGCTCGCGACCGGCGCCGGTCGCGGTGGCGCGTTGCGGGTCGCGGCCGGCCACGTCCGGCTGCCGGCAGCGACCCAGTGGCGCGAGCGCAACCCGTGGCTGGCGTTCGAGGAAGGGTTCCGCACCGTCCGCGGCTTCGTCCAGCATCTCGAGGGCGGTGCGCTGGGTCCGCTCCAGGCGCGCCTGGGCGAGGACCTGCAGGCGCTCGCCGAGGGATCCGCGACCGCCGTCCTGACGATCGCCAGCCCGTCCGCGGTCCGTGCACTCAGCGACGGCGACGGTTTCGGCCGGACCGCCGGGTCCACGCCGTCCGTCCGTCTCGTCCTCGGCCAACCGCCGATGCGTCCGAGCCTGGACCGCCTCGCCGTCGCCTATCACGGGACGGCATGGACGTTGGGCCGCGAGGCCGCTTCGCTGCTTCCGATCGACGCGCTCGCCGACGCCTCGCTGCGTGCCCCGTGGTCGTGGCAAGCCGTCACGATCGGCCGCGCGCTGGCGGCGGTGGAACCGTCGATGGCCAGGGACGGGCGGGTCGTCCAGCTGGTCGACGGCGGGGCCGAGTCGCTCGCGGCGGTGGCGATCGGGGCGGCGTCGGCCGGCTACCGCGTGGTCGTCGCACGACAGTCCGACCCGGATGACGTCGGCGCCGGCGTCATCGAGATGGTGCCACCCGGCGTCGCCGTGCCGACGGGGCCCCGGACGCGTGCGAACGTCGCCCTGCCGTATCCGTCCGTTGCGGTGCCCGATGCGGACGTCGCCCCGGGACGCGGCCTGTTCGCACCGCCGGAGCGGTTCGATCAGCGACCGTTCTCGGCGAGCGATGCCGCCAAGGTCGTGACCGAGGCCGCGGTCGAGACGCTGCGGGCCCGCGGTGAACCCGCTCGCACGGAGCGGCTGTTCGGCGAGATCCTCGTCGGTCTCGACCGGTCCGGACACCTGCGCAGGCTGTCGACCGGCGCACGGCCCACGGATCCGCCGTCACGCACGGACGACGGCCGGGCACCAACGCCGCCCGCCCAGCCGGTCCCGCCTGCCCGGCCGGACTCGCCTGTCGGGCCCGACGCCTCACCCTCCGGCCCGGTCAACGGCCCGGCGATCGGCGCGGCCGCGGAGGAGGCCGAAGGCGATGGCGGCCCGCCGGTCGCGACCCGGCGCGCGACGGCTGTGCCCGACGCCGCCCCGGATCCCGTCGAGCGCCTGCTGGCACTCATCCGCGACGAGCTCGCCCGACCGGATCAGCGGCGACTCGCGGAGATCGAACCCGGTCGCTGGTGGCTTGCGGAGCAATCGGATCGCGCCGCCGCTGCCCCTCCGCTCGCGGACCGCGTCGAGTGGGCGGTGTTCAGCCTGCTGTCGACAGCTGGCCCGCTGTCCGAGGCCGCGTTCTACGACCGCATCGCGACGCTGTTCACCGGGCATGACCTGCCCGACGAGACGCTCGTGCGGGCGTGCCTCGAAAGCTACCGGAGCCTGGCCAGCACCCCCGACCACCTCGTCACGGGCGACGACCTGCTGCGCCGCAGTCACGAGCACACCGAGATGCTGGCGACCATCACCGAGGCGGGCCACCGGCTCGGGCTCCGCGTCTGGCTCGCCGAACGCGAGCAGGCCCGCCGGCTCGGCCAGGGCCACCTCGGCGACATGCTCGATGAGCGCGAACGCGGCGCCTATCTCGGGAGCATCGGCCGTGCCGTCGACGCTCTCGCCGAGGTCGATGCCATCTGGTACATCCGCGGCAAGTCGGCCCTGCTGTTCGAAGTGGAATGGACCGCGATGCTCGGCGAGCCGCTGCTGCGACGGCATGCGCGGATCGGCGCGGACGAGCGCTTCGTGCGGTTCCTCGTGATCGCCCCGGAGCGGACCGACCTGATCCGCCACAAGCTCGAGCGGTCGCCGCTGCTCCGCGCGGCCATGGACGAGCACGGCTGGAACCTGATCAAGTGGGACCACCTGCGCACGTTCCTCTCGGCCGAGCACCCCGATCTCGACGACCTCGAGCCGTTGCTCGGGCTCGATCCGGTGGTCGAGCGCGGCGGCGAGCAGATCCCACTGTTCGGCGGCTGACCCGCGCGCCCGCTACCCTTGCCGCCGACCCCCGATCGATCGAAGTCGTGAGGCTCCCTTCGTGACCGACACGCCCTCCGCCGTGAACGACCTTGCCCACCGATTCTGGGAAGGCGTCCTCGAACTCAACCCGACCACCGCGACCTTCTATGGCGATTCGCGCTACGCCGACCGGCTCGAGGATCCGTCGCCACAGGGGCGCGCCAGGACACGCGCTCTCATGGAGCGGACTGCGGCCGAGGCGGCAGCCATCCCGATCGATGGGCTGTCGACCGAGGAGCGGATCACCCGCGACATGCTCCAGGTCATCGGCGAGCTCGGGGTCGAAGAGGACGACCACGGCCTCCACCAGCTGCGGGTCGTCGACCAGATGGGCGGTCCCCAGCAGCTTCTGCCGCAGCTGACGGCCTTCCAGCCGGTCGACACCCCGGAGCGCCTCGAGGCGTTCATCGGGCGGTTGCACGCGTACCCCGCGTTCATGGCCGCCAACGCCGACATCCTGCGTGAGGCTTTGGCCAGCGGGCTGACCGCGCCCTCGATCGTGACCGAGCGCGTCATCGCCCAGCTCGAACGGATGCTGGCGATCCCGATCGGGTCGGCCATCGTGCCGGGCTCGGTCCAGGGGGCCACTGACGCCGACCGTGAACGGATCCGCGAGATCGTCCGTGACGAGATCTATCCGGCCGATGCCGGGTTCCTGGAAGCCATCCGCGGGGAGTACCGGCACGCGAGCCGCGTGGAGCCGGGCATCTGGTCCGCCCCGAACGGCGATGCCATCTATCGGACCGCCATCCGGGGCTGGACGACGCTCGAGATGGATCCGAAGGAGATCCACGGCATCGGGCTGGAGGAGCTCGCGGGGATCGACGACGAGCGCCGCGCGATCGCCCGGGCCGCCGGGTTCGGCGACGACGTGGACGCCTATCGCGCGTCGCTCGACGACGCACCGGGCAATACCCCGCGCTCGAAGGACGAACTGGTCGAGCGCGCTCGAGAGGACATCGATCGCGCGATGGCGGAGGCGCCGCGCTACTTCGGGGTGCTGCCGAAGGCCGGGCTCCAAGTGCGGCCGGTCGAGGAGTACAAGGAGAAGGACGCCCCGTTCGCGTACTACTACCCGCCGTCAGCCACGGGCGACCGCGACGGCATCTACTACGCGAACGGCTACGACCTCCCCTCGCGCAAGTACACCAAGCTCGCCTCGACGACGTACCACGAGGCCGCCCCCGGTCACCACTTCCAGATCGCCCTCGAGATGGAGAACCCCGACCTGATCACGTTCCGGCGGCTCGGCGCGCGGATGGTCGGCGGGGCGTACGTCGAGGGCTGGGGCCTGTACAGCGAGCGCCTCGCCGATGAGATGGGCCTGTACCGATCGGAGGCGGAGCGGTTCGGGATGCTCGACGCGCAGGCCTGGCGCGCGGCGCGGCTCGTCGTCGACACCGGCATGCACGCGCTTCGCTGGGAGCGCCAGCGCTCGATCGACTTCCTGCGCAACGACGCCGGCCTGTCCGAGACCGACGCCGTGATCGAGACGGACCGCTACATCTGCTGGCCCGGTCAGGCCCTCACGTACATGCTCGGCCAGCGCCAGATCCAGGCACTGCGTCGCCAGATCGCGGCCCGGGACGGATCACGCTTCGACCTGCGCGAGTTCCACGACCAAGTGCTTGGGCACGGGTCGTTGCCACTGGCGACGCTCGCCCGCGAGCTGCCGACCTGGGTCACCGCGCCGGCCTGACGCGCGGGACCACCCTCGCGCCCCGTCATCCGACGGTTTCTGCCATTTGTTCACCAGGTGAGCGTTCGGCAACTGGCTGCGGCATCCGTTGGGTCACGATGCATCGATATTCGCCTGGCGCGATCCCGACCGTGCTCAGAGCCGACGCCGGAGTGCATGTCCATGCGGCGGTGACAGGCCCGATGGCAGTCGGACCGTGACCAATGCTCGCCTGATGGACATTTGGCCGGACCGGGGTCCGGCAGACCGCGGCCGGACCGCCGGACCCTCGCCGCCCGACCCACCCCCGCCACCACGCCGATTCCGTTGCGGCACGGCACCACCTTCCTCGTCGCGCGGGCCGCGGCCGTTTGCGCTCCCGTCGGACCCGCGGCACCATGGCAGACCCCAGCAGATCGCCCCTCACCGCCCCACATCGCCAGGAGGAGGCCCCCCATGCGCCCTGCCGCGACCTTCGCCCGAGCCGTCCCGGTCCGACCTCTCGTGCTCGCTGCGATCGCCGCCCTGCTCATCGGCACGGTCCCGGCGAGCGCCGCGGGTGGCGGCGTCAAGACCAGCCAGGCGGCGATGCTGACCCCGGTCGGCGCCGGCGTCACGGTCGAAGCGCTCATCACCGTCGGCGAAGCCGCCGGCGATGACGGCTACATCTTCGAGTCGATCCCCGACGGGATCTCGATCAGCACCCGCGGCAAGGGCACGGTCGAGGTCTACGTCAACCATGAGACGTCCCGCGTCCCGTTCCCGTACCCGCTGCCCCCTGGTACGCCGACGGCGGGGAACGCGCAGAACGACTTCGACAACGCGCAGCTGAGCCGGCTGATCCTCAACCAGAAGAGCGCCGGCGTGCAGACCGGCAAGCTCGTCATCACGAGCGCCGAGAACTACCAGCGGTTCTGCTCCAACTACCTGGCCACCGCAGCTGAGGGGTTCGATCGCGAGCTCCTGTTCACGAATGAGGAGACGCCGGACTGGGTCAATCGGACCGGGAAGGCGTGGCCGACCACGGTCGGTGCCCCCACCGCCCGCGAAGCCGGCGTGGTCGTGGCCTATGACCCCAAGACCGGCAAGAACCGGCCGATCTGGGGCATGGGTCGACACAACCACGAGAACGCCGTGCCGATCCCAGGGTTCGACGACCTCGTCCTGCTGTCTGGCGACGACACGTTCACCAACAACCCGTCCCAGTCACAGCTCTATTCGTACATCGCCCCCAACGCCGATGCGGTCTGGGATGACCGGGGCACGCTCTGGGCGTTCGCGTCGGACAACGCGGATTACCAGGTCTACGAGGACTTCGTTCCGGGCGATACGACGTCGATCACGGGCCACTTCATCGAAGTGCCGCGCCTGATCGCAACCGGTCGCAAGGCCGATGGGACGGAGCTGATGTCGGCGGACGTGCCGGCCAGCCTCGGCGGGCCGTTCCCGCCGCCGCCCACGAGCAGCGCCTGGCAGCGCGATCCGGTCACCGGCGTCGGCGTCGACGGACCGCAGTGGGTGCTCGAGTACTGGTCGCAGCAGCACGACGTGTTCGATTTCGTGCGGGTGGAAGACATCGCCTACGACAAGCGACCCGGACAGTCGAACGTCGTCTACGTGGTCGACTCCGGTCGCGGCTTCACACCGGCGCCTCCGCCCGCCCCGCCGTCGCCGGCGTTCGGCCCCGGACTCTCGACCAACGGTCGGGTCTGGAAGATGGTCCTCGATCCGGCCGATCCCAAGCACGTCACCTCGCTGTCGATCCTGATCGAGGGCGATGACAAGGCCGTCAAGGCGGTCGACGAGATCCACCAGCCCGACAACATCGAGTCGACGGTCAACGGCCTCTACTTCACGGAGGACCCGGGTTCGAGCCAGCAGTTCAACTTCACGCCGGAGCAGCTCGCCGATCCGCGGCGGACCGAGGCGCGGCTCTGGCAGTATCGGTTCGACACGGGCGCCGCGACCGTCGCGGCCAAGGTCGACCAGAGCGCCGACGAGACCACGCCCGATGTCGATCCATCGGGTCGCGGCAATCTCGGGGCCTGGGAGTCGACCGGCGTCGTCGACGCGTCCGCCGCGTTCGGCCCGGGCGCCTTCCTCGTCAATGTCCAGGCCCACACGTTGTGGGTCGACTCGGCGCCCGGCGATGACAACTTCCCGCCGACGGGCGCCGACTTCACTGACAAGAAGGAGGGCGGGCAGCTGTTGCTCGTTCGCATCCCGAACGGCTAAAAGCACGCCCCCAGCGCCGTTCGAGGCCCCGCCATCGGCGGGGCCTCGGCGCGTCGACCGCCCGCGGCAGCCGCTAGACGGTCACGAATCGAACCCGATCCCGGCGGCATCGAGCGTGCGCAGGATCAAGCCCCGGCGGCCCTCGTTCCGGTCCGCGCGATCGAGCTCGTGGCGGACCGTCTCGACCGCGAATGAGCGCAGCGGTTCCGGCGGGAACGGGACGGGCGGGCTCGTCACGAGCCGTAGCCGGAGGCGATCCTCGTCGGGACGCAGGATGAAGTCGCGGACGACGCCCGCCGCCCACCGGCTCGCGCCGACGCCGAGCCCGGTATACCCGAGTGCGTACGTCACGCGTCCGCCGAGGATCTGGCCGAACGTCACGGTGAACCGCGACGTCGTATCGATCGCCCCGCCCCAGCGATACGGGAAGCCGAGCCCGGCAAGCTGGGGGAAAGCCCGGAAGAACTGTGCCTCGAGCTTGTCGAAGGTCTGCGGGCGCCGGTCGAGCTCAGGGCCGACCCGGCTGCCACGATGGTGGATCGCGTCGTAGCCACCCCACAGGATCCGATCGTCGGCGGTCAGCCGGAAGTAGTGGAACTGGTTGTTCGCATCGGCCAGTCCCTGGCGCC
The DNA here is from genome assembly GCA_963780425.1 of uncultured Chloroflexia bacterium. Classification (GTDB taxonomy): domain Bacteria; phylum Chloroflexota; class Limnocylindria; order Limnocylindrales; family CSP1-4; genus SPCO01. The sequence goes on along the minus strand of CAWABZ010000005.1, from coordinate 83,316 downwards.
GCCGCCAGCCGATCGTGTCGCGCTGGTCGGGCGTCAAAGGCTCGGACACCAGGGCATAGTCGTAGACAGGCACGAACGTCGACGCCAGGCGGGGCAGCCAGCCTGAGTAGGCCGATGTGGCGACGACGACCTGGTCCGCCACGATCAGGCCGGCCCCCGCCGTCCGAACCTCGACGCGCCCGGCTCGGCGCTCCAGGCTCGTCACACGCGTGCCCTCGTGGATCCGGACACCCCGTTCGCGCGCTACACGCGCGATCCCCCGACACAGCTTCGCCGGGTCGACGAGGATGTCGCGCCCCGGTGGGCGATAGAGACCGGCATGCCACAGCGGCGAGTGGACTTCCTCACGAGCCGCGTCCCGGTCGAGGAACTCGAGGCGCTCGCCGTGCTCGGCGGCCTCGTCGACCCAGGCGCGGAACTCGTCGACCTGGTAGCGCTGGTCGGCGAGTGCCAGTATCCCGGTCTCCTCGAGATCACAGTCGATGCGGTGCTCGCGTGTGAACGCGACGAGCGCCTGGAGGTTGTCGATGCCTTCGCGCTCGAGCCGCTCCAGCTCATCGGGGAAGTGCTTGATGCCGTTGGCCAGCCCATGCGTGAGGCTGGCTTCGCAGAACCCGCCGTTGCGGCCGCTCGCACCGAACGCGATCGTCTCCATCTCGAGCACGACGACACGGAGGCTCGGGTCCGTGTCGGTCAAGGCGATCGCGGTCCACAGGCCGGTGAACCCGCCACCGATGATCGCCACGTCGACCTCGACGCGCTCACCCGGCGCCAGCGGCGGATCGGCGACATCGTCCGGCGCCGGATCGCGCAGCCAGAACGACACGGCTTCGGGGATAGGGTCAGGACTCGCGTTCGTCACGCGGTCATGGTGGCATGTCCCATATATGCGGCGTGTCGTGCGGTATTCGTGGCGCCCCTGTCGCCTGCCGCGCGATTCGTGGCATCCGCGACGCGGCCGGACGAATGTCGCGTTGACGGCCCCTTTGAGCGTGTGGCACGATGAGTGCCCGCGCGTCCCGTAGCGCGCAACGCCCGTCCCACGCTTCGGGCCGTCCAACGCCGTCACCTGAGGAGCTCATGGCCACCGAGCCCGCCCCCGCCCGCGTCACCCCACGCCTCCGCCGCGACCGCCAGCTCGCGTTGTTCCGCCGCGCCTCGCAGCGGATGCCTGGCGGAGCCGACTCGAACTTCCGCGCGTGGGGCGAGAGCACGATCTACGTCGATCGCGGCAAGGGTGGCCTCGTCTGGGATGCCGATGGCAACGAGTTCGTCGACCTTCGGATGGGCTATGGGCCGGTCATCCTGGGACACGGCGACCCGCGCGTCGACGACTACGTCAATGAGCGCATGCGCCAGGGCGTGAGCTTCAGCCTCACGAGTGAGGACGAGATCCGCACGATCGAGCTCGTGTGCGAGCTCACAGGCTGGGTCGACATGGCGCGCATGACGGTGTCCGGCACGGAAGCGACGATGCATGCCATGCGCCTCGCCCGCGCGTTCACCGGGCGCGAGCGCATCGTGAAGTTCGAGGGCCAGTACCACGGCGTCCACGACTACGCGCTGATCAGCGTCGGGCCGGACGACATGTCCGAGCTCGGCGACGCCGACGCTCCGGTCGCCCTGGCGTGGGGTCGCGGGATCCCCGCCGCGGTCGCGGACACGATGATCCCCGCCCGCTACAACCGGATCGACCGGCTGCGCACCCTCTTCGAGCAGCGCGGCGAGGAGATCGCCGCGATCATCGTCGAGCCGGTCCTCGGCAATGCTCAGGGGATCATGCCCGAGCCGGGTTTCCACAAGGAGATGCGCGCGCTCACCGAGGAGTTCGGGATCCTGCTGATCTTCGACGAGGTCAAGACCGGCTTCCGCTTCGCGCGGGGTGGCGCCGCCGAGTTCTTCGGCGTCACGCCCGACCTCGCGACCTACGCCAAGGCTATGGGCAACGGCTACCCGGCCGCGGCGTTTGGCGGCCGGCGCGAGATCATGGAGCTGCTCCCCGACAAGGTGAGCCACGGCGGGACGTACGCCGGGAACCGGGTCGCCGCCGCGGCCTCTGTCGCGACGCTGCAGATCCTGCGGGACACCAACGCGCTCGAGACGATCCACGCGACCGGCCGAACGATCCAGGACGGCCTGAGGGAGATCCTGGACCCTGTCGGCATCCCGTATCACTTCACCGGCCATCCGGCGATGTTCGGGATCATGTTCCGCGACGAGGTCGCGACGGAATATCGCGACTGGGCTACCAGCGATCACGAGCTGTACGACGCGATAGCGATCGGCATGCACGCGCGCGGCGCGATGCCCGAGCCCGACTCGCGGGAGCCGTGGTTCATGTGCGAGGCCCACGCCGATGCCGACATCATCGATCGGGTGCTGAACGCGTTCCAGGAGTCGCTGGACGCGGCGCTCGACGAGCGCGCCCATGGCGGACCTGCCCCGACGCCCCACGGCGGCATGGCCTCCCCGGCCGCCGGCTGAGGGCGGACGGCCGATGGTCCTCGACGGCAACGCGGTCCGCTCTGTCGACCGGGCTGCCGCGCTCCTGCTGGCCCTTGGCGAGTCCCAGGGCGAGGCCGGCGTGACCGAGCTGGCCCGGCGGCTGGGCCTCCACAAGTCGACGGCGTCGCGGCTGCTGGCGACTCTCCAGAGGCGGGGCCTGGTCGAGCAGGACGACGAGACCGGCAAGTACCGGCTCGGGCTGGTGGTCATCCGGCTGGCCGAGCGCGCCGAGCGCACGCTCGACCTCCGCGGGATCGCCATGCCGGAGCTGGAGCGACTGGCGCGGCTCACGCATGAGACGACCGGTGTCGGCATCCTCGACGGGGAGTCGCTGCTGACGGTCGCGCAGGTCGACGGTCCGAACCTCATTGCCGTCGGTGACTGGACCGGGCGGTCGACGCCGCTGCATTGCGTCGCCTCGGGCAAGGTTCTGATGTCCTCCCTCGCCGAGCGCGAGGTGTTGCGCATCGTCCGCCGCGGTCTCATCCAGTACACGGAACGGACGATCGTCGAGCTGGAGCCCCTGCTCGAGGAGCTCGCGCGGATCCGGCGGCGCGGTTACGCGACCGCGATCGGCGAGTACGAGCTCGGCCTGAACGCCGTGAGCGCCCCGATCCACGATGCGCGGGGCAATGTCATCGCCGCGGTCGACATCTGGGGCCCGGCGTTCCGGCTGACGCCGCGGCGCATCCCCGAACTGGCTGCCCAGGCCCGCGAAGCCGCGGCGGCTATCTCGGTGCGCCTCGGCGGCACGGTCCCCGAGCGCCAGACCACGCCCCCGGTCCACGCGACGGCCTGAGCCGGCCAGGCGCCGGCCCGCCAGCCGGGCCGAGTGTCAGCCGTAGGCACACATCCTGGATGAACCTTGCGCGAACACCTCCAAAATCGGCCCTCACCGTCAGAACTCGTCCTCCTTCACGCTCATCCGTTCGGATTTCGTGCCTCACGCTGACATGAGGAGCCGAGCCTCAGCGTTGTCGCGATACGGCGCGGGGGAACGCCGCCCATCGATACGGCTCGGGATGAGCCATGCTCGTCGCCGGTTCCTCGGGTCGATCAAGGTGATCCCTCGGGATGGTTCCACAGAGTCGCCGCCGAGGAGTAGCTGGTTCAGGTCCCGTGCTCGGCCGGGGAACGCTCGGTCGATGACCTCCTGGTTTCGGCGGATCGCTTCGTCGACATCCGCTGTCGCTAGGACAAAGACCCAGCCGATCGTGCGGACCGGGCGCCATCCGAATGTGCGTGCGATGGCCGGTGATTCGCGCAGATACCAGTCGAGCTGGCGCTCGATCGAACCCAGATCGTCGATCCACGTCTTGATCTCGACCACCAGGAGGATCTGGCGCCGCGGGTCGTACGCGAGGAGATCGATCCAACCGCGTGTTCGCCCGCGCACGATCGCAACCTCGCCGCGGGTCTGCCACTCGAGACCGCGCAACCGCCGATCGGAGTAGCCCGAGCATCGTGCATGGACAAGATCGTGCTGCGGAGGACCGTTGATAACGACAGGCGGCCGTCCGAGCAGCTGCAATTCCAGCCCGAGTGCCGATCCGACCCGCTCGACCACCTCCAGCGATTGATTGGCCCGACCACTCTCGATCGACGCCACGTATGGCCTGGAGACGCCGACCGCCTCGGCGAGCTCCTGTTGGGTGACGTCGAGCATGGTCCGCGTTGCCCGGGTGTCGACACGCCCGCAGTCAAACAGGGCGTTCTTACCGCTCGCTTACTCGGTACGCTCTAGACCATCCTGATTGCCTCCGGCCTCGACACCGACGGCGCCGACGCCGCGTCCGGTAGCCAGCCTGCGCCGCGGGGCTGACAGGGTACGATGACACTCCCAGCTGACTCCGGAGGTGTGTGTCCGTGAGCCTCGACCCGTCCCCCACGCCGACCGCCGAGATCGAAAACCTCCTTGCCGAGGACCGGACGTTCTCGCCCGATCCGGCGTTCACCGCGCAGGCCAACGCGACGGCGGCGCTCTACGAGGAGGCCGAGGCCGACCCGGAAGCCTTCTGGGCACGACTCGCCCGCGAGCGGATCGACTGGGTCGAGGACTTCCACACGACCCTCGAGTGGGACCTGCCGTTCGCAAAGTGGTTCGTCGGCGGCAAGCTGAACCTGGCGTACAACTGCATCGACCGCCACGTCGAGCGCGGTCTCGGGGACAAGGTCGCGTATCACTGGATCGGCGAACCCGGCGACACCCGGACGATCACCTTTGCGGACCTCCAGCGCGAGGTGAGCAAGGCCGCCAATGCGCTGCTGGAGCTCGGCATCACGACCGGCGACCGCGTCGCGATCTACATGCCGATGATCCCCGAGCTGCCGATCGCGATGCTGGCCTGTGCCCGGATCGGCGCGCCGCACACGGTCGTCTTCGGCGGGTTCTCGGCGGAGGCGTTGAGCGGCCGCATCAACGACGCGCAGGCCAAGCTCGTCATCACCGCCGACGGCGGCTGGCGCCGCGGCAATGCCGCGCCGCTGAAGCCGGCGGTCGACGACGCGCTGACCATGACCCCGACGATCGAGCACACGCTCGTCGTCCGCCGACTCGGCGATCAGGTCGACGGCGGAACGGCGATGCAGGACGGCCGCGACGTCTGGTGGCACGACATCGTCGACCGCCAGTCGGAGACGAACGAGCCGGTACCGCTCGACAGCGAGCACATGCTGTACCTGCTGTACACCTCCGGCACGACCGCCAAGCCCAAGGGGATCATCCATACGAGCGCCGGCTATCTCCTCGGCGCGAGCTTCACCCACGAGATGGTCTTCGACGTGAAGCCCGACGACGTGTACTGGTGTGCGGCGGACGTGGGCTGGGTGACCGGCCACAGCTACATCGTCTACGGCCCGCTCGCGAACGCCACGACCAGCGTGCTCTACGAGGGCACCCCGGACACTCCCGACTGGGGCCGCTGGTGGCAGATCATCGAGGACTACAAGGTCAACATCCTGTATTGCGCGCCGACCGCGATCCGGGCGCACATGAAGCAGGGCGCCGAGTGGGCCCACCAGCACGACCTCTCGAGCCTGCGCGTCCTCGGCTCGGTGGGCGAGCCGATCAACCCGGTCGCCTGGCTCTGGTACGACAAGCACATCGGCCGCGGTCGTACGCCGATCGTCGATACGTGGTGGCAGACCGAGACCGGCATGATCATGATCACGCCGCTCCCCGGGGTGACCGTCACGAAACCGGGCAGTGCCACCTTCCCGTTCCCGGGCATCGAGGTCGACGTGATCGACCGCGCTGGCAACTCCGTGCCATTGGGCGGTGGTGGGCTGCTCGTCCTGAAGCGGCCGTGGCCGGCGATGCTACGCGGCATCTACGGCGACCCCGAGCGCTACAAGGAGACCTACTGGAGCCGGTTCCCCGGCATGTACTTCGCCGGCGACGGGGCGAAACGCGACAAGGACGGCTATCTGTGGCTGCTCGGTCGGGTCGACGACGTGATGAACGTTTCCGGCCACCGCCTATCGACGACCGAGATCGAGAGCGCGCTCGTCTCCCACCCGGCGGTGGCCGAGGCGGCCGTGGTCGGCGGCCCCGACCCGATCACGGGCGAGGCCATCAACGCCTTCGTCATCCTGCGCCTGGGCAACGAGCCCTCGCCGGCGCTCGGCGATGAGCTGCGCCAGCACGTGTCGACCAAGATCAGCCCGATCGCGAAGCCCAAGACGCTCATGTTCGTGCCGGACCTGCCGAAGACCCGGTCGGGCAAGATCATGCGGCGTCTCCTGCGCGATATCGCCCAGGGCCGCACGCTGGGCGACACCACGACTCTGGCCGATGCGAATGTCGTCGAGCTGATCCGGTCGAATTCCGGCGCCGCGGAGGAATGATGTGCCGTTCGACTTCCTGAAACGGAAGAAGGCCGGGGGAGCGGAGAAGCCATCGACGCAGCCGCCGGCAGGCGTCCGGCCGGGTATGGCATCCCGTTCGATGGCCTGACCGAGGAATGGCGGATCGTCGGCAACATGCAGATCGAGACCCGCCTGTCCGATGCACTCAACAAGCGTGAGTCGGTGACGATCTCGGACGTCCAATGGGCACCCGCCGACGGCTCGGCGCCTCTGGCGCCCGCACCCGGGCTCAAGGCGGTGGACCCCTACGACCTGATCATCGTGCTCGCCGGCGAGGCGACGCTACCGCCGTTGACGGACGCAGAGCGGGCCGCCCACAAGGTCCACAAGGTCGCGTACGACGTGGCCCTCGAGGTCCCGCCCTTCAAGGTCGTCGGGACGGTGCACCTGCATCCGGGCTCGGAGCCGGAGCGGCTGCTGGATCGGGCGACGGAGATGTTCGTGCCGGTCGTCGGGGCCGTGGCATATCTGGGCGACAAGCCGATCGGGCCTGAGATGGACGCGGTCCTGGTCAATCGCTTCTACCTGCGTGGGATCGAGCAGGTCGACCGGCGGACCGGCGAGCGCCATCAGAGATTGCCGGGCGCCCCGATGGGCGGCATCTCCTGGCAAGACCGCACCCGCTAGGACGGGCCCGCCTGAAGGCACGATGCGTGCGTTGTCCCGTCCGGTCCTCGCTCACGCACATTTGAGTGCGCTCGCTTCGGTCCTCCGGAACGCCTTCGCCTCGTCCTTCAACCGGGCCCGTTCGTGGGCGCAGGGACGCTGGGCTAGGCGCGCGCGGTCGTCTTGGCGCGGTTGAAGAGGCCGAACGGAACCTTGACGGGCGGTGGGGCGATCGGGGTCCCGAGGACCCGGTCGGCCAGCGCGTCAAAGTCATCGGTGATGCGTTCCTTGGGGAACATCTCGATCACGGTGCGGCCCTCGTTGGCCGCGCGGACGAACAGCAGCCCGCCCGACCGGATCAGGGCGATCGACGGCATCCCGACGGTCCGCTCCATGTCCGCGACGCCGACGCCGCTGTTGGCCCGGTTGATCACCAGGGCCAGCCGCTCCCGCACGCCGAGCTCCGTCGCGAAGTCGGTCAGCTGAACAGCCGCGCGGATCGCCGGAACGTCCGGGGTGACGGGGACGAGGATCCGGTCGGCGATCGCGAAGACCGCCTGATTGAGGTGGCTATACGACGGGTGCAGGTCGACCACGATGAAGTCGAAGCCGCGCCGCGCGCTCGTGATGGCCTCGGCCACGCGCTCGGGGTCGAGGATGTCGGTATCGAGCGGCGACGTGGTGAGCGATGCGACCCGCATCCCGATGGGTGCGCCGAGGCGATCTCGGCCAGAGTCTCCCGCGGCCCGCCCTCCTGCTGGTCGCGCCAGCTGTCGGCGAGGGTGCGCACGCCATCGATCCCGAGCGACGTCGAGACGTGGCCCGTGACGGTATCCGCGTCCACGAGGAGCACGCTGTGGCCGCGGCGCGATTGCAGGACCGACGCGAGGTTCGTCGCGATGGTGGTCTTGCCGACACCGCCCTTGGGATTGAAGACCGCCAGGATCGTGGCGCGCTGGGCCCAGCCGTCGGCTTCGATCGGTCCACTCTGCAGGACCGGACCCGACCCGTCGTCGACGGTCTGGCTGCGGATGCACATGGCCTCGACGCGCCAGCGCAGCGATTCGGCGGAATACGGGCGGGTGAAATACTCGTCCTCGACCTCACCCGAACTTGGATCGAGCCGCGCGAGGGCGCGCTCCGAGACGACCATCAGGGCCGGGATCGCCCGCCCGCCGTCGCGGAGCAGCGAGTAGTACTCGAGCGACTGGTCGAGGTCGGTCTCGCCATCGAGGATCGAGACGGCGACATCGCGCCGGCTGGCGAGCAGAGCCTCGAGCTCGTCCGGATGGGCGACGGTCGCGACCGTGAAGCCGGCGGCGCGAAGCTCGGCGGAGACCGGAGCGGATTCGTCGGCTGGAAGGGCGACAGCGATGGCCGGTCGGGCCACGATCTCAGCCCTCCGATTCGGGGTCGCGCGCAGCCACGGTGAGCTCGCCCGGACCTTCGTTCGTCACGCGTGCGCTGAAGCCAGGCAACGTGGCGATGCCGTCGGCAAGCCCGAGATCGGGTTCATGGGTGACCGCGAAGACGAACTCACCGTCGGGGCCGGACGACACGCCGACCGACCGGACGCCGCTCACGCGGGCCAGGTTGCGCTTGAAGCCAGCGATGCTCGCCACGCTGACGAGCCCGGTCACGACCACACGGGTCGTCGCGACGTCGGCGGACGTGGAGTGGTCCTCGGCGACGAGTCCGGCCAGCCGGGCCGCCAGGGCGTCCTCGGCGATCGTCGGGATCTCGTCATCGGGGTTGGCGGTCTCGGCGGGGAAGGCGGCGGCTTCGGCCTCGGCGGCAGCGAAGTCCTGCTCGATGCCCAGCGCCGTGAGTCGTGGGTCGGCCTCGGCGACCGGCGCCTGCTCCTCGGCGGAGATGCCGAACAGGTCGCCGCTGTCGGGCTGCCCCCACTCGGTGTTCGTCTCGACCGGAGCCTCAGGCATCGCCTCGACCGGCGTCGACTCGGCGACGACTTCGGCGGCGGGTGCGTCGGCGGGTGCCTCGACGACCTCGGTCGTCTCGGCCGGCGCCTCTGCCATCGGAACCTCGAAGACCGGCGGTTCCACGGCGGCCGTCGTCTCCTGGCATGGCGCTCGTCTCCGCCCACGCCTCGTCGGCATCGAAGGGCGGGGGCTCGGGGAGGGTCTCGGCCATCGCGGCGAAACGCGTCGGGTCGTCCTCGGCCAGGAGGCGCGTGAAGAACGTTGCCATTTCGGCCTCGAAGGACGTGACGCGCGCCTGCACGCGCTCGATGCGGCCCTCGATCTCGGCGGCGTGCGCCTCGATCTCGCGCTCGAGCTTCTCCTTTCGATGGGTCACGCGCTCGTCGGTCTCCTCGCGGATCCGCGCGATCTCGGCCTTGGACCACTCGCGGATCGCGGCGATGTCGTCATCGGCCTTCTTGCGCAGCTCGGTCGACTCGTCAGACGTGCTGGCGTGGATGCTCTCGATATGCGCCTTCGCCTCGGCCGAGAACCGCTCGAGCGTGTCGGCGCGCGCCGCCTCGGCAGCGACCTGCATGGCCTTGGTGAGGTCGGCCATGAACTTGTTGGCCTTGCGCGTCGGGGCCGCGGCCGGGGTCGCGGCGGCGGCCTGGTTCGGCCCGGCCGGCTCCTCCTGGACCGCCTCGTTGGACTGGGTCGGCGCGGTCTCGATCATCGTCTGTGTCTCGCTCTCGCTCTGCGGCTGGGACTGATCCACGGCGGGCTGATCGGCCTGGGGTGCGTCAGCCTGCTCGTCGGACTCGGTCCGGTCCGTGCTCCATGGGAGGCGGAAGCCGCTCTTCGCGTCGGTCGATGCCATGCGTGGATCCTCGTCGGGATAGATGGGCGCTTCGGGGCGTGGAGGCATCGTGCCAGCGGGGTTTGGTGCGGTGGAGTCCGCTAGTGGTACCAGCGGTGTACGCCGGTGGTACCGCCGGAGCGCCCGTACCGCGTGCCGGTGTGCTGGTGCAACGCAGTTCGGCGGTACGATGGGCGCTCGGTGAACGCCCTCGAGACCACTCTCCCCGCCGCCCAGCCGCTCGATCTCCTCGGCCGGCCTCTGCACGACCTGCGCATCTCGGTCACCGACCGATGCAACTTCCGCTGCACGTATTGCATGCCCAAGGAGATCTTCGGCCGCGATTATGCGTTCCTGCCCAAGGACCAGGTCCTGACGTTCGAGGAGATCCACCGGGCAGCCGGCGCGTTCGTCGGTCTGGGCGTCGAGAAGCTCCGGATCACGGGCGGCGAGCCGCTGGTCCGGCGCGGGCTGCCGGACCTGATCCGGATGCTGGCGGGCCTGCGCACGCCGGACGGTCGCGAGCTCGACCTCACGCTCACGACGAACGGGGCCGCCTTGCGGGCGCTCGCACGACCGCTGCGCGACGCGGGTCTGCACCGCGTGACGGTCAGCCTGGACTCCCTCGACGACGCGGTATTCGGCGCGATGAACGGTATCGAGTTCCCGGTCGCGAAGGTGCTCGACGGGATCGATGCGGCGCTCGAAGCCGGCCTGGACCCGGTCAAGGTCAACATGGTGGTTCGACGCGGCGTCAACGAGTCGTCGGTCGTGCCGATGGCGCGCTGGGCGCGCGACACCGGCGTGACGCTTCGGTTCATCGAGTACATGGATGTCGGCCATTCGAACGGCTGGCGGCTGGACGAGGTCGTGCCGGCGGTCGACCTCATCGACTCGGTGACCGGGGTCTGGCCCGCCGAGCCCGCCGACGCCGGCTATCGCGGTGAGGTCGCCGGCCGCTGGCGATACGCGGACGGGCGCGGCGAGTTCGGGATCATCTCGTCGGTCACGCGACCGTTCTGCCGCGACTGCACGCGGGCCCGCCTGTCGGCCGACGGGAAGCTGTATACGTGCCTGTTCGCCGTGAGCGGGCGCGACGTCCGGGCGGTCCTTCGCGACGGCTCGTCCGACGAGGCGCTCGCGACGTTCCTCGCCGAGACCTGGCGCGCCCGGGACGACCGCTATTCGGAGCTGCGGGCGCAGTCGACGACCGATCTGCCGAAGATCGAGATGTTCGCGATGGGCGGCTGAGCGTCGCTCGGCGCCGCCGGCCACCTTCGTCCACAGGGTTATCCACACCCCGACCACAGGCCCGACATTCCCGTGGACAGGCGTCGCGAGATCAGTCCGATGTTCGTGGATAAGCGCGTTGACCGTCGGCTGAGCCGGCCGATAACGTAGGTCTTGCCCGAAGGGGCCGACAGGACGCAGAAACCGAGATCACATCAAGGGCCTTCGTCCGCCGCCGGTCGCTTCGGGCGCTTCGTTGCCCGCGGTCGCGCGGCCGTCTCACCGCGGCCCGTCCACGGGAAGGCGCCCGACGGGACGCGATCGGCATCCCGGTGTCGATACTTCCGTCGGGCGCGACGAAGCCTCCCCCCGTTCCCACACCGGCCTCACCGGCCTCACCGGCCTGTCATGCTGGCCGCCCATGCCCGGAGGCCGCCATGTCTGACGCCGCCACTGTGACCCTCGACCCCAGCGGGCCGATCCCCCCGAGCGCCCAACCAGAGCGCATCGCCGCATTGGTCGCCGCCGTGCGTGACTGGACGACCGTCGTGCCGGACATCGGGATCGTGCTCGGGTCGGGGTTGGGCGGCCTGGCGGACGACATGGAAGAGCCGGTGGCGATCCCGTTCGACGCCCTCCCGGGTTGGCCGGCGGCGACGGCCCCGGGTCATGTCGGCAGGCTGCTGGTGGGGCGCCTCGGCGGTCGCCCGGTGGTCATGCTCCAGGGCCGCTTCCACCTCTACGAAGGGAACGATCCAGGCCTCGTCGTCCAACCGGTGCTGCTGTTCCGTGCTCTTGGAGCCCGGATCGTGGTGCTGACGAACGCGGCCGGGGGGCTGGATCCGTCCTTCGGTCCCGGGACGCTCATGATCGTGAACGACCACATCAACCTGACCGGGCGGTCGCCGCTGGTCGGCCGCAACGCCGACACGCTCGGCCCGCGCTTCCCGGACATGACCGAGGCCTGGAGCCCGCGGCTGCGCAGGCGCCTGCATGCCGCCGCCGCGGACGAGAGCGTCGACGTCCGTGAAGGCGTCTATGTCGGCCTCACCGGCCCGATGTACGAGACGCCGGCCGAGGTCCGCATGCTGGCCGCGCTCGGCGGCGACGCGGTCGGCATGTCGACCGTCCTCGAATGCATCGCTGCCCGCTGGGTCGGCCTCGAGGTCTGCGGGGTGTCGCTGGTCACCAACGCCGGGGCGGGATACAGCGGAGAGCCGCTGACCCATGAGGAGGTTCTCGAAGCGGGCTCCGTCGCCGGTCCCCGGCTCGCCCGCGTGATCCGCCGCTTCGTGACCGACCTGGGCGACGAGGCGGCCGCGGCCGGATGACGGCCCGAGGTTCGGCGCCGCTGCTCAGTCGGCGCGTCCTGAACAGGACGCTCCTGGCGCGACAGCTGCTGCTCGAGCGGGTCGATCGCCCGGTCGTGGAAGTGATCGAGCATCTCGTCGGGATGCAGGCGCAGGAGCCGCCCGATCCGTACGTCGGCCTGTGGTCGCGCATCGCCGGCTTCGACCCGCAGGACCTGAGCCGCCTGATCGAGGAGCGCGGGGCCGTCCGGATGGGGCTCCTGCGCGGCACGCTGCACCTCGTGACGGCGCGCGACGCGACAGCGCACTACCCGATCCTCGCCGACGTCATGGCCCGCTCGTGGCGCAGCAGCCCGTTCGTGAAGCGACTCGTGGGTGTCGACCTGGATGCGGTGATCGCGCGCGCGCGCGAGGCGCTGGAGGAGCGGCCGCGGACGCCGAGTGAGCTCGGGGCGGCGCTCGCCCCGGGCTGGCCCGACCGACGATGCCACGTCGCTGGCGTACGCCGCCCGGTTCCTGCTGCCGCTCGTCCAGGTGCCGCCCCGCGGGCTGTGGCAGAAGACGGGCCGACCGACAAACACGACGGCGGAGGCGTGGCTGGGCCGTGGGATGGACCCGACCCCGAGCGTCGACGACCTCATCCTGCGTTACCTGGCGGCCTTCGGGCCGGCGACGGTGAGCGATATGCGGGTCTGGTCGTGGCTGACCGGCCTGCGCGAGGTCGTGGAGCGCCTGCGCCCGAGGCTGCGTACGTTCCAGGACGAGGGAGGCCGCGAGCTGTTCGACGTGCCGGACGGCCTGATCGTGGATGCGGACCTGCCTGCCCCGATCCGGTTCCTGCCCTTCTATGACAACGTCATCCTGTCCCACGACGACCGGTCGCGCATCCTGACGGAAGGGATTGACCATCAACGAGTTGACGTGGAAGGGCGGGGTACTCGTCGACGGGTTCGTTTGCGCGGGTTGGCGCGTGAACCGCAATGGCGGGGGCAAGGCCCGCGGCGGTCGCACCGCCACGAACGTCGTGACGCTGTACGCCCCGGTCACGGGCGCCCAGCGTGCCGAGCTCGAGGAGGAAGCCGAGCGCGTGCTGGCCTTCGTGGCCGGCGACGCGGAGAGCCGCGGGGTCCAGCTGGTCGACGCCGGCTAGTCCGATCCGTGTCAGGGCCGCACGGCGCGCCCGCCGCCCCGCGACGGCCGCGCCGACCTTTGGTCTCTGATGTGCACAGGCCGCATCAAGGCCAGCTGCCGGGTCGGCGCTGGACGGCCGTCGACTCCCGCGCGCAACGTGAATCAGGCGTCAGCGACCTGCCTGATGCGGCCCATGCGCATCAACAGGTGAACCTCGACGCGGCGCAGGAAAATTGCATCGGGCTCGTGTGCGTCACGGCGCCCGTGCGCGTCACTGCGGCCCTGGCGCCGTGCTCGCCCCGCCGACCGCTCAGGCTTGCGGCAGCTCCCGGCCGGCCGCACGCGCAGCCGCCGCCTTCTCGGCCCACGCGCCGAGGACGTTGTCCTTGTGGGGCCGGATCGGGCAGTGCTCGTCGCGGTTGCCGAACTCGTCGCAGTACCCCAGCGGCACGCACTTCGGCGCCAGGAACGAGCCCAGGAACGGCGACACCGTGAAGATCTGCTGGCGAATCAGCTGGAACAGTCTTCGGATCTCCCACTGCGCCATCGTGCACAGCCGCAACCCCGACATGTGGATGAGTGCCCGCAGGTTCGCGGTCATGACGAGGTTCGTCCGGGTGGCGTTCGGAAAGACGAACCGCGCGTCCTCGCCGGGAAGCCCGGCCTCCACCATCTCGCCGTACAGGTCGAGCGCGCCGGAAACCTGCAATTCGTAGCGACCGCGCAGCTCGGGGTCGCCCTCGGCGATCGAATGCGGCAGCATCGTCGCGGCGCCCTTGAACTTGACGTAGCGCTGGCTCTGCTGGTCGAACGCGACGCCCGCCCGATGGCGCACGAGCTGGTGGGACAGCGTCCGCGACACGCCGGTGATCCCGAACGTGAACACGATGTGCTCGATGGTCGAGCCGTGACCCGACTCGATCACCGATGAGATCAGCTTCTGCATCTTGGCCGGGTCGAACTCGCCGTCGACCGACTTCCGGAAGATCTCCTCGGGCGGCATCTCCGAGTAGCACGTCCGGCACGCGGTGTAGATGATCGGGACGTAGAACTTCTCGACGATCTCGCGGTCGGGGAAGAGCAACGTGGCCGTCATCCCGAGTTCGCGCCGCCCGGGGTTCTTGGGGATGCCCGTCTTCGGGCGGGGCGCTGGGATCGGCTCGGCGGTCATCGACGGCCAGTCTATCGGACTCAGTAGTAGTCCGAGCAGGACAGGAAGTAGCCGCAGCGGCAGATGAGCTTGCACTTGCGCTCGTCCATCGGCGCGCCGCAGTTCGCGCAGGTCAGGATCACCGCCGCAGGGTCGACCTCGCCTCGCCCTCATCGAAGAAGCGGATCGGTACGTCACTCGATGCCCGAGGGCTCCTGTGCTGGACGCTCGATCACGATCCGACCTCCGCGTGCGTCGTCGGCGGCACCCCGCCAGCGGTCCCAAGGGCATACGCCACGACCTCGTCGAGTGACATCGCCGCCCCTTCGGCGGCCAGGACCCCCAACTCCTCGGCCGAGAGGACCTGTTGTGGGGTCGACACGCCGAAGAGCATCTGCGTCTGCTCGACGTAGCCTGCAAGCTCCGTACCCGTCCGCCGCTGGAAGTGGCGGGCCGCGCCCCACAGCCGTCCTGCCCGCTCGAAGTCCTCGAGACCCGTCGCGATGATCGACAGGTCGTCGAGGACGAGGATCACGCCCGACACATCGCCGGCCTCGTAGAAATGCTGAAGGGCCTGACGGGCCAAGTCGGTCGCCTCCTTCCAACGGCGCTGACCGGTGACCGACAGGCCGAGCATGTGGAGCGACCACGCCTCCATCGTCCGGTCGCCGACCATGCGATGCATCTCGAGGGCCTTGCGATACCAGTCCTCCGCCTGCGGCGCGTCGGCACCGAAGTAGTAGAAGCTGCCGAGGCCCCATACCACGCTGGCCTCGCCATGGGTATCGCCGATCTCCCGGTACAGCTCCCGCGCTTCCTCAAGTCTGGCCCGTCCCTCCCCGACCTTCGGCGTCGCCGGGCCGCCACGCATGATCCTCGATGGCGTCGGCGTAGGAGCGGTTGTACAACGCATTCGCGATCTCGCCCTTGACCCCGAGCTCACGCCAGATGTCGAGCGCTTCCTGGTACCAGCGTGTCGAAGCGACCTCGTCCGACTGCCAGTAGGCGATGCCACCGGCGGCCTCCGCGAACCTGGCGCGGTCGACCGGCTCGAGGTCCCAGCCCTGCGCCGCCATCGCCTCGATCCGGGCGCGCGCCTCGTTGAGGTATCCGCGCTGTTGCCAGAAGCGCCACAGCGCGAATGCAAGTCGGGCCCCGAGGGTCGGTTCGGGTGCGGGCCGTCGCCCAGTCAAGCGCCGCCCGTAGGTTGTCGTGCTCCCGTTCCAGGCGCTCCAGCCACATCCGCTGTTCCGCGCCCGACAGGTGCGGTGCCGCCCGCTGCGCCAGGCCCAGCATCGCCGCCGCGTGCCGCGCCGCAATAACATCGGACTCGCCCCGTTGCCTGCAGCATCTCCGCGGCGTACTCGCGGATGGTCTCCAGCATCGCGAAGCGCGGTTCGTCGGTCGTCTCATCGAGACGGACGAGGCTCTGGTCGAGGAGCTCGCCGATGAGCTCGAAGACGTCGCCGCCGATCTCGTCCGACGGGCCGCACACCGTCTCGGCCATCTCCAGGTCGAAACCGCCGCGGAACACCGACAGCCGGTCGACGAGCCGCCGTGCCCCGTCCTCGAGCAGGTCGTAGCTCCAGGAGATCGCGCCGCGCAGCGTCTGTTGGCGCTCCGGGACGTCGCGGGATCCGACCGTCAACAGCTCGAGGTGATGTTCGAGCCGAGCCAGGATCTGATCAGGAGTCAGGAGCTTGACCCGCGCCGCGGCGAGCTCGATGGCAAGCGGCATCCCGTGCAGGCGCGCCGCGATCCCGGCCACCGCGGGCGCGTTGGCGTTCGTGACGGCGAAGGCCGGCCGGACGGCGGTCGCCCGCGTGATGAACAGCCGGACCGCCTCGAACTGGGTCAGTGCCTCGAGATCGAACTCGCGCAGGGCGCGCGGCAGGTTCAGGCGCTCGACCTCGGACAGGCGGCGGGTGTCGGGTGGCGCGGGCAAGCCCGGCACCGGGTACTCCTGCTCCCCCGAGATCCGGAGCGGGATACGCGTCGTGACGAGACATCTGACGTTCAGGCAACGCCGGAGGAGGTCGGCCACATCGGGGCCTGCCGCCGTCACCTGCTCGAAGTTGTCGAGGACGAGCAGGACCCGCCGATCGCCGATCTCAGCGGCGACCCGGTCGACTGCGCTCTGCGATCGGTTGTCGGCGAGGCCGAGGGTTCGGGCGATGGTCGGCGCCACCAACGTCGGGTCGCGCACCGCATCGAGTGCCACGAACCAGATCCCGTCGGGGAAGTCATCCGCCGCTGAGGCTGCGACCTGGAGCGACAGCCGGGTCTTGCCCGTACCGCCCGGACCGGTCAGGCTCAGCAGCCGCGTCGATCGCAGCAGACCGGCCGCCTCGGTGAGCTCGCGCTCGCGCCCGACGAACGTCGTCAGTTGCGTCGGGAGGTTGTTGGGTCGCGCATCGAGCGACCGGAGAGCGGGGAAGTCGTCGGGCAGGCCCTCGATGACGAGCTGGGTCAGCCGCTCGGGCTCCCGAAGGTCCTTCAGCCGGTGCAGGCCCATATCGCGCAGGCCGACCCCTTCCGGCAGAGCATCCGTCACCAGGGCTCGCGTCGCGTCGCTGAGGAGGACCTGGCCGCCGTGCGCCAATGCGGCGATGCGCGCCGTCCGATTGATGGCGTAGCCGATGACGTCGCCCCCGGTCGCCTGGACCTCTCCGGTGTGGAGACCCATCCGCACCCGGACCTCGGCGGCCTCGGGCCACGGCTCGGCCGCGATCGCGGTCTGCGCGTCGACCGCCGCCGACACGCCATCGATGGCCCGCCGGAAGAGCACGAAGAACGAGTCTCCTTCGGTCGACTGCTCGTGGCCGTCATGCGCCCGGAAAGCATCGCGCAAGAGCACCCGATGCCGCTCGAGCACGTCGCGATAGGGACCGGTCCCGAGCGCCAGCTCGAGCTTGGTCGACCCCTCGATGTCGGAGAACAGGCACGTGACGGTGCCTGTCGGCGATCCCGGGACCTCGCGCATCGGCGTGTCAGGTCGGGTTGTCAGTGTCGGTGGGCCTCGGTCAGCTCGCGAAGACGGCCGGCCAGCCCGCGCAGGATCGCGAGCGCGACCGCGGGTTGCTCTTTGACGACGGCCTCGAAGTCCCAGCTCGCGAGAGCCAGACAGACGGTCGGCTCGTCCGCGATGACCTGGGCGATGCGGGGCTGACCGTCGAGGACAGACAGCTCTCCGAAGAAATCGCCCGGGCCGAGCTTCGCGATGGTCTCGCCGTCCCGCACGACGCGCACGCTGCCACTCGCCACGAGGAAGAATCCCGTCCCGACATCGCCTTGACGCGCGATCACGTGGTCCTTCGGGAACTCGACCTCGACGACCCGGCTGGCGATCCGCGCGATGCCTTCGGCATCGACGCTGGCGAACAGTGGCGCGCGCGCCAGCAGGTCGGTCCGGTGGTCGTGGGTGAGCGTCATGCCGGTCTCCATCGTGGACCTCGTGATGCTGCGCTGCGTGACGGCGGAGCGTCAAGGATGGCACGATGCGCGCATGGCTGACCGGGACGAGCTGATAGACGCGATCTCTGGTTTCGGGCTCTTCTCCGACCTCAAGGCACCTCAGCTCGAGGCGATCATCCACATCTTCGATGAGCGGATGTTCGCCGAGGGCGAGACGATCCTCCATCAGGGCCTGTCGGGCTCGGGTTTCTACGTGATCGTCGAGGGGGAGGCCGTGGTCACCGTCGATGGCACCGAGCGGGCGCGGCTCGCTCGCGGCGACTTCTTCGGCGAGGTGTCGATCCTGCTCGGCGTGCCATCGATCGCGGACGTGGTGGCCACGCGCCAGCTGTCGTGCCTCGTCCTCGCGGGGAGTCAGGTCGAGCCGTTCATGATCAGCCACCCCAAGGTCATGTTCCGGATGCTCCAGGCACAGGCCCGCCGGCTCCGTACGGCGAACCGATGGGGGGCGTGACCGAGCCAACGCGTCCGTTCCCGCCCGGGACGTATCCGGTCGTGGTCATCGGCTCCGGGCCTGGTGGCCTGCAGGCCTCGTATGCGCTCCGCCGGGAGGGTATCGCCCATGCCCTGATCTCCGAGGACCCGGCGCCGGGCGGGATGTTCCGGCGCTGGCCCCATTTCCAACGGCTGCTGTCGTGGACAAAGCCCCATGCTCCGGCCGAGCGGGGTTCGCGCGCGTACGAGCGCTACGACTGGAACAGCCTGCTGGCGGACGAGCCCGAGGCGCGGGCCCTCCAGCCCGACCTGATGGATGGCACCTCCTACTTCCCGTCGCGCCCGGAGATGGAGGCGAACCTCGGCCGCTTCGCCGAACGGGCGCACATCGACGTCCGCTACGAGTGCCAATGGACCGGCACGCGCCAGGTCGACGACGCGGACGGCTCGGGCTTCATCCTCACGACCACGGACGGCGACTATCGCGCCGAGGCGCTGGTCGTCGCGGTCGGCGTGGCCCAGCCGTTCTCGCCGCCGGGGATCGGCATGGAGCTGACCCACCACTACGCCGCGGTCCGGCCGGCGGAGACGTACGCCGGGCATCGGGTCCTGATGCTGGGCAAACAGAACTCGGGCTTCGAGCTGGCGAACGGGCTGCTGCCGTGGGCTCGCGAGATCGTGCTGGTGTCGCCGTCGCCGGCCAAGTTCTCGGTGCAGACCCGGTCGTTGGCCGGCGTCCGGGCGCGCTACGTCCAGCCCTACGAGGACCATGTCCTCGGCGGTGGCGTCGCGGTGCTCGACGCGGCGCTCGACCGGATCGAGCGGACCGAAGGAGGCGATGGCAGCCTGACGGTCCGGCTGCGACGCAGCGACACGGGCGACGAGCTCGCGCTCGAGGTCGACGACGTCATCTCGGCGACCGGGTTCGTGACGCCGATCCTGGATCTGCCCGAGATCGGTTGCTCGATCAGCGGCCGCGCCCGGCTGCCGCTCGTCACGCCGTGGTGGGAGAGCACGACGCTCCCCGGTGTGTACTTCGCCGGCACGATCGGGCAGGCCGCCAAGGGCCTGGTGAAGCACGGGGTGCCTGCAAATTCCGGTGCCGTCCACGGCGCCCGCTACAACGCGATGGTGCTGGCGCGTCGGATGGCCGCGGTCCGCTTCGGCAAGCAGATCGACCGGCCCCGGATCGCCCCGGACGATCTCGCGGCGACCATCGCGACCGAGCTATCGATCGCGCCGGAGCTCTGGCACCAGCGCGCGTATCTCGCGCGGGTCTTCACGGTCGATCCGGATGCCGGGGTCGTCGACGACGGCGTCGAACCGCTGACCCACTTCCTCGATGCGGATGGGCCGAACGCGATCGCAGTCACTCTCGAGGCCGACGGCACGGGGGCGATCTACCCGGTCCTGTATACGCGGATGGCGGGTGATATCCGCGAGAGGAACATGGAGCCCGACCCGTTGCTGCGGTACGACCGCCCGGAGGCGCGGAGCGCGATCGCGGGGATCGTCCGCGACGTGGTCCCGACCGTCCCGAAGGCGGGCTGAACCGCGTCAGGCCGCGTCAGGCTCAGGCCGCGCCAAGCGCTCCGCCGCTGCCTCGAGCGTCTCGATCCTCTTCGGGAACGCGAAGCGCAGCTTCGTCCGCCCGAGCTCCGGTCGCGAGTAGAACGAGGACCCCGGCACGGCCGCCACACCCGGATCGCGGATCAGGCGATGGGCGAACGTGACGTCGTCCTCGCCCTCCCTGGCGAGGTCGCGGATGTCGGTCATCACGTAGTACGCTCCGCTCGGCTCGTGGACGCGGAAACCCGCCGCCCGGAGAGCCGGCACCAGGAGGTCACGCCGTTCGCGGTAGCCGGCGAGCAGGTCGCCGTAGTACGCGTCGGGGAAGCACAGCGCGGTGACGGCGGCCGCCTGGAGCGGCGCGGCTGCGCCGACGGTCAGGAAGTCGTGGACGCGGCGGATGCCCAGGGACAGCATCGGGCGAGGCGATGGTCCAGCCGATCCGCCAGCCCGTGACGGAGTACGTCTTCGACATCGAGTGGATGCTGACGGTCCGCTCGGCCATCCCGGGGAGCGTCGCGAGGGGGATGTGCTCGCCGTCGTAGACCAGGTGCTCGTAGATGTCGTCGGTGAAGGCGATGACATCGTGCTCGACGCACAGGTCTGCGATGAGCTCCAGCTCCGCGCGGGAGAACACCTTGCCGGTCGGGTTGTGCGGGGAATTGACCACGATCCCGCGCGTCCGCGGCCCGAATGCCCCGCGCAGCTCATCGGGATCGATCGACCAGTCGGGCTCGTGCAGCGTGACGTAACGCGGCACGGCATCCGACAGGATCGCGTCCGGCGCGTAGTTCTCGTAGTACGGCTCGAAGATCACGACCTCGTCGCCCGGGTCGAGCAGACCGAGCATCGCGGCGATCATCGCCTCGGTCGCGCCGCACGTGACCGTTACCTGCGTCTCGGGGTCGATCGAGCCGAAACCGGGGAAGTGGCGCGGCGTCGACTCGGCGATCGCGTCGCGCAGCGGCTTCGAGCCCCAGGTGATCGCGTACTGGTTGATGTCGGCGTCGACGGCCTCGGCGACGGCCCGCTTGAGCTCAGGCGGACAGGCGAAGTCAGGAAAGCCTTGCGCCAGGCTGACCGCGCCGTGCGCGACCGCGACGCGGTTCATCTCGCGGATGACCGACTCGGTGAATGACTCGGCCTTCCGGCTGATGCGCAGCACGGGCGCAGTCTAGCGGTCGCCCAGTCGCGAGCTCAGTCCTCAGCTCACCGCCTTCTTCACGAGCGCGCCGATCCTCTTCTCGTCGGCGGCGGTCAACCTTGTCAGGGCGAAGGAAGTCGGCCACATGGTGCCGTCGTCGAGGTTCGCGTCGTCATTGAAGCCGAACGTCGCGTACCGCGACTTGAACTTGTCGGCAGGTGTGAAGAAGCAGACGATCTTGCCGTCCTTGGCGTACGCGGGCATCCCGTACCAGGTCTTCGGCGAGAGGGCCGGCGCGCTGGCCTTGATGATCGCATGAAGCTGCTCGGCCATGGCGCGATCCGGTCCCGGCATCTCGGCGATCTTCGCGAGCACGGCCTTTTCGTCGTCCGCCTTGCTCGTGGCCGCCTTCAGCTCTTTGGCGCGCTCCTTCATCGCGTCCCGTTCCTCGACCGAGAATCTCTTGGCCGTCTTGTCGATCGCGGTGGTGCTCTTGGCGGACTTCTGCGTGTCCTTCATCGGAGGTTTCCTCCTCTGGGCGTCTTGATGGGGTGACCCTCATGCTAGGTGAACCGTCGTGGCGGCGGCTTCTCCGAAAATGCTCGGTCGTGACCCGTCACAGGGCGTCGAAGAACTCCGTGAGGTGTCGCTCGTACGCGACGGGCTCGAGCCACATCGCCTCCGTGTGGCCGGCGCCGTGCACGATCCATGACGTCATGTCGACATCGGCGGTCTCGGCCGCAGCGATCAGCGCGGAGGAGTAGTCGACGCTCAGGCGTCCGTCGTCCGTGCCGTGCGTGATGAAGAGCCGACGGCCCGTCATCCGGCCGACCGCCACGAGCGGGCTGCGCGTCGTCAGGTCGTCGCCGCTCAGCATCCGCGCCATCGCCACGCCACCTGCCTCGAGGAACTGCGGGTAGCCGTTGCGTGCCAGTTCGGCCCGGATGGCCACGCCGATGTCGGCATAGCTCGAGTCCTCCCAGGTCGCTGCGACCCGCGGCTCTTCCCCGCTCGCGATGAGGACCGTCGCGGCGCCGAGCGAGATCCCCAGCAGGCCGATCCGCTCCTCGGGGACCGAGCGGGCCGACTGGAGCCAATCCCACGCGCCGAGCACATCGCGGTACTCCTCGGTTCCGCCCGCATAGCGACCATCCTCGTCGGTGGAGTCGCCGTGATCTCGCAGGTCGATCAGCAGGACCGAGAACCCGTTCCGATGCAGCATGCCGGCAGGGAGCAGGACGTCGTGATCTCGTTTGCAGGCGGTGTGCCCGTGGACGACGACGACCGCAGGCGCATCCTGATCCGCCGACGGGATCCACCAGCCGCTGATCGTGAGGCCGGCATCGCGACTCGGGAAGCTGACATCGTCGGGCTCAGGCATCGCATAGGCCGCGGTGTCCACGTCGGGGTGGTCCGGATCCCTGAAGGCCGTCGGGTCGTTCGCCGCCCATTCCGGGTGGCAGTTTCCGTCGACCCTGGTCAGCCGGTCCCAGACGACCGCGCTGGCGGCCCCGTAGCCGAACACGACGACCGCGACCACGGCGATGGCGAGGATGATGAGAGCGCGTCGCACGGGTGCGACGGTACGCCGCCCGCGTCAGACGAGCTCGCGCGGCATCGTCTCGTGCCAGTCGCGCTCGAAGAACCGGACGCCGTCGACATCGACCTCGAGTCGGACCGTCAGGTCGAAGTCGGACACGGTGCTGGTCTGCCGGCAGACGGCCCTGATCTCGATCTGGGTCAGGGCCTCCGGTCGGTCGGGATCGTCGCGCTCCTGCCAGCGGTAGACCACATCGGCATCGAGCTCGGCGCGGGCCGGATCCCCGTCCCACGCGGTCATGGTGAGCGTCTCGGCGGCGTACAGCCGGCGGCCATCCGGGACGATGTCCTCGCCGCCATCGTGGATCCGAACCGTGACCGAGCCGGCGAGGACGTCCTCCTCGATACGCCAGCCTGGCGGGTCGGTGACGGCCGGGCCGCGTCCGTCGGCCGCCTCGGCGACCGGCCAACGCAGCTCCGGCGGCTCGCGGCGGAAGGCCGGCACGGGCATGTCGCCCGCACCGCCGGCCGGTGGGATGACCGGCAGTTCGAGCCGGGATGGCGTCGAGCCACCGCGATGAAGCGCGAACGTCGCCGGATACGGCGACGGCCACAGCACGGGCCACAGCGACGACGCGATCGCGACGCGCAGCCGATGCCCCGGCAGCCACCGGTAGCCGGTCGTGCGCAGCGGGATCCGCACCTCCTCGACCACGCCGGGCTGGAGGGCCTCAGGTGCATCGTGCGAGCGCCGGTGGGTGAGGTTCAGGACCCCGGCGCTCACCAGCGCGGACGTGCCGTCGGGCGCGACATCGGACAGGCGGACAGACAGCGTGGCGACCGGCGCGTCGACCTCGACGTGCACGACGACGACCGGCACGCCGAGCACCTCGAGGGCGCCATCGAACGGTTCGGACGTGTAGGTCGGACCGGCGGCCTCGTCCGCTCGGAGGTCGCGGGCGAGCCCGTTCGGGGATCCCCCGGCTCCCCACGACAGCGGGCCGCGCGTGCCGGTCGTCGGTCGGTGGCGGAAGGTGTCGACGCCAGGCTCTCCGTCGCCGGTCTCGCTCAACACCCCCGGCCCGAAATCGCCACGCGCGGGTGGCCATGTCCGGATGGGGATATGCGGGGGCCGCCCGCCAGCGGCCCGGCAGGGATGCCGGGAACGGCTCCGGTTCCGCGTACTCGTGCTCGAACCACACGATCGGCGGTTCGTCGTCCCAGCCGTTGTCGACGCCGTTGAGATGCCGATCGAAGAACCGGGCGATCTCGTGCAGCTCATCGAGATTCGGCCCGGGCGACGCCGAGTGGGGCCACGAGTGCACCCAGTTTCCGACCAGCGTGTGCGAGGGCGCCGGGCAGAGGGCTTGCATCCGGAAAGCCGGGTCGACGTACGAATCATGCCACCCGCCGACGTTGAAGATCGCCGCCTCGATCGCGTCGTAGGCCGGAGCGAGGGAGCCCTGTCGCCAGTACGGTCCGTCGACCTGGTGCCGCAGCCAGGTGAACAGCCACGGCGGCGTCGCGTCGAGCCGGGCACGCCACTCGTCGCGCCAGGCCGCGCCGCGGTACGACGCATCCGGGGGCATCGCATTCATCGCGACCTGGCTGACCGCGTACTGCGACAGCTCGCTGACGGTCACGCACCCGCCGCGGTAATGGACGTCGTCGAGATAGCGGTCGTCGGTCGCCATGACCGGCACGATCGCGCGCAGGTGGGGCGGCCGGAGCGCCGCGACCTGGATCGCCGTGAACCCGCCATACGAGATGCCCCACATCCCGACCGAGCCGCTGCACCACGGCTGGGACGCCAGCCATTCCACCGCGTCGAACCCGTCCCGCGTCTCGTCGGCGGTGTATTCGTCGAGCGCGACACCGGCCGATGACCCGGTCCCGCGAACGTCGACGCGGCAGAGCGCGAAACCACGGGCAGCGAACCACTCGCCGCGCGTGACGTCCGCCGCCCGGCGCCAGTTGTCCTTGCCGTACGGGATCATCTCCAGGATCGCCGGGAACCGGACCGAAGTCCTCGCCGCTGGCATCGCCGACGCCCTCGCCGCGACGGGGGCTGGGTCGCCAGATGTTGGCGGACAGCTCCACGCCGTCGCGGACGGTGATACGCGCGTCCCAGTCGACCGCGACGTCGAAGCGTGGCTCTGGGGCGGGACGCGGATCCGTCATCCGCGCGAGTCTACGAGGCGCCCAGTCAGCCCCCACGGCGCCGCTCGCGCCGTGCGACGATGCCGGACATGGATGGTCGCTTCGTGCGCCGATCGCGGCGGGTCGCCTACGAGAACCCCTGGATCACCGTGTGGCACGACGACGTGACGCGACCCGATGGCAGTCCGGGCATCTACGGGGTCGTGCATTTCGAGAATCTCGCCGCCGGGGTCGTGGCGTTCGACGATGAGGACCGCATCGTCCTGGTCGGCCAGCACCGGTACACGCTGGACCGGGATTCGTGGGAGATCCCGGAGGGCGGTGTGCCACCAGAGGAGACCGCCCTCGCCGGCATCCAACGCGAGCTGCGCGAGGAGACTGGCCTCGAAGCCACCGATTGGCGCGAGCTGTGTCGTCTCGAGCTGTCCAACTCCGTGACAGACGAGCAGGCCGTTCTCTTCGTGGCTTCGGGTCTCCGCCACGGTGTCGCCTCGCCGGAACCGACCGAAGCGATCGTCCTCCGCTGGGTGCCCTTCGACGAGGCGTTGGCGATGACCATCGACGGGCGGATCACCGACATGATGAGCGTCGTCGCGATCCAGCGAGTAGCTCTCGAGCGGGCGGGCGGCACATCGTGACGCGGCCGGACTGGGACATCATCGTCGTCGGGCTCGGAGCGTTCGGATCGGCTGCAGCCTACTGGGCATCGGCGCGGACGGGCGTCCGTGTCCTCGGCATCGAGCGGTTCGAGCTCGGCCACGCGAACGGTGCCTCGGCCGATCACAGCCGGATCATCCGCCTGTCCTACCACCGACCCGACTACGTGCGGCTCGCGAAGCGTGCGTACGAGACGTGGGCGGCGGTGGAGGCCGAGGCCGATGACCGGATCGTGACCGTGACCGGCGGACTCGACCTGTGGCCGGCCGATCCGGCCATCCCGCAGGCCGACTACACCGGCAGCCTTGCCGCCGAAATGGTCCCGTTCGCCGTCCTCGACGCCGCCGAGATCATGCGTCGCTGGCCGGCATGGCGGTTGACCGACGACGTGACAGGCGTATGGCAGGCCCAGGGCGGCATCGCCGACCCCTATCGCGGCAACGCGGCTCACCGGCGTCTCGCCATGTCCCGGGGCGCCACCCTGATCGAGCGAACGCCGGTCGAGGCCATCCGGGAGGTCGGCGGCGCGTACGAGGTCGATGCTGGTGGCACGACCTACGGCGCGGGCCGCGTCGTCATCACGGCGGACGCCTGGACCAACGAACTCCTTGCGAACTTCGACCGGCGGCTGCCGCTGACCGTCACGAAGGAGCAGGTCACCTACATCGCGGCACCCGACCCGGCGCAGTTCGCCCCGGACCGTTTCCCGGTCTGGATCTGGATGGACGACCCGTCGTTCTACGGGTTCCCGGTCTACGGCGAGCCCGGCCCGAAAGTCGCCCAGGACTGCGGTGGTCAGCCGACGACGCCCGACGCCAGGACGTTCGAGCCGGACGAGGCCATCCGTGCCCGCGTCCGGGCGTTCGTCGCGGACCATCTGCCCGGAGCGGTCGGTCCAGAGATCTACACCAGGACCTGCCTCTACACGATGACTCCCGAGCGCGACTTCGTCGTGGACCGACTGCCCAATTCCCCGGGCGTCGTCGTCGGGTTGGGTGCCGCGCACGGGTTCAAGTTCGCGTCGGTCATGGGCCGGATCCTCGTCGAGCTCGCGCTCGACGGACGGAGCCCATCGGCCGGCGAATTGGGGGAGTTCCGGATCGATCGCCCATCGCTCCTCGCCGCCGACCCACCGCTGCGGCCGCTCATCTAGGCAGTCCCGCAGCACGTCCAGTGCGGTTGCGGGCGCGTCCCGCGGACCCTTTCCTTGCACCTGACGGCGGCGTGTGCGACGGTACCGCCCACTTCGGCCGGAGACGGTCGGGAACCGTGACATTGCGGCGGTCCGCGGGGAGAGGCAACGGATCGTCCTGGAGGAGGAGTCGATGCGATCGACCACGCGCGCCCGGTTGGGGCGAGTCCTGGCTGCGGCAGGTCTGCTGGGGGCCGTGCTGCTCCCCGGCGCCTCTGTGACGACCGCCGCGGACGAGGACAAGACGCTCCGCGTCGGGACGGCCCAGGAGTTCGACTCGATCAACCCGAACCTGTCGTACCTCGTGTCCTCGTACGAGGCCTTCATCCTCAACTACGACCTGTTGGTCGGGTTCGGGCCTGATCTCGAGTACGCGCCGACCGGCTTCGCCGAGTCCTGGACGCAGGACGGGGCGACGTGGACGTTCAAGATCCGCGAGGGGATGACCTGGTCGGACGGCGAGCCGGCCGACGCCGGTGACGTCGCCTTCACGTACCAGTACCTGCTCGACAGCATGGATCCCGCTTACAAGGGGCCATTGGCACCGGACGGCAACGACCTGCCGGCCGAAGGCGAGACGGCGGGTGATGGCGCTGCCGACAACCCGCTGTCGCTTTTCGGCGACTTCCTGGTCAGCACGGTCGAGCTGCAGAGCGTGGAGCTCGTCGACCCGACCACCGTGAAGATGACGACGGCGTTCCCGACCTCCCTGCTGCTGGGCGCCTACATCCCGGTGCTCCCCGAGCACATCTGGGGCACTGTGCCGTTCGCCTCGGCGGCGACCGACTTCCAGACCGATCCCCCGGTCGTTGGAACGGGACCCTTCCAGATCGTCGAGTGGAAGCGCGGCGAGTTCGCCCGCTTCGAGCGCAACCCGAATTACTGGGGCAAGCAGCCATTCGTCGAGGAAGTCATCTTCCAGTTCTACGCCGACCAGGATGCCATGGGCCAGGCGCTGAAGGCCGGTGAGGTCGACTACGTCCGGTCGATCCTGCCTGAACAGTTCGAATCGATCGACGCCGAGGAAGACATCGTCGGCATCAACGGCAATGGGCAAGGCTGGACCCAGCTCGCCTTCAACACCTACGACAAGGACATCGACGGCGGCGGGGCGTCGACCACGGCCGTGCGCGATCCGAAGTTCCGCGACGCCCTCGGGTACGCCATCGACGGCCAGGAGCTCGTCGACCAGGTCCTGAGCGGCCACGGACTGCCTGGCACGACCGTCGTCCCGCCGTTCCTCTCACAGTTCCACATCGACCCCGCGAACCCGCGGACGTTCGACCTCGACGAGGCAAAGCGTCGACTCGACGCTGCCGGGTACCTCGACTCGAACGGGAACGGGACGCGCGAGGACAAGGAAGGCAAGGAGATCAGCCTCCGCATCTACCACCCGACGACGGACGCGAAATACGCCAAGGCGGGCCAATTCGTTGCCGATTGGTGGCAACAGATCGGCATCGGGGCGACGATCCAGGGCTTCGAGTCGGACACCCTCACCGAGTTGCTGTACACCCCTGAAGCGGGCGGGACCGCCGACTACGACATCGAGCTCTGGGGCTGGGTCGGCGGGGCCGATCCGGACTTCCTGCTGTCGATCTTCATCACGTCGCAGATCGGCGTCTGGAGCGACAGCAACTACTCGAACCCCGCCTACGACGCGCTCTACGACCAGCAGAAGAAGGCCGCCACGTTCGAGGCACGCAAGCCGATCGTCGACGAGATGCAGAACCTCATCTACGACGAGGCGCCGTATCACGTCCTCTTCTACGACGCCGAGCTCCATGCCTATCGGACCGACAAGTTCGAAGGCTGGGTCCTGCAGCCACGCGATGGTGGTGTGAGCCTGTTCGCCACGGGGATCGAGACGTATCTCAACCTCGTGCCGGCCGGCAGTACCGCGACAGCATCACCGCCACCGGCCGCGCCGAGCGGCGCGTCTGCGGCACCGTCGGCAGCTCCGACGACAGGCTCCGGCAGCACGACGTCGTCGTCGACGCCGCTCCTGCTCGGGGTCGGTGCGGTCGTGGTCTTGGCCGCCGTCGGCCTCGTGGTGATGCGTCGCGGTCGAGCGACTGCGACCGGCGAGGACGAGTAGCGCCCGCGCTCGTCCGCGTTCGCCAGATGACGGGGAGAAGGGTGGCCGCCGGGAGGCGGCCCGCCCCGCCTGCCCGTGGGTAGCCGGTTCCTCGCCCGACGGTTCGGCCAGGCCATCCTCACGATCCTGTTCGTCCTCGTCGTCAACTTCATCCTCTTCCGCTCGCTGCCGGGATCGCCGGAACGCATCCTGCTGCGTGGGACGCGGATCTCGGCCCAGGCGCTCGAGATCCAGAGAGAGCGGTGGGGCCTCAATGACCCGCTACTCCCGATCGACCTGCAGATCGACGACGAGGGCATCCGGCTCGTCGACTTCCCGGCGTCGCTGATCGACAACCAGCTCGTGGCGTACGTCACGTCGCTGGCGCAGCTCGACCTCGGGCTGTCCTTCCAGTTCCGCGGCCGGGACGTGGCCGATGTGATCGCGGAGAAGCTGCCCCCGACGCTGTTGCTGTTCGGCCTTGGCGAGATCATCGCCATCTTCGTCGGCCTCGGGTTGGGCGCGCTGGCGGGCTGGCGACGGGGCCGACCGTCGGACTACGTCGGGACGAGCGTGTCGCTCGTCCTGTATTCGATGCCCTATTTCTGGCTCGGCATGATCCTGCTGATCATCTTCGCGGCGACCCTCCACTGGTTCCCGACGACCGGGATGGTCACGCCGGGTGCCGATTTCGATAACCCGATCGACCAGGTCGTGGACGTCGCTCGACACCTGGTGCTGCCGGTGACGACGGTCGCCCTCGGATTGATCGGCGCGTACTCGCTTCTGATGCGCTCGGCCGTCACCGAGGTGCTCTCCGAGGACTACGTCCAGACGGCGCGCGCCAAGGGCCTCAAGGGCAACCGAGTCCTGCGTTCGCACGTGCTCCCCAACGCGATGCTGCCGGCCGTCACGCTCGTAGCGATCAACCTCGGCTATATCGTGGCCGGCGCCATCACCGTCGAGCAGGTGTACTCGTGGCCGGGTCTCGGGACGCTCACAGTGGACGCCCTGCGGACCCGCGACTACCCGATGATGTCCGGCATCTTCCTCGTCCTGTCCATCAGCGTGGTGCTCGCCAACTTCGCGGCGGACATGCTCTACGGCCTGCTCGACCCGAGGGTGCGGACGTGACCGCGCAGGCACCGGTGACCGGAGAGGTGGCGGCCGAGGTCTTTACCCGCCGAGCGCGGGCCGAGCGCTGGCGCCTGCGCGCGCGACGGCTCAGGAGCGTCCTGCGCCAGTTCTCCAGGCAGCGCAGTGGCGTCATCGGCGTCCTGATCATCGGGCTGTTCACGATCTGCGCGCTGTTCCCGGAGCAGCTCGTCGGGCCGTTCGAGACCGTGACCCGCGCATCGGGGGAGAAATTCGAGCCGCCCTCGCTGACCCACATCCTCGGGACGGACGAGCTCGGTCGGGACGTCCTGAATCTCGTCGTTCACGGATCGCGCATCTCGATGTCCATCGGCCTGATGGCCACGATCATCACGGTCGCGATCGGCGCGGTCATCGGCATCTTCGCCGGGTTCGTCGGCGGTCGGCCAGACACGTTCCTGATGCGCATCACCGACTTCTTCCTGATCCTGCCGACGTTCGTCCTGGCGCTGGTCCTCGCCCCGGTCCTGCGCGAGCTTCTCGGGGAGTCGTCGGAGTTCTTCGGCATCCGGGTGACCCTGCTCGTGATCATCGTGGTCATCGGCATCACGTCCTGGGCGTCGACCGCGCGGATCATCCGGAGCCAGACGTTGTCGATCCGCGAGCGCGCCTACATCGATCGGGCTCGCGTGATCGGGGCGTCGGCGCGGCATATCATGCGGCGCCACGTCCTGCCGAACGTGCTCTCGCTGATCGTGGCGAAC
Source organism: uncultured Chloroflexia bacterium (assembly GCA_963780425.1). Classification (GTDB taxonomy): domain Bacteria; phylum Chloroflexota; class Limnocylindria; order Limnocylindrales; family CSP1-4; genus SPCO01. Next base: position 52,633 of record CAWABZ010000005.1, on the reverse strand, counting down.
ACCGTACTGGTCTTCGCCGGAGCCGTCCTCATCGAGACGACGCTCTCGTTCGTGGGTCTCGGCGATCAGCTCGCCCCATCGTGGGGCCAGATCCTCGCGTTCGCCCAGGCGTCGGGCGCGCCGGGCATCGGGGCATGGTGGTACACGGCCTCACCGGGCATCGCGATCGTGCTCGTCGTCCTGTCGTTCACACTCGTCGGCAACGCGCTCGACTCGATCCTCAACCCGAAGCTGGCTGGTCGCCGATGAGCGCGGAGGCGGCGGCCCTGGCCCGCATGGTCACCCGCGCCGGCCGGACCCTGCCGAAGCTCGCCGACCCCGGTGCACCTCTCCTCGAGGTGAGCGACCTGCGCGTCCGTTTCTCGCTCGCAAAGGGCGGCCTGACCGCGGTCGACGGGGTCAGCTTCCGGCTGGACGACGGCGAGGCGCTGGGGATCGCCGGCGAGTCCGGGTGTGGCAAGACGACGACCGCGCTATCGCTCCTCCAGCTCCTGCCGTCGAACGGGCGGATCGAGTCCGGCCGCGTCGAGCTGTACGGGATCGATCTCGCCCAGAAGTCCGAAGCCGCCATGACCCGCTACCGGTGGCGGGAGATCAGCATCGTGTTCCAGGGCGCCATGAACGCGCTCAACCCGGTCCGCCGGGTGCGCGACCAGATCGCCGAGCCGATCATCGTCCGCCTCGGGGTGTCGGAGGAGTCGGCGCGGCGACGGGCGCTCGAACTGCTCGATCTCGTCGGGATCCCAACGCAGCGCGGCGGCGCCTACCCCCACGAGCTCTCGGGCGGCATGCGCCAGCGGGCGATGATCGCGATGGCACTCGCGTGCAATCCGGCCATCGTCATCGGCGATGAGCCGACGACTGCGCTCGATGTCATGGTCCAGGCGCAGATCCTGGCGTTGCTCGAGAGCCTGCGTTGGGAGCTCGGGTTATCGCTGATCCTGATCACGCACGACCTGTCGGTGATCGCGGAGACGTGCGACAAGGTCATGATCATGTACGCCGGGCGGGTCGCCGAGGAAGGTCCTGTCTCGCGGGTCTTCACGGCACCACGCCACCCGTACACGCAGGCGTTGCTCCGCGCGTTCCCCAACATCCGAGCGGACCGGCGGACCCTCGATGTCATCCCGGGCAACCTCCCGGACCTGCGCGACCCGCCGCCAGGCTGCCGGTTCGCGCCACGTTGCCCGTTCGCGATGGACGTCTGTCGGGTCGTGACGCCGCCGGAGGTGACGATGTCGGACGGCGTTCGGGTCGCCTGCCATCTCTATCCGACGCCCGATGCGGCGATCGTCGAGCCGGCTCCGATCGCCCAGGTCGGCGCGGATGCGCCGGTCGACGACGTGGTGCCTCCCGCCGATAACAGCAACCTGCGCGACGTCGACGACGACACACCTCCTGCCGAGATCCAGCCGTGACCGACCTCGTCCGTCTCGAGGGGCTCGAAGTCCACTTCCCGATCCGTGGCGGGGTGGTCGATACGCTGCTGCGCCGGACGTCCGGGGTCGTGCGCGCCGTCGATGGCATCGACCTGACGTTGCGCCGTGGCGAGGTGCTGGCCCTGGTCGGCGAATCGGGGAGCGGCAAGACGACGACCGGCCGCGTCCTCGTCAAGCTCACCCGCCAGACCGGAGGCCGCGTCGAGGTCGATGGTGCGGACGTGAGCGACCTCTGGTCCGGGCCGATGTTGCGTGCGTATCGCCGGCGGGTCCAGCTGATCTTCCAGGACCCGTACGAGACCCTGAACCCGAAGCAGACGATCCTCGACTTCGTCGCAGAGCCGTTGGTCGTGCACCGGATCGGCACCGAGGAGGAGCGCAGTGCGCGTGTCCTTGCCGCGCTCGATTCGGTCGGGCTGCGACCGGCGACGGATTACGCCTTCCGCTTCCCGCACGAGCTGTCCGGTGGCCAGCGGCAGCGCGTCGTCATCGCCGGTGCGCTCGTCATGGATCCAGAGATCATCGTTGCCGACGAGCCGGTCTCGATGCTCGATGTCTCGATCCGAACCGAGCTGCTCCGGCTCATGCTGGACCTCCGAGAGGAGCGCGGGCTGACCTACCTGTTCATCACCCACGACCTGTCGCTCGCCTGGGTGATCGCCGACCGGATCGCCGTGATGTACCTCGGGCGGATCATGGAGATCGGGCCGGCCGAGGCGGTCATCCGCACGCCTCGGAATCCATACACCGAAGCCTTGGTGTCGGTGTCGCCGTCGCCGGAGCCACCGACGGCGGGCGAACGCGCGCAGCGGACGATCCTCAAGGGCGAGACGCCCGATGCCGCGCACATCCCGAGCGGCTGCCGGTTCCATCCGCGCTGCCCGAAGGCGTTCGATCGCTGCGTCACGGAATCGCCGCCGCTGTTCGACCTCGGGGGAGGGCACGCCGCGGCTTGCTGGCTCGCGGAGCCCGGGATCGTGACCGGCGGTCGCGCGTTGCCCGTGGTCGAGCCCGCTCAGGCGGCGGCGGGCGCGGCGGCTCGGGCTGGCGAGGTCGGACCATGACCGACCGGCCTGGAACGGAGATGCCCTCCGAGTCGCCGCTGACGCCGTCGTCGATCGCGGACCTGCTCGCCGCGACGGCCGTGACCGTGGCGGAGGAGCTTCGTGCGCTGGACGAGGTCGCCGGCTGGCGACCCGAGCCGGGCGAGTGGAGCGCCAGTGAATGCGTCGGCCACCTGATCGAGGCCGAGCGTCGCGGCTTCGCTGGTCGGATCAGGACGATCCTGGGCGCCGTGCGCACCGACGGGTCGTTCGAGCCACCGACCCTCGAGACGTGGGACCCACCTGCCGTCGCCGCGGCGCGCCGCGACCACGAGCGGCCCGCAGCGGAACTGGCCGGCGAGTTCGCGGCGATGCGCGCGGACAGCGTGGCGCTTGTCCGGTCGCTGACGGAACGCGACCTGGGCCGCAGCGGCACGCACCCCGAGGTCGGGGAGCTGCGGGTGGACGAGCTCCTCGCGGAATGGGTCCATCACGATCGGAACCACATCCGTCAGATGCTCGCGGTCACCCAGTCCCGGGTGTGGGGTCAGATGGGCAACGCCCGAACCTTCAGCGTCCTCGACCTCGAGTGACGCTGACCTCGAGCCGGCGCTGTCAGCGCGGCTCGAGGATCACGACCACGATCTGCCGGTCGGTCTTGCGCTTGTACGCCGCGTAATTGCGGAGCCCGGCCACGAACTGTGGCCAGAGACGGTCATCCTCGGCCCGCGTCGACCGGCGCGCATGGACCGGCCTGGTGTCCTTGCGGACGTCGACCTCGGCGTTCGGCTCCGCCTGCAGGTTGAGCCACCAGGCCGGTTCGCGGTCGCGTCCGGCGTTCGACGTGACGATGGCGAGGTTGTCGCCGTCCTCGACGTAATAGAGCGGCGTGCGCCGCGCGGTGCCACTGCGCCGACCGACCGTTCGCAGGTACAGCGTCTGCATCTGTCCGCGGCGCGCGACCGGATCGAGTGGCTTAGTCCACGACCTCCTCTTCGACGTCGTCGAGGACGCGATAGATCGCCCAGCCGCCGAGTGCGCCGACGGTCGGACCGACGAGATAGATCCACAAGGCCGACAGGTCGGCCCCGATCAGGGCCGAGCCGATCGAACGGGCCGGGTTGACCGACGCTCCGGACAGGGTCGCTGCCGCGAAATGGATCGCGACGAGCGTCAGCGGGATGGCGAGCGGCGCGAGCCCGGCGGCCCGCTTGGTCGACACGAGGATGACCAGCACGAAGCCGGCGGTCAGGACGATCTCGAGGATGAGCGCGCCGATGTCGGTGACGCCGGGACCCGGGCTGGTCACGCCGGCCGTGACGGCTGACTGGCCCACCACGACGAAGACGATGGCCGCTGCGGCGATCGCCCCGATGACTTGCGCCAGGATGTAGCCGATGGCGTCGGTCGTCTCGATCCGCTTGTCCAGCACTGCCGCGACCGTGACGGCCGGGTTGAAATGGCCGCCCGAGATGTGGCCGACCGCGAAGATCGCCGCGAGGAGGCCGAAGCCGAACGCGAAGGGCACCACGAGCAGGTTGGGGACATCCGCAACCCCGAGTGCCGCGACCGACGAATACCCGATCGTCAGGAACAGGAACGTGCCGACCAGCTCGGCCAGGTACTTGCGGGTTTCCATAGTCCCTCCACGTGGCTTCGTTGCCGTTCGGCAGCGGTCTGGGCGAGACCGATGCTACTCGGTCGGTCCAGCCCCCTGACGGCCCGATGGGCGCTGGTCGAGTGTCGTCCGTGCCGCGCGGATCAGCAGGTTGTCGCGCCACGTCCGGCACAGGACCTCCACGAGCTCGAGGCGATCGATGGCAGTCGCCAGGTCCGGGCCGACGGCCACCGCGCCGTGTCGTTCGAGGAGCACGACATCGGCGTACGGCGCGGGCTCGGCGGTCAGCGCCTCGGCGATCCGGGCTGCCAGATCGTCGCTGCCCGGCTCCCCGAACGTCAGATAAGGCAGCCGCGGGATGAACAGCGCCGTCTCGGGTAACGCGGACGGATCCGGGATCTCACCTGCGAGGGTGAGCGCCATCGCTGCCGGCAGGTGGGCGTGGGCGACCGCCGCGACGTCGGGCCGCGCGGCAAGGGCAGCCAGGTGGATCCCGAGGTCCGATGAGGGTTCGAGGCCCGACGCGGAGCTGCTGCCGCTCTGTCTATCGCCGATCGCCATCACGACCACGTCCCGCTCGGCCAGCTCGTCCTTGCGGCGGCCGCGTGGCGTGATCGCGACGCGGTCCCCGTCGAGCCGGATCGACAGGTTGCCCTCGCCCGCCGAGATGAGCCCGCGTGCACCGAGTCGGCGTCCGGCCCCGACGATCTGGTCGGCGGCCGTCCGTTCGTCCATGGCAGCGATCGTAGGGCACGCGACGGGCCCGGATCGCCATGGTCGCCGGCGGCGTGCTCATCGATCTGAGCAGTGGCTCGACGACGATCGCCGTGATGGGGATCTGCTTGATCGTCCTGATGCTGGCCTACGCGTCGGTGCGCGCGTTGCGTCGCGCGACCGTCATGCCGGCCACGCCGCCGTCGCTCAGGCCGCCGCGTCGAGCGAGGTCGCCAGATCCGGCGCGATGTCGACCGTGACGCCGCAGCCGGCGCAGGTCATGTCCGAGAAGGTCTCGTCGGTCGTCGCTTCGCCCGCGCAGAGCGGGCAGTCGATGGTGATCATGTGTCGAGGACTCCGTGCATTGGTTTGATGGCCGGAGTCTCAGCGGGGCCTGTGACAGCTAGCGTGTCACGCCGTACCGGAAGCAGCCCGGCAGGTGATCGTCGACGAGCCCGACGCTCTGCATGAACGCGTAGACGATCGTCGTGCCGACGAACTTGAAGCCGCGCTTCCGCAGGTCACGCGACAGCGCATCGGACACCGGCGTCGAGGCTGGGATCTCGCCGCCCTTCGTCCCGGCCGGCAGGGGTGCCGGCGGGCCGGGCACCATCGTCGCCAGGTAGGCGTCGAACGACCCGAACTCGTCCGCCAGGGCCAGGACCCCGGCCGCGTTGCCGATCGTGGCGTCGATCTTGGCCCGATTGCGGACGATCCCGGCATCGGCCATCAGGCGCGCTCGGTCGTCGTCGTCGAATGCCGCGACGACCCGCGGTTCGAAGTCCTTGAAGGCGGCCCGGAACGCCGGGCGCTTGTTGAGGATCGTCGACCAGGACAGCCCCGCCTGGAACGATTCGAGTGCGAGTCGCTCGAACAGCTCCCGATCGTCGTGCGTCGGCACGCCCCATTCGGTGTCGTGGTATTCGACCATCCGCGGGTCCGGCCGTGCGCTCTCGGCACCGGACCACCAGCAGCGCGACAGTCCATCGGTCATGGCCGAAGGCTACGCTACCGACGACATGACGCTCCACTGCTACCTGGGACACGGCGCCTCCGGGACTTCGGCGAGCATGGCGCCGTTCGTCGACGGATTACGCGCCCGCGGCATAGCCACGACGGCCATCGACCTGCCGAAGCGCAAGGCCGAGGAGGCGTTGCCCGCGTTCCACAAGGTCGTGCCGAGCAGGCCGGATGTCGTGGTCGGCGGCCACTCGTACGGCGGCCGGGTCGCCAGCCTGGCCGCGGCGGAGCCGGGCGCGCCTTACGCGGCGCTCGTGCTCTTCTCCTTCCCGCTGCACCCGCCCGGTTCCCCGGACAGGACCGACGCCCGAACGGCGCATTTCGGGGCGATCCGTTGCCCGGTGCTGCTGCTCTCGGGCGAATCCGACCCGTTCGCCCGGATCGAACTGCTGCGTGCCGCGGTGACCAGGTTCGGCGGCCCGGCCGAGCTGGTCACATACCCGAAGCTCGGCCACGGCCTCAAGCCGGTCCTCGACGACGCGCTCGACCGCGTCGCGACCTTCCTCGGTGAGGTGAAGGGTCGATGATCGCGTTCCAGCCCTGTCGAGCCATTACCGACGCGGCGTGCACGTGGTGACCATTCGGGAGCTTGGCGTGCGCCCCATCCTCCCCGCGGGTCATCCGATGCACCAGATCGGCAACAAGGGCCCTCTATGTCGACTGCTGGTGCCCCCGATGCACCAGATCGGCAGCGAGGTTGCGCTCGATCGCAGATACGGTCACGTGGTGCACACGACCCGCCCGCGCGGGACCGCGCCACTCCCCTCAACGGGCAGCCATGACCTCGATCTCGACCGAATAGTCGGCCGCCAGCGCCGTGACGCCGACCGTCGCCCGCGTCGGCGGATCGTCCGGGAAGTACTCGCGGTAGACCGTGTTCATGGCCGCGAAGTCGCCGAAGTCCCGGAGATAGACCGTGGCCTTGACGACGTCGGCGAAGGTGAGCCCGGCGGCCGTGAGGAGCCGCCCGACGTTGTCGAGCATGGCCCGGGTCTCGGCTTCGATGCCGCCGGGGACCGCGCCGTGCGATCCCGGCGCATCGCCGACCTGCCCGGCGAGGAAGACGAACCCGTTCGCCTCGACGACCTGGGAGAAGGGATACGGCCCCGGCTCGACACCGGGAAGCTTCGGGACGTGCTTCGGCATGGTCGCTCTCCTTCGTGATCCGGCGGTCAGAGCCGGCGATATGACGCGTCGACGGCTTGCTCGCTCCACCACGCGAGGTCATCCGCGGCGCTGATCCCTGACGGCAGCTTCACGCCGGCCTCTGCGTCGAGGCCCTTGCGCCAGCCGCGCAGCAACAGGCCCACGATCCAGGTCAGGTCGCGCTGCAGGTCCCAATCGCCGGCAATGCCGGCGAAGTCGTTCGGAGCACCTTCGGCCGCCCAGCGGCCACTGTCCCACTCGAGCGCATTCCGGTAGCGGCGCATCACCTCGTCGGGCCCGACCGGCAGCGAGCCGCTGTTCGAGACGAGGAACCAGCCCAGCTCCACTGCGATCGGGGCTCGCAGTGTCATCTGCCAGTCGATGAACCCCACTTGATCTCCGGGGAGCAGCGCGACGTTGGCGAGTTTCAGGTCCCCGTGCAGCCCTACCCACGGCAGCACCTCGAGCGCCAGGACCAGCGGCGACGGATCGGCGGACAGCCGGTCCACGAGCTCCCAGGCGCTCGACGACGCCCGACGCGCGAACGCCTCCCAGCCCGCCAGGAACCGGTTGCCGACGGGGTTGCCCTCCGCCTGGTAACGGGCGGCGGACGTCGGGGTGAGCAGCGTCAGGCGCTCCGCCAGCGGACACCACGGCGGCGGCGGTTGGCTTTCGCGTTCGGCGGCCGACTCCAGGATCCTGCTCCAGGGCACGGCATGGAGACGCGCCATCGCACGGAGGACGCGATCGAGCGTCGCCTCATCGATGTCCGGGTCGTGACCCGGCCGCTCCCAGGCGATCAGCTCGTTCGAGAGGTCCGGCGTGAGGATCGCGACGCCGTCGCCATCGGCAGCGGCTCCAAGGTAGGGCGTCATGGCGCGCGGGATCCACGCCATCGCCCCCGGCGGGAGAGCGGCCACCCAGGCTTCGCGGAGTGCATCGTCGCGCGTGGCCCGGGCGATCCAATCGCGATCGAGCGAGGTGCGCTTCAGGACGTAGCGCCGGCCGGACCCATCGACGAGGCTCGTGAAGGTCGCCCCGGACCAACCGTCGTTCGGGAACTCGTGTTCCGGGAGCAGATCCAGGCCGTGCTCGGTCAGCAGGTCCAGCAGCGTGCGGTCGCGCCAGCCGACGGTCATCGTTCGGCCTCAGCAGGGGGCGGGCACGTCGTCGGCGCCGTCCGGGCCGCCGTCGAGGTAGACCACATGCGAATCCGGGCAGTTCCGTGTCAGCACGACGACCAGTGGCTCGGTCTCGCTCGCGTTCTCCTCGACGTGGATCTCGCCCGCCGGGATGTAGACGAAGTCGCCGGTCGATGCCGTCATCTCATCCTCGAGGCCTGTCAGGCCCCAGGTGTACCGCGCGCTCCCGGAGACGATGTAGATCGACGTCTCACAGTCGCCGTGATGGTGGATGCGGGTCTTGTCGCCCGGGGCGGTCGAGACGATCGATGAATAGAGTCGCTCCGAGCCGACCGTCGGTCGCGAGATCGCGATCGAGCGCTCCATCCCCGGGTGCTGGCCCACGCTGGTGACGCGATCGCTGGGCGTGATCCGTGTCGCCATCAGCGCGCCGGCTCCAGGCGCTCGACCACCCTGAACCACTCGCACACCACCACGGTCGACTCGGTGAGCTCGAACGACGGATCCTTGAGGCCCGTCCGCAGATCGTCGATGTAACCGTTCCAGAAGTCCTCGTGCGAGGTCCGCCACTCGGAGGCATCCGCGAAGCCCTCACCTTCGGCACGGGCGAACTCGTCACCGACCAACCGGATCGTCGAGAGCTCGACACGGGTGATCTCGACGATCGCGACAGGCCGGCCGTTCGAGTCGAGCATGACCTCGCGGTCTCCGGCGCGCGGCGGCATGACGCCATCGACGACGTAGTCCACTCCCAGGCTCGCTGTCGCGGTCTTCGTCCCATCGAGTGCGAGCGCGGTCAGTCGATCGCGCAGCTCACCTGGGAACGCGAAGCCCCATGCCGTCATGCCGAGATGGGTCGTGGGCTCGACTGGCTCGGGCATACGCCGATGATAGGTCGCTACCATCGGCGCGGATGGCCTCCCCGCCCCGATTCCCGCTGTTCGACGCGCCGTCGCCGCTCCACGCGCTGCCGCGCTTGAGTGCCGCGCTCGGGGGCCGGGTCGAGATCTGGACGAAACGCGAGGACCTCCTGCCGCTGGCCTTCGGTGGCAACAAGCTGCGCAACCTCGAGTTCCTCGTCGGTGCCGCGCTGGCCGATGGCTGCGACACGTTGGTGACGAGCGGCCGGCGCTGGTCGAACCACGCGCGGCTCACGGCGGCGGCAGGGGCGCGGGCCGGCCTGGACGTCCACCTCGTGCTGTCGGGACCGCAGGTGGATCCGCCCGGCCCCGGCATCCGGATCGCCCGCTCGTTCGGCGCGACGATGCACCTGCTGGAGGGCGCCGATCGTGATGAGCGGGAGGCTGCGGTCGCGCGGGTGGCACACGAAGTGACCGAGCGCGGCGGACGCCCGTACGTGATCGGCGTCGGCGGCTCGGGCGCCGTCGGAGCGTTCGGGCAGATGCTGGCCGCCCGCGAGCTCGCGGCACAGGCAGCGGAGGAGGGACTCACGATCGACCGCGTCGTGTTGCCCACTGCGACCGGCGGGACCCAGGCCGGCCTGCGCGCCGGCCTGCCGCCTTCGATGGCGGTGACGGGCGTCGTCGTCGCGCGGTCGGCGGCGGATCTACGGCCGGCGATCGCGGCGACGGTCGGCGAGCTGGGCGGGGCCGCCGACGCGTCTATCGACCTCGACGAGACGCACATCGGCGACGGCTACGGCCGGCCGACCGCCGAGGCCGCCGAAGCGGCGGCGATGCTGGGCCGGACCGAGGCGATCCTGGTCGACCCGATCTACACCGCCAAGGCGCTCGCCGGGCTCATTGCCGGGATCCGCTCCGGAGCGTGGGACGGCGAGCGTGTGGTGTTCTGGCACGCCGGGGGCCTGCCCGGGTTGTTCGAACCGTTGGACTGAGCCGGCTCGCGCTACTCCCCGGCAGACCGCCAGGCGTCGCGCACCTTCATCCTCCCCGCGGTCTGCAGCACGGCGCCCGCGTAGACGCGGGCGCCGATCGCGAACAGGACCCAGATCGCGATGACGGTCACGAGGATGGCGACGGCCACCTCGACAGGTGAGATCGCGTCGAACGCTGCCCGGAGCGGCACGACGAACGGCGCGGAGGCGGGGACGAAGGTTGCCACCCGGGCGACGATCCCCTCGGGGTCGTTGATGACGGCGAAGATCGCCACGAAGTAGCTGATCATCGCGATCATCGTCACCGGTGTCGACGCGTTCGACGCCTCCTCCAGCCGTGACGCGAGCGCGCCGAGGAAGCCGAGCGCCGTTGAATACAGCGCATAGCCGAGCACGAACCAGACGACCAGCAATGCGATGGCGGAGGGCGTCGTCGCAGGCAGGGCGAAGCGGTTCGTCAAGACGGCGGCGGCGAGCGCCGCGACCACGAACACGAGCAGCTGGACGACGCCGAGGATACCGATGCCCAGCACCTTGCCCATGAGCAGGTCTCGTGCGCGGACCGTGGCGAGGACGACCTCCACGACCCGACTCTGCTTCTCCTCGACCACGCCGGTGAGCACCGTGAAGCCGAAGCTGAAGATCCCGACAAGGATCAGCACCGCCCCGATGTTGGCGAACAGGAAGCGCGACTGATCGGCGTCCGTCTGCGGATCGAGCGACGTGACAGTCGGAACCTGTTGCGCGCCGATGAGCGCGCCCGGATCGACCCCGGCGTCGACCATGATGTCCTGCACCCGGAGCGCGACGACCGCCGCAGAGACCAGCTGCGTGACGAGCTGGTCGGGCTCCTTCGCGAACAGGATGGTTCCAGCCGAGGACAGGTCGCTCGGCACCTCGACGACCGCGTCGATCGACTCCTCGGTCAGGGCCGCATCAGCGGTCTGGGCGTTATCGAACGGGACGGTCTCGACGGCACGATCCATCTGTCCGGCCGTGGCCTTGATCGCGAGCGCCAGCCCGGGCGGTGCCGGTTCGACCAGGCCGATCCGGGTCGTCTCCTCGTCGCCGAACAGCAGCGTCGGCACGATGAACGACCCGACGACGAGGACCGTCGTGAACAGCACGGAGAAGACGAAGCCGCGGCTGCGGCCACGCTCGAGGATCTCGCGCTTCGCGACGAGCCAGACGCTTCGCCAGCGGCTCATCGATCCGCCTCGAGGGCAGGAGTCGGCGTCGCGGCCGTCGGCGTCACCGCCTCCATGAACAGCTCCGACAGCTTCGGCGGCTGATAGGTGAACGCGCGCACCTCACCGGCCGCCTGTGCCCGCGCAAGCATCGCTTCGAGATCGACGTCATCCGCCACCAGCAGCTTGACGCGATCGCCGTCGCGCTCCAGGACCGTGAGCGAACCGTCGCCATCGAGCCACGCGCCGTCGGACCCGACGACCTCGACCTCCAGGTGACGGCGGCCCGAGCGGGACTTGAGCTCATCGATCGCGCCCGCGGCGACGATCCTGCCCCGGGCGATGATGACGACGTCCTCGCAGACGTCCTCGACGAGGTCGAGCTGGTGGCTCGAGAACAGCACGCCGACACCAGCGGCCGCCTGCTCGTGGACGACCTCGGTCATCGTGGCGATGCCGATCGGGTCGAGCCCGGAGAACGGCTCATCGAGGACGAGCAGCTCCGGATCGTGGGCGAGCGCCACGGCCAGCTGGATGCGCTGCTGGTTGCCATGGGACAGCTCCTCGAGCTTCGACTTCGCGCGATCGCCGAGACCCATCCGGTCGAGCCAGCGCGCCGCGGCAGCATCGGCGTCGCGCGCGCGCATCCCGTGCTGCTGCGCGAAGTAGCTCATCTGCTCGCCGACCCGCATCCGCGGGTAGAGGCCGCGCTGTTCGGGCATATAGCCGAAGCGGAGGCGGGCTTCTCGATCGACCGGCTCGCCCTTCCAGCGGACCGTGCCCCGATCGGGCCGGGCGAGCCCGAAGATGCAGCGCATCGTCGTGGTCTTGCCGGCGCCATTCGGTCCGAGGAAGCCGACGACCCGCCCGGGTCGGGCGGTGAAGGTCGCGCCGTCGAGCGCCACGACCGGCCCGTAGCGCTTCGCCAGGTCATCGATCTCGAGCATGCGCCTCCCTGTGATCGTCGGTCCGGCCTCGAATCCTATTCTCCAGCCTCGAGGCCCATGGCACCCCTGAACGGGAACGGCCCCTCGTCCACATCGGACTCGGAGCCGTTGGTGCTCTGGTTTGAAAGCTTGCGACTACTCGGCGGTGAGCGTCCCGGTCATGGCCGGATGGACCTCGCACCAGAACGTGTACGAGCCCGCGGGGAGTGCCGGGACGGCGTTCGTCACCTGCTTGGACGTGACGATCTCGCCCTTGAACACCGTCGCGCCTGCGGCGTCCTTGATGGCGATGTTGTGCGGCGCCGCGTCCTGGTTATCGAGCACGATCTCGGTCGGGGTGTCGGCCTTGACCGTCAGTGACGTCGGCGAGAACGCGGTGTCCTTGGCGACGACGACGAGGCCGCTGCCGGCCGGTGCCGAGGCGCCCGGGCTGCCTGGGGCCACCGTGGCCGGGGCCGGCGTCGAGCCGCCGCCGGAACAGGCGACGGCGAGGACGGCGATGCCGGCGAGCGCCGCACCCTGGAGGAAACGCTTCATTCGGGGACTCCTTCGGGCCAAGGTCAAGCCGCGTCACGTGGACGCGGCTTGATCCCGGGTGTCTATCGGTGATGTGCTAACGGTAGCGTGGATCGCGGATCCTAGGCCTCGGCGCCGGCCGAGCGGCCACGCGAGCTGACGAGCGTGTTCAGGGCTCCCAGTTCGCGCTTCACGACCGCGACGGGGTTGCCGTCCATGCGGGCGAAGTCGATGGCGAGCAGGGCGATGAGCGAGACCTCGATGGCCTTGGCGATGTAGGCCGTCTCGAAGTACGGGCCCTGGATGGCCCAGGCGACGATGGTCGTTGCCGCATAGCCGATGAGCCCGAGGCGGATGAACCAGCGGAACCGGACCGCGAGGGCGAGCGGGACGATCATCGCGGCGGCGGCGACGAAGTAACCGATCGCGTTCAGGGTGAACAGCAGCCCGCCCAGGGTCAGGTGGATGTATCCGGTGGCGAGCGCAAGACCCACGATCGCGGCGCGGATGACGACGTCGGAAGCACGGAAGGTGGTTCGGGTGGCGAACATCTCGGTGTCGGGACCTCGTTTCGGTGGCGCCGGTCTTGTGCCGGTCGGTGATGGGGGCATCGTCGGCCCGTGCGCCCTCGCATCGCGCCCGGCAAGGGACGCCGGATCGACCGGACGCTCGCCCTCGGCCGACCACCGTCCCGCGTCGACCACCGCATATGCCAGATGACGTAGCCGGCATGGCCGAACGGCGATGCCCTGTGTTCGACGGCCCGGCGTATCCTCACGCCCCATGACCGCGCCGTCCCGATCCAATCGCCCGGCGAAGCCTCGTCCCGCGCCCAAGACGCCCCGTCCGCGCGCGGCGGATCGCCGACTCGACCCCGATGGCGGCACGGGTGTCCTGCACCACCTGCTGACCGACGCGGTCGAGGAGACCGCGCGCCTGCTCGACGCGGACGGCGCGATGGTCTATCTCGTCGACCCGACGACGGGCAATCTCCGGTTCGCTCATGACGCCGGTATCAAGCGCGCGCGCACGCGCGAATGGATCCGCGCGATCGAGCTTGCGCCGGGCGTCGGCATGTTCGGCCGAGCCGTCGCGGAACGGGCGGTCGTGATGACCTCCGACTACCGGGCGGACCAGTCCTTCCGGCATGCGGCCAGCGCCGATCGCGTCGTCGATGACCTCGGCATCAGGTCGATGGTCGTCGCGCCGCTCGCCGCGGGTGACGAGGTGTTCGGTGCCCTCGGGACGTTCTCGAAGCGGGAGGACGCGTTCGACGCTGCGCAGATCGCGCTGGTCCGCTCGCTCGCCGAGCACGCCGCCAGCGCGATGGCGAACACGCGCCTGATCGAGGAGCTCGATCGATCGCGGCAGGAGCTCGATCGCTCGCGGAACGACCTCGCACGCCGCGCGGACGCCGAGCAGGCGCTGCGCGAGATCGCCGCCCGTATCACGGCATTGCGCGACCCGGGCGAGATCCTCCAGGAGGTCGTCGAGCTCGCGAGCCGGCTGGTCGGCGGCGAGGGCGCGATCCTCGACCTGCTCGACCCGGAGACCGGCGACCTGCGCTGGGCCTACGACGACGGCCTGCGTCGTCTATTCACGGCCGAGGAACGGGCGAACCTCTGGATCTCGGTCGGGCAGGGCGCAACGGGCATCGCGGTGGCGGAGGACCGTGTCGTGGTCGCCGGTGACGACCTCGCGGCGCTCTTTCCGCCGGGGCCCGACAACACGAACTTCTACGCGCGGACAGGTTTCCGCTCGATGATCGCGGCCCCCATCACCGGCGAGCACGGTCCGCTCGGCGTCATCGAGGTCTATGCCGCCCGACCCGACGCGTTCGGTGAGGCCGACGCTGCGCTCATCCGCGCGCTCGCCGGCCAGGCGGCCATCGCGATCACTAACGCCCGCCTCATCGCCGAGCTCGCCGAGTCCCGCACCGCCCTGGCCCGGACGGCCGAAGCAGAACGGACCCTGCGCGAGATCGCCGCGAGCGTGACCTCGATGCGCGACAAGGACGAGATCCTGCAGGCCGTGGTCGATGCCGCCACGCGACTCCTGCGCTCGAGCGGAGCGATGATCGATCTGATCGACCCGGCCGACGCGGCCGGGGGCGCGTATCGCCATACCGACGCGCGCCTCAGTTACAACCGGGAATTCCTGACCGAGGTCGAGCTCCAGCCCGACGCCGGCGTGTCGGGGATGACCCTGCGGACGGGCAAGGTCGAATGGAGCGGCGACTACCTCGCCGACCAGCGGTTCGAGCACACCCCCGAACGCGACGCATTCGTGCGCGAGAGCGGGATCCGGTCGGTCATGGCCGCCCCGCTCCTGCGCCGTCGGGAGGTCATCGGCGCGATCACCGTGTATGTCGACCGGAAGGACGGCTTCGACGAGCAGGACGCCGCGGTCCTGGCCGGCCTGGCAGACCAGGCGGCCGTCGCCATCGCCAATGTCCGACTCATCGCCGACCTCGAACGATCGCGCGAGGAGAACGCGCGCCGCGCCGACGCGGAACGGACGCTGCGCGAGATCGCCGTGCGGGTGTCGTCGATCCTCGACCCGAACGAGGTCCTCGACCGGATCGTCGTCGAGGCGGCTCGCCTGCTGGAGTCGGACGGCGCACGCATCGACCTGTGGGACGACACGACGAATTCGCTGCTGTGGGCGTACTCGGCCGGCGACGCGATGCGCGACGTCCCCGAATGGGGCCGTACCAGTGGCATCAAACCGGGACAGGCAGTGGCCGGTCTCGCGTTCGCCCACCAGCGCCCGTACATGACGCCCGACTACCTCGCGGACGACCGTTTCGAGACGACGCCCGGCATCGAGAAGTTCATCCGCAGCGCCGGCATCCGGGCGGTCATCGCGGTCCCGCTGACAGGTGAGGACGCGCGGCCGCTGGGCGTGCTGTCGGTCGTATCGCGGAGCCCCGGGGCGTACAGCGATGCCGACGCGGAGACGCTGTCGGCCCTTGCCACGCACGCGTCGATCGCGATCGTCAACGCCAACCTCATGGAGGCGCTGGCGCGGTCCCAGGCCGACGTCGAGCGGCGCGCCGAAGCCGAGCGCAGCCTGCGCCAGATCGCGGCGCGGATCACCGCCCTGCGCGAACCGGATGAGGTGCTTCAGGACGTCGTCGACGAGGCGCGTCGACTGCTGCGCGCCGATGGCGCGGTCATCGACCAGTACGACCCGGACCACGGCACGCTGCTGTGGGCCTACGATGCCGGACTGCCCGATGCGCAGCGTGAGGCGTTGAAGCTCAACAGCCTGCGGGTCGGCAAGGGCGTCGCCGGCAAGGCAGTCGCCGAACGGCGGGTCATCCATGTCGGCGACTACAGCTCGGCCGAGTTCGATCACGACGACCTGACCGATTCGCTCGCGGAGCTCGCCGAGGTCCGCGACCTCATCGCGGTGCCGATCATCGGTGAGGGCGGTCCGCTCGGCGCCATCGAGGTCATGAGCCACGAACCGAACGCGTTCGACGAGCTCGATGCGGCCGTCCTTGGCGGCCTCGCCGAACAGGCCGCGATCGCCATCACCAACGCGCGCCTGATCGATGAGCTCGAGCGGTCCAGGCTTGCTCTCGAGCGGAGGGCCGAGACGGAGCGCACCCTGCGCGAC
The DNA here is from genome assembly GCA_963780425.1 of uncultured Chloroflexia bacterium. Taxonomy (GTDB): domain Bacteria; phylum Chloroflexota; class Limnocylindria; order Limnocylindrales; family CSP1-4; genus SPCO01. The sequence continues at coordinate 36,382 of CAWABZ010000005.1, read as the reverse complement.
ATCACCGCCCGGATCGCGGCGCTGCGGGACCCGGACGAGGTCCTCGAACGGGTCGTGGAGGACGCCAAGCGCCTGCTCGAAAGCGACGGCGCGCACCTGACGCGGATAGCGCCTGGCGGCGAGTACCTCATCCCGGTGGTCGTATCGGGCGGCGCCGACCCGGAGACCCGCGACTGGCTGCTCGGGATGCGGTTCCCTCTCGGGGGCGGGATCAACGGGCTGGCCGCCCAGGAGGGGAACCCCGTCTGGACGTCCGACTACCTGGCGGACCCGCGCATCCCGCACGAGCCGGACGACCAGGACGTCGCCCGCCGGATGGGCCTGGTCGGCATGGCCGCGGCGCCGCTGCGGGCGCCCGGCGGGGAGGTCATCGGGACCCTGGCGATCTCGACGAACCAGCCACGCGCGTTCGAGGCCGACGATCTCGATCTCCTCCAGGGCCTCGCCGACCAGGCCGCCATCGCCCTCACGAACTCGAACCTGCTCGCCCGTGTCACCCAGGAGGAGGCCCGCTTCCGGGGCCTCGTCCAGACGACCCCGGACGTCATGTGGCGCGCCGACGACGAGGGCGTGTTCACGTTCATGGCCGATTCCGGCGAGGCGCTGTTCGGCTGGCCGATCGACAAGATCATCGGCGAGCATTTCGCTTTCCTGACGCACCCGGACTCGATGCCGATCGCGCAGGAGGCGTACGGGGCGGTGAGCCGTGACCCCGACCTCGTCGAACGGGTGCCGCTGATCCTGGTGCGGCGTGACCGGTCGACCTTCGCGGCCGAGGTCACGACGACCGGTGTGTTCGAGGATGGCCGTTGGGTCGGCGCGCAAGGCACGGTCCGCGACGTCTCCGAGCGCTCACGCCTCGAACGTGAGCTGCGCGAATCGGAGGAGCGCTATCGGTACCTCGTGCAGAACGCCCCGGACCTCATCTGGTCGATCGGGGCAGACGCGCGCCTCACGTTCCTGTCTGCCGCCGTCGAGCGGCTCACCGGCTTCCGCCCCGACGAGCTCCTCGGCCAGCACTTCGGCGCGATGGTCCACGAAACGTCGAGCGACGTCGCCGAGATCGACTGGACGGCGGCACTCGAGGGTCCCTCGCAGGAAGTCCGCGGCCGGCTCAACCTCAAGCACCGCGACGGGTCGGCTGTGCCGGCCGAGTTCATCGCCCACGCGACGCTTGACGAGGCCGGCCGGTTCACCGGCGCCAACGGATCCGTGCGCGACATGCGCGACCACGATCGACTCGAGCGCGACCTGCGCGCCTCCGAGGACCGCTATCGCACGCTCGCGTCGTCGTCGCCGGACCTCGTGTTCGCGACCGACGCCGAGGGTCGCTACACCTTCCTGTCGGACCGGGCCTTCACGATGCTCGGTTGGGACCGCGAAGACACTCTCGGCCGCCACTTCACGGAGTTCGTCGCGCCGGGCTGGGCGCCCGCGGCGGCCGCGAGCTACGAGGCTGTCGTCAGCGACCCGACGACCGTCCACTCGATCCGCATCGACTTCCTCGACGGCAGCGGTGCGCCGCGCGAGCTCGAGATCAACGTCATCGGCAAGGTCGAGGACGGCGCCCTGGTCGGGATCAATGGCGTGGCGCGCGACATCTCGGAGCGCCTCCGCCTCGAGCGGGAGCTGAGCCAGTCGGAGGAGCGCTTCCGGTTCCTGGTCCAGAACTCTCCGGATATCGTCTTCTCCACCGATTCCGAGGGCAGGTTCACGTTCCTGTCCGACGCGATCGAGCGAGTCACCGGCCACATGGCGGACGACCTGCTCGGGCAGCACTTCTCGGCGCTTGTCGATCAGACCACGATCCCGCTGGCGGGGAACCGCTGGGCAGAGCTCGTCGCGCACCCGGACCGCGAACAGCAGGCGGCGCTCGTGCTGCGCGGACCGGATGGGCGCCGCGTGCCGGTCGACGTGCGCGCGATCGGCATCACCGACGGCGACACCTTCGCCGGGATCCAGGGCGCGACGCGTGACGTGAGCGACCAGGTCCGGCTCGAGAACGAGCTGCGTCGCCAGGCCGGGGAGCTGGCGGCCGGCGAGGAGCGAGCCCACCTGGCCCGCGAACTGCACGATTCGGTCACGCAGGCCCTCTTCTCGATGACACTCGTGGCGCGCTCGGTCGAGATGCTGCTCGATCGCGATCCCGAGGCCGCGCGGGAGCAGCTCGGCCAGCTGCGCGAGCTCCAGCGCGAAGCGCTCGCCGAGATGCGTGCGCTGATCTTCGAGCTGCGGCCGGGCAACCTCGAGCAGGACGGTCTGTCCCGGGCACTCAAGACGCACGCGGCGGCACTGCAGGGCCGGCTCGGCCTGCCGATCGTCGTGGATAGCGACCTGCCCGAGCGCCTGCCGCTCCCCGCCGAGGAGGTGCTCTACCGGATCGCCCAGGAGGCGCTCCACAACGTGGTCAAGCACGCGGTGGCGCACCGGGTCCGCGTGGAGGTCCGCCGGAATGACGGCGGCGTCCGCCTCCGCGTCGAGGACGACGGCAAGGGCTTCGACCCGGAGCGGGTGCCCGAGGGCCACCTCGGCCTGGCCGGGATGCGGGCCCGATCCGAGCGCGTCGGCGCCAGGTTCTCGTGCACGAGCCGGCCGGGCGAAGGCACCACGGTCGAGGTCACGATGGACGACGCCGCGTTGGATCGGCTCGCCGCTGCGAGCGGCGTCCAGCGGGCCCCGAGCCCTCAGGAGGTCACCTCGATCCGCGACGGATGACGTAGGCGCCTGCGGACGTTCCGCCGAGCCGACGCCCCGGCGAAGGTCTCTTTCGTGGTCGCCCGGTCGCGCCCCACCATGGGGCAATGTCACACACCAGTCCCCGGTACGACGGCCCGATCCGCGTCCTGGTCGTCGATGCCGATGATCGGGTGCGTGAAAGCCTGACCGGACTCCTTGCGATCGGCGGCCGCTGTACGGTCGTCGCCAGTGCCGGCCTGGCCGGCCCAGCCTTCGATCTCGCCATCGACTCCGAACCGGACGTCGTGATCGTCGATCCACGCTTGCCCGAGGTCGATGGTGGCATGGCCTTCATCGCCCGACTTCGCGCACGCCTGCCCACAGTCCGCATCCTCGCGATGAGCTGGTCCGACTCGCTCGAGTCAGCAGTCCTCGAGAGCGGCGCCGACGGGTTCGTGCGGAAGACCTTCCGCCCGAGCGAGCTGGTCGCGGCGGTCCTCTCCGCCGGCCGGACTCTCGACCACACAGCGTCCGAAACCGCCTGAGACCCCAACCGCAGCCGGAGGATGGTCCTTTGCTAGACTCGACGACGCCCGCCCGCGTTTCCGTCCTGACCTCCACGACCGGCGCCGGATCGGCGCCAGGAGCCGATGTGACCGACCCAGCCCCGATCCGCGTCCTGATCGTCGACGACCATGCGGTCGTGCGGATGGGACTCAAGATGTTCTTCGACCACCAGGCCGACATCGAGGTCGTGGGCGAGGCCGCCGACGGCTCCGAGGGAGTCGCCATGGCGCGCCGGCTCGAACCGGACGTGGTGCTCATGGACCTGCTGATGCCGACGATGGACGGTGTGACCGCCATCGGCCGGATCAAGGCAGAACGGCCCGAGACCGAGATCGTGACGATGACCTCGTTCATCGAGGAGGAGAAAGTCACGGCCGCGCTCGAAGCGGGCGCGTCGGGCTATGTGCTGAAGGACGCCGAAGCCGAGGAAGTCGCCGGTGCCGTCCGGGCGGCGTTCGCCGGCGAGGTCCACCTCGATCCCGCGGTGGCCCGGCTGCTGGCGCAGCGGATGCGCGCCAGGAAGTCGCCCGAGGAGGAGCTGGCCGAGCCACTGACCGAGCGCGAGAAGGACGTCCTGCGCCTGCTGGGGCAGGGGATGAGCAACAAGGAGATCGGCACCGAGCTGTTCATCACGGAACGGACAGCGCGCACCTACGTGTCGAACATCCTGGGCAAGCTCGGCCTGGCGTCACGGACCCAGGCCGCGCTCTACGCGGTCGAGCACAAGTTGGTCGACGGCGGGAAGGGGTAGGTTCCGGCCCGCGGTCTTCCGCCGGCCCTTCGCCGGCCCCCTGCAACTCGACCACCGCGCCGCCCCTCGGCACCCCGTTTCTGTCATTTGCTCATCACATGAGCGCTCGTCACGGATCGGGCCCTGAACTGGCCCTTTCCAGGGCCCCGGAGCCTCCCAAGGCGCCGATCTCGCGCCATTTGCACCACCTGCTGAGCATTTGACACAGAAGGTCTCGACCAATGGTCGCCTGGTGGACATTTGGCAGAACTCCGGCGGGTCAGTCCGGTGCGGCACGGCCCGCACCCGCGCCCAACCCCGCTTCTAGTCGACCGCGATCACCCGGTACGTGACGCTCCCGCGTGGCGTCTGGATCACGACCTCGTCCCCGGCATTCACGCCGACAAGGCCGCGCCCCACGGGTGATACCGCCGACAGCCGGCCCGCCGACGGATCGGACTCCGCCGAGCCCACGAGCGTGTAGGTGACCTCCGACCCGTCGATCTCCACGGTCACAGTCGACCCGATGTCCGCTCCGGACCCGACCACTGGCACCTCGGCGATGACGGCGTCCCGCAATCGCGCCTCGAGCGCCTGGATGCGCCCCTCCAGGAAGGACTGCTCCTCCCGCGCCGCGGTGTAGTCGGCGTTCTCCTTGAGATCGCCGAGCTCCTTGGCCGTTCGGATCCGGGCGATCACCTCGGGACGTCGGACCTCGGTGAGCTCGGTCAGCTCGGCGCGCATGCGTGCCGCGCCGCTCGCGGTCAGCCGGGCGTCCGGCGCGGCGCTCTTCAACGGGCCGGGCCCAGCTGTCGACGAAGCCACACTCGCCGTCGCCCCCACCTTCCCGCCTCCACTCCTGGACCGTGCCTTCCGCTCAGGCGGTTCGCCACGCGCTCCCTCGGCATCGCCATCGGGCAGCACGACGACGTGGGTCGGCGGCGGTGGGGGTTCCTGAACATCCGGCAGCAGCGAGCCGGCCAGACCCGAGGCGCGGCGCTCGCCCGTCGGTCGCCGAAGATTTGCGAACGGCAGCACCACCGACGGATCGTGGAGCGCAGCGACCTCATCGGCCGGCACGCTCGCCGCGAAGGCGTTGAGCAGCGCGTCCTCGTACTCCTCCGCGGCATCGGTCGCGGCCCACCAGACCCGCATCGGGACGGATGCCCGGAACGTGTGTAGCCAGTGTCCACCCGAGGTGGGCCGGCGGTCACCGAGCACCGTGTTCTGGAGCGCCGCGATGCGCCGGCCGATCGACGTCGTCGCCGCGATGTACAGCACGACCTGGGACGGCAACCAGAACTGGCCGAGCCTCGTCGCGACCGCCCGCGAACTGGGTCTGACGCCGTCCAGGGTCAACGAGGGCACGCGCTCGACCCACTTGCCGACGCGGGTCAGCTCGATCGGTGCCCGGGGCAGTGGCTCGCCCAGCTCGACCACGAAGATGCCGGCCGCGCGGGCCGGAACCGGTCGGCCCCAGACGACGGGGCCATCGGGCAGCAGCCCGACCTCGCGCAGCAGCTCGGCGGCGTTCACGAGCAGGGAGCGGGGGAGCGGGACACCCGGGGATGGTACCCGTCAGGGCTCCGCGGTATGGTGCGCGCTGCATGGCCGCGTCCCGGGCGCGCCGGGCGGGGGTCCGGCATGCCCTTCTCATCGTCCCCATCGCCGTCGCCGCAGCCGTCGGAACCGTCACCCTCGGTCCGATCCTGGCGACCCAGCGCGCCCCGGATCTGATCGGCGTCCTGACGCCGGCGCAGACCGCGTCGCCGACCCCGATCCCGACGACCACCCCGAGCCCCAGCCCGAGCCCCACCACGACGGCATCTCCGGCACCCACCGCGACAGCCACGCCACCGCCGACGCCGGCGAACACGACCGCGCTCTCGAGCGCGATGCCGTCAGCCGCCTCCCCCTCGTCCGCACCCAGCTCCCCGGCCGCCTCCGCACCGGCCGCGACATCGCCGAGCCCGGGACCCGTGGCCGGCGCGCCGCCGACGGCCGAGCCGCCGACATCGATCACGCGACCACGCTTGGTGCCGGCCACCCGCCTGGCGCTGCAGGCGCGCCTCGATCGCCTGCGCGAGCGGTACGCGATCCCGGGCATCTCGGTCGCGATCGTCCTGCCCGACGGATCGACGTGGCTCGGCGTCAGCGGCATGGCCGACGTCGCGGCCGAAAAGCCGGTGACCCGTTCGACGTCCTTCGCGATCGCCAGCGTCAGCAAGACCTTCACGGCCGCGCTGATCCTGGCTCTTGCCGAGGATGGCCGGATCGATCTCAACGCCCCGGTCCGGCGGTACCTGCCGGCCCTCAAGAAGATCTCCGTCAAGGTCAAGGTCCGCCACCTCCTCGATCACACGAGCGGGCTGCGCGACTACTTCTTCCACGCGTCCATCGACAGGCTGCTGCTATCCCGCCCGGACCGCCGCTGGGATGCGACGCAGGCGATGAAGTACGTCGGCAAGGCCTACTTCGAAGCGGGCAAGGGGTGGCACTACTCGAACACCAATTACCTGGTCCTCGGGGTGCTCGCCGAGACCGTCGGCGAGGCCCCATTGGCCGACCAGGTGCGGGCGCGCTTCCTTCGACCGCTCGATCTCGACCACACCTGGTATCAGCCCGAGGACAAGGCTCCAGTCGACGTAGCTCACGGCTACCGCTTCGCGTCGTCGGCCCGGACGGCGCCCGCGATCGACCTGTCGGATGGCACTCCGCTCGTGCCGTTCACCTCCGTCGTGACCGCGGCCGGCGGCGCCGGCGGTTTCGCGGCGAGTGCGGACGACCTCGCGCACTGGGCGCACGCCCTGTTCGGAGGCGAGGTCCTCACGCCCGAATATCTCGAGGCCATGGTCGATGTGGCGGGAACAGCGGCCGTCAAATCGGCGATCCCGTACGGCTACGGCGTGCAGGCGATCGAGATCGACGGCCGGCGAACTGTCGGTCACTCGGGCCGCCTCCTCGGCTTCAGGGCTGCGGTGCGCTATCTCCCCGATCAGGGTGTCTCGATCGCCGTGCTGACCAACCAGAGCCGGACCGATCCCGGCCCGATCCTGCGCTCGTTGCTCCGTCTCGCCCTCACCCCGGTCGACGATCCATGTCGCTGCCGGGAGCACCGCTGACGGCCCGTCCGCCTGACCACCGGATCGAGCTCGCCGGTACGCATGGGCTACTTGTCGCGCGCGCGCGAGAGGCCCACGGTTGCCGCACGTTCTCGGGGGACGCATGCCGATTCGTGTCGATGCCTACATGGCTGGGGGAGTGGCCAGCGGTGTCCTCGCGCGCGTCGGGACCCTTCGCGAGGTCCTCGAAGTGGACGGCGTCCTCGCGCTGGAGCGGGTCCAGTGGATGCCCCTCGACGGTCGGCCCGGACCCGTGGCAAATATGACGATCCCGATCGACGACGTGCTGATCGCCGTCGCCGACGACGACCCGACGATCGCCGTCCACGCGTCGTGGCATGGCATCCGGCTCGACGTCGGTCCGTACACGATCGAGGGCGAGATGCCGACGCTGCCAGGTTTCGATCCGGGTCGTGCCCTCACCCGACCGACCGGCGAGTTCGTCCTGCTCAAGGACGTCAGCATCGGCCCGCGAACCGATGTCGCACCGGCGTCGGAGCTCACCCCGGTCGGTCACCACGCGCTCGTCAACCGCTACGTGGTCGAGAGCGTCGCCTGCGACCTGATGCTGGGGTTCTTCTTCCCGGGCGCGGCCATCATCCAGGCCGACGTCGCGGAGTCCGGCGCGACCTGACCTAGCGGCGGTCCCGGGCTCCGGATCGCTCTGCGCGCCGGCCGTCGCGCGGCGCGCCCGAGACACCGGCGCCCGATCGCTGTCGAACCGGCTTTCGATGCGCATGGTGATCGCGACCGACCCGCGCGTGGCCGGCCCGCATCCCGAGCGGCCGCGGCTCGGCGGAGCGATCGGGCACGAAGCCCTCCTCGACCGTCCACGGGATGGCCCTCTTCAGCATCCGCTGGATGCCGCGCAGCAGATCGACCTCGTCGATGCAGACCAGGCTGATCGCCTCGCCCGAGGCGCCTGCACGGCCGGTCCGGCCGATGCGATGGATGTAGTCCTGCGGGTTCCACGGCAGCTCGAAGTTGACGACGACCGGGAGGTCCTCGATATCGAGACCTCGCGCCGCCACATCGGTGGCCACCAGGACCCGGATGTCGCCCGACTTGAAGCCCTCGAGCGCGCGCGTGCGTTCCGGCTGCGAGCGATCGCTGTGGATCGCGACCGCATCGAGACCCTCGCGGTCCAGCCGTGAGGCGAGGCGTGATGCCGCGAGCTTGGTGCGCGTGAAGACGAGGACCTGGTGGAGGTCGTCGGTGCGGATGAGGTGGGCGAGCAACTCCTCCTTCCGGTCGCGATCGACCGGGTAGACGAGCTGCTTGACGGCCTCGGCTGCCGTGTTGCGCGGCATGACCTCGACCGTCTCCGGGTCGCGCAGGATCGTCCCGGACAGCCGCCGGATGTCCTCGGAGAACGTCGCCGAGAACATCAGGTTCTGGCGCCGCTTCGGCAGGAGCTCGATGATCCGCTGGATGTCGGGCAGGAAGCCCATGTCCAGCATGCGGTCGGCTTCATCGAGCACGAGCACCTCGACCTGGCCGAGATTGGCGACGCGTTGCCCGACGAGATCGAGCAGGCGCCCCGGCGTGGCCGTGAGGATCTCGACCCCGGCGCGCAGCGCCTTGATCTGCGGTTCCATCGGGATGCCGCCGTAGACGACCGCGGAGCGCAACGGGACGGTCCGCCCGTACGTCCGCACCGACTCATCGACCTGCATCGCGAGCTCGCGCGTGGGGACGAGGATCAGGACGCGGACCGGATGGCGCGCGGGTGAGAACGAATCGTTGGCGTGGCCGCGCAGTCGATCCAGGATCGGCAGCGTGAAGGCGGCGGTCTTGCCGGTGCCCGTCTGGGCGGCGGCCAGGACGTCGCGGCCCTGGAGGACGAAGGGGATGGCGGCTGCCTGGACCGGCGTCGGGGTCGTATAGCCCTCGGCGGCCACGGTCGCGAGCAGATCGGCCGAAAGGCCGAGCGAGTCGAAGGTCAAAGGTTGCTCCTGCATGGGTCCCGTGCCGTCGCGGGCGGGGATCCGCGGGAGCGCGACGGCGGTGCCGGCCGTGCGCGCGATCGCGCAGCCGCACGTCGGCCGCCCGGAGCATAGCCGATATCGGGGCGAGGCAGTCGCCGCATGGTCGTGGGTGCCGCAGCCGGCGCGGTGCACCCGGGCACCGGAAACGTCGCGGGCATCACGCTGTCGCGGGCGTCATGGGACCTCTGGCTACAGACAACCCGCGGATGCCACTGCCATACTCCCGGTCGACCCCCACGCGTCAACCCCGATAGACAGGCCCAACAGAAGACTCGCCGCCCCCCACGGCAGAAACCCTGTCATCCGTCGGGTATCGCACTCGACACCCGCGCTCCGGTTCCTCCGGATCGTGACCGCGACCGCTCCGCATGCTCACCGCGGATCGATCGCAATCCGGCCTCATCCTCCCTTCGCGCTCCCCTGCCACGGGCGGCACCACTCACCGTCATCGCGTCCCCCACGCGATGTTCTGGCAGAGAGGAGGCAAGGACATTGCCGGTTCGTTCCATCGGCGCCCAGCGGGCGTCCATCTCGCGCTCCCGGCGGATCGTCGTCGTCGGATTGCTGGCCGCCCTCGCCGGTAGCGTCGGCACCCTGGCGGCGCCACAGGAGACTCGCGCGGCGAGCATCAAGGTCGTCGTGGTCGTCGGACCGGCGGGGACGAGTACGGCCAAATACCGCGACAGTGCCCGCGTCTACGCCAACCTCGCCCGCTCCTATGGAGCGTCGGTCACCGAGATCTACAGCCCCTACGCGACGTGGACGAGGGTCAGGTCCGCGGCACAAGGCGCGAACCTCCTCATCTACCTCGGCCACGGCAACGGCTATCCGAGTCCATACGGCTCGTTCCAGAAATACACCAAGGACGGGATGGGGCTGAATGCCACATCCGGGAACGGCAATTCCAACACCAAATACTGGGGCGAGTACTACATCGACCGCTACATCCAGATGGCCCCGAACGCGGTAGTGATCCTCAATCGCCTGTGCTACGCCTCCGGCAACTCCGAGTGGGGTTCCGCCAACCCGACCAAGGCGACCGCCATCAAGCGCGTCGACAACTACGGCGCCGGGTTCCTGCGCACCGGCGCGAAGGTGGTCTTCGCCGAGGCGATCAACAGCGTGTCGCATCAGGTCAGGTCGCTGTTCACGACGAACTACTCGATGAACACGATCCTGATGACGCACCCGAGCGCCAGCAGCGCGCGCGACTTCTATTTCACGTCGTCGCGTACGTACTGGGCGAAGGCCCATCTCGATCCGCCGCTGTCGGGCAAGTACTGGCGCGCGGCCATCGGCAATCTCAGCCTGACGGCTGCCCAGTGGCGAGCCGGCGGTTGAGCGTCGTCACGCTGTAACAGCTTTGAGGCCCGGCATCCGCCGGGCCTCATCGATTCGCGGGCGGCCGGACGCGGCGACACGGAGAGGCCCCGGGGACGAGGGGGGACGTCCGCACCGGGGCCATGGGTCGCTGTCGGGCGAGTCCTCGCGTCACACGGTCGCGGCCTGGGCCACGATGCCGAGGCTCGCGAGAACCAGCATCAACAGGATGAGGATCGACGGGAGGAACCCGCTGACATCCACCCGGATCATCGGGGTCGAGGCCATGGTCGAGCTCCTTCCGCGTGCCATGCCCGGCCATCGTGGTCGGGACTGGGTCCATGGTCGGGGTCTACGGCTCCGATGGCAGCCGACGTCCGTGGGGACCGAGCCTGGCCGAATGCGCGGTCCGCACCTGGACGGATGACGAGGCCGCGCAACGCATCCCCCTCTACGCCCCCGGCACGCGACCCTCCCCTGGAACCGCCAGCGTTCCACGATGACGTCGGAATGACCGGCACCGCCCCGATCAGCCGCCATCCGGAACGCTGCGCGGTCCATCTGGCGGCGGAACGCGCCTTCAGCCGTTACTTGGAACGCTGGCGGTTCCAACCGGGAGCGCTGCTCGGGCGGCGTCGCGAGTCACGCGCCCAAGCCACTACCATGCGGCCATGACCGCAACGACCGACCGACTGCCCTTTACCGGCGACGACGAGGCCGACCGCCTTCTCGTCGCCAGCCCCCTGGCCCTCCTGATCGGGTTCGCCCTGGACCAGCAGGTGACCGTCCAGAAGGCATTCAGCGGGCCGGCCGAGCTGCAGCGCCGCCTCGGCCACCTTGACGCGGCCAAGATCGCGGCGACCGACCCGGCCAAGCTCGACGCGGTCTTCCGCGAGCGGCCCGCCCTGCACCGGTTCCCGGGCTCGATGGCCGGCAAGGTCCAGCAGCTCGCGGCAGCCATCGCCCGCGACTACGACAACGATGCGAGCCGGATCTGGACCCAGGCCGTCGATGGCCCCGATCTCGAGCGGCGTCTGCTCGGTCTGCCAGGCATCGGCGAGATGAAGGCGAAGAGCCTCATCGCGATCCTCGGCAAGCGACTCGGAGTCGACCTACCGGGCATGGACGCCGTGATGCCGAAGCACCCGACACTCGGCGACGTCGATTCCGCCGAGGCCCTGGCCGGATACCAGGCCGGCAAGCGCGCCCACAAGGCGTCGCTCCGCGCCGGCCAAGGGCTGACTCCGGACACGAAACGACCCCGGCGGAGCGCCGGGGTCGTTCGCCTGCGCGGAGAAGCTGTGGTCAGTGGCCGATGAGCCAGGGTCGACGGTCGGGATCCCCGACACCGGGCCGCGAGTCGGCGCCGAAGCGGACGGCTGCCACGGCAAGTGCGAGGAACGGTCCGATGAAGATGATCGCCGCAAGGGCGGCCATCGCGGAGTCGATGGTCATGTCGGTCGCCCTTCCTTTCCGGTCCAGTCGAACCAGTCCATCTGAGTGTCGGAGTTGACATTGGACTGATGTGGTGCCACATTGGCAGGCATGACGGACGAGTCCAATAGCCAATTCGTCCCAAGTGGACTGAAAAGGCAATCCATGGTCACGGCGGCCGCACTCGTCGAGCTGATCGGCCCGTGGGCGGACGGTGCCGACCCTCTCAATGAGCAGCTCGCCGACGCGCTGGCTCGCGCGATCGAGATCGGGATGCTGCCTGCGGGGACCAAGCTGCCGGCAGAGCGCGAACTCGCCCGCGAGCTCGCGCTAAGTCGGACGACGATCGTGGCCGCCTACGATCGACTACGCCTGGCCGGTCTCGCACGGAGCCGGCAGGGCAGCGGGACCCGCGTCGCGACCCGCCGTCCCGGGATGTTCGCCCTCACCCCGACACGTCCGGAGGATACGGATACCGAGGCGCCATTCCGGATCGCGCGCTCGTCCGCCGGGGCCGGAGGTTCCCCGGACTGGCTCGTCCAGCACGATGCCGACGCGATCCAGTTCACGATCGGCGCCTTGCCTGCCGGGCCGGCCGTCGCGGGCTGCGTCGAGACCGCATTGCGCGACGACGTGCCGGCACTCCTCAACGAGATGGGCTACGACCCGTTCGGGTGGCCCCGACTCCGGATGGGGATCGCCGCCTACCTCGGCCGGCTGGGCGTCGCGACCGACCCGGACCAGATCCTCGTCACGAACGGGGCGCAACAGGCGGTCCACCTCATCGGCTCGCAGATCGGCGGACCAGGCAGCGCGGTCGTCCTCGAGAACCCGACGTACATCGGCGCGATCGATGCGTTCCGAACGACCGGCAACCGGCTGTTGCCGATGCCGGTCGACCCCGACGGCCCCCGCGTCGACATGGCCGGACTCCTTGCGGCGAGCGTGCCTGTCCGGCTCGCCTACGTCGTGCCGACCTTCCACAACCCGACCGGCGCCACGATGCCCGAGGCTCGCCGCCGTGAGCTTGCTCGCGCAGCCGGCGAGTACGGGTTCCAGGTCGTCGAGGACCTGACACCCGACTGGACCCTCGGCGTCGATGCGCCACCGCCGATCGCGGCGTTCGACCCGGGCGATCGCGTCATCACCATCGGCTCGCTGAGCAAACTGGCATGGGGCGGCCTGCGCATCGGCTGGATCCGCGCCCCGCGCGCCGACATCGACAGGCTCGTCGCGGGCAAGATCGTCGCCGATCACGCGACCAGTCTGATCACGCAGGCCATCGCGGCCCAGGTCCTCGACCGGATCGACGAGGTCGTTGCCGGAACGGTCGCGGCTGCCGCCGAGCGCCGCGCGATCGTGACCCGCGCCCTGGCCGAGCGGCTCCCCGAGTGGACATGGACGATGCCGAAGGGCGGTCTGTCGCTGTGGATCCGGCTCCCCGATGCCGACGCCGTGCAATTCAGCCGGCTCGCCGCCAGGCATGGCGTCATCGTCCGGCCCGGACCTCTGGCCTCACCTGACGGCGGCTTCCGGGACCACATCCGGATCGCGTACGGCACGGACCCCGAACGGCTCGTCGAGGGCGTCGAGCGGCTGGCGGCCGCGTGGGCCGAATACTCGCCTGCGACGCGGCGCCTCGGCCGGCAGTCGCTGGCCATCAGCGTCTGACGGCCCCCTACAGAGGTCGACGGCCCGTCGGGGCCTGACAGGGGTCAGCGCACCAGGTCGTCGACCAGGCGTTCGAGCTCGGTTGCGGGATCGTCGGTCAGGCCGGTGTGGACCGGCGAAGGCTGGATGATCGTGCTCGCCGGGGACACGAGCCAGTGGAACCGCTCGGCGATCGACAGGCGCGCGATCGGTCCGCCGGCTGGGTCTCCCCGTGCGATCCGCTCGATGGCCTCCAGATGCGGCCTGATCGCGGCGGGATCGGCATCCGGTGCGATCGCCTTGAGGCGTGCTTCATCGAGCGATGTCCGCGCACCGATGAACGCCAGCGACCGACAGAGCAGCACGACGCCGGCGTTGATGCACTCGCCGCGTTCGACGTGGGGGACCACGCGCACGATCGCGTACTGGTAGGGGTTACGCGGCTCGTCGGGCACGATCCGCCTCCTCGACGAACCGGGTGCGCGCCGCCAGCCGGCGCCCCAGATAGTCGACGTACGCCGCCCGCTGGGCATCCGCCCCACCGATGACTCGATCGTCGGGCAGCCACGCATCGGGGATCGCGGCCGCGAGGTCGGCGAACAGCTCCGATCCGAGCCGCGGAGCGAGCCGCGCGTCGGCCGCGTCGAGCGGCTCTGCGAACGGCAGCAGCACGTGGTCGCGCACGCGCTCGAACGGCTGCTCCGCGTGGACCTCGGGATCGCGCCAGGTGTGGTGGATGTAGAGGGCTGCGCCGTGGTCGATCAGCCACGTGCGCCCGTGCCAGTCGATGAGATTGGGGTTCGCGACGGTCCTGTCCGGGTTCGTGACGAACGCGTCCAGCCAGACGACGTCGGCCGCCGCGGCCGGGTCGACGACCGGCGAGGCTGCCGGGTTGAACGCCAGGGCGCCAGGGAGGAAGTCGAGGCCGAGGTTGATGCCACCGCTCCGGTGGACGAGATCCTGGAGCTCCTCGTCGGGCTCGGCGTCGCCGAGACCTGGATCGACATCGATCAGGACCAATTCGGGCACGGGCAGACCCAGCGCGCGGGCGATCTCGCCGGCGAGCCACTCGGCGACGAGCGCGCGCGGCCCCTGGCCGGCGCCGTGGAACTTCACGACGTACAGCCCGTCGTCGTCCGCCTCGACGAGACCTGGCAGCGAGCCACCCTCACGCAACGGCGTCACGTAGCGGGTCGCGGTCACGCGGCGCGGTTCGGGCATCGCGCCGGAGTCTACCGTCCCGGCCGTCGTGTGCAGGAGCGCATCGGTCTCGGCGGCTGTGGGGATCGCCGCAGGTACGCTCCGTATGACCGCGCCGAATCGACCCAGGAGACCATGTGACCGACACGGAACGCCGCCTCGAGCCGGGCCAGGCGCTCGACCACGCCGACGCCCTCGAGGCCGATCGCGAGCTGCTCGTCGAGCTCGAGCCGGAGGCCGGGCGGCTGTTCGATCGGCACGTCAAGGTCGCGCAAGAGTGGTTCCCCCACGAGTACGTCCCGTATCGGCTCGGTCGGGACTTCGACAAGGAGCCGTGGACGCCCGACCAGCCGCGGCTGACCGGTGTCGCGCAGACGGCCTTCGAGATCGGCCTCCTGACCGAGGACAACCTGCCCTCCTACCACCGGCTCATCCACGGGATGTTCGGCAAGGGCGACGGGGCCTGGATCAACTGGGTCGGCCGCTGGACGGCGGAGGAAGGGCGCCACGCGATCGTGCTGCGCGATTACCTGACCGTCACCCGGAACATCGATCCCGTGCTGCTGGAGCGCGGACGGATGACCCAGCTCCAGCAGGGCTACGACCACGATGCGCCGAGCACGCTGCGCGGTCTGGCCTATGTGGCGTTCCAGGAGCTGGCGACGCGGATCGCGCATCGGAATACGGGGCGCTATTCGTCCGACCCGGTGGCCGACAGGATCATGGTCCGGATCGCCGCCGACGAGAACCTCCACATGGTTTTCTATCGCGACATCCTCGGGGCGGCACTGAAGGTCCAGCCGTCAGCGGCAGTGCGCGCGATCGTCGACGAGGTCCTCGCGTTCGAGATGCCTGGCGCCGGCATCCCTGGCTTCATCCGCAAGGCCGCACAGATCGCGAAGGCCGGCATCTATGACCTGCGCGTCCACCACGATGAGGTGATCATGCCGATCCTGCGTCACTGGCGGATCTTCGAGCTCGAGGGGCTCGACGCCGCCGCGGAGGACGCCCGGCGCCGGCTGGCCGAGCATCTCGCCAAGCTGGACGAGGCCGCCCGTCGGTTCGAGGAGAAAGTCGCCGCATCGAACGTGCCGCGGATCGCCTCGGCGGGGTAGCGCGGCCCCGATCCTTGCCTCCGCTGGCAGCGACCCTGCGCGGTCGCGCGGGATCTGTGACAAACGCTCATCAGGCTGAGCACACGTCACCGGATCTTGGTCAGATGGTCTCGTGGTAGAGCAGCTGACAACAACGACCTCGGATCTGGGAGCTCCGCGTGCGGGGAACTCAGCAGCCGTAGGTCGCCGGGCATCCGACCAATGACCGCCTCGATGAGCGATTTGGCACGACCGCGGCACGACAGGGCACGACCGGGCGGCAGACGGCCCACCGGCGGCGCACTGCTCAGATCTGAACTGAGCCGAGCGCGTCGATCACGGCCCCGAGGGCCATCACTGCCAGTACGACGATGCCAACGACCAACAGGACCAGCCCGAGGAAGAACGCTTCCTCGCCGCGGGTCGACGCGGCCGGGTCGAGCGCGTGCCGCCGGAAGAGGTCGAGATTCCGCCTGTTCGAGCGAAAGGCCACGTCGTAGAGGTCGCCGAGCAGCGGGGATCGCGCCGATGCCGAGGTCGACGACCAGGTTCGCGACCATGCGGCCGAGCACCACCTTCGGGACGCCGAACCGCGAGGCCTCGAGGATGACCCAGGAGCCGACCAGTGCGGCAAATGCATCGCCGGCGACCGGGATGAGGCCGATCAGCGGGTCGAGGCCGACCTTGATCGGCGTTCCGGGCACGGACACGAGCTCGTCGAGCACCCGCGTGACGCGCCCGATGTCGCTGCTCGGCAGCAGCGAATCGTTCGGCCCGTGACGGCCCGATCACCTCTCCTCTGACGGCCATCACCCGAGTATGGACAGATGTCCATACCACTTCATGACGGACGTCACGTGTCACGTTGCATCCGCGTGCGTACCTTCATGCCAAGCACGAAACGGACCGCCGGACATGAAGACCCTCGACCGGCGGCGCGTCGATCCTCCGGCGGGATGCCGGGTGACGGCGGAGCCGGCAATCCTGACCGGACGGTGGTCCGCTGAATACGCCAACTGAAGAACAACTGAAGAACAACCGAATCGCCGCTGGCCGCTCACGCGTGGGGACGTGGAGCGGCCAAGCGGTTTTTCACGCCTCGCGTATTCATGACGAGTTCCGGCATGTACGGCTGCCAGACTGGTCACATGATGAACATCGAACTCGCCCGCATCCTCCAGGCAGAACGAGAGCGCGAGATCGAGATGGAGCTCCGCACCCGCCGCCTCCTCCGGTCCGCCGAAACGACCGAGTCCATCCCCGATACGTCGCGGTCGATGCGCCGACCTCAGCGCGCGGCGTCGACCGGCGCGACCTCCCGGTAGCGGTCTGCGATCCGCGTCGCCAGCATGACGACCTTCTCGCGGACCTCAGGTGGTCCGATGACCTCCAGGTTTGGGCCGACGGCCAGCAGCATGCCGGGCGCCTCGTTCGGATAGCCGAGGCGCAAGCGAAGCCGCACCGTGCCCGGATGGTCGTCCTCATCCACCCGCTCGGCCGCGGCGACCGTGCCGCGGCCGAAGACCTGGTTGATGCGCCACTGCTGATCCTCGCGGACACGGACCTCGACGAGAACGCTCGGCGTCTCCCGTTCGTACGCCGCACTCGACTCCGCCCAATAGGCCGCCAGGTCGAAACCCTCTGGTCGATCGACCGGTTCGTCGAGGATCGTCGCGCTGACCACGCGGGACGCCCGGTAGGTTCGGATCTGGCCGTCGGCGAGCGCGATCACATACCAGATGCCGCCCTTGAGGACGAGCCCGAGCGGCCCGAGCACCCGCTCGACGACGTCGTCGCCACGGTCGTAGCCGACCGCCACTGCGCGCCCATCCCAGACCCCGGTCGACAGGGTCTCCAGGTGCGGCACCGGTTCGTTTGCCTGGAACCAGCCGGCCGCGTCGAGATGGAAGCGCTGGACGACGCGCGAGGCGCGTGACCGGAGCTCGGGCGGCAACGCCGCCATCACCTTGAGCTGCGCGGCGGCGACGACCGTACCGAGACCGAGCTGCGCCGCGGGACCCGACAGCCCGGAAAGGAAGAGCGCCTCGGCCTCGTCGGCGGTCATGCCGGTCAGACGCGTCCGGTAGCCGTCGACGAGCCGGATCCCGCCAAGCGGCCCGCGCTCCGCGAAGATCGGGACGCCGGCCGCACTGAGCTCCTCGACATCGCGGTGGATGGTCCGCACGGAGACCTCGAGCTCCTGCGCGAGCTCGGCAGCGGTCAGGCCGCCACGGCTCTGGAGCAGGAGCAGCAGGTTGACCAGGCGACTGGCGCGCATCTGGGCAGCATACGCCTGAACCCGACAGGTTCTGTCATGTACATCCGTACCATCGCGTCGGTCTAGCGGTCTGTGCGACGATGCCGCCGCCCAAGGCCAGACATCGAAGGGGGGATCTTCGTGCTGCTCCGCCCTCGTCGGCCTGCCCTGCTCGTCATTGCGGCTCTGGCGATCGTCGCGTCCGTCCTGCCCATCGCCGCGCCGGAGGTCCGCGCGGTCGGCAGTCGGTTGCTCGCGTTCGCGGATCAGAACACGTACGGGGAGCTGGGCGACGGCACGACCGATCCACACCCATCGCCGATCGAGCTGAGCGGCATGAGCGGCATCGTCGCCGTCTCGGCTGGGATCGAGCACAGCCTCGCGCTTCGCTCGGACGGCCGAGTCCTGGCGTGGGGCCGGAACCAATTCGGTCAACTCGGTGATGGGACGACGACGATCCGGCGCCAGCCGAAACTCGTCCCCGGACTCAGCCACATCGTCGAGATCAGGGCCGGCGGGTACTACAGTCTCGCTCGCCGGATCGACGGCAGCGTCTGGCAATGGGGCCAGCGAGGCACGGAGAATCCGGCCACGTGGTTGCCGAATCTCCTGACGCCCACCCTTGTCGAGGGCGTGGATGCCGTGGCACTCGGCCACGGTGTCGGCCATCGCGAGGTCGTGACGACCGACGGCGCGGCGATGGCGTGGGGATACAACGGCCACGGCCAGCTGTCCGACGGGACGACGGTCGATCGTTGGCCGCCAGCGCCCATGGACCTGTCCGCCGGTGCGGTGCAGGTCGGGGGCGGATACGGACATTCCGTCATCCGTCTCCCCGACGGCACGGTCAAGACGACCGGCATGAACGACCATGGCCAGCTCGGCGACGGGACCACGACGCCGCGACTGACGCTCGCACCGGTCCCGGGTCTCACGGTGCAGCAGATCGCCGTTGGAGACATGCACGCGCTGGGTCTCCTGGCGGATGGGACGGTGGTGTCGTGGGGTGACGGCCGCGCCGGGCAGCTCGGCTATCTCACTGCCGCGGAGGTCGCCGACCGGCTCTCGCCGGGACCCGTCCCGGATCTGACCGGTGTGACGGCGATCCGTGCCGGCAACTTCTCCAGCGCAGCGATCACCGCCGATGGCGTCTGGACCTGGGGTTGGTCCACCGGCGTCGAGGGCCAGGAGATCTGGGGTACACCGCTCCTGGTCGCCGGCACAGAGGGCGCGACCGACGTCGCACTCGGCGGGCATCACGGGCTCTTCCTGATCGACGGCGTGCCGCTGGACCTTCCGGATCCGGTCGGGACGACCATGAGCGTGACCAGCGACCCTGACCCCGCCTACGTCGGCGAGCCCGTGACATTTGCCGTCACGCTCGATCCTGCGCCGGACATGGGAATCGTCGAGATGGGCGTCGATGCCACCGGCACGACACAGACCGCGCCGATCGATCCTGAGACCGGTGTCGCGCAGTTCACCGACACGTTCGCCTCCGCATCTGCCACTCATCAGCGGTTCTTCCGGTTCGACGGCGTCCCGGGTTTCGAGGCGTCGCAAGGATCGATCACCCTGGCCATCGAGCGTCGCCCGACGACGATCACCCTGACCGACCCGAGCGCGCGCACGGTCGGCAGGACACAACGGTTGTCTCTCGAAGCGACCGTGACGCCCTCGACGGCCGGCATCGCCCGGGCATTCGACGTCACCGAACCTTCCTCGCCCGTCGCTCTCGGAGCGGAGGTCGCGCTCGATCCGAGTGATGGCTCCGCGACGCTCCTCATCGAACCGCTGACGGTCGGTGACCACGAGCTTGAGATCCGCTACCTGGGCAGCGCGTCCCATCTGCCGTCCGTCTCGGCGGTCCTCGAGGTCACGGTCGTCGAGGGGCCTGTCGTCGGAGCTCCCCTCGCGCGGATCGTCGCCGGGACACGCGCCGGACTCGGGACACTGCCAGTGACCGTTACCTGGGATCCGTCGGGCGTCGCGGTCGACCGTTATGAACTCGAGCAACGAGTCGACAGCGGATCGTGGTCATCGGTCTCGGCCACGCTCACGAGCCCCTCGATCTCCCGAACGCTCGCCGTCTCGCACACCTACGAGTACCGGGTCCGGGCGATCGACACCAGCGCGCACGTCGGGCCGTGGATCAATGCGCCGCCATTTCGGGCCACGCTGACCGAGAACTCGTCGGGCGCGCTCTGGTACCGGGGCATATGGACATCGACGTCTCGATCGACCGCGTTCTCGGGCGGCTCGGCGCGGACCACGACCGCGCGCGATGGCCGGGTGACGCTCACCTTCACGGGCTCCGGCGTCAGCTGGCTGGCGGCCCTCGGCCCGACCCGCGGTCGGGTCACCATCTATCTCGATGGGGTCCTCATCAAGACGCAGGACCTGCGGGCGGCGGCCAACGACACGCGACGCCTGGTCTACGTCAAACGCTGGGCCACAGCGGGCCGGCACACGATCACGATCTCTAATCAGGCGACCTCCGGGCGCCCGCGCTTCGATCTCGACGCGTTCCTGACCTGGACTGGCCCCTGACGACTCAGCCCTGCGGGCGTCCCTCGGTGCCGCCTTCGCGCAGGAAGCGCTCGATCTCGCCGATCAGGTCGTCGCCGGACGGCAGTCGCTGCTCATCGACCATCGACTCGAGTCGCTCGACGTAGGTGCGCGTCGTCTCCTCGAGCGCGGTCGCGGTATCGAGCCGCGTTCGCAGTTGCCCGCTCTCGTCGGCCAGATCGCCGGTCGGCAGGTCGATGCCGAGGTGGCGGCCGAGTGCCTCCAGCAGCGCCAATGACGCCGCAGGGTACGGACCCGACACGTAATGGGGCACCTGCGCGAAGTAGCCCACTGCCGGGATACCGCCTTCGGCCATGGCCATCTCGAGCACGCTGATCGTCGCCGCCGGCACGCGCAGAAGCCCGGCCGGGCCCGGCTGGACGTTACCGCGCAGTCGACCGGATTCCGAGGTCGTGCCGAGGATCGGGACATCGCGTGTGTGCGGGACGGCGGCCGGGATCGCCCCGAGACTGACCCACTCCACGACGCCGAGCCGGTGTGCCAGCTCGACGACGGCGGTGGCGAACGCCTGCCATCGATCGTCCGGCTCCGGGCCGGCCAGGATGAGCAGATCCCGCTCCGAAAACGAGACGCGCCGGACGACGAGCTCCGGCCAGGTCAGCTCGGCTAGTCGGCCGTCGACGATCTGCAGTGTCGGCCGCCGCGCGCGGTAGTCGAACAGGGCATCCGGGTCGAACGTCGCAACGTCGACTGCATCATCGAGGAGCCGTTCGAGGGCCGTGGTCGCCGCGCTGCCCGCGTCCACCCAGCCGTCGAACGCGGCCACGAACGTCGGGGCGATGAGGTCGCCGGGGTCGCCCGGGCTGCCAGGGCCCGCCAGCGAATAGAGGCTCACGCCCGAAAGTCTACGCGGCGACTGAGGCGACCCATGGGACCCGGTTGGGCCGTGCGCCGCCCACCCGCCGCGTGTCTGTGAGTCGCGTTTTGGAGCCGAAGCGTGAGACGCGGCGTTCCTGAGCGCGAATCCGCGACTGTCGCGCCCGGTCATGGGCCGAGAGGGCATCCCGCCTCGGACTCGGCCGAAAACGCGGCTGTGAGTCGCGGTCGCCAGCCAGGACGAGAACGACGGCGGCGTGATTCAATAATCGAAATCAACCGTGAATCGAACCGGGGTTGTATCGTCTCGCCCGACTTTGGCAGATTCGTCGGTGGTCCCAGCCGACCCCCGGTCCGATACCCAGGAGGGAAACCTTGCGCACTAGGGTCGCGCGGCGTGCCCCCATCATGGCCGCGCTCGTCATCTCGTCATTTGGCCTCACCGTGTTCGCTCCGGTCGTCGGTGCGGCGAACGGTCTCGAGGTCACGACCCAGTACCCGGCCATCGTCGTCGCGCCTGGCAACAAGGTCAGCTTCGAGCTCCGGGTCACATCCACGCGTCCTGCGGACGTCGCGCTGTCCCTGGCCGGCGTGCCGACCGGATGGACCGCGAGCATCCTCGGCGGCGGGTACGTCGTCGATGCCGTCGCGGTCGCTCCCGGGACGGCCGGCGAGGTCCGGCTCGACGTGAGCGTGCCCGCCGACGCAGCCGCAGGGACGTCGGCGATCCGCGTGAATGCCCGTGGCGGCGGCGCGGCGGACGTGCTGCCGGTCTCGATCCGCGTCAACGCGGAAGCAGCCGGCACCCTGACCTTGACGACCAATACGCCGGAGCTGACCGGCGCGTCCGACAAGGACTTCAAGTTCGACCTCCAGCTCAAGAACGACACGGCCCAGGACGTCACGGTCTCCGCGACCGCCACGGGCCCGACCGGCTGGACGATCGACACGGCGTTGACCGGGGCGACCGATGCTGCCTCGACCGTGGTCAAGACCGGCGCGACGCAGAGCATCAGCGTCAGCGTCACGCCTGCGGAAGGCACGCCCGCCGACACCTATCCGATCAAGGTGACCGCGACCGCCGGGGAGCGCACCATCGAAGCCGACCTCGCCATCGCCGTGACGGGCACGTACTCGTTGCAGCTGTCGACGCCGGGTGAGGTGCTCTCAACGCGCGGGTCCGCAGGCTCCGCCACGACTCAGGACTTCGTGATCACGAACACCGGCACCGCGCCGATCACCAACGTCACGCTCGAGGGCACGCCGCCGCAGGGCTGGACCGTGACCGTGAACCCGGAGGCGGGTCTCCCGTCGATCGAGCCCAACGCGACAGGGACGATCACGGCGACCATCACGCCCGCGGCCGAGGCCGTGGCCGGTGACTACGTCGTGACGTTCAAGGCAGTCTCGACCGAGAACACGACCGGCGAGACGGCGCAGATCCGGTTCACCGTCGAGACGTCCCCGATCTGGGCCCTCGTCGGCATCGCCCTCATCGCGCTGATCCTGGGCGGTCTGTTCTACGTCTTCCGGACCTACGGCCGGCGATGAGCACGAGTCCGGGACGGATCGCGTCCAAGCGTCGTCAAGCCAGGCGCGAGGGTCAGGCCTCGGCCGCGGACGGGACCGCGCCGAGCCGGCCGATCCGGATCAAGACCCGCGGCCTGACCAAGATGTACGACGACCTCGTGGCCGTCGACCACCTGGACCTCGACATCCGCGCCGGGGAGATCTTCGGGCTCCTCGGTCAGAACGGCGCCGGCAAGACGACGACGATCCTCATGCTGCTCGGGTTGACGGAGATCACCGAGGGCGCGGCGCGCGTGGTCGGGCTGGATCCATCGCGCGGTCCGCTCGAGGTCAAGCGGCGGGTCGGCTATCTGCCCGACAGCGTCGGCTTTTACGGGGACCTGACGGGTCGCGAGAACCTGCGCTACACGGCTCGGCTCAATCGGTTGGACCGTGATGATGCCGAAACGACCATCGATTCGGTGCTCGAGCAGGTCGGCCTGACCGATCGAGCGGACGACCCGGTGGACGAGTACTCGCGCGGCATGATCCAGCGCCTGGGCATCGCCGATGCGCTCGTCAAGGATCCCGATGTGCTGATCCTGGACGAGCCGACGAGCTCGATCGACCCGCTCGGCGTGACCGAGATCCTCGATCTCCTGCGTGGCCTCGTCCGCGACCACGGGATGGCGATCCTCCTGTCGAGCCACCTGCTCAACCAGGTCCAGTCGGTCTGCGACCGGATCGGCATCTTCTCCGCCGGACGGTTGATCGGGCAGGGGACCATGGCGCAGCTCGCCGAGCGTTTCGGCGAGGGACCTCGGGAAGTCGAGATCGGCATCGACGTGCACACGTCGACAGAGGTCGAGCGAGCCCGGAACGTGCTCCGCGCCGTGCCGGGCGTCACCGCGCTTAACGACAGCGCCCGGCCCGGCGACCCGTGGCGCCTCTCGATCGCCCCGAACTCCGATCCGGCCAAGGTCCGGTCCGCGGTCCTGGCCGCCGTGGCGGCCGAGCAGCTTCCATTGACGTCGATCCGGGCCATCGTCCCGTCGCTCGAGGACATCTATCGCCGCGCGGTCTCGGGGCCACGGGACCAGGCTCGTCCGGCCCCCGACCGCCGAACCCCACGAGAGGTGCCGGCATGACCGCCACGACCACGACTGCTGACGGCGCCCCGACCCCCGCCGAGGGCTCGGCCGAGCCCGCTGAGCGCACACGGTCGATCCCGCGCGCCGGCTGGATGGTCATCGCCCGCAAGGAGTTCGGCGACCACCTGCTGTCGTCACGGTTCATCGTCCTGCTGCTGATCCTCGGACTGGCGGTCGGCATCCCGATCTTCCTTGCCACGGAACAGATCACGAGCATCGCGTCCGAGGTGAGCGGGATCCCGGCCCTGTTCATCGCGCTGTTCATCGCGGGCGCCCAGGACGTCTCGATCCTGCAGCTCGACCTGACGGTCCAGTCGTTCATCGGGCTGGTCGCGCCGCTGCTCGGCCTGGCGTTCATGTTCGACGCGATCAACGGCGAGCGCTCGCAGGGGACGCTCCCGCGGCTGCTGTCCCAGCCGATCCACCGCGACGATGTGATCAACGGCAAGTTCGCTGCGGGTCTCGCTGTGATCAGCGTCGTCCTCGTCACCGTGTGCGGGATCGTCGCCGCTTTCGGGATCCTTCGATTGGGGATCGTCCCGGCGCCGTACGAGATCCTGCGGCTGATCATCTGGATCCTGGCGACGATCCTCTACGTCGGCTTGTGGCTAGCTTTCGGGCTGCTGTTGTCGGTGGTGTTCCGTCGAGCCGCGACGTCGGCGCTGGTCGGGTTCGGGGCATGGCTGGTCCTGACCGTGTTCGGCCAGTTCCTGGCGCGCTTCGTCCTGGCCTTCCTGGTGCCGGTCTCGTCGGCCCTCTCGGAGGAGAACCTGCAGGCGGCGTCGACGCAATCCACGATCCTGCGGCTCCTGCCGACCACCCTGTACAGCGACCTGTCGCTCGTGCTGCTCAGCCCGCGAATCACCGGAACGGGCGTCTCAGGCAGCATCGGCGAGGAGGTCCAACGGCAGCTCCAGATCCAATCGTTCCTGTCGATCGACCAGAGCCTCCTGCTCGTCTGGCCGCAGCTCGTGTTCCTCATCGCGATGATGGTCGCCTGCTTCGCGGCGGCGTACGTCCTGTTCATGCGCCAGGAAGTGCGGGCCTAGGGCGGCGCATTCGGCAAGAACAGGATCGCGGCCGCGGCCAAGCCCGGCGCGCTGGAGCCGGCAGTCGTTGCCGCGGTCGAGCGGCTACCGCAGCGCCCCCGCCATCAACCCTAGCTCCCGTTCCGCGGCAGCGGTCGACCAGGCCACGACATCCGCTCGCGAGATCGTCGTGCCGTGGGCGACGACCTGCAGCGCCAGGCCGTCGAGCAGCGACAGGATCCGCCACGCGGCGGCACCTGGCTCGGCGCACACGAACGCGCCAGCCGCGACGCCCGCCCGGATCGTTCGCTCCAGCAGCGCCTGCCAGTCGAGGTTCAGCCGCCGCGACGTGGCCTGAACGGCAGGCCGACGGGCGGCCTCGGCCCATGCATCGAGCCAGAGCTGGAACGCCCAGTCCTTGTCGGCGGGGGTGTAGGTCTCGAAGAAGACGCGCAGCGCCTCGACCGGCGATGCCGCCGAGGACATCAGCCGCGCCGACAGCTCGAGATCCTGGCTCGCGACCACCTCGAACGCCGCGGCGAGCACGTCGTCCATCGACGCGAAGTAGTGGTGGATGAGGCCCGACGACGTACCCATCTCGGCGGCGACATCGCGGACCGTCGTGGTCGCCAGGCCCTTGCGACGCGCTACCGCGACCGTCGCCGCGACGATCGCTTCGCGCCGTCGATCCGGGGCCATCCGCTTCACGCCCGCAGCGTAGGACGATATTGCGCACACGTCCAATAGCGGCTATCGTCCGCTTCATGGCCGAGGGGCGCGAACCATGATCCGAGGGACGCCGTTCCACGAGCGGACCAACGCGCTCAACGAGACCCAGCTGTGGAGCCATTGGTCGGGTCATCTCGCGGCCGACCGGTACCAGATGTCGGACAAGTTCGAGTACTTCGCGGTCCGCAACGCGGCCGGCATCTTCGACACGAGCCCGCTGTTCAAGTACCGGATCACCGGCAGCGATGCCGAGAAGTTCCTGTCCGGCGTGCTCGCCCGCGACATCCGTGCCTGTCCGCCGGGCCAGGCCCAGTACACCTGCTGGCTCGACGATCGCGGCTTCGTCATCGAAGACGGCGTCATCCTGCGGCTCGGCAAGGACGAGTTCCTGCTGACCTGCGCCGAGCCGAATTTCGCCTACTTCGCCGACCGCATCGGGCGCGACGACGTGCACATCGAGGACGTCAGCCGCGAGATGGGCACTCTCGCCCTCCAGGGCCCGCGCAGCCGCAACCTCCTGAAGAAGCTCGTTCCCCAGATGGAGAAGATCCCGTACTTCGGTGTCGCCAAGGGCGAGATCGGCGGGGCAGGGGTGACGGTCAGCCGGACCGGCTACAGCGGCGACCTCGGCTACGAGATCTGGATCGACACGCCCGACGCGCTCCACGTCTGGGACACGCTCTGGGAGTCGGTCGAGGGCCATGGCGTGCTGCCGTTCGGTCTGGCGGCGCTGTACATGCTCCGCATCGAGGCCGGGCTGCTCCTCCTCGAAGCCGACTTCGACTCGAGCCGCTTCGCCTGGAACGATGCCCACCGTTCGACGCCGATCGAGCTCGGCTGGAGCTGGATGTTCAAGGACCTCAAGGCGGACGATCGTGCCTTCATCGGTCGCAAGGCCCTGGAGAAGGAGATCGCCGACAAGACCTCGCGCTGGGCGATGCGCGGTCTCATCGTGGACTGGCGGGACTACGATCGTGTCTACAACGAGGCGGGCCTCATCCCGCCCAAGGACCACGCCCCGGTGGTCGAGGACTGGATGCTCTACGACGACGAGTACGAGCGCGTCGGCTACGCGACGAGCTTCATGTACTCACCGATGCTCCAGCGCCACATCGCGATCGCACGCGTTCGCCCCGACTTCGCGAAGCTCGGGACCAAGGTCAACCTGGAGTTCACCGTCGACCACCACTACGAGCAGGTCGCCGCGCATGTCGCGCGGCTGCCGCTCTACAACCCGGAGCGAAAGACGGCCTGACATGACGATCACCGCGCCGAAGCCCACGACTCGCAAGACCGGCCCTGCGAAGCCACGGAGTGCCACCACGCGGGGTGACCGGACCTACGACGCCATCGTCGTCGGGGGCGGGCACAACGGCCTCGTCAACGGCGCGTATCTCGCCAAGGCCGGCCTCAAGACGCTGGTCCTGGAGCGGCGCAACATCGTTGGTGGCGCAGCCATCACCGAGGAGCTCCGACCGGGCTTCTGGTTCACGACGTTCTCGTACGCGCTGAGCCTGCTGCGGCCGGAGATCATCCACGACCTCGAGCTGACGAAGCACGGCTTCATGCCGCTGCTGATGTCGACGACGTTCGCGCCCGGGCTCGACGGGGAGTACCTGCTGTTCACCCAGGACCACGCCCAGAACCAGCAGGAGATCGCGCGGCACTCGAAGCACGACGCCGATGCCTACGACCAGTACAGCCACGACATGGAGATGGTCTGCCAGGCCATCAAGCCGCTGCTGGACATGGTCCCGCCCGACATCTTCAGCGACGACCCGGAAGAGCTCATCGCGCTGGCCAGCCTCGGGTCCCGCTTCAAGAAGATGGACAAGCGGGTGCTCCATAACGCGGTCCGGCTCCTCACCGGCAGCGCCGCCGACTTCCTCGACGATTACTTCGAGTCGGAGCTGCTCAAGGGCTACCTCGCCTCCTCGAGCATCATCGGCACGAAGGTCGGGCCGCGGTCGCAGGGCTCCGGACTCGTGCTGCTCTACCACTCGATCGGGGAGCACGACGGCGAGTTCGGCTCGTGGGCGTTCCACAAGAAGGGCAATGGCGGGTTCACCCAGGTCCTCGCCCGGGCCGCCGAGTCATTCGGGGCGGAGATCCGGCTGGAGTCGCCGGTCGACGCGGTCATCACGAAGGACGGCCGGGCGACCGGTGTCGCTCTCGCCGACGGCACGGAGTTCTACGCCGACACCGTCGTCTCGGCACTGGACCCGCGGCGGACCTTCCTCGAGCTCGTCAACCCGCGCGAGCTGCCCGACGACCTGGTCGAGAACATCCAGCGCTTCCGGTTCCAGGGCACGTCGTCGAAGGTGAACTTCGCGCTCGACGGCCTGCTCAAGTTCCCGGCGCTCGGGGATCGAGGCGACCAGTTCCGTGGGTTCACGAACATCGGCCCGTCGATGGACTACCTCGAGCGGGCGTTCGACGACGCCAAGTACGGCTGGTACTCGCAGAACCCCTACATCGACATGGCCATCCAGTCGACGATCGACGCCGACATG
Organism: uncultured Chloroflexia bacterium; assembly: GCA_963780425.1. GTDB lineage: Bacteria > Chloroflexota > Limnocylindria > Limnocylindrales > CSP1-4 > SPCO01. The sequence continues at coordinate 8,009 of CAWABZ010000005.1, read as the reverse complement.
GCGCCTCCCGGCAAGCACGTCCTGTCGTGCTTCATCCAATACACGCCGTACAAGCTGCGCGAGAGCGACTGGGACAGCGAGAAGGAGAACCTCGGCGACACCGTCCAACGGACGCTCGAGCGGTTCTTCCCGGGCTTCGGCGACCTCGTCCTCCAGCGCGAGGTTCGGACGCCGCTCGACATCGAGCGGACGGTCGGCCTGTCCGAGGGCAACATCTTCGCCGGCGAGTTCTTCGCGCCGCAGATGTTCTTCTTCCGGCCCGCACCCGGCTGGTCGCAGTACCGCACCCCGATCGATGGCTACTACCAGTGCGGCTCGGGCACCCACCCGGGCGGCTGCGTGATGGGCGCGCCGGGCAAGCTCGCCGCAGGGCAGATCCTGAAGGACCGGGCAAAGGCCGGCTCGAAGTCGAAGGTGGCAGCCCGGGCATAGAATCCCTCCAGCGGGACCGCGACGGCCCGCGAGGGGGTCGGTCGCGACGTCCCGTTGGAACGGACGGGCCCGGCCATGACCAGACTCCGCCACGACGTCGACTTCATAACGACTGTCGGACTCCTGGCGACCGTGGTCGCCACCGCGCTCACCGGCGTCATCGCCGATCTGTGGGACCTCAATGACTTCTGGTATCACACCGTCTCCGGCTACGCGATGGGCGCCTTTGCGGCGGCGCACGTGTGGTTCAACCGCGAGCGGTTGGTCGGCTATGCCCGTTTCCGCTGGCGGTCGATCCGCCGTCCGGCCGAGCGCGGCGGCGGTCCCGCCTGCGGCAACGCGCAACTCGAGAGGTCGAGCCAGCGGACTGGCCGGCGGCGCTCGGGCGATCGGTGCTCTCGCGGCGCGGCCTGTTCGGGCTGACGCTCGGCGGCGTCGGCGGGATCCTGCTCGGCCGGGGGCTGCGTCCCGCCCCACCGATCGAGGCCGGTGCGGACGTCGGTGTCATCTACCACCAGTGGAGCAAGCCCGGCCTCATCGACGCACTCGGATCGGTCGCGAACTGGGGCCCGCCGGTCACGTTGTACAAGGCGTATCCGGGCGCGGCGGTCGTGGATCTACCCGCGCCGGATCTCGACGGCGGCCTGCCGACCGCCCAGGCGATCGCCGCCCGCCGCTCGACCCGCGAATACCTCGCGACGCCGATGTCGTCGGCCGAGTTGTCACGGCTGCTGTTCCTGACCAGCGGCATCGCGGCCGACAAGTACGGCAATGCGCGGCGGACAGCGCCGTCGTCGGGCGCGCTGTATCCGATCGAGGTGTACGCCGTCGTCCATCGCGTCGATGGCATCGACCCCGGCGTCTACCACTACGCCTACCGCGAGCACGCGCTGGAGCGGATCCGCGATGGCGACTTCCGTGCGAAGGTCGTCGAGCAGGCGATCGCCCAGGAGTTCCTCGGCGAGTGTGGCGTGGTCCTGTTCCTGACGATGATCATGCAGCGCATGCGGCCCAAGTACCAGGATCGGAGCTACCGCTACGGCCTGCTCGAGGCCGGCCATCTGGGCGAGAACGCCTATCTGGCAGCCACGTCGATGGGTCTCGGGGCGTGTGGTGTCGGTGCCTTCATGGACGATGCGATCAACGAGATGCTCGGCGTCGATGGCGTCGAGGAGGCCGCGGTCTACATGCTGGCGGCCGGCCGGGTCGTGGCAGCGGCCTGAGACGAGGATCGCATTTCGCCTCGCTCCCGCGAAATCGGAACTGGATACGTGACGGCTCGCTCATAGGCTGTAGCACGACCACCCGGTCGTGCATCAACCCGGAGGCCCGATGGATCGGGATCTCGTGGAGCGAGCGATGGCGGGCGACCATGACGCGTTCAGTGAGCTGGCGCGCGTCTCGGCCGGCCGGCTCTACGCCGTCGCCCGCCTGATCCTCCGCGACGAGGGTCAGGCCGAGGATGCGACGCAGGAGGCGCTCGTCGCCGCCTGGCGCCACATCCGGGCACTGCGCGACCCCGATCGGTTCGACGCCTGGCTTCACCAGGTGCTGGTGCGGACGTGCTATCGCGAAGCCCGTCGGCAGCGGCCGCTGCGAAGCCTCGACGTCTCCGTCGGGCTGCTCGAACTCTCTGAACCGGATCGATCCCTCGATCTCGCCGATCGTGACCAGCTCGAGCGGGGATTTGCCCGGCTCGATCTCGATCAGCGATCGATCCTCGTCCTGCACTACTACGTCGGACTGCGCCTGGATGAGGTGGCCCAGGTCCTGGGCCACCCGCCCGGCACGGTCCGATCGCGACTTCACCGGGCGACGCAGGCGATGCGCGCTGCGCTCGAGGCGGACGCCCGTCCCGGAAGACTCCCCGGAGGGACGCTGGCATGACGACGAACGATCCGCGTTCGACCGACGTCGGCGCCCTCCTGACCGCCTGGTTCGAAGTGGATGCACCGAAGCGCGAGCCCGACGGGCTCGTCGACGCCGCGCTTGAGCGGACTGCTCGGACGCGACCGCTCCCGGCCTGGCGGCTCCCCGAAAGGTGGATCCCCATGCAACTCGCGATGCGGCGCATCGACGCTTGCCAAACGCCGTCCCGATCCTCGTGGTTCTCGCGCTCCTCATCGCCCTTGCCGTCGGGCTCCTGCTGATCGGGGTCGGTCGGCCGGGTCCCTCGCTGCCGCTCCCGGACGGATTGGCTGGCAATGGACGGCTGGTCTATGTCGTCGGGCGGCAACCTCGTCAGCGCCAACGACAGCTGGGATCGACGTCCGGACCGCTGATCGACAGCGATCGCGTCCTGGGCGAACCCGTCTGGTCCCACGACGGCACCAGGTTCGCATTCAAGGCCTATACCGACCCGGCGTCCAGTCGCCAGGCGAGCGTCATCGTGGCGGATGCCGATGGCACCCACCAGGTCACGATCGCAGCCGACGTCTGGGATGCGTCGGTGCCGTCATGGTCGCGCGACGATCGGAACCTGCTGTTCGCGTACAGCATCGAAGGGACCGATCTGTCGGAGCGGCTGTATGTGGCGCCGGCGGATGGCTCGACGCCACCGGCCCGGCTCGCGCACGACCCCGGCTTCGCCGCGGGCGCGAGCTACTCGCCCGACGGCACGCTGATCGCCTACGAGACCGGCACCTTCGAAGGCGGCCAGGCACTCTGGCTCGCCAGGTCTGATGGGTCGGAAGCGCGCAGGTTGACCACCGGGCGTTACTACGACATCGGCGGCGGCGAGCAAGGTAGCCTCGGCTTCCACTGGAAGCCGGACGGCAGCGCGATCCTGTTCGCTGCCGGCGACGACCAGGCCCATGACGTCTACGTCATCGGTATCGCACAGGGCTCGCAGGACAGCCCGATCGCGACGTCGCCGCTGAATGAGTTCGCGGCGACGTATGCGCCGGACGGTCGCTCTATCTCGTATCTCGTCGCTCCGCGTTACGAGCTCGCGACGCTCATGATCGCCGGTGGCGACGGGTCCGACGCTCATCCGGCGATCGATGGAAGCACCCAGACATACGTCTGGCGCGCGCCCCGCTGGTCACCGGACGCCAGGTTCGTCACGGCGACGACCGGTACGCCGACGGCAGTTCCCCAGTGGGAGGTCTGGATCATCGACGTCGCCTCCCGGACCCTCCACGCGAAGATCGCGCTCCCGGCGTTCGTCCCGGCTGTCGAAGAAGGACCGGGCGGCACAGATGTCGTCGGGTTCCAGCGCGTGGCGCCTTGACCAAACCCCTTGGGGAGGAATGAGGCGTCGCGAATCACGAGGCCGGCGGCTTGCGCCGCCGGCCTCGTTCCCAGGAGATGTCTACTTGATCAGGTCGCCGTTCGGCGAGATCACGTACCAGACCTCGTTGAGGCCCTGGCCCTTGGTATCGCCGGCCGCGGCATCGTTGGCGAAGTAGTACAGCGTCCACGTCCCGTACTTGAGCTGCTTGCCGCCGTCCGTCCGGTCGACCGTCGTGAGCTTCGTCGCGTCCAGGCCGGCACCCACGGTCACCGCCGTCGGGTCGTCGGCCAGGCCAGGAGGCCACGCCACGGCGCAGTCGTCGTAGCAGGTCGGCGTGCCGGCTTCGTCGGGGGTGAAGCCGTAAAGGGTCTTCCCGGCGCCGTCGGTGATGATCTGGCCGAGCGAGCTCTCGGCGACCTTGAGCTCGGTGATCGTGGTGCCGCCGGCCGAGGGTGCCTCGGACGCCGGGGCCTCCGACGCGGGCGCCTCAGAGGCCGGTGCCTCGGACACGGCAGCAGACGGGGCTGCGACCGACGGGGCCACCGTCGCGGCTCCGCCGCTGGAGCATGCGGCCACGATCGCGATCACGGCCAGGAGGGCGGGGAACAACAGGGATCGACGCGGGTCGATGGTCATGGATGGTCTCCTCACGTTTGGCTGGGGTCCATCCTCCCCTACGCCTGACACACCGGGTCGGTTTCCGGACGCTACCCTCAGGGCGTGGCAAGCCCCAGCCGACCCCGTCAGCGAGTCGCACCGCCGGCACCCGCGCCGAACGGTCTCCTCTTCTTCGTCCACGGCGCGAGCGAGACGTCCGAGGGGCTTGCCCGCAACGTGGCCCGCATCGAGGATCAGGTCCGGCGCCGGGATTGGGATGTCGGCGTGGTGGCACCCGAATGGCGCCGGCGATCTGGTCTCCGGCTCGGGAACTGGCGCAAGGCCCTCTACCGCCAGGCGCGTCCGACACCGATCTCACTGGCGAGCCTGCCGACCGGTGTCGGCAAGGCGGCCGTCCTGCGCCTCGTCACGAACTACTTCGAGAGCCGCCGCGAGTCGATGCTCGAGACGATGGGCGCCCAGCTCCTGGCCGACGTGATCGGCTATCACCAGCATCGCGCCTCGATCCAGGAGGTGCTGCGCGAGGAGCTGGCTAAGGCGAGTCGAGCCGCGCGCGGTCGCCCGGTGCTGCCGGTCGGGCTGAGCCTCGGCGGCCTCGCGCTCGTCGATCTCGTCGCGTCGTGGCCCGAAGCGCCGATCGAGGCGGCTGTGACGGTCGGGTCGCAGGCGCCGCTGCTCTACACGTTCGATGCGATCCCGTCGATGCCGTACGACGAGGCCGACCCGCCGCATCTGCCGGTTCCGTGGCTGAACATCTACGACAGCCGGGACTTCCTGTCGTTCGTGGCCGAGCCCTTGTTCCGGAGGAGCGACGGGCTGGCGAGCGTGGTCGACTTGCGCGTGCATTCGGGGCGCGATTTCCCCAGGTCGCACAGCGCGTATTGGGAGCTTGGCCCGGTGTGGGATGCGATCGCGACGGCGTTCACCTGGAAGCGGACCGAGCGGCTCACGGTCCGCGAGGCGCGCGAGCTCGGGTTCGAGGCGCGGAAGGCGCCGGCGCCGCGGTCGTAGGGGCCGGGCCGGGCGGCGCGGCCAGGCGCGCGGCGCGGCGGCTCGCGGGCCGGCGCGCCGCGTCTGCCGATCGGCCTCCGGCCACCGTGATCGCTCCGAGCGATCGTTTCGGGCCCAAGGCGCCGCCGCCGCTCGGCCAGTCCGGTCGACGGTGATCGCTCAGAGCGATCGTTTTGGGGCCGAAAGCCGGTCGAGCGCCCGCCGCACCGCCTCGCCGGCCAGTTCGAGCCGATTTCGATCGCTGCGAGCGATCGTTTTGGGCCGAAGGTCGCCCGATCGCCGGCTTCGTCAGATCCAGGATTTGGCCGCCAGCCCTCGTCGAGGGATCGAGTCTGAGCCGCCGAACCGCCCGGTCGAGTCGGATTCGATCGCTCTGAGCCATCGCTGGGCACGCACACCCGATTCGACAGACTAGAACATTCGTTCTATTCTGACACGACCATGCGGCCGACATACCGCGACGAGCCCTGCCGCACCGCGCTGAACCGCGTCCGGAACATGAGCTTCAAATGGTCGCTCAACCCGTACATGGGCTGCGCCCACCAGTGCACGTTCTGCTTCGTCCGGGCGTTCGAGAAGGTCGCCGACCGCCCGTCCGACGCGCGCTACGGCACCTCGATCCGCGTCAAGACCAACCTCGTCGAGGTCCTTCGGCGTGAATTGGCGCGCAAGTCGTGGCAGCGTGAGCAGGTCGTCGTCGGCACGGCGACCGACCCGTACCAGCCCGCCGAGGGCCGCTTCCGCCTGACCCGCGCCGCGATCGAGGCACTGGCCGAACGCGCCACACCGATCGGCCTCATCACGCGCGGGCCACTCATCGTCCGCGACGTCGACGTCTTGGTCGAGGCCTCGCGACGCGCCAAGGTCGGCGTGACGTTCTCGATCCCGACCCTGGATCCCGAGATCTGGCGGCGGACCGAGCCAGGCACCGCCCCGCCGCGCCAGCGGCTGCGCGCGATCCGGACCCTCATCGACGCCGGCGTCGAGGCGAGCGTCGGTATGGCCCCGATCCTGCCGGGCCTGTCGGACGATCCGGCCAAGATGGCGGACGTCATCCGGGCGGCGCGCGACGCCGGTGCCACGGCGGTCTGGGCAAACGTCCTGTACCTGCGACCCGGGACCCGCGAGCACTTCCTGGAGAACCTGGCGCGGGACTGGCCGGCGCTCGTCCCGCTGTACCAGCGCCTGTACGACGGCCGGGCCTACGTGGAGAAGTCGGTGGTGGGCATCGTCAAGGGCCAGGTCCGGGACCTCGCGTCGAGCCACGGCATCGCGGACCGGCGTGCCCGGCCCATCGTCCCTCGACCGGAGCCGCTCGCCGAACAACTGCCGCTCATCGCGTTCGCTTCGGGCGCCTGAGTGCGGTTCAGCCGCCTCGCGGCTCCCGCGGTCCCCGCGGCCAGCGCGGCGCTCGCGGCTCGGATCGAGGCAGCGCATCCCAGTCGGCACGGACCGGCGAGAAGATGTCGACCACGATGGCGCCCTCCGGCCCCGCCACCGCATCGTGCGGCAGGTTGGACGGGATCCGCCACGTCCCACCCGGACCGAGCGAGCGACGCTCCCCGTCGATCGTGAACGTGATCGCGCCCTCGATGCACATGCCGAGCTGCTCGTGCTCGTGGCGATGCTCAGGCACGATCGCGCCAGGACCGAGCTCCACCAGCGCGAGGCTCGCGTTGTTCCCGACGATGACGCGCGCCTGGACCGTGTCGCCCCAGACGTCGAGCGCCGGCACCTCGCCGATGTCACGCAGGTTCGAGTCGGCCATGATGTCGACAGCCTAGCGCCGCTAGGCTTCGGTCCGTGGAGATCTCCCGCCAGACGGCCCGCCGGTTCATCCTCGGGCGGCAGGGCCTTTGGCCGGGCCGGCGCTGGCGCGGCATGACCGGCACCGAGCGCGCGATGCGCGCCATGGAGCACCTCCAGCTCGACCCGCTCGGGATCATGGCGCGTGCCCAGGACCTCATGCTTCACAGCCGGGTCATCGACTACCACCCGGACGATTGGGCGCGGCTGACCTATGAGAAACGGCGCTTCTTCGACTGGGGCGGCTGGCTGGCCGTCCGGCCGATGGAGGAGATGCCGTATTGGCGGAACCTGATGCGCCGCGAGCGGGAGAACGGACACTGGCGCGAGGTCGAGCACGAACACCACGCGACGATCGTCGAGATGCGGAAGGAGCTCCGCGAGCGCGGGACCATCGCGAACCGCGACTTCACGATGGCGAGCCGCAAGCGGACCGACAGCTATCGCGGCCGGAAGGACAGTGCCGTGGCGTTGTACTACCTGTGGCGGGTCGGCGACGCGATGGTCCATCACCGCGAGCGGTTCGAACGGGTCTACGCGCCCGACCGAGGCGATCGCTCCGCCTGAGCTCCTCGAGGAGGCGTCGGATGCCGAGACCGACGACTTCATGCGTCGCAAGCACGTAGCGTTCGAGGGCATCTCGGCAGTCACCGGGACGTCCTACACGATGTACGAGAAGGGCGGACGGCCGGCCGCGATCGCGTGGCGCGATCGAGCGGTCGAGGACGGCGTCCTGATCGAGCTGAGCGTCGAGGGCTGGCGCGGCCCGCGCTGGGCGCTCGCATCCGACCGGGACGCCATCGAGTCGGTGGCCGCCGGTCGCGTGCCGCGTGACTGGAAGCCCAAAGAGACGACGACGACCGAGGAGGCGACGTTCCTCGCGCCGCTCGACCCGGTGAGCGCCCGG
>CAWABZ010000004.1:0-145520 GCA_963780425.1 uncultured Chloroflexia bacterium | reverse complement strand
AGCAAGCCCTCGGCGAGATGGCTGTAGTCCTCGAGCACCCCCGCCCCGACGGCACGACCGTCCTTCCACGACCGCCTCAGCGACCCATCGTCGGCGAGAAGCCCGTCGACGATCGTCCCGGCGGCCGCCGTTGCCGCGGCCGTGTAGCGCTCCTCCCCGAGCAACCGGCCGGCCTCGGCGAAGGCCGCGATCGCCGCCCGTTCCAGGCCGCGAGCGCCTTGTCGTCGCGGGCCGGCTGCGGTCGGGTCGCGCGTCGCTCCAGCAGCGCCACACGGGACGCGGCCAACGATATCTCCAGCGAAGGGTCGTTCCCGCGCCGACGGCCCGTCCGACGCGTCCCAGACCCGCGAGAGGATCGTCACGCCTTCCCAGTTGCCGTCCGGGGTCACGCCGTACGCTCGCTCGAAGGCGGCCTCCGCCTCGCCCTCCCCGAGTACCTCGCGGATCTCCGCCGCGGACCAGGTGAAGGTGCGTCCCTCCTCGCCGTCGGTGTCGGCGTCCTGACTCGCCGCGAACGCCCCGTCCTCGCGGCGAAGCTCCCTGAGCATGTACTCGAGGACGCCGGTCGCGACCTCGCGATACTGTGCACCGCGGGAGTCTACGCCGAAGGCGCCACGCATGCAGGTACACCCTGGCCAGCTGCGCGTTGTCGTAGAGCATCTGCTCGAAATGCGGCACGAGCCAGCGGGCGTTGGTGGCGTAGCGGTGGAACCCACCCCCCAGCTGGTCGCGGATCCCGCCGTCGGCCATCTTGTCGAGCGTGAACCGGACCATGGCGCCCGGTGCCCGGTCGCCTGCCGCCATCCGGCGAAGCATGTACTCGAGCGTCATCGGCTGCGGGAACTTGGGTGCCCCGCCCACGACCCGTTCCGCGCATCGAACCCAGCGTCCATTGCCGCGTTGACGGCGTGAAAAAACTCGCGATCGATGACGGCCTCGCCGCCGCCCGAAGCATTGCGCGCCTGCTCGACGAGCGCCGACACGAGCCGCTGGCCAGCATCGAGCACCTGCCCGCGCTGCGTCCGCCACGCCTCCGAGACTCCCTCGAGCACCTGGCGGAACGACGGCATGCCGTGGCGCGGCTGGTCCGGGTAATACGTGCCGCCGTAAAACGGCTGGCCGTCGGGCGTCAGGAATACAGACATCGGCCAGCCGCCGCCCCCGGTCATCGCCTGGACCGCCGACATGTAGATGGAGTCGAGGTCCGGTCGCTCCTCGCGATCGACCTTGATCGACACGAAATGGTCGTTGAGCACCTGGCCGTCGCCTCGTCCTCGAACGATTTGCGCTCCATGACGTGGCACCAATGGCACGCGGCATAGCCGATCGACAGGAAGATCGGGCGGTCAAGGAGCTTCGCGCGGGCCAGTGCATCCCCGCTCCAGGGCATCCAATCGACCGGGTTGTTCGCATGCTGGAGTAGGTACGGACTGGTCTCGCCCGCGAGGAGGTTGGGCATGGCCCGATGGTACGCCGGACCCAGCGACGACTCTTTGGTGCCAAGGCGCACCGTTACCGTTCGATTTCGAACTGATAAGGGCCAGATAACGCCCTATGGGTATGGTGTGCCCGACTCCGGTTGGACTAGGCTCATCGCCTGGCGGAGTCTTGAGTGACCGCCGGTCGTTGGGGGGTGCCTGTCGTGGAGCACGGCCCGTCGTGAGACGGCTGATCGTCGGACTCCTCGCCGCTCTGCTGGGCGCAGGTCTGGTCGCGCCGGGCGTCCTCGCCGCGCCGCCGACCACCGGTGTTCCGAAGGTCGTCCTCGTCGTGGGACCGGCCGGCGGCCCCACAGATCGCTACCGCTCGGAGGCCCGCAAGGCCGCGGCGCTGGCGCGCAAGTACACCCCCGATGTCACCGAGATCTACTCCCCGAATGCGACCTGGCCGGCCGTCAAAAAGGCACTCCAGGGAGCGAGCCTCGTCATCTACATGGGCCACGGCAACGGCTGGCCGAGTCGGTATCGCGACGAGCTCTACCCGCCCAGCCAGAACGGTTTCGGGCTGAACCCATCGGCCGGGAGCGGAGACAGCACCCACCAATACTTTGGCGAGGCAAGGATCGCCGAAAGCATCCAACTGGCACCGAATGCTGTCGTCCTGCTCAACCATCTCTGCTACGCGTCGGGCAATACGGAGCCGGGCCTGCCCGAGGGCACGCTCGCGATGGCCAAGCAGCGCGTCGACAACTTCGCGGCCGGGTTCATCCGATCCGGCGCCGCGGCGGTCGTCGCCGAGGCGTACACCAACCCGAATCACATGGTCCGGTCCGTTCTGGCGGGCCGTGGCGGGATCGAATTGGCATGGCGCCACGCACCGAGCGCGAACGGCAACACTTTCGGCTTCGAGAGCCGACGCAGCGACGGGTACGTCGCCGAGATGGATCCGGAACGCGCCGACTCGGGTTTCACGCGGTCGATCGTCCTCAAGCGCGGCCTGGCCTCGAAGGACGTCCTCAGCCACGCCCGCGGTCGAGCCGCCGGCAGCCGCCCGACCGTCGACCCCGCGTCACTCGTCCCAAGCCTGTCCGGGACCGGCCTGACGATCAAGATGCCGACCCTCCGGTCGACCGTCGCGGGCGCGACGCTGTGGTACCGCATCCCGTATGCCATCCGGTCCCGCAACAAGCTGCCCGATGACATCCAGGCGAGCGTCCGCTGGGATCCGCTCGACCCCGCAACGTCGTCGGCGGCGACCGATCCCGAAGTGGCACCCGACTTCGGTCTCGTCACCCCGGAACGGATCGGCGACGTGGTCGCGCCCAGCGCGCTCCGGATCGACAAGAAGAACCTGTCGATCCGGGTGTCCGCCCCGGCGGCGCCGGGTCGATACCGGCTGTCGGTGAGCCTCCACGACAAGGAGGGGGTCGCCTACGACGCCACGAGTCAGGCGATGCTCTCGTCGCTGATCGTGCGGTTGACCGGCCCACACGACGCGGGCGTCGTCGGCCCCGATGCGCTCGAGATCGCGCCGGGCGCGGCGCACAAGCTGGCGCTGTGGGTCACGAACCTCGGCCATCAGGAATGGGGCCAGAAGGCCGTCCCGGGCGCGAAGACCGTCGACAATGCACGCAACCCGACCGGCTCCGCCAAGGCGACCAATGCCCGTCTCATCGGGACATGGGTGTCGCTCGGTGGCGCTGACGATCCGGCCCAGACCGAAGCCGCGGCCGCCGCCTCTGTGAGGGCGACCGCACTCCCGCCCGGATTCGCTCCGCGAGCCGTCACCAAGGCCGAAGTCCTGTTGTTCGCGCCAAGCGCACCCGGCGACTACCTGCTCGTCGTCGACATCGTGACGCCCGAGATCGGCTCGCTCGCAGCCCAGGGCGTCGACCCCACCATCGTGCGCGTGCACGTCGTGGTACCGGTCGCCGAGCCCGCCACCGAGCCAGCCGCCCCGGCCATCGAGAACCAGTAGCCTCCGTCGGGGGCGGCTCGGGCGTTACGATGCGCCCCGACATGACCCAGTCGAACGCCGTCCCGGGCTTCCTGCCGTCGGTGCACGGCCTGCACTTCTCGAACCGCTTTCCGCCGGGCCCGACCGTGCGCCTCGGCTTTATCGACCCGCGCTGGGTCGGGGTCGGCAACGCCGAGGCCGGGCTATGCGGCGGGATGAGCTGGTTCGTGCGGGAACGCTTCGAGACCGGGCTCCCCATGCCGGCCGATACCGCCGCGCCCGACAACGGCTCGCCGCTGTTCCGGGCGATCGTGCGCCGGCAGGTCATGTCCCTCGACTGGATGCGCGGGCCGCTGCGTTTCTGGCTGTCGGCCGGCACATCTCCGGATCGACTGCGTCGCCGGACGCTCGACACGGAGTGGCCGAGGATCCGGGCCGCCATCGATGCCGGACGGCTGCCGATGGTCGGCCTCGTGCGGCACCACGGCTGGAACCCGTTCCACCTCACGAAGGATCACCAGGTGCTGGCGTTCAGCTACGACACAGCCAACCCCGACGGCCCGACGACGATCCGCCTCTACGACCCGAACTGGCCCAACCGCGACGACGTGTCGGTCACGCTGCTCCATGGTGGCTTCCTGCAGTCGACGGGCGAGCAGCTGTTCGGGTTGATCGCGCTGAATTAGGTTACGAGGGACTCTGGTCCCTTGAAGACCTCCCGCTGGTGATAGCGGATTTGGTCCGCACTCGGCCAATCCTTTCGGTCGGACGGGAGGATCAAGGGCGCACCGTCTTGAATTCGGATGATCGTCCCGCGATCCGAGGACTCCACCATCGACGGATCGAGGTGTGGTGATCGAGCGAGCTCGAGGGCATCCCCGGACCAACGCGCCGAGATTAGACCTTGGTCAAACAGGCGATGAACGGTAGGTGTGAGTGCCAGGCCATTCGACACGAAATCGGGCCCACGATCGCTTACGGGTCGAATGTGGGCAGCATCGAGCAGTTGGTTCGCCCGCCTCCGGGACATTGACCCGGTTGTCAGACCTGTGACGGCGCATGTGAAGTTGTATGCCGCTGTTACATCGCGGCGGAAACGAGCATCTCGAGTGACTGCTTCAACAAGGCGGCGTGATCTCTCCGCAACGAGCAGTTCAGGCTGCACCGGGAGATTCCATGTAATTGACCAACCCGAGGCTTCCGGCGTGTCCCAGCTCGAGGATCCGGCTCGCATCCTCATACGTGAGGGTCCGTACGGATCGTCCACGCATGTCCGGTGTCCCGGACGGCCAATCTCGGATCCAAGCCTCCATTGCCTCGCCGAGGAGGCGAAACGGAACTGGGTTCGGAAAGTACTGAATGTCGTCCGCGTAGAAGACCTCCCACTGAGGTTCCCCTCGAACCGTGACTCGTTCGCTCCGAACCGGCGCCGACCGGAGAGCGGCCCAACCGATGTAGGCCATCCTGGGACTCGTTTCATCGACCGGCCCGTAGATGACCGCGACCATCGGTTCACCAGAGGCCAGCGGCTCAAAGTGCCTCCGGTACCGAGCCGGGTACTCATAGGACCGGGCCGTGTCCGCGTACCCGCTACCAGGCCTAGATGTGAGGACGACGAACCGCACCGATCCAGGCTAGCGCCTCGGTATCCGCCCTGTGGACCCAATTGACGACCGCAACGATCTCTAACTCGCTTCCCCCTCGACGAACCGCTCGGTTAGGACGTAGTACGAGACCGAGCTGAGTTCCAGCCACTCGACTTGGGGCGGGCGGCCGAACATCAGCCACCGGCCGAGTGCGAGGCCGTTGTTCTCGAACATGACGCGAGGCCGCCGTTCGAGGATGAATTCAGGGAGGTCGGCGAGGGCCTCCTCGATCAATTCCTCTTCATGGCTTTTGAGGATCCGATCGAGCGTCGTGAACTCGGATGCACTCATGCCCGGCAGCATGATCAGATCGATCGAGATCGTCGATCCCTAGAACGGCGTCGAATTCCAGGGTGCTCGCGGTGGCGTGAAGAGCGCGTCCGCGGTCTGAAGGACGCCAGGCTGGCACTCGCGGACGCGGCCCGCCACACCCAGGTCGACGAACCGGAAGCCGCCCAGGTAGGCCGCCGCCAGGGTGCCGATGTCGAGCTCCATGTCGGGCGCCGCCGTCGCCCGCGTGACCTCGGCTCGGCCGGCCTCGATGTCGAGTTGCCACCGGCCCGCGTTCGACTCGAACATGTCGTCGGTAACGTCGACCACCAGCGAGCCCGAGCCCACGTACCGTCGCGCCGAGAGCGCTTCGGGCAGATCCAGGATCCGGAGCCACAGCCCGTCGGTGATCGTCAGGCTCATCCGCCGCGGCTCGAGGAGCCAATGCTGGAGCGGATGCGGCACCGGCCCGCGGCGGCCGACGATCGTGCGCACGAGATCCATCGACAGCAGCCACTGCCAGAGCGCCTGTTCCGCGGCCGGGTCGACGCCGGTGACCTCGAGTACGTTCATCGTCGACGCCGGGCCGGTGGACCCCCAGTTGTGCTCGATGCGATAGATCGCGTAGCCGTGCGGCTCGCCATCGACCTCGATCACCGACTGGTACTTGATGCCCTGGCCGCCGCGTCGCATCCACTCGGCGTCAGCGACGAGCGACAGCCGCCATTTCGGCTCGATCCGATCGAGTGCTCCCGGGATCCCCGGCCGGACGCGGTCGTAGATCGTGGCGAATAGTTCCGTCGCCTCGTCCGTGTCGACCATGCGGATCTGCGCTCGGTCGCCGAGATCCACGGGCTCGCCAAACTCGGCGAGCGCCGCGTCGAGCGTGAACGACGACGCCGTCGATGCCTGGCCGAATCCGAACCGCTGGTAGATGGCAGCCTCGGAGGCTGTCAGGACCGCGACCGGCTCGCCGCGCTTCCGGGCATCCTCCAGCAGCCAATCCATCATCTGGCGCAGGATCCCGCGGCGCCGATAGTCGGGCCGCACGCCGACCCCGGTGATGCCCCCGGCGCCGACTTCGCCGCCCGGGACCGTCAGCCGGAAGGTGTAGGCGCCGGCCGTCCCGACCCGTTTCTCCCCGTCGAACGCGCCGATCAATCGGTCGAAGTCGAGCAGCGGACGCTCGGCCTCGATCTCCTCCTTGGTCAGGCTCTCGGCAAACGCGTCCGCGAGCGGTTGCCAGAACTCGTGCAGCTCGTCCGGCCGCGGGTTGCGCAACGTGATCTCATCGGTCATGACGGGAATCGTGCCACGTGTCATCGATCTGTCGCGGACCGAGGCGCAGACTGGGTCACATCATGAGTCTCGCGACGCTCGACCGAGTGCTTGCGCTCCTCGTCCTCGGCATCGTGATGACCGGGCTGCTGTCGCTCAAGGCCGGTGGCCCGGATGCGGGCTGGGTCTTCACGCTGCACGGCTTGCTCGGCGGAGCGTTGCTCGCGGCGGTGGCCTGGAAGCTGCGACGATCGGTGCCGCGGGCCGTCGTCGCGCGACGGTGGGGCCGCCTCGGCCTGGCGCTCGGCGTCACGCTGCTCGCCGTCGGTGCGCTGATGGGCGGCTTCCTGTGGGTCGCGGCCGGCGAGGCGCTCACCGTCGGGTCGTGGACGGTGCTGACGCTCCACGCATGGCTCGGCCTGATCCTCGTGCCGCTTGTCGCATTCCACCTGCTGCCGCGCCGGTGGCGGGTTATGACCATCCCGCCACGGAACGGGATATCGCGGCGGACGTTGCTCGCGACTGGCGGGCTCGCGATCGCGGGCGTCGCGGCGTTCGGCGTGACTTCCCTCGCCGATCGGCTTCGAGGCGGGACACGACGGTTCACGGGATCTCGCTGGCTGCCATCAGGCGGGATCCCGCCATCGACCACCTTCTTTGGCGAAGGAGTGCCGTCCATCGAGCGCGGGGCGTGGCGCTTGACCGTTATCGGACACGGTGGTCAGAGTCGGTCGCTGGCACTCGAC
Source organism: uncultured Chloroflexia bacterium (assembly GCA_963780425.1). Classification (GTDB taxonomy): domain Bacteria; phylum Chloroflexota; class Limnocylindria; order Limnocylindrales; family CSP1-4; genus SPCO01. The sequence goes on along the minus strand of CAWABZ010000004.1, from coordinate 138,184 downwards.
GAGCTGCGGGCGCTCGGCGAGGTGGACCTGACGGCCGTACTCGACTGCACCTCGGGTTGGGCGCTCGAAACCATCTGGCGAGGCGTGCCCCTCGCGAGACTCCTGACGATCCCCGCGCGCGGCAGCGTCCGGGTCCGCTCGATCACCGGGTGGTCGACGATCCTCAGTGCGGACGAGGCGGTATCCGCGTTGCTGGCGACCGCGGTGGCCGGCCAGCCACTTCCGGTCGAAAACGGCGCTCCGTGCCGACTCGTCGTTCCGGGCCACCGCGGCCTCGACTGGGTCAAGTGGGTGGACGAGGTCAGCCTGGTCTGAGCACCCGGTCGCCGGGGGCGTGGTGGCCGGAAGTACAATCCGGCCCCCCAGGGGCCCCAAAAACCATGGAGGTCAGGCATGCCTCGAATGCCCAGATCGTCGTCCTTTGCACTCGTGGTGACGCTCGCTATCGGAGTGGTCGCGGCGGGCTGCGGCGGGACGGCGGCCTCGCCGTCGACCGCCGCGTCGGCCTCCGCCGCAGCCGGCGGCCAGGTCGCTGTCGAGCTCAGCGAGTGGAAGGTCGCGCCATCGCCCGCGACCGCGTCCGCTGGTTCGGCCACCTTCGCGGTCAAGAACGCGGGGACCCAGGCGCACGAGTTCGTCGTGGTCAAGACCGACCTGAAGGCCGATGCCCTGCCGGTCGTCGACCACAAGATCGACGAAACGACCCTGACCCCCGTCGACGAGATCGAGAACATCGCCGCCGCTGCGACGCCGACGCTGTCGGTCGACCTGGACGCGGGGCACTACGTCCTGCTGTGCAACATCGAGACGCACTACGAGCAGGGCATGCACGCCGACTTCGACGTCAACTGACCGCGCGCCGCGCTCAGACCGGCGGCAGCTCCTGCGCGTCGGTCTGCGCGGCGGCGAACAGATCGCCGACCTTTGCCACCCGCTCGGGCAGGGTCCGGATCGTCCAGAGGTTCGGGCGGAGGTCGGGGTCGTCGAGCTCGTCCCATGAGATCGGCGTGCTGACCGGGGCGCCGGGCGCCGGCCGCACGGAGTAGGGCGCTACCAGCGTCTTGATCGACGCGTTCTGGGTGTAGTCGAGCCGCGCCCGGCCCTTGCGCGCCGCCTTCGCCCACTCCCAGGAGATGAGGTCCGGAACGGTCGACCCGACGGCTTTCGACACGCGCTCGACCCAACCGCTGGTGTCGCCGAAGTCGTACTTGCCCTGCACGATCGGGATCCAGATCTGGATGCCACGCTTGCCGGTGGTCTTCGGGTAGCCACGGACGCCGAGGTGCTCGAGCGCGGTCCGGTACAACCGCGCCAGCGTCAGCGTCTCCTCCCAGGTCGTCTTCTCACCGGGGTCGATGTCGATGTAGGCGAACGTCGGCTGCCACGGCTCGGGCAGCTTCCCGGTCCAGGCGTGGATCTCGAAGCTCGCCTGGTTGCCGAGCCAGGCCAGGCTGGCGGCATCGGTCGCGAGGAGGTGGTCGTTGGCATCTCGATCCGTCCGCCCGTCGACACCGGTCTCGTGCCAGCGCGTGAGCCACTTCGGCGCCGTCTCGGGGATGTCCTTCTGCCAGAACCCGGGCGCGCCGGCCCCATTGGGGAAGCGCTGGAAGTTCAAGGGTCGGTCGACCAGGTGCGGCAGCATCGTCGGCGCGATCGTCGCGAAGTAGCGGATGAGCTCGCGCTTGGTGACCGGCGGGTCCGCCTCGAACAGCGGCTTGTCGAGATTCGTGAGCTTCAGCTCGCGCCCGCCGATACTCCAGACGCCTTCCTTGGCAAGGGCATCGAGTGCGTCCAGCTCCTCGGGCGTGGCGGCGGCGAAGGTCGGGGTCGAGGTCCTCGATGGCATCGGCTCCTCCTCGGGTGGTGGTGGTTCGGCGGCTTCGGCGGCACGGACCGCAGTGGTCGTTGCGACCGCGGTCTCGCGGACGACGGTCGTCGGGTCACGGTCCGCCTCGATGCCCTTGTAGGCCGTCTGGCGGACCTGACCGTCGCGGGTCCAGCCGCCGATCTCGGCACGGATGACGATCTCGGGACGGACCCATGTGATGTCCCGGAGGTCGCCGCCCCACCGGCCACGGTAGTCCTTCGGCGGCGCGGGGTCGAACGGCGGGTCGTCCCGGACCAGCGGCTTGAGCCGCTTCAGCAGGTCGGCGCGGATCGCCCCGGTGAACCCGCTGCCGACCTTGCCGGCGAACCGGAGCTTGCCGTCCTCGTACACCCCGACAGCCATCGCGCCGAGGTCGCGCGCGTTGCCGCTCCCCGGGGTCCAGCCACCGACCACCAGCTCCTGCTCCGGCCGGATCTTGATCTTGAGCCAGGAAGCGCTGCGCCTGCCCGGCTCGTACCGCGACCGGCGGAGCTTGGCGACCATGCCCTCGACGCCCATCGCGCCGGCGGCCTCGAAGAACGCCTTCCCATCACGCACGACATGCGACGCGAACCGAACCCTGGGATGGTCCTTCAGCACGCTCCGCAGCAGTCGCTTGCGATCCTCCAGCGGCACGTTCAGCAACGAGCGACCGTCGAGGTACAGGAGGTCGAAAGCCTGGTACAGGAGCCCGCTCGCCTCCTTGTCCCCGAGCTTGGTCTGCAGCAGGCTGAAGTCGGGCCTGCCGGCCTCGTCGATCGCCACGACCTCGCCATCGATGATCGCCTGGTTCGCCTCGAGCCAGCGGCCGGGCGCACCGAGCAAGCGCGGGAAATACGTCGCCGCGTCGTTGAGATTCCGCGTCAGGATCCGGACCTTGCCGTCGTCGACCACGGCCTGGACCCTGAACCCGTCCCACTTGATCTCGAAGAGCCAGTCCTCGTCGTCGAACGGCTTGGTCGCCAGCGTCGCCATCATCGGCTCGATCTTCTGGGGCAGCGGCGAGACCTTCGCCCCCGCGAGATCGATCTCGGCCGTCTCGGCCGGAGCCTGGCTGATCCAGACCGCGTCCCGGTTCTCCTTGACTTCGTCGTTCGTCCGACCGGTCTTGACGCTCTGCGGGAAATCCTCGGCGTCCCAGCCGGCCTTGGCATGTTCGTCGGCCTTGTGGATGAGCAGCCACTGCTCGCCCTGGTCGTTCTCGAAGGCGCGGGTGGGTTCCTGACCGGGGCGGCGACTCGTCCGCACGATCGTGAAACGGCCCTTGAGCTTCTGGCCGTTCAGGCGGAACTTGAGCTCGCCGTCGTCGACGCTCTTGCGTCCGTCGAGGGTCGGCGCCTCGGGCTCCCACGTCCCCCAGTCCCAGACGATGACGTCGCCGGCGCCGTACTGCTTGGCCGGGATGACCCCTTCGAAATCGAAGTATTCGATCGGGTGGTCCTCGACGTGGACGGCCATGCGGCGCGTCTTCGAGTCGAGCGTCGGGCCCTTGGGGACGGCCCACGAGACGAGGACGCCATCGATCTCGAGCCGGAAGTCGTAATGGAGCCGGGTCGCTCGGTGGCGCTGGACGACGAACCGCCCGCTCTTGCCGCTGGCCGCGGTCTGTGTGACCGGGGCCGGCTCAGGGGTCTGCTTGAAGTCGCGTTTGCGGCGGTATTCCTCGAGGGGCACCCGTGGAGTGTGCCCCAGGCGGGTCGGGCGTGGCGACGCGAGGCGGCACCACCCGGTTAGGCCGTGCGATCCGGCGTGATCGCCGCGCTGGAGTGCTAGGCCGACTTGCGCTTGCGGGCCGGCTTGGCCTTGGCCTCTTCGGCCTCGTCCGCAGTGGCCGTGCTGGCGGCCGCCTTGCGGGTCCGCGCCGTCTTCTTCTCGCGGGCCTCGGCCACGGAGACCGGCTTCTCGGCGCCGGCCTCGCGCGCCGCCTTGGCCTGCGAGACCGAGGCCTCGAGCGCGGCCATCAGGTCGATGAGCTTGCCGCTTTCTTCGGGCTCCTCGATCTCGACGGTCTCGCGGCCCTCGACCTTGGCCTCGATGATCTGCTCGAGTGCCTGGCGGTACTCGTCCTTGTACTGGGACGGGTCGAACGTGCCGGTCATCGCCGACACGAGCTGCTTGGCCATCGTGAGCTCGGCCGGCTTGAAGTCGAACTCCTCCTCGGGCAGGTCGAGCTCCTTGATCGAGCGGATCTCGTCCGGCCAGTGGAGCGTGGTCAGCAGCAATGTCTCGGCGAAGGGATCCAATGCCGCGAGCGCCTCGCGATCCTTGATCACGACCTTGCAGATCGCCGTGAGGCCCTCGTCCTCGAGGACCGACTTGAGCAGGTAGAACGCCTTGCGGCCGATCTTGTCGGGCTCGACGTAATACGCCGACTTCACGAAGCGGACCGCATTCTGGTCGCGCTCAGCCTTCGTGAATTGCTCGATCTCGATCGAACGGACCGTCTTGAGCGGCACCTTCTCGAGGTCCTCGTCGGTGACCACGACGTACTCACCGGGCGAGTACTCGTACCCCTTCACGGTGTCGCTGCGGGAGATCGGCTCGTCCTCGACCGGGCACCAGATCTTCATCTGGATCCGCGACATGTCCTCCTTATGGAGCATGTTGAAGCTGATCCCCTTGGACTCGGTCGCCAGATAGAGCTTGATCGGGATGGTGACCAGGCCGAACTGGATGGCCCCCTTCCACATCGCTCTCGCCACGGCGCTCCACCTCGTGCATGCGTGCCCGGGTACCCGGCCCGGTGCATCGGACGGTCACCATAGCGCACGCGGGCAAGCAAGCCTGTTAACGGCGCCCCGCAGTGGCCCGCGGCGGGCGGACGACCGCGTCGCTACTGGAGGACGACGAACCCGTCGAGGGAGACGGTCGGACGCCCGGAGGTGCCCGACACGCGCACCTCGATCGTGCGCGTGCCGACCGAACTCCAGTTGCCCACGTAGACGACGCGCCGGTAGATGTATGACGACGTGCGCAAATCGATGGTCGCCTTGTAGACCCCGTCGATGTAGATGGTCGCTCGACCGCGCAACGAGCTGGTGGGGGCAACGACCGCGACGGTCCGACCGGTGAACCGGTACCGGGCGGCCGCGCCCGCCTGCGTCGAGGTGGTGATGCCGCCATTCGTGGCGTATGTGCTTGCGGAGCGGGTCCAGGTGCCGCGGTAGGTAACGAGGGTCGACCGGTCACTCACCAGGGCAGGCGTCAACGCCACGCCGGAGATGACCCACGGGCTCCAATCACCGTCGCTGTCCTGCGCCCTTAGGCGAAAGCGGTAGGTGGTCCCGAACGCAAGTCCCGAGAACGATGTCGATCGCACCGACGCCGACGTCGCCTTCGTCCAGCCCCAGGCGCCGCCGTTGGCGTTGCGCTCGATCTCGTACCGCACGATCCGATCCGACGGATCCGTGGCGGCCGACCAGCTGGCCCGCAGCGTCACGGAATTCGCGCCGGTCGACGACCGACCGAGACTTGACGCGGACAGGACCGACACGACCGGCGTCTTGGCGGTCGGCACGTCGGATGCGACCTCGACCGTCACCGTGGTCGACTTCGTGCGACCCCAGTTGGTGCCCGTGACCTGCATGTGATAGGTGCCCGGCTTGGCCGTCGAGGGGACCGTGAGCCGCAGGGACGTCGAGGTCGCCGTCCAACCGAAGACGCTCGGGGCCGTCATCGTCGCGCCCCAGCCGGAGGGCACGCCGGCGGCCGTGAACCGGACGCGCTCGAAGAACGTGGACGTCCTGCTCACCGACACCGGGACGAATACCGTGCCGCCCTTGGAGGTGATCCTGCCGGCGGTGGGCGCGGACAGCGAGAACGTGCCGAGCGTCCCGATGCGGGACACACCGAGCAGCGGCTCGTGATAGGGATCCGGGTCCGTGGACGTGTACCAGCCCTGGTTGCCGAGGTAGCGCAGGGACTCGCGCACCTCGGCCGGGGTCGCCGCCGGGCGGGTCGACTTGTAGAGCGCGACGGCGCCGGTGACCGCGGGAGCCGCCATCGACGTCCCGGACGAGTAGCCGTACGTCGGACCTGGCTTGGTCGACCAGATGCACTTGCCCGGCGCGATCAGGTCGACGTCCGATCCGTAGTTGCTGAAGTCGGCGAACGTGTCGTCGCGGTCGTAGCCGCCCCACGAGTAGCAGCGGTTGCCACCCAGGCCGCCGGCCCTGCCGTCCGTATCGGCCAGGGCCGAGACCGTGATGACCTGGTTGTAGGCCGCGGGGACGTAGCCTGCCGCGCTCCGCCGCTCGTTGGCTGCTGCGGCGACGACCGTGATGCCGCGCGCGTAGAGCCGGCAGATGGCCTGGTGGAGGACGTCCCTGTTCGTGAACCCGCAGTTCGCGTCGTCCGAGCCCGACTTGGCGACGCTCATGTTGACCGCCTCGATCAGCGGTCGCGAGGAGTCCTCCGGGTCGCGCTGGGCGAGGATCCAGTCGAGACCGCAGACGTACCACGACAACAGCCCGCTACCGCTGGAGTTGAGGATCCGGACCGCCCACAGCCGGACGCCCGGGGCGACGCCCACGACGCCGATCGTGTTGTCGCGAGCCCCGACCGTGCCGGCGACGTGCGTTCCATGGCCATGCTCGTCCGCGCCAGCGGGTCCGGTCGGAGCTCGAGCAGTTGTAGCCACCCGCCACGACGAGGTCCGGATGCGCTGCGATCCCCGTATCGACGATGGCGACGTCCGCGTCGACGCGGTCGTCGACGCCGTTGACGTTGGCGAGGCTCGACTGCAGGGTGCCGACCCGCGAGACCCCGGTCGGGGTCGTCTGGGCGGCGATCGAGATGACCTCGTCGGGCACGACGGCCTTGACGCTCGGGTCGGCGAGGAGAGCTCGGCGTTGAGCGGTGTCCAACCTGGCCGTGAAGCCGCGGAAGGCGTGCTTGAAGGAGCGCTCCGCCTTCGTGCCTTCCCGCTGCCGATGGCGGGTGAGGACCTTGGTGGTGTCGGCCGATTCCGCGAGGACGACGATGTATCGACCGGTCGCGATCGGCCGGCCCTTCGCGTCGACGAGGGCCTCCGGTGCACTCTTGCCCGTGGCCTTCGGCGCTGCCGATTCGGATGGGGCGACGACCGGGGCGGGATCGGGAGCCGGTGTCGGGTCGGCGGTCGGTGGGGTGACGGGTCGCTCACCGGTTCCGGTGTCGGCTGGGGGGCGGGCGTCGGTTCCGCAGCCGGTGTCGGCTCGGGGGCGCGTGTCGGCTCGGGGGCGGGTGTCGGTTCAGCCGGTGCCGACGGTTCGGCAGTCGCCAGCGGATCGGCCGCCGCGACGGGCGAGACGATCGGGAGCGAGACCACGGCGGCAAGGGCGAGGGCTGCGATGCGGCGCATGGATTCTCCGGCTCATCGGGTCCGCGGAGGAGCCGATCGCTCGTTTCGACGTGCGCTGACTCACGCACATCATCCTCCACCTGCCTAGCCGCGCGCAGCACCCCCTTGGTCCGGGTCGCGGCTAGGCAACCCTCCTAACCGCACCGGACCCGGACCCGTCAGTTCACGGCTGTCCGGATCTCCGATTCCGCCTCGCTGACCCGGGCGAGGATGCTCGACCGCATCGTGTCGAGTCCCGTCCAGACGGCCTTCGTCGCATTCGAGATCGAGGTCAGCTGCGACTTGAGCTGACGCACCACCTCGAGCTGCTCCCGGATGGCTGTGAGGGCCGACCCGATCGCGGCCGCATCGACGGCCACCTCGCGCTCGGCCAGCGAGGCCAGCGCAAGCAGGCGGGCGAGGCGGACCGCGGCCTCGAGCGTCGCCGGCTCGGGCGCATCCGGATCGATGACGCAGTAGACATCGCCACCGACCAGGCTGAACGGCGCGACCCCGGTCGGGGCATGAGCCGGCGTGAACACCGCGACCGCGACGGCCGCGCCGCGGTTTTCCCGCGCCTCTCGCAGCTCGTCGCGCATGGCCCGCATCGACATCGGCCGGTCCTTGGCCTCGATGACGACACGCAGGTCGCAGCCCCGTGCGACCGAGGAATCCACGGTCAGGACGAAATCGCCCTTCTTGGACTTCATCACGGCGCCTGCCTCGAGGGTCGTCCGGTCCAGGAGGTCGCCGGCACCGCGGGCGATGTCACCGAGCATCTCGGCGAGGAGGTCCTCGAAATCGGCGCCCTTCGCCGCGGACCGGGCCCTCTCCGCACCCCGCGCGGCGGCCGCGGCCTCGATCGCGACGAGACGCTCCTCCAGGCCCTTGAACCCGGCGGCGATCTCCTGGCGGAACTGGTGCATCGGCGAGTTGAGGCGCGTCGGGTCGAGGAGCAGTGCGAGCTTGGACGCATCGCCGTCGAAGTACCGCTCGAGCATCGAGCCGATCCGCCCGATGGCGCTGTCGCGCTTCTTCTCGTCGAACAGCTCGTCGACCATCGAGCGCAGCGCGCCGCGATCGCCGAGGAACTTCTCGAGGGTCCGTGGCAGTCGGCCGTCGCCGTCGGCGAAGTTCGCGCGCAGCGTCTGCTCGAGTGCGGCGGCGGCCCGCTCGTTCACCTGCTCGGCCTGGCGGACGAGCCGCTCGAACTCGGTGCGCACGGCGTCGACGTTCACGGTCACGCCCGCGTCCTGCAATGCGATGAGCCCGATGCGCAGCGCGCGCTCGACGATCGGACCCCGATCCCCCGCCGGGCGCTCCCCCAGGAACGCGGCGAGGGTCGGGTCCGACAGGGACAGGCGCTCGACGACGATCCGGTCGCCCTCGAGCCGGACCACCTGGTGCAGTGGGATGACGTGCGCTTCCATGCCCCGGACACTAGGACCCACCCGTGACATCTAGGCTGTCACGCTCGCACGACCGACGGGCGTACGATGGACGCCGATGCGCGCATCCCGTCAGTCGATCCTGGTCACGGTCGCCCTCGCCGCCAGCCTGATCACCCCGACGGGCGTGACCGCAGCTGACCCGACCGCCCCGCCCTCCTCGGCGGATGAGGTCGTCGTGCGCTACCGCGCAGACGCGACTCTCGCCCAGCGCCGCGCCGTGCCGCGCGATCTCGGCCTGGACGTCGTGTCGACCAGCAAGAACGGGCGAACCCAGGTCGTCGTCGGCCACGGCCTGTCCACCGCCACCGTCCGGCGCCGCCTCGACGCCGACCCGCGCGTCCTCGCGGTGGCCCCCAACCACCGCCGCGAGCTCGCCGCCGATCCCACGTCCGAGCCGGGTTTCCGGAGTGAATGGGGCCTCCACAACACCGGACAGCACCTCGATGGCACCGAGGACAAGACCGGCATCGCCGACATCGACATCGACGGCCTCGAGGCGCTGCGGATCACGCAAGGCGATCCATCGATCGTCGTCGCGGTCATCGACGACGGCGTCGATTTCAGCCACCCGGACCTCGCAGGCGCCGCTTGGACGAACCCCGGCGAGGTCGCGGGGAACGGCCTCGACGACGACGGGAACGGCTTCCCTGACGACATCCACGGCTGGGACTTCTGCAACGGAAACGCGTCGGTCCACGACGCCGGGCAGGACGCGCACGGGACGCATGTGGCCGGCACGATCGGCGCGTCGCTGAACGGGTCAGGCGTGGTCGGCGTGGCCCCGGCGATCCAGATCATGGCCGTCAAGTTCATCGATGACAGCGGGGACTGCGGCACCGACTCCATGGCCATCGAGGCGATCGACTACGCCGCGTCATTCGACGTCCCGATCATCAACGCCTCGTGGGGAGGGTCCCCGGACAGCAACCCGCTGGAGAACGCGATCGACGAGTCGAATGCCCTGTTCGTGGCAGCCGCCGGGAACGCGGGGCGCAACATCGACAGCGGCGCCTACAACTTCTACCCGGCCGAATTCCCGCTCGCCAACATCCTGAGCGTCGCGGCGATCGACCAGCGCGGGAGCCTGGCGCGCTTCTCGAACTACGGAGCGACCACGGTCGACGTCTCCGCCCCTGGCACGAACATCGTGTCCACCTGGCCGGCGGAGCCGGGCTGTTCGCCCTGCTATGCATGGTCCGCAGGCACGTCGATGGCGGCACCGCACGTCAGCGGCGTCGCGGCCCTGTATGCGGGCACCGTGACGAACCCCGTCACGCCGGCCCTCCTGAAGTCGATGGTCCTCACCCGCGCGAACGCTCTCGCGCCGACCGTGGGAAAGACCGTGACCGGCAGACTCGTCAACGCGTGGCGCGCCGCCGACATCACAGGGCCGACGGCACAGGCGATCTCGAGCCACAGGATCACGGCCGGAACCATCGTCGGCTCGACGGTCGGCACGACCCTGTCCTGGCCAGCGGCGACGGACGACCACTCGGGCGTCCCGAGCTACGTCGTCCGGCGGCGCATCGGCAGTGGTGCCTGGACCATTCTTGCGGGCACGGTCACGAGCCGCTCCTTCAAGGTGTCGATGGCCTTTGGCACGCCGACCGAGTTCGCCGTCTCTGGCCGCGACGGTGCGGGGAACGTCGGCATCCAGGCAGTCTCCCCGGCGGTGACCGCCACGCTCTACCAGGAGCGGACGAGCCTTGCCCGGTACTCGGGCCGCTGGACCAACACCTCGTCCAGCACCGCCAGTCACAGCAACCTGCGCACGTCCACACAGGCCGGCGCGTGGGTCGAGTTCAAGCGGGATGCCAGGTCGATCGCGATCGTCGGCCGGCAGGGCCCGACGAGCGGCAAGGCCAAGGTCTACGTCGATGGCGTCTTCGCGGCGACGATCGACCTGTATCGCTCGACGTCGCGCTCGCGTGTGGTGCTGTTCAGCCGCGCCTGGTCGACGCCGGGCGTCCACACGGTGAAGCTGTTCGTGTCGGGGACTTCGGGCCGGCCGCGCGTCGACATCGATGCGTTCGGGGTACTGCGCTAGACAGAGCCCGGCACGGAACGGGGAGCTGCCTCAGGACCCCCGATACGTCGTCATCGAATACGGCGCCAGCAGCAGCGGCACGTGGTAGCTGCGCTCGACATCGGTGATCCGCAGGTCGACCGCGATCTTCGTGAAGAACGACCCGTCCTCATGCGCGACGTCGAACTCGAGGCGGTAGTCGCCCGCCTGTAACGGTCGCTCGAGGAGGTCGCGGACACGGCCGTCGGCATCGGTCAGGGCCTGGGTCATGCGGACCGGCTTGCCGTCGCCGACATCCAGTCGATAGAGCGTGACGTGGACCGCGGCGGCCGGCACCCCACGTTCCGTGTCGAGGACGTGCGTGCTGATGGTCGGCTGCTGGTGTCCGGGGTCGGCGGCCACGCTATCCTCCGCGCATGGGTCGTCTGCGGATCGAGGTCGGTGACCTGCACTTTAGCGCCCGCTGGGAGCCCGCCGCGCCCCAGACGATCGAAGCGATCCGCCGGATGCTGCCGATCGATTCGAAGCTCATCCATTGCCGCTGGTCGGGTGAGTCGACCTGGATCCCGTACGGCGACTTCCGCCCGGGCATCGACTACGAGAACCACACGTCGCACCCCGCCCCGGGCATGCTCGCGATGTACCCGGGTGGCATCAGCGAGTGCGAGATCTTCTTCCCGTACGGAGCGTGCACGACGTCGTCGAAGGTCGGGCAGCTTGGCGGCCAACCACTTCGCCTCGATCGTGCCGGACGACGGCTGGCAGGATCGACTGCGCGAGGTCGGTCGTCGCGCCCTCTGGGATGGGGCCCAGGCGATCCGGATCAAGGAGGTCGAGGACTGATGGATGGCAGCGTATTCCTGATCGTGGTCGGCCTCTTCGTGGCTGTGATCGTCGTCCTGGTCGTTGCGATGATCTCGGCACAGCGCCCACGATCCAGCGGTGGATCGGGAGCTCGCCGACCGGCCGATGACACGGCGTTGATCGCCGGAGCGGCGACGGTCGGTGCCGTCGCCGCGACGGCCGATGACGATCACCCCGGCGACGGAACCCCCGGTGACGGTGGGGCGGGCGACGGCGGGTCGGGCGATGGCGGCGGAGGCAGCTGGAGCGATGGCGGTGGCGGCTCGGGTGGCGGCGACAGCGGCGGCGGGGATAGTGGCGGCGGAGGCTATTGACCGACCTACTCGTTCGCGGCGGCACCATCGTCACGGCGGGCGGGTCGCGGCGCGCTGACCTCGCGGCCGACGGCGGCCGGATCACGGCGATCGAGCCCTCGCTCGACGGGCTCGCGGCCAGCGCCGAGCGTGTGATCGATGCGACCGGGATGCTGCTTCTCCCCGGCGTCGTCGATGTCCACACACATACCCGCGTCGCGAGCGACGAGGAGCCGGATCGGTTCTTCCAGGACTCGGTCGCGGCGGCGTACGGGGGCACGACCTCGTTCCTGTCGTTCAACAACCCCGGAACGGGGTCGTCGCCGCAGGCCGAGCGATCGCTCCGGACCGGGCTGGCGGAATGGCGAACTGCGACGGACTCGGACAGTGCGATCGACTACGGCCTCTCGCTCGCGATCTCCGGCCACGCCGACGATCCACTCAGCGAGCTTCCCGCCACGATCGACGCTGGCGTCGCGACCTCGAAGGCGTTCATGGTCTTCGACTTCCGCCTCGGCGATCAGGCGCTGTTCGATGCGATGCGCGTCATGGGCGAGCGCGGCGGGATGCTCCAGGTCCACTGCGAGGATCCGGTGCTGCTCGACGCGGGAGTCGCGGCCGCGCTTCAGCGTGGTGACACGCTACCGCGCTACCACGCGACGTCGCGGCCACCGTACGTCGAGGCCGTCGCAACAGCCCGGGCGCTCGCCTTCGCGCGCGCGACCGACTCCCCCGTCCACGTCGTCCACCTATCCTCTGCGGCCGCGCTCGATGAAGTCCGCCGCGCCAAGGCGGCGGGTGTCCGCGTATCGGCCGAGACGTGCCCGCACTACCTGGTGCTGACCGAGGAGGCGTACGACGAGCCCGACCCCGTCCGGTGCGCATGCTTCGTCATCTCGCCACCGCTTCGGTCAGCTGCGGATCGCGATGCCCTCTGGGCGGGACTAGCCGACGGTTCGCTCGATCTCGTCGCGACCGACCACGTGCCGGATCGCCAGGCGATCGAGAAGGCGGAGGCAGGTTCCGGCGTGTCCTTCGACCGGATCAGCAATGGAGCGCCGGGCATCGAGACGTTACTGGCGCTCGTCTACAGCGAAGGCGTTGCGCGCGGCCGGATCACCGTGGAGCGGATGGTCGAGCTCCTGTCGACGACGCCGGCGGCCCGGTTTGGCATGCCGAGCAAAGGCGCGCTCGAGGTCGGCCGCGACGCGGACGTCGTCATCTTCGACCCTTCCGCGCGCCGGACCCTTCGTGCCACGGACCTGCACCACACCAGCGACTACACGCCGTACGAGGGGCTTGAGGTCAGCGGTGCTATCCGGGATGTCTTCGTGCGCGGCACCGACGTGATCCGCGACGGCTCGTTCGTCGGCCGCCGCGGCTTCGGGCAGTACCTGGAGCGCGGCCCCGTACCGGTTGATGCCGACGTGTGATGCCGATGATGCGCAGGCCCGCATCCGGATCGACCGATCACCCGGCGACGCGCGTCGCATCCAGCGACTGAAGCGCGCCGCATCCCGCAGTCGACGGTGCGCGCCGCTGTCGTCCATCCGGTGATGCGCATGGCCCGCATCGCGGGCTGGAGCCTGCTCAGTTCAGGTGATGCCAAGCACGCAGCGGCGGATGCGGCGCCTCCGGGTCGAGGCCATTCATGGCGGCAACCAGGCGGGCGAAGCGGGAGAAGCGCAGCCCGGAGAGCCGACCATTCTCGAGGCGCGAGATCACGGTCTGATCGATGCCGCTGGCGCGCTCGAGGTCGCGCTGCGACCAGCGGATCGCGAATCGACGACGCTTGACGGCCGCGCCGATCAGCTCCCAGCCGCGCTGCACCTCCGGAAATCGACGCTCGCGGTCTTCCGCCGTCCAAGCCATCTTGCGAGCGTATCGGTCGGGCACTCACCACGCGATCCACGTGGCCTCTACCCGCCCTCAACACGGCGTCGATGATGCGGCCCATGCGCATCAGGTGACATTGGTCGGCCGGGAGACAGGAAATGTGCATCACCGCGGCTGCGCGGGCCACGTGGGCTCACGAGGATGTGGGCGCCTGCGCGGGCGGAGGGCTGCGCGCGGACCCGCTACTCCAGGACGGCGTAGGCCCGCAGGGTCAGGAACTCGGCGAATTCGTCGTCGAGGACGAGGTGGTCGAGGATCTCCCAGGCGTCCTTGAGCCGGCCCTCGGCGACCCCGCCGAGGCGACCGAGCTCCTCGTCCCGGAACGCGGCGTAGCGCTCGACCGACAGCAACCCGCGCGTCCGCCACAGCCACAGCTGGGAGCGGGCGATCTCGGCGGTCGCGGCATCCTCCATCAGGTTGTCGATCGCCGCCGCGCCCGTCCACGCGCAGCCACGCGTCCAGGTACGCCAGCGCGACACGCACGTTGGCGCGGATGCCGTCGTCGGTGACGGCGCCGCCGTCGACGCGGAAGTCGCTCAGGTCGGCTGCGCTTGGGGCGGCAGTGCCGTTGTCGTCCGGGGACCGATCCTTCTGGTTGCGGCTTCGAACCGAGGACCGAATCGAAGATCTCGGTCGCCACCGGGACGAGGTCCGGGTGGGCGACCCACGTCCCGTCGAAGCCGTCGCGCTGACTCGCGCTCCTTGTCCTCGCGGACCTTGGCGAGCGCCCGTTCCGTGACCTCGAGGTCGCGCCGGTTCGGGATGAACGCGGCCATGCCGCCGATCGCGTGGGCCCCGCGGCGGTGGCAGGTCCGCACGAGCAACTGGGTGTAGGCGCGCATGAACGGGACCGTCATCGTGAGCTGCGATCGATCGGGGGTCGACAGCTCGGGATCGCTGCGGAAGCGCTTGATCACGCTGAACAGGTAGTCCCATCGGCCGGCGTTCAGACCGGCCGCGTGTTCGCGTAACTCGAACAGGATCTCGTCCATCTCGAACGCCGCGGTGATCGTCTCGATGAGCACGGTCGCCCGGATCGACCCGCGCGGGACGCCGAGGCTCGCCTGCGCGTGCACGAACACCTCGTTCCACAGGCGCGCTTCGTTGTGCGATTCGAGCTTGGGCAGGTAGAGGTAGGGTCCCGGAGCCTCGAGCGACCCGCTCGGCGGCGTTGTGAAAGAGATACAGCCCCGCATCGAACAGGGACGCCGACACCGGCACGCCATCGACAAGCACGTGCGATTCGACCAGGTGCCATCCGCGCGGGCGAACGACCAGCTGGGCGACACGCTCGGCCAGTCGATAGGACTTGCCTTCGGGCGAGTCGAACGCCAGGGTTCCGCGGACCGCGTCCATGAGCGCCGCCTGCCCACCCACGACGTTCGCCCACGTCGGTGAGAGCGCGTCCTCGAGGTCGGCCATGAAGACCCGGGCGCCCGAGTTCAGGGCGTTGATCATCATCTTGGGCTCGGCCGGGCCGGTGATCTCGACCCGCCGGTCGTCGAAGTCGGCGGGCGCCGGGGCGACGGTCCAGTCGGCGTCACGGATCTCGCGAGTGCCCGCCGGGAAGTCCAGTCGCCCGCCCGCATCGAGCTCGGCCTGCCGCTCGTGCCGCCGGTGCAGGAGGTCGAGGCGGACCTGGCCGAACCGACGCTGGAGGTCGGCGATGAAGGCGAGGGCCTCGTCGGTCAGGACGCGCTCGGCGCCCTCGACTGGCGGACCCGTGACGACCACGCCGGGCGGTGCCATCACGACACCTCGGAACGGCGGATCGTGGCCTCGATGAGCCCGTGCGGTTCGGTCGTCGCGACGTAGACGGTCCGATCGTTGGTCATGCCGAGCGCCGACAGATCGACCGGCCAGTGATGCAGGTTCGGCAGCACCATCCGCACCTCGTCGAGCTCCTGGTGCCGTTCCAGCATCGCCTTGGCCATGATCCAGATGCTGGTCTGGACGCTCGGGCTGTCGTGGTCGGCGAAGACCTCGAGCAGGGTCGTACGGACGTCGAGGAAGACGCGGTCGAAGTCGAGGTCGGGCGAGCCGTAGCGCCAGATCGCGGTGATCTTGGTGGCCATGAGCCGGTCGTCTGTCTCGGGCAACGTCGTGAACCGGTCACGCGGGAAGCCCGCGAACGCCGAGCGGGTCGTCTTCATGACGACGAGATCCTCGACGCCGGCCTCGACCGTCGTCCCGGCCCTGGATGCGGCGACGGTCGCGACGCGCCCGCCCTCGCCGCCGCGGACGAAAGCATCGGGCGCCGGGCTGCCCGCCACATCGATCGGTCGCCAGTCGTGGCCGCGGATGTTGACTGTCGCGGTCTCGACCTGGTCGAACCCGAGGAAATGCTCCGCCAGGGCCTGCCCGTACGACTCGATCGCGCCGTCGAGGTGGTCCATCGCGAACGCGTAGGCCGTGTTCTTCATCGTGTCGGTCGCCACGACGAGGGAGTTGTCGCCGTCGGTGTGGGCGGTCGTGAAGTCGCCCTCAAGGGCGACAGCCACGGTCAGGTCATGGAGGCTGTTCGGGCTCGTGTCGCGACCGACCCGCACGACCCGGATCGCGGCCTTGCCGTAGCGATTGGCACCGAGCTCGATCACGGCGACAGCTTCGCATGCCGGTCGATGGCGATGTCGACGACGGCGTCGAGGGCTCGATGCAACTCGGTCGACCGATCGGCGTCGAGCGCGGCGGCCATCCCGGGCAGCAGCTCCTCGCGAGATCGTCCCGCGACGAACACGCAGTACCGGAAGCCGTGGCGGGCCTCATACGCGTCGTTGAGCCGCTCGAGCTCCGCTGCGACGTCGACGGGCGTGCCAGTTGCCCGGTCGTACCCCTGTTCGACGTAGCTCATCGCCGACACGGACCCGGGTGCTGCCCCGAGCCGCGGGTGGGCGTCGATGAGCTCGACCTGCTCTTCCTCGGGCATGTCATGGGCGATCGACCGCGCGGCGGCGAACAGGGCGTCGGGGCTCTCGAACGGTCCCGCGGCGATCAGTCGATCGAGGAAGCGTGGCGCGCCTTCGAACAGCGCGGCCAGTGTTTCGCGATCCGCGAGCGTGTCGCGATCCGCGAGCGAGTCCCGATCCGCGTTCACCACCCGCCCGCGTCACGGATGATCCGGTGCAGGATCCGCGCCGCCACGAGGCGGCGGTACTCGGCGGTCGACCGGACGTCGTCGATCGGTGCCAGTTCGCCGGCGAGCACCTCCGCCGCCCGGTCCGCGGTCTCCGGCGTCGGAGATCGACCCTCGAGCGCGGCCTCCGCCGCGGCGGCACGGATCGGGGTGGCCGCCACGGACCCGAGGGCGACACGGACCTTCTCCCACGTTCCGTCGCCGTGCCACCCGACGGCCATCACGACCTTGCTGATCGACTGGGCGCGCCGGGTGCCGACCTTGCGGAAGCGCATCTCGCGGGCGGCTGCGAGCGGGATGCGGATGCGAAGGATCAGCTCGTCGTGGGCGAGCGCGGTGGCTCGATAGCCTGTCCAGAACCGATCGGCCGGTACCTCACGCTCACCCCGTTCCGAGCCGAGGACGAACACGGCATCCGCCGCCAACAGGACCGGCAGTGTGTCCCCCGCGGGCGAGGCGTTCGCGATGTTGCCCCCGAGCGTCCCGCGGTTCTGGATCTGCGCCGCACCGATCGTGGCGGCCGCCTCGACCAGGGCCGGGACGTGCTCGCGACACAGCGCCGAGCGCCGGATGTCGGTGTACGTCGTGAGCGCCCCGAGCGTCAGGGCATCGCCTTCGATCGCGATGCCCCGCAGGGCGTCGATCGCCCACAGGTCGACGACGCTGGCTGGCGGCGGGCCGAGCTCCCCGGTCAGCGCGACCATCAGGTCGGTGCCACCGGCGATGGGCCGGACCGGGGTCTCGGCACTCCCCGACGACAACGCCGCGTAGGCGCCATCGAGGTCGCGCGGGCTCGTGACGGGCGGCTCGATCGACATCGTGGCGTGGCGTCCGGCGCTGTCCCTCAGCCGCGGCGGCCGCGTCGACGCCCCAGCACGAGCAGGATCAGCGCCGCGATGATGCCGAACCCGGCCGCAAACTGGACCGGCGTCACGGCCGGAACGGTCGAGCGAGCCCCGCGCTGGTCGACGGCGGGCGGGCCGGCACCAGGATCGGTCGCGGCGGTCGCATCCAGATCGGCGTCGGCGCCGACGACGGCGTCAGTCGGATGCTCGGACAGGGCGGGGTGGTGGCCGTTCGTGGGAACGGCCACGCGATCACCTGATGGACTCACGATGCAGCCCTCCATTGGCGACGAGGGCGATGGCCTCGACGATCTTCGTGTAACCAGTGCACCGGCAGAGATTGCCGGCGATCGATTCGCGGATCGCGTCCTCGTCCGGCCCCCCGCCGGCATCGAGGTATGCGCGCGCCGCCATGAGCATGCCGGGCGTGCAGATGCCGCATTGGGCGCCGCCGGTCACGAGGAACGCATGCTGCAGGGCGTCGAGGTGCGCGGTCGACGTGGTGCCGCCCGGTTGGCTCGCTGGTTGGGGGCCGGGCGCAAGGCCCTCGACCGTCCGGATCTCCGTGCCGGCCACCTGGCAGATCGGCACGAGGCACGAATTGACGGGCGCTCCGTCGACGAGGACCGTGCAGGCGCCGCACTCCCCTTCCCCGCAGCCCTCCTTCGTCCCGGTGAGGCTGAGATCCTCGCGCAGGACGTCGAGCAGCCGGCGCATACCGGGCACGTCGACCTCGGCCGTCGTCCCGTTGATGACAAAGCTGTAGGTCGTCACGAGGCGAGCTCCCGGGCGGGCTCCGACTCGGCGGGCCGCGGCCCGGCCACGGCCGGGCGATCGGCCAGGGCCGCCAGGATCCGCTCCGGGCTGGCCGGCAGGTCCGTGACCCACGCACCGGTCGCATCGGCGATGGCGGCGACGACCGCCGGCGCCCCGACGTCCATCGGCAGCTCCCCGACCCCCTTGGCGCCGTGTGGCGCGCCACCGAATGGGGCCTCGACCAGGATCGTCGAGATCCGCGGGGCGTCGAGTGCCGTCGGGATGATGTAGGTCGCGAGCCGGTCGTTCAGGTAACGCCCGTCGCGCAGCTTGATCTCCTCGATGGTGGCGTAGCCAACGGCCTGCAGCGTGCCGCCTTCGACCTGGCCCTCGGCCAGGACCGGGTGGATGACGCGCCCGATGTCGTCGGCGGCCACGACGTCACGGACGTGGACCTCGCCGGTATCGAGATCGACGTCGACCCGTGCCACACACGCGGCCCAGCCGAAAGCCGGGTACGCATCGCCGGTGTACGTCGCGTCGTCGAACGGGGTTCCACCCGGGTAGGGCTCGAACTGCTGGTCGATGCGGGTCGCGCCGTTGTCCCTGGCATAGGCCGCGGCGGTCTCGGCGAACGGGCCGCCGGTCGCGGTCTCGACGTCGGCGCGCAATCGCTGGGCTGCCTTGATGAGCAGGCCGCCGACGACCATCGCGGTGCGGGACGCGACGGTCGGGCCGGAATCCGGGACGTAGGCGGTGTCCTGCGGCGCGATCTCGACGTCGGCCTCGGGGATCCCGAGAGCGTCGCCGACGAGCTGCGGGAAGATCGTCTTGGTGCCCTGGCCCATCTCGGTCGAGGCGGTGAGGATCCGGACGCGGCCTTCGGCTGTCAGCTCGAGCGAGGCGACCGACGCGAGCTTGACCTCGCCGGAACCCGTGAAGCCGGCCCCGTGCCACGCGAGCGCAAGGCCGATGCCCGAGGCGGTCCGGTCGGGTACCGTCCGGAGCGCCGAGCCCGGGACCGTCCCCGAGCCCGCGCGCGCCCGCCGCGCGGCGCCGGTCCGTGCCCGCATGTGGCCGAACTCCGCGGCTTCCGCAGCCCGTTCGAGGACCTCCTCGCCGGCCACGCTGTCGCGCAGGATCTGGCCGGTCGGGGTCGTGTCGCCGGGCGTGTAGACGTTGCGCCGCCGGATGTCGAGCGGCGAGATCCCGAGCTGCTCGGCGATGCGGTTGAGGTGGGTCTCGGCCGCGAACTCGGTCTGCGGCGCCCCGAACCCGCGGAATGCGCCGTTGGGCGGCGTGTTCGTGCGGGTGGCCTTGGCCCGGATCCGCACGTTCGGGCAGCGGTACGGGCCGCCGGAGTGGATCGCCCCTCGCGAGAGGACCACGGGTGTCAGCGTGCAATAGGCGCCGCCGTCCATCACGACCTCGATGTCCTGCGCGATGAGCGTGCCGTCGTGGGTGACGCCGGTGCGGTGGCGAACGATCGCGGGGTGGCGCTTGGTCGTGGCCGCGATGTCCTCGTGGCGGTCGTAGATCATGCGGACCGGTTTCTGGGCCTTGAGCGCGAGGAGGGCCGCGTGAAGCCCGATCACCGACGGGAACTCTTCCTTGCCGCCGAACCCGCCACCGGTCTCGGCCTGGACCACGCGTGCCGCCTGGTCGTCGAGCCCGAGACCGCGTTTGAGTGCCGCGTGCAGGTAGTACGGGCATTGGAGCGACCCGGTGACCGTGACGCCGCCGCCGTCGGTCGGGACCGCGATCATCGCGTTGTTCTCGATGTAGAGCTGCTCCTGGTGCCCGACCCGGTACTCGCCCTCGAGGATGAGGTCGGCCGCCATGAAGGCAGCGTCGGGATCGCCGCGATCGATCATGTAGTTCGCGAAGACGTGGTCGGACGCCTCGGGGTCGAACACGGCGGGCAGCTTCGTCGTCCGCGGCACGGCCCTGCGCCGCGCCTCACGGAGCGTCGCCTTATCCGGCGCGGCGATGAGAGCCAGGGGCTCAGCGTGGTGCTGGATCTCACCGCCGATCGGGACGAGGATCGGCTGGTCGCTCTTGATCGAGCTGACGATGTTGTCGCCCGGGATGTCGTCGGCGGTGACGACCACGACCTTCGACCAGTCGAAGTCGGGATCGAGGTCGAGCGCATCGAATGTGGCGTGCGCGTCGCTCGAGCGGACCGTGGCGCCATACCAGGCACCCGGGACCACGATGTCATCGGTGTAGAGGGCCAGCCCGGTGAGCTTCTCCGGACCTTCGCGCCGCAGCGGCACAGCCGGGCGGGCGCGACCGGGGACCGTCGTGGCGGGCGGGACGACGAGCGCATCGGGCACGTTCGTCCGGGTCGTCATGCGCACAGACGATACCATCGGTCCCGGACCACGCTGGACCGCACGCGACGTTGCGATCGTGCACCGAGAATTGGTCCGACCCACCTGTCCCATGGTCCCAACGCGCTCGGCCGCCCGTATCATCCCGGCCACTCGAGGCCCGCTCGGGGCAGGTGTCCGGTGTACAGGGGGTGATCCAAGCGATGAATCTTTCACCGAACGCGGTGTTCGTCATCATCGGCGTCGTTGCGACGGCAGGCATCCTGGTCATGGTTGCGGTACCCGCGAGGTCCCGGGCCGGACGCGCCCGCCAGTTCGCCGAGATCGACGCGCTCCTCGCGCCCAGCCGGGATGACCGATCGTGGGACATGGGGCCGGAGACACGCGACCCATGGCTCCCTGCGAGCGAGGGCTGGCATGCGCTCGAACCGCTCGAATTCCCCGCCCCGACGCCCCTCGGAGCAGCGCTACCAGACACAGGACGAGCCCATACGCAGCTGGCCGGCGAGGCGAGGTGACGAGGCGCTCGGACGAGCGTCATGCTCCTCAGGCCGCGCACCCGATCCCGATCGACCGCAGCACGTCCGCGACGACATGGCCGAGACGCCTTGACGGGACTCCTGGACGCGACGGCCTTCGAGGAGGCCATGTCGCACGAGGAGGCCCGCCAGAAGCGCTACGGACACCCGGCGACCGTCATCGTGTTCGAGCTCGACGGCCTCGCCAAGTTCGTTGATCGCCTCGGGTCGGACCCTGGCGACCGGATCGAAACCGCCCTGGGCGACGCCATCATGCGGCTCGCCCGGCGGGCGGACCATGTCGCGCGTCTCGATCGGGGGCGCTATGCCGCCCTCCTGCCGGAGACCGACGAGATCGCCGCGATCAATTACGTCGAGCGGATCCGCCGTGCCTGCGACCTATGGCTCGAGTCGGGTGCCATCGCGATGCGGTTGGCCATCGGCTGGGCGAGCACGACCGGCGATACCGGGTTGTCGGGTGCGGTCCGCGTCGCGACCGATCGGATGCGGGTGGAGCTCCGTCGGCATGCGCCAGTCGGGGACGTGGTCCCCGGCGCCGAGGCCGGGGCCGGGGATCAGGGCCACATCACGGACGACGCCGTCGGGCTCTGAGAGTCAGTCCAGGCCGAGTCGGATCGCTCGACCCGGGGTGGCGCCGGTGTGCTCGCCGTCGCGGACGACCGGCGTGCCGTTGACGATCACGTGGTCGACGCCTGTCGGGTACTGTCGCGGCTCGTCGTAGGTGGCGTTGCTCCGGACGGTCGCCGGATCGAAGACGACGAGGTCGGCGAGGGCGCCGTCGCGGATCGTCCCGCGCTGCTTGAGCCCGAGTCGCGCGGCGGCCGCGCCCGTCATCTTGTGGATCGCCAGCTCCAGGCTGAGGAGCTGCTCGTCCCGCACGAACTGACCGAGGATCCGCGGGTACGAGCCGTAGGTCCGCGGGCTCGGCTTCGCGGCGATGAACGTGGAGTCCGTGCCGACCATCCCGACCGGATGCGCGACGAAGTCCCGCAACGATTCACTCCACGGTCCGCTCGTCACCTGGTTGATGCCGAGGTCCTCGGCCAGAAGCAGGTCGCAGATGGTATCGACGGCGTCGCGGCCGGTCTCGTTCATCACGTCGGCGAGGCTCTGTGATTCCCAGCGCAGCAGGTCGGGCCGCTTGAAGTTGCCAAGCCGCAGGTCCGACCAGCCGGCGGCGCTCGTGTAGGCCGGGCCCATCTCGCGTCGGAGTCGATCGCGAGTGCTCGTGTCGGCGAGGCGTTCCTTGAGGGGTCCCGGGCCGCCAGCCTGGATCCATTGCGGGAGCTGGATCAGCAGCCTGGTGCTCGCCCACTCGTAGGGGTACGTGTCGAAGGTGATGTCGAGGCCCTCGGCGCGCGCATCGTCGACGAGGGCGATCAGCTGGTCCGGACCGCCCGGGTGCGTCTGGCGGTGATAGAAGTGCGTCACGTGGCTCGGCGCCCCGGCGCGCCGGCCGATCTCGATGGCCTCCTTGATCGGGTCGAGAAAGCGGTCGCCGAGCGTGTACCGGACATGGGTGTGGTAGAACCCGCCGAGCTCGCCGGCGGTGTGCGTGAGTGCCGCCAGCTCCTCGGTGGTGGCGAAGCTGCCCGGCGGGTAGTCGAGGCCCGACGATAGCCCGACGGCGCCGTCCGCCATTGCGTCGCGCAGCACCCCGCGCATGTGGTCGACCGCCCGCTCGTCCGCCGGGACGTCGTCCCAGCCGAGCGCGTCGATGCGCAGCTGGCTGTTGCCGACGAGCGTGCCGACATTGAGGCTGACGGTGCCGTCATACCGAGCGAGGTAGTCGGCGACGGAACGCCAGTCGTAGTCGATGTCCGGACGGCCATCGAGCCCGGAGTCGAGGTGCACGAACGCGTCGAGATCCTCCTGCCGACGGAACGGCGCGAATCCGTTGCCATCGACGCCCACGATCTCGGTGGTCACACCCTGGCGGACCTTGGGTTCGTGCAACGGCTCGGCGAGGATGACGAGGCCGCCGTGGCTGTGAAGATCGATGAAGCCTGGCGCGACGACCCGTCCGGTCGCGTCGATGGTCGCGCCCGCGTGCTGCGGGGTCTCTTCGCCAGGCTCGAGGAGGCGGAGCCGATCGCCTTCGACGACCACGGTCCCCGGTCGTGGCGGCGCACCGGTCCCATCGACGATGGTGCCGCCGCTGATCAGAAGATCGACGCTGTCAGGCATGTCGCGGACGATACGTCGTTAAGGCCGCGGTAAGCACGGACGACCAGACTCGCACGATGCCGACTCGAGAGCGGCCGATCGATCGCGCGACGCAGATCGCACACCACGACGTCAGTCGGGTCGGCGAGGAGCTCCGAACTGCACGCGTCGGTTCCGGCTTATCTCTGCGGTTCGTGGGGAAGCGCGTTGGCAGATCCGCAACCCAGGTGATGCGGATCGAACGCGGCCTCGTCCCCAACGTCAGCGTCCGGCAGATGGCGCGGATCGGCGGGGTGGTCGGCCTCGATGTTCGCCTGCGCGCATATCCGGGTCCAGATCCGGTGCGGGACACGGCACAGGTGAAACTCCTCGGTCGCCTCGAGGCGCGCCTGCACGACAGCCTGAAGTTTCGGACTGAGGTGCCGTTGCCGATCGAAGGCGATCAACGGGCCTGGGATGGCTGGATCAGCGGATTCGAGGACCGACCGGACCGCGGCAGTGGACTCCCCGTGGATGCCGAAACGCGACTGCACGATGTGCAAGCCCTCTTGCGCAGGCTTGCGCTGAAGGTTCGCGATTCGGGTGTCGATCAAGTCTTGCTCGTTCTTGCGGATACCAGGACCAATCGATATGCGCTTGCTCACGCAGATCCGATCCTCGCGGCGACGTTCCCGGTTTCACCGCGCCAGGCCCTTGCGGCGCTAGCCGCCGGGCGGCACCCTGGCGGGTCGGCAGTCATCTTCCTTTGAGCATGAGGGGAAGAGGCTGTTTTCGTCGCCCCAAACGTGACAAGCGACGATCGACTGGCTTCCCGGATGCCGCTGACCGCCGTTTGTATCCTGCGACGCAACAGATGCCAAATGATCGCGCGCCGGCTGGCCCCCGATGGCCCGTTGTAACGCCGGCCGTGACGGCAGGCGTTGGATCGGGCAATGGCCGGCGAGTCGGGCAACGCGCCCTTCTGACCCGCCCCGCTCAACCCCGGGCTCCCGGGCCCTCCAGGCGGCGGCCGCGGACCCACGCCGCGCGGACCATGTCGGGATGGGCGCGGAAGATGAGCCGGCTGGCGAGGTCCTCCGCCTCGTCGTCCGCGATGCCCGGGATCGGCGCCGCGTAGGCGGGATCGACGGCGATCATGTCGGCCTCCTTGCCCGCCTCGAGCGAGCCCGTGATGGCGCCCAAGCCCAGCACCTCGGCGCCGCCGAGCGAGCCCAGCCGCAGCCAGTCGAGCGGCGCGAGGACCGCGCCGTGCTCGAGGCCCGCTACCCGCCGGGCGTTCTGCGCGTAGAACCCGACCCGCATCACGCTGAAGATCGACAGGTCCGGGCCGCCCGCGACGTCCGATCCCAGCCCCAGCGTCAACCCGGCCTCCAGATAGCGGCCCAGCGGCATCACGCCCGACGCCAGGAACAGGTTCGAGATCGGGCAATGGGCGACCCGCGTGCCCGTCTCGACGAGCCGCCCGAGCTCGCGGTCCGAGAGGTGGACCGCGTGCGCCAGGATCGTCCGCTCACCCAGGCCCCCGGCGCGATCGTAGACGTCGACGTAATCGATCGCCTCCGGAAAGAGCCGCGCCACCTCTGCGATCTCGCCCTGGTCCTCCGACACGTGCGTCTGCCAGTACGCGCCGGTCGATGCCGCCAGGGCTGCCGATTCGCGCAGGAGGTCGGCCGTGCATGACACGGCGAACCGCGGCGTGACCGCGTAGCGGAGTCGGCCGTCGTCGGCGCCGTGCCACTTCTCGATCAGCCGCGCACTCTCGGCGAGGGTCCTGACCGAGGATCGTCGAGGGCTCGATCGTCGGGTCGTAGGTGATCCGGTCCATCATCACCTTGCCAACGATCGCCCGGATGCCGTGCGCCTCGGCAGCCTGGAACGTGGTGTCGAGGCTCGCCTCGTAGACCGCGCCGTACACGAGCGCCGTCGTCGTGCCCGCGGCAGCGAATGCGCGCCACGCAGCGGGCGCGACGCGTTCGGCGGTCGGGACGTCGAAGCTCCGCTCCAGCGGGAAGATGTACCGCTCGAGCCAGGCGAGGAGGTCCATGCCCGCGCCAAGCCCGGCGTTCGGCAGCTGCGGCAGGTGCGCGTGGAGGTCGACCATGCCGGGCATGAGGACCCACGGCCGCAGGTCGATGATCTCGGCGGTCGTGGGTGTCCCGGTCGGCAGGCCTCCCGGTCGGCGAACGCCCCGGCGAACGCGCCGGCGAAGGCGATCCTCCCGGCGGCATCGACCTCGACGAGCCCGTCCGATTCGAAGCGCGTGCCACCCGACGTCAGCGGCGTGAGCAGACGGCCGCGGACACTGAACGGGGGCGTGGCGGGGAGCTCCACGCCGGACAGGCTACCGGACATGAAACGACCCGGATCGGTCGATCCGGGTCAGTGCTAGCTCAGCGGCGGCCCCGGGGCGTGCTGGCCAAGGCGCCGGCGAGCATGTGAGCGAGCGCACTTGTACGTGCGTGAGCGAGCAAGCGCAGCCGGCAACGCCGGCCAGCGCGACCCATGGGCCGCCGGTTATCGCTTCTTGCCGCGGACCTCGAACAGGTGCGCAGTCCACTCCGAACCCCCGCGGTCGATCGTCGCCGAGCTGCCGTGCCAGCCACACGTGCAGGTGATCGTCTGGGCCTGGTGCTTGTACTCGTCGATCACGTGCTTGAACGGCTCATTGGCGACGACGGGCTTGACGGGGGGACGGCTGTTCAAGGGGGGACCTCTCGCGCGTGAACGGACGGCGTCCGTGGGTGAACCGGGGACCCGCAGTGTACCCGTTCCGGCCGATCCCTGCCCGGATCACGGCCGGCCGCGCGCGAGAGGACGAGCGGTTCAGTCGGGCCCGAGGTGGTAGCCGATCCGTCGCGGGAGCCGGCTGAGCTCCCGCAGGAGCAGGCCGGGGTCCTCGCCACGCTCCTCCATCGACTCGCGGCGAGCGGCGGCCTCGCGCACCAGACGAGCACCGACGTAACGAGCCGGCTCGGGCGGGAATGGCCGAGGAGCGCGGCCGATCGCCAGGGGCAAGGCAAGGGCCGCGTCGTCCGCGCGTTCTGTCGCCATCGCCGCGAGGATGCGGCCGACGATCAGCGACGGGCCGACGCCGTTGCCGCTGTACCCGAACCCGTAGTGGATGGGGCGGCCATGGACGGAACCGACCCACGGGAGGTGGTCGGCGCTGATGTCGATCGGGCCGCCCCACGCGTCCTCGATGGGGACGTCGGCGATGGACGGGAACATGCGCCGCAGCCCGGCTGCCGCGCGTCCCGCCGCACGAGCGTCGTCGGTGAAGACGTCGCCGATGGCCCCGCCGAACCCGGCACCGCCACCTCCGCCACCGATGGCGATCCGACCGTCCGGCGTCGTCCGCAGGTAATGCAGCGTGAATCGCGCGTCGGCGACACCCTCGCCGCCGGTCCAGCCGATATCGGCGAGCCGATCCGGGATGGGCGCGGTGAGCACGATGTACGACGACCACGTCACGAGGCGCTGGGCGAACCACGGCCAGCCTGCCGCCCACGCGTTGATCGCCACGACCGCCGAGCCGGCGAGGACCTCGCCATCGCCCTCGGCCGACTGGGTTCGGACGCGGACGGGCCGGAAGCCTTGGCCATTCCCGCGGCGAGACGGAGCGCGTCGGGCACCCGCCCCGAGGCGGCCGAGCGGCCCCGGGCGGACCCCGTCGATCTCGACGGCTTCCGTGCCTTCGGCGATCACGACCCCGCG
Organism: uncultured Chloroflexia bacterium; assembly: GCA_963780425.1. Taxonomy (GTDB): domain Bacteria; phylum Chloroflexota; class Limnocylindria; order Limnocylindrales; family CSP1-4; genus SPCO01. The sequence continues at coordinate 110,981 of CAWABZ010000004.1, read as the reverse complement.
CTCCAGGAGGACCCGCCGCAGCCCTCGGGCCAGCGTCGCTGGTTGGACGGTCGCCGCGCCCGGCATGAACGCCCCATCGCGGAACACCGGGGAGCGGACGCGCGCCGCGACCTCCTCCGCGGACACCGGCACGTACCGATCCCCGAGCCCGTGCCCGCGGAGCGCCTGGACCGCCTCGTCCCATGAGCCGTCCTGGGCCCGTGCCGCACTGACGGACAGGGACCCTGCCTTCGTGTACCACGCGTCGATCCCGTGCGCGGCGCAGAACGTGCCGACGTCGTCGACTGCCGCCTCCATGGCCTCGCCCATCGCCCGTGCGCCTCGGTCGCCGTACCGCTCGAGCAGGGTCGGGAACTCGTCCCACCAGTTCGTGACGAAGCCCCCGTTCCGCCCCGACGGCCCACCGCCGCAGATGTCCGCCTCGAGGATCACGACCCGGGCGCCTGGCTCGACCTCCGTGATGCGGAGCGCGGTCCACAGCCCGGTGTAGCCGCCGCCGACGATGACCACATCGGCCGTGGTCGTGCCACGCAACGGGGGCGCGGCCGCGGACAGGTGAGGCGCAGCCGCCGCCTCCGCGGACAGCGCCTCGCGCAGCCACCACGACCGCCGGTCGCCGCTCGGTCGGACGCCACCCAGCATGTCGGTCAGCCGGAGCCCGGCAGCAGACCGGTGTCGATGAGCTCGTCGACCGTCACCGGGTTGGGTACGAGCCCGAGCTCGGTCATGAAGTCGACCGACGCCGCCCAGTCGGCGGGTTCGATGGCTCCGAGGCCCTTTTCCTGCTGGACCGGCCCCCGCCACACCTCGATGGTCGCGTCGAGGATCGCGGCCTGCGTGTCGCGGGTAGCCGCGAGGTCGGGCACCGCCACAAGCGCAGCTTCGAGACCCACCTCGGGTGTCTCGGCGATCTCCTGCATCGAGCGGAGGGTCGCGGCGACGAACGCCCGGATGGCGTCCGCCTTGGTGTCGATGGCGGCTGTGCCGACGATCAGGCCGTTGCCCGGCAGGGGCGTGATCTCGTCGACACGCAGGACGTTGACGGCCTCCCCGGTCAGCCGCAGCTGGACGGGCTCGTTGTTCGTGAACCCCGTCGCCGCATCGACCGCACCCTGGGTGACCGCGGCGCCCTGACCGAAGTCGGGATACGCGACGATCTCGAGGTCGTCAGGTGTCAGGCCGGCCGACTCGAGCAAGGCCTGCAACATGATCCACGACGATCCGTAGCGGCCAGGGATCCCGAGCTTCTTGCCGGCGAGGTCCCCTGCCTGGTCGATGCCCGACGACGCCTTCGCGAACACGACCGAGGGGAATTGGCCGTAGATCGTCGTGACGTACTTGATCGGGATGCCGTTGCTGACGGCGGGGATGACGCTGGTCCCGTCGGCGAGACCGAGGTCCAGTTCACCCTGACCGACGAGCGCGACGACGTCGTAGTCGGTTCCGTGTCTGGAAGGTGACATCGAGCCCCGCCTCGTCGTAGTAGCCCGCCTGCTCGGCTCGGTAGAACTGCGCGAACTGGACGCTCGGGATGAAACCGAGGCCGACCGTCAACGGCGTCGGCGTCGCCGACGGCTCAGATGACGGCCCCGTGGACGGTGCCACGGACGGCGCCACGGAGGGCGGGGATATCGCGGGCTGCGCGTTGCAGCCGACGATGGCGAGACTCAGAGCGAGGATCGGCGCGAACCCGAAACGCTTGGACGACACGAGACCTCCTGGCGTGGACAACGGTAGCGGCTCAGCGTGCGCCGACGAGTCGGCGCTCGACGAGGACGACGAGCAGATAGAGGGCGATCCCGACGAGGGCGATCGTCAGGAGCGTGGCGAACATCAGCGGGATGTCGAACATCGACCCGCGGGCGAGGTTGATGAGCACGCCGAGACCCTTGTCGGCCCCGGCCCACTCCCCGACGATCGCGCCGACGACCGCCAGCGTCACCCCGACCCGCATGCCACCGAGGATGTTCGGCAGCGCGGCCGGGATCTCCAGCGTCGTGAGGACCTGGCGGCGCGTCGCCCGGAGCGACCGACCGAGCTCGAGCAGGCGGGCATCGACGGACCGGATGCCGACCATCGTCGCGACCGCGACGGGGAAGAACACGATCACCGCGCAGATCACGACCTTGCCCGTGAGTCCCGGCCCGAACCACAGGGCGATCAGCGGCGCGAGGGCGAGGATCGGTGTCGCCTGCGCCGCGACGAGGTATGGGGACAGGAGCCGCTCGACGACTGCGCTGCGGGCCAGCGCGTAGCCGGCGACGAGCGCCGAGCCGGCACCGACGGCGAAGCCGAGCGCGACCTCCTGGAGCGTCGCGATCAGGTGGGGCTGGATCGTGCCTGCCGACCACGCCGAGATCCAGCGCGTGACGACCATGCCGGGAGTCGGCAGGATGAACGGCGGGAACCCGCTGACGATCACCACCAGCTGCCACACGACGAGGAAGACGGCCAGCGCCCCCAGAACGGATACGACCGCGATGCGGTTCATGCGGCCACCTCCTCGCCGAGATGGCGCCGGATCTCGCGGGCATTCTGCGTGACGATCGCAGCGTCGAGGTCGGCGATCGACCGCGGCCGTGGCAGCTCGACGGGGAGATCCGCGACCACGCGCCCGGGCCGGGACGACAGGACGACGACGCGGTCCGCGACGAGGATGGCCTCGGCGATGCTGTGGGTGACCAGCACGATCGTCGGGGACGCGCGTTCCCAGAGTCGCAGGAGTTCGAGGTCGAAGCGTTCGCGACTGAGCGCGTCGAGGGCGCTGAACGGCTCGTCGAGCAGCAGGACGCCGGGCTCGAGCGCGAGGGCTCGGGCCAGCGCGACCCGCTGTTGCTGACCGCCAGACAGCTCGGACGGGCGATTGGCCATCACGCTCGGGTCGAGCGCGACGAGGTCGGCGAGCGCGGTGAGCCGTTCCTCGCGACGGGCCTGTGACCAGCCGGCGAGCTCGAGCGGGTACGTGATGTTGTCGGCGGCCGAGCGCCATGGCAGCAGGCGCGGCTCCTGGAAGACCAGCCCGATCCGCGGATCCGGTTCGATGATGGGGTCGCCGTCGAGCGTGACAGTTCCCCGGTCGGGGGCGAGCAGGCCGGCGATCACGCGCAGCAACGTCGACTTGCCCGAGCCGTTCGGCCCGATGAGGGCCACGACCTGACCGCCGGCGACATCGACGTCGATCCCGTCGAGGACCGGCAACCGGCCGCCGCCGCGGATCGGGAAGGCGAACTCCACGGCGTTCACGCGGATCGCGCCCGATCCGCTCAGGACGGGCTCCGCAGGAGCGGCGCGAGGGCCGGGTACAGACCCCGGTACACGGCATATGCCCGGTCGTACGTCGACTGGTACTCGGGGCGGGGATCGAGCCGCCGTTCGATGCGGGTCATCGCGCGGACGCCGGTCTGCACGTCCGGGCAGGCCCCGATCCCCACGGCCCCCAGGATCGCCGAGCCGAGCACCGCTGTCTCGAGGACCGCCGGCACCAGGACCGGGAAACCCGTGACGTCGGCCTTGATCTGGTTCCAGGTCTCGCTGCGGGCAGGTCCCCCGCAGGCACGCATCGCAGTCACCGTGACGCCGGCGGCGAGCATCGGTTCGGCCACATGCCGGATGGCGAGCGCGCTCGCCTCGAGGATCGAGCGGCCGAGGTGGGCGCGCCCGTGACCCAGCGTCAATCCGACGAAGGCGCCGGTCGCGGTCGGGTCCCAGATCGGGGATCGCTCGCCGGCCAGGTATGGCAGGAAGACGACGCCGTCGGCGCCGGGCGGGGCAGTGGCCGCCTCCTCGAGCAGTCGTTCGGTCGTGACGCCGCCGCCCACCACGCTGTCGCGGAACCAGTCGAGCGCCCGGCCGGTGGCCGCCATGGCGGCGCCGACGCTGAACAGACCCTCGAGCGGCGCCGGTGTCACGAACGCGCCGGGAACCTCGACGGGCTCGTGCCAGTACACGCCGAAACCCCCGGCCGAACCGCCCGGGTCGTAGGCGTCGCCGGCCTGGGTGAGACCGGCACCGAGATAGCTTGCGAAGGCGTCGTTGGTCCCGCCGGCGACCGGGATGCCGGGGCGGAGATCGAGCGCTTCCGCGGCGACGCTGCCCAGGTTGCCGACGATCGATCCCATCGCGACCACTGGTGGCCGGCGGTCGACATGCAGGCCGGTCGCATCCGCCACCACGGTCGGGTCGGGGATGGCCTGGCCCGGCACGATCGGCGCGGCGGCCGCACCGGTCAACCTGAAGGCCAGCCACTCCCACGTCGTGAGGTACCAGCGGGTCCTCGTCGCGACGTCCGGTTCGTGGCGCTCCAGCCACAGGGCGGCCGGGAGCGGACCGAGCGCCCAACCGCGGATGCCCGTCGCCGCGGCGAGCTCGTCGGCCTCGGCCGTCGCGCGCGTATCGAGGAATGTGATCGCCGGTCGCGTGGCCTCGCCGCGCTCGTCGACTGCGGCGAGCGTCGGACCGTGCCCATCGACCCCGATCGCGACGACATCGACAGGTTCGGGCGGTCGAAGCGCGCGGACTGCGACGACCACCGCGGACCACCAGGCCGCCGGGTCCTGTTCCGCCCAGCCCGGTCCGTGACCGACATCGAGCCCGTAGCCCGCTCGTGCGATGGCGAGCAGCCGGCCGTCCAGACCGACAAGGCCGGCCTTGACCTCGGTCGCCCCGAGGTCGATGCCGAGGATCGCGGTCGCCGGCGTCGTCACGACGCGTCCATCGCGACCACAGCGTCCGCGGTTGCGACGTCGGTCACGAGTGTCTTCACGGTCCCGGAGCGGAGTGCGCCCAGGATCGGACCGACCTTGCGCTCACCCGCCCCGACCCCGATCGACACCGGCACACGCCCGAGCGCCCTGGCGTCGAACGCGAGCACGCGATCTCGCAGCGTCGGACAGACGAAGGCGCCGTCGATGTCGAACGGCGCGATGAGGATCTCGCCGATCGCGGCGTCGATCTCGAGCTCCCGCGCGACCTCGGGCCCGACGGACGACGCGCCCCACGAACGGCCGCCGATCCCGAACAGCGCGACGTCGAGCCGATCCCACAGATCGACCACGGCGCGGACGCCGGCATGGCCCTCGAGTGCTCGCTTCGTGGCCGCGTCGTCAAGCAGGCCGGGTGCCATGAGTCCGTGCGGCTGGGCGCCGAAGGCATCGGCGATACGCCGGAATGGCTCGCGCTCAGGCCCGGTCGACCAGTACCCGCCGGCCAGCGGCACCACGGTTGCGCGGACCGGGGTCGCGGCATCGTCGAGCGCGTCAGCGACGGCACCGATCGACGCGCCATCACCGATCCCGACGATGTTCCCGTCACGGATCGTGGCGCGCAGGACCTGCGCGGCGAGCCGACCGACGATGCGGCGCGTGAGGTCTTCGGGACCGGCGAGGGTCGGCGCGAGGTGAACCGCATCGAGCCCGAAGCGCTGTCGGAGAACCTCCGCGGCGGGCGATTCGGCGGTGTCCCGGTCGACGATCCGGATCTCGACGATGCCCTCCGCACGGGCGCGCTTCAACAGTCGGCTGACCTGGGGCCGTGTCACCCCGAGCCGATCGGCGACCGCGTTCTGCGTCTCGCCGAGCTCGTAATAGAGCCGGCTCGCCTGGACGAGGAGGTCCCGGTCGTTCGGTGTCATCGCACAGATGTGCTGAACAGATGTGCATCCATGTGTGTGCATCATCCGGGCGCCGAGCGACTCGTGTCAACCACACTCCCTCGTCATGCACGGGGCGCATGACGCCAGAGCCTCCTCAGTGCGTATGCACCGGATGCATCACGAGGGAGTGGTCGGACGCAGAAGAGCGCGGGCCCGGTCAGGGGCCCGCGCTCGGGTGGATGCGACGTACCTCCTGGGTCATCCTCCCAGGAGGCTCCTCGCCTCACTCCGTTCGAGCGGGTCTAGGGCAGGGCCGAGGTCGAGTGCCGACCGCAGGAGCCCCACTCCCCCGGTGTCGCCCCGTGCGACCTGGATGGCGCCCTCATGAAACCGGAGCCGGGCATCGTCTGCGCCCAGGGCCCGCGCAGCGGCGATCGACGCGACGGCCTCGTCGAATCGCCCCAATCGATAGAGCGCCCACGCGACCGTGTCATGGCCTGACCAGTCGGGCCTCTCGCTCAGTGACGCCCGGGCTCGCGCCAGGATGTCCTCACTGGCACCGTCATGGTCGAGCTCGAACCGCAGCAGTTGCCGGTCATATGTCGTTGCCTGGACGTCCCCGAGGCGCTCGATGAACCGCACCGTTTCAAATGCCTGCGCAGCATCGGTATCGCCCGATGAGCTGAGCATGTCGCCCAGCAAGGCCAGCGCCTCCGGTTGCGGGGCGATGGCCGTCGCCCGCCGGAGCCCGTCGATGGCGGCGTCGGCATGTCCGTCGAAGGCGTCGATCCGCGCGAGACCCAACAGGGCACCGAGATCGTCGTCCCGGATCGCGAGCGCGTCCATATAGCCGGCTCGGGCGGCGACGGCGTCGCCGGCCAGTCGAGCGTATTCGCCGACCGCGTACGCATAGAAACCGGTGTCGACGAGTTCATCGGCGATCGCGGCCGCCTGCGCCTCGCGCGCACGCTCGAGTGCCGCCATGGCGTCACCGGTCACCGATGCCAGCCGCGCCTCCCGGATCAGGACCGCGGGGCCGCCGGCCTCGCGCAACAGCCGGAGGTCAGCCCGCGCGGCATCGATGCGGCCGAGCTCGATCGAGGCGTCGAACCGCGTCGCCACCGCGGCGATCTGCGACGGGTCGTCCTGAAGGAGAGCATCGGCGGCCGTGAAGGCTCCGACGAAGTCATGAAGCGAATACAGGATCCCGGCCTCGGTGGCACGTGCCGGTGCGTGCGACGGCTCGATCGACAAGGCGGTCCGAGCCGCGCTGAGGGCGCGCTCGTAGTCGCCGAGGTCATAGCTGAGCCGCGCCCGCCCCTGGTACAGCGCAGCCAGGTTCGTGGAAGCCAGGAAGTCGCGCGGGTTATCCGCAAGATTCTTGGACCACGCATCGATCGAGTGATCGATCTGAGCGAGCGAGCCAACCGGGGCGCCACCGCCGTCGAGCGGGGCTGCATCCACCGGTCCGGCGTCGGGCGCGACCGTGGCCGCGGGATGGGCGGCCGGCTCGGTCGGTCGGATGCCGGAAACCAGGTACGAGCCGATGACGACGAGGCCCGCCGCGGCCAGAAGCCCGATCGCTCGGGGGCCGCGGCGAGGGAAGGAGCGACTGATGGTCGTCATGCGATCGCGTCCCATCTCGTGACGGCGGAGGGCGGCCCGAGGACCGCCCTCCGCCCAGTCGACCTAGTGCGGCTTGCCGAGATACGGGAAGCGCGCCAGGTAGTCGGTGTGCGGACCGACACCGTCGCTGGGCACGGCGCCGGTGGCGTCGCGGTTCGCGAACAGTCCGAGCGGATCGCCGCCCGTCGTCACGTTGAGCTCGACGTCGATGACGTCATCGGCGAGCGCTCGGCCGTTGAGCGGCGCGGGCAGCTTGCTCGAACGGCTGTAAACGAGCACGTCGGGGATCAGGACGTCGGCCAAGGCCCCCGCCTGTGCATTCGAATACGCGCCTTCGCTATCGAGGCTCGAGAAGAACTTGAGGCCGTTGATCACGTTCTTGCGGAACTTGCCGTCGTAGGCCGTCGCCTGGCGATTTGGCGGGGTCCGGTTGAACAGGTCCTTGTCGGCCGTCGGGTTGAAGACCGTGTTGATCGCCGGGCGACCCATCTGGTCGCCAGCTCGCCAGCGGCCATCCATCCGGTATTGCGTCGTCGCCCAGACGCCGATGGTGTCGGGCAGCTGCGAGTTCGGGATGGACAGCACGATCGCGTTGGTGTTGAGGTTCTTGAAGAAGTCGGTCGGATTGTTTCCGAGCGCGTCACCGCCGACCGCTGTACCGGTCGTGAGCTTCGTGGTCGTGCCGATGAACCCGGTCAGGTCGAAGAAGAACGGATCGGAACGGACGCCGGCCCACGCCCGAAGGCTGTTCCGCGTCCTGGCGTTACCCTTCGTTCGTCTCGCCCCAGGCGACGGTGGTGCCGTCGTCGATCGAGCGGGCGTCGCTGCCGGTGTACTTCTTGATCTGATAGTCCTGCTCGGGGAACTTGTCGGCGTCATTCCGGTCGACGCGACCGAACCGCGCGACGTAGGCCAGATCGGCCCGCTCGTCGCCGTTCTTGTCGATGTTGAAGATGTAGCGGACGTTCGTCCCGAAGTTGCCACCGAACAGGTTGATGGCCGGGTTGACGGTCATGGCGATGACGGTCCGATTCGCGTTGTCCGGCGCGCGGAAGACGTAGACATCGTTGATGTCGCGGTCGCCGTGCTCGGAATGCGGGGCGATCTGGCCGTTCGCGGTGGCCCCGCCCAGGGCGGGGGCGTCGAGGTGGTCGGCCGCGCTGGTGAGGATCGGGGCGGCGCCGATGGTCAATGCGACCATCGCCGTCCCGAACGCGGCGAGCTTCCTTGGAGACATGGTGGGTTGCGACCCTCCTTCTCTGGGAGTGGGGACCGGTTTCCTCCACGGCTCCCGGTCCATCGGTCGCCTCGACGTCGTCGCGACTGGTCCGTCGGGCTCTTCTGGTCATGCGCAGCCGGCCGCCCGGCGGATGACTCGAGGGTTAGAGGACGCGCCCCGGGTTCAGCAGGCCCTGCGGATCGAGCGCGGTCTTGATCGAGCGCATGACCCGCACCGCGTCCGCGCCGAGCTGCGGCTCCAGCCACTCGCGCCGCGCGGAACCGATGCCGTGCTCGCCGGTCACGGTCCCGCCAAGGTCGAGTGCGGCCTGATACAGATCGGCCTGGACCGCCTTGGTGATGGCCTCGCCCCGCGGGTCGCCGCGCTCGAGGACGAGGTCCGGGTGGAGATTGCCGTCTCCGGCGTGCCCGAACGTCCCGATCCGCACGTCGTGCTTGGCCGCGATCGCCTCGATCGCGCGGAGCATGTCCGGCACCCGCGAGCGAGGCACCCCCACGTCCTCCATCTTCACGTCGCCGATCTTCTCGAGCGCCCAGTGCGCGGCCCGCCGCGCCTGCCGCAGGAGATCGGCTTCGGCGACGGTCTGCGAGCGGACGGTCGTGGTCGCCCCGACCCCGACGCAGACGGCCTCGGCCCGGGCGAGCTCGTCGTCGGCCGCGAGCGTTGGCAGATCCGACTCGATCATGAGCATCGCGGCCGCATCGCGGTCGAGCCCCAGCCCGTGCATGTCGTCGACCGCCCGGATCGTGAATCTGTCCAACAGCTCGAGCGTCACCGGCGAGAGCCCGGCGGCTGCGATCCCGGCGACCGCCTCCCCGGCCCCTTCGAGCGTCGGGAAGAACGCCAACAGTGTGGCGCGTGGCGACGGCGCCGGCCGCAGACGCAAGCGTCGCCTCCGTGATCAGTGCGAGCGTGCCCTGCGACCCGACGATGAGGTGGGTCAGCGAGTAGCCCGCGACGTCCTTGACGTTCTTGCCACCGGTCCGGATCACGCTGCCATCGGCCATGACGACCTCGAGCCCGAGCACGGACTCGCGCGTCTGGCCGTACTTCACGCAGCACAGGCCGCCGGCGTTCGTGCCGAGGTTGCCTCCGATCGAGCACATCTCGAAGCTCGCCGGATCGGGCGCATAGAACAGGCCGTGCTCGGCGACGGCGGCTTTCAGCCGGGCGTTGATGACGCCGGGCTGAGTGACCACGCACAGGTTCGGCGGGTCGATCTCGACGATCCGATCCATCGCGGTGAACGCGACCGTCAGGGCGCCATCGATGCCGGTGGCGCCGCCGCTCAGCCCCGAGCCGGCACCGCGCGGGACGATCGGGACATCGAATTCGCCACAGATCCGCACGAGCGTCGCGACCTGGGCGGTCTCGGTCGGCAACGCCACGGCGCCCGGCAGGCCTGCCGGCAGATAGGCGGTCTCGTCGCGTCGATACGTCTCGCGATCCGCCTCGTCGGTGAGCAACCGCAGGTCGGGAAGCCGGGCACGGACAGCGTCCAGGAACGCATCGGTGACGGTGCCGCTTGCCATGCCCGCGCAGTGTAGGGGCGCAGCGGGACCAAGGTCCGGGAGCGCCGAATTCGACCACCGCGGGTAGGATTCGGGCCTGATGCCCCGACGATCGCTGTCGCGGATCGCCGCCCCGGTCGCGCTCGCCGTGCTGCTGGTCCTCGGGATCGCCGCGCCGGCTTTCGCGTGCAGCGAGCGCCTGGCGAGTCCTGGCGGCTGACGACATCGACGCCGCTGCCACCGGGACCGCGGTCAGCGCGATCACACCGGGGAGCGTCAACCGCACAAGCCTGAACCTGAGCGCGACCTACTCGGTCGGCCTGACGCTGAACTACGCGAGCCGGTCGTTCATGGTCAACAGCATCGCGACGATCACGAACACGTCGGGCGGCCCGATCGACCGGATCGAGCTCAACACGATCGCCGCGCGCCTCGGCGGGATGTCGCTGCGGGTCGTGCAGGTCGACGGCCGGAACGTGGCCCGCCGCGTGAGCGATCAGACGATCGTCGTGCCGCTCGGCGGCATCCTCGCCGCCGGAGACACCGTGAAGGTTCGCACGCACTACCTCGCGCGGCTGCGGAGCTCGCTGTCGGGCTCGAACTGGCTGTTCACGAAGGTGAACGGGATCGTCGACGCGTACCGCTGGATCCCGTGGGTGAGCCGTGCCACACCGTTCACCCGGCCGAACCACGGCGACCCGTTCGTGACCCCGGTCAGCCCCGAGGTGGCGGTCACGCTCCGGGCGGATCGCCGGCTCGTCGTCGCATCGACCGCCGACCGGGTCTCCGTGTCGTCCGACGGTCTGACCCAGCGGTTCGTCGCGCGCAACGTGCGCGACGTCACGGTCACGGCCGCCCCCGATTTCCGGACCGCGACCGTCCTCGTCGGGTCGACGAAGGTGCGTTACTACTACCGTTCGTCGGCCAACAGGGCGCTGGTCGTGGATGCCGCGGCGGACGCCTTCCGGGCGATGCAGTCACGCCTGGGCCCGTACCCCTACCCCATCTACAAGGTCGTCCAGTCGGCCGGCGGGTATGGCATGGAGTCGCCGGGGATGACCTGGATCCCGTACGGCGTGGGCAGCGCGAACCTGCGCTACCTCGTCGCGCACGAGACCGCTCACCAGTGGTTCTACGGACTGGTCGGCAATGACCAGGCCCGCCAGCCCTTCGCCGACGAGGCGCTGGCCGATTTCGTCGCCCGCGACGTCACCGGGACGCGCCGGGCGAGCCGCTGCGCGACCGGGCGGCTCGACCGCTCGATCTACAGCTACACCAGCGGCTGCTACTACGAGATCGTCTACATCCAGGGCGGGAACCTGCTCAACCAGGCGCGCTCGAGGATGGGTTCGACGCTGTTCTGGTCGACCCTCAAGCAGTACGTCGCCGATCGGCGTTACCGGATCTCGAACACCCAGACGCTGCTCAGGACGCTCGACGACGCGACCCCGGCGGACCTGTCGACGCTGTTCCGGCCGAGGTTCCCGGCCTTCTACTAGGGCCCGCCGTTGACCCGCCGATCGGCGGCGAGGGCCTGCGGCATCTGCCGGAAGGTCGCCGGCAGGACCGGGTTCCAGGCGCGCCAGCCCGCCACGAGCCAGCGCGACACGCTCCGTTCCAGCGGTCCCCACGACAGGCCGTAGCCTTCCCGGATCGCGTCCGGCAGGAGGCCGATCGACGGCCACAGCGTCCAGTCATAGAGGCGCGGGTGGACCCCGATCCGAGCCAGCACCCCGGGGAGTGGCGGGTGCAGGATCGCCTCCGCGAGCTCCCGCGCGGTCGACCCGACCTGGACCGGACCGCCAGGTCCGAGCTGGAGGTCCAGATACGCCTCGAACGCGTCGAGGTCGGATGGGAGGACCGCGTCGGGCACGCCGAACGCCCGGGCGATCGGCTTCGTCTCGTCGTAGAACCGTGCCGCCCGATCGCGCGTCACGGGACCTGACCACGCGTCGTTGACGACGACCGTCGAGTCGACCAGCGTCGCGTGCACCCACAACGACAGCGCGGGATCGCGCGCGTCGTAGCCGGGACCGTGGATGCCGCGGTGGAGCGTGTTCAGGCGGCGGATCTCGTCGCGTGCCGCGCTCGTCGAGCCATAGATGATCCGCAGGTAGCTCCGCAGCGTGCCATCCAACCGCCGCCACGGATCGGCCCGGAAGTCGGAGTGCTCGGCGACGCCGGCCGCGACACCCGGGTGAGCGAGCTGGAGCAGCAGCGCACGCGGGCCTGCGCCGAGGAGCAACATCGCTTCGCGGTCGAGCGCCCAGGCGGCCGAATCAGGCCCGAACATCCCTGGGTCGCCGCGCCGCGTATCCACGGACGCACGATAGCGGTCCCTGAAGGGGCGCGGTCAGCGATCCTCGGGGCGGCGGCCGATGATCCACCACGCGACCGGGAAGATGCCCGCCGCGACGGCCAGCTTGGCCGCATCCCAGATGAGGAACTTCGTCATCCCACCGGCGACGGCCGCCTCCCACGAGATGCCGCTGACGACCTTCAGCCACGGCACGCCGATCGCGTAGATGACCGCGGTGCCGATGGCCATCGCGGCCAGCGAACCACCGATCTTGCGGTCCCAGCCGAGCTCGGCCAGGCGGCCGACGATCGCCGCAGCGAATACGAACCCGACCAGGTAGCCACCGGTCTGACCGACCAGTCGGGCGAAACCCTGCGTCCCGCCCGGGGCGAAGACCGAAAGGCCGATCGCCCCGACCGCAAGGTACAGGAGCAGCGCGAGGGCGCCCCGCCGGAAGCCGAGGGCCGCACCGACCGTGAGGACGCCGAAGCTCTGACCGGTGAACGGGACAGGCTCGGTCGGGATGACGACCTGCGCGGACACGGCGACGATCAACGTGCCCGCAAACACGAGCAAGATGTGCCGGACCCATGTTGGGGTGCGTTCGCCGAGTCGGATCGGGACGAGGAAGTCCGCCAGGGTGAGACCGCGCTCTTCGGCCGTGCTCCGGTCGAGGCGCGGGATGGCGATCGTCAAGCCAGGCTCCGTGACAGGGTCGTGCTGGGGGCGCGACCGAGGGCACGAGTCTAGCACCACGATTCCTGCCTCTATTCGTACCCCACGGCACGGACGATCGAGATGCCGCTCGCCAGCCGCGCGGGGTATGCGGCGGCCAGCATGGCCAGGGCGACCCCCAGCACGAAGGCGGCCACCACCGCCATCCACGGGATGGCGATCGCAAGATCCCAGCGGCCACCGGACAGGGCGACCATCAGGCCGCCGACGACGAACCCGGCGACGACGCCGCAGATCGCCCCGACGAGCCCTGTGATCCCGGCCTCGACCACGACGGACCGCCAGACCTGGCTCCGGGTCATCCCGGCCGCCCGCAGCACGCCGATCTCGCGGACCCGCTCCAGGACGTTCATGGTCAGCGTATTGACGATCCCGAGCGACGCGACGACGACGGCGATGAGCGACAGCACGTCGAACAGCCCGAACACGCGATCGAGCGCTTCGCCGATCGCACCCTGGATCCTGTCGAGTGGCACGGGCTCGAGCGCCAGCGTGCGCGCCTCGTCGGCGAGCGCCGCCTGATCGACCGCGGATGCATCCCCGACGAAGCGGACCGCGAACGCGTCCGCGCCGTCGATCCCGAGCCGCCCGGCATCGGCCCAGCCGACCAGCAGCGACTCGCCGGATCGACCGGGCAGCGTCCGCCCCGCCACGCCGACGACGCGCAGGCTCATCGCCGACCCATCGGCCGCCGCGACGATGATCCGCGATCCGATCTCGAGGCTGTCTCGGGCGGCGACGCCCGACGGGACGATGACCGCGCCACCGCGATCGAGCTCGGCGAGAGCGGCCGCCCGATCGCCGTCGACCAGGTGCAGCCGGCCGTCCGCTTCCAGATCGGCACCGACCATCGCAGTGCCATCGACCCGCCGACCGTCCACGGCGAGATCGAAGGTGGCGATCGGGCTGACGGAACGGACGCCCGGGAGCTCCGCGAGGGTCTCGTCCAGCCCCTCGTCGAGGTCGCGGGGGAAGATCGAGGTGACGATGATGTCGCCCGGGACGACGTCGGCGATCCAGGCACCGGCCGCCGCGCGGGCATGCTGCCCCACTCCGCCGAGCGCGACGATCATCGCCAGGCCGACCGTCAGCGCACCGACCGTCAGCGCGGCGCGCGCACGATCGCGCAGGACGGACGCGCGGGCGAGCCGCTCCTCGAGTCGTGAGAGCAGCAGGAACGGGGCACCGGCCAGCCGCGCCAGCACCGGCAGGACGAACGGGACGATGAGCGCCGCCGCGAGCAGGACGGCATAGACGACGAGCGATCGCAGGAGTGCTGCGTCGCCTGCCGCCCGCGGCCAGATCGCCAGCCCGAGGACGCCGACGACGGCGAACACCGCGATCAGCCAGCGAAGTCGGGCGCGTCGTGCCGGCGGCAGGTCGAGACGGGACTTCAATGCTTCGACGGGCGACACGCGGCCGGCCCGGCGAGCGGGCTCGATCGCTGCCGCGAGGGTCACGCCGACACCGATGACAAGCGCGGCCAGCGCGTCGCTCAGGCGGACGACGGGACCGGCGATCGGGACAGATCCCACCGAGCCCATCCAGGCGGCGATGCCGGTCGCCAGCACCCCGCCGGCGACGATCCCGAGCCCGGCCCCGACGACCCCGATGACCGACGCCTGCAGCAGGATGTACGAGGTCACCTGACTGCGCGTCGCCCCTGCGGCGCGCAGCAGACCGAGCTCGCGCACACGCTCGACGACCGTCATCGACAGCGTGTTGAAGATCAGGAACGCCCCGGCGAACAGGGCGATCGCGGCGATCAATGCGGTCGTCGCGGCGAAATCGCCGGTCGACGCCTCCATCGCGATCGCCAGGTCGCGCGGCGACGACACGACGTAGGGCTCGGCCAGGAGCGTCGCCTCGAGCGCGTCCACCACGGCCGCCGGATCGGTGCCCGGGGTCAGCCCGAGGTCGATGCGGGTGAGCCCGTCGGAACCGAACACGGACTGCGCGACCGGCAGGTGCGTGACCACGGCACGGCCCGTCGCTCCTGCCCACGGGCCGTCGCCCACCAGGATGCCGGCGACCCGGAGATAGACGGGGGCGTCGATGCCTTGCAACCCGACACGTGACCCGACGGTCAGCCCGTCCTGGCGGGCGAGGGTGGCGGAGACGAGCGCGGACGGGTCGTCACCGGGCTCGAGCGGCGAACCGGCAGCCAGCGTCAGATCGTGGATCCGCGGCTCGAGCTCCGGATCGATGCCGACGAGCGTCACCGGCGCGGGCAGCGGTCCCGGACCGAACAGGCCCGTGCCGAGATACGTCCGGCGTTCGAAGGACGGAGCCGCGACGTCGATGCCGGGCGTGTCACGGATGGTCGCCAGCGTCGCCTCGGACAGCCCGACCTCGCCGAAGGCAGCGACCCGCAGCTCGGCCCGCCCGACGAGCGTGCTCACCGCCCGGTCCACGGCCGCGCCGATGCCGGCGTTCGTTGCGAGACCGGCGTACAGGACCGCGACGCCCAGCGCGACGCCGATCGTCGTGAGAGCCGTGCGCAGCGGCCGGGCGCGCAGGCCGCGCCAGGCCAGGCCGTGGAGACCGCGCATCCGGCTCAGAGACCGAGGCTGGCGAGCCGGGCGATGAGGGCGGTCGCGTCGTGGTCGGCCCGCCGGCCGAGCTCGATGGTGTCGAGGATCCTGCCGTCACCGACGACGTGCACACGGTCGGCGTATGCGGCGGCCTTGGAGTCGTGCGTCACGAGCACCACGGTCTGGTGGCGTTCCTGGCAGGACCGCCACAGGGCATCGAGGATCTCGGTGCCGGTCGTGTAGTCGAGGTTGCCCGTCGGCTCGTCGGCGAACAGCAAGGCCGGCCGGGTCACGAGGGCCCGGGCGACGGCCACCCGCTGCTGCTCACCGGCCGACAACTGGTCTGGCTTGTGGTGCTCCTTACCGGTCAGATCGACGAGGGCGATGACCTCCTGGATCCGCCCGGCGATCTCGCCGCGTGACGGATCCAGCCCGGCGATCGTGAAGGGCAACGCGACGTTCTCCGTCACGTCCAACAGCGGGATCAGGTTGAACGACTGGAACACGAAACCCGTCCGATCGCGCCGCAGGCGGGTCGCGCGGTCGTCGGACAGCTCGCTGATGATCTCCCCCTCGAGCACGACCTCGCCGCTCGACGGCCGGTCGAGACCGCCCAGCAGCTGGAGGAGCGTGCTCTTGCCGCTCCCTGATGGACCCATGAGCGCGACGAACTCGCCCGCACCCACGGTCAGCGACACGCCGCGCAGCGCGTGCACGGTGGTCTCGCCAAGCGGGTAGGCCTTGGTCAGGTCGCGTGCCTCGAGGATGATCCCGTCGCGCGTGCCGTTGTCGGGCGCATCGAGGAGGCGGGTGAGCAGGGCGGTCATGCTGGCCTCGGTGGGGTGTGGTCTGGTCCGGAGCGCACCGTAGCGGTGCGGTGTGGTCGCGGGCAGTCGCCCGATGGTCCGCATCGCGCTAGTACCCGCCGGCCTTGATCACGCGCCGAAGAAAAGGCCGGTCACGTCGCCGACGATCGCCTCGAGCAGGCCGCCCGGTCCCGCCGACGCGACGACCCGCAGGCCCGTGGCGGTCGTTGCCTGTCCCGATGGCGGGCCGTTGGAAGACGAATCGGCGTTGCCGTTGCCGCCACCCTGGCCCGTGCCATTGCCGTCGTCGGCCGGCCGATGCAGCCCGTCCGGCGGCGGGGTCGGAACCGGGGTCGGTGTGGGCGTCGGCGTCGGGGTCGGTTTCGGTGTCGGTTTGGGCGTGGGCTTCGGGGTGGCCTTCGGCTTCGGTTTCGGTGTCGCCTTGGCGGCCGGTTTGGGGGTCGCCTTCGCGGTCGATCCACACTTGTCCGCGAACAGCACCGTCCACATCTTCTTCCCGTCGGAGCCCTTGTAGGCTCCGATGCCGATGGCCTCCCACGAACGTCCCAGGATGTTCTTGCGGTGGCCCGAGGAGTCCATGAACATGCGGTGGATCGCCGCGGTGGCGTCACTGTCCGGATACGTGTTCCAGCCGATGTTCTCGCCCGCGACTCGATAGCAGTAGCCCTTCGAATCGAGCTTCTTGAAGACGTTCCCGTAGCCCGGGATGTCGTGGCTGAAATAGTCGCGCTGGATCATGTCCTTGCTCCGCCATCGCGCGACGGAGGTCAGGGCGCTGTCGACCTTGAGGGCGCGCAGTCCGGCGGCAGCCCGGCTCCGGTTCGTCAGGGCGATGAGCTCACGCTCCGAGGCGGAACTGTACGAGCCCGAATCCCACCCCAGCGCCGGCCCGGGGTTGGCCAGCCCCACCATCGACGTGGTCGCCACTGCGATGGCGAGCGCCAGCGGACGGAGATGAACGCGATGAGGTCGGTCGGACATGCGCTCGGCGAGGTCCCGTGCGGCCGTCGCTGGGGCGGCGGCGTTGGTTGCGGTGTGGTCCTCACCGTAGGCGGCGGGTCCGGTCGGGTCTGTCGCGCGAAGGTCCCATCGCAGAGGCCACCGAGGTACCGCGGGAGCCCATCTGGGCCGTTTCCGACGCGCACCGCATTCGTCCTCGGGCGTGTTGCCATCGGGTAGATCTGGCAGTACGTTCGGCCATCTTGGGGGTAGCCCGAATGGACCACACGACTTCGATAGAGGATGGGACCGACGAGGGGCATGAGCCCACGGGACTGATCCCAGCCTTCCGCTTGGGACTTGCACAGGCGATGCACGGCGCCGCCGCACGCGAACGCGAGCGCATCGCCGAACTGGTCGCCGGTGACGCACAGGACCACGTCGAGAAGGCACATGCCCGAGCGGTCATCGAGGCCGCCGAACTGCGCCGATTGGCCGATGAGGACGTCCACGCAATCGAGGCATGGTCGGCCACGGAGATCAAACGGATCAGCCGAGAGGCCGAGCGCCGAACGCAGCAGCGCCGCGCAGACCTGGCGTCATACCTGGAGCTGCACCGCGCGATCATCGCGACCGAGGTCGCCGGCGTGGAGACCGCCGTGGTCGAGTACTCGGCGAGCCTGGGTCGCTTCATCGAGGAGCTGATCGGCTCGAACGATCCGACCGAGATCGCGCGCCGCGCCGAGTCGGTGCCGACGCCGCCGAAACTCGACCAGGTTCGCGCCGATGCGCGGGCCAACGCCGTGGCGGCGTACGAGGGTTTGGATGACGTGGCGGCGGCGCAGATGTTGTCGGAGAGCGGCGGCCGACCCGGGCTCGGGGTCATGGATCCGGGGGCCGCGGGGCGACCGGGCGAGCTGCCTCTTGCCGTGGACCCGCTCCAGGTGCCGGAGGACGAGGTGGCCGCGGCGAATGCGACGCCTGCGTCGGCCGACCAAGCGAATGGCGCGATCCGCCTGTTCCGCGCCATCGCACCCTGGACGACATCGTCCGGCTCTCCGACCGAGGACGACGCGGAGGCGCAGCGAAGCTAGGGCCCGCTGGCAGCGTGGCAGACTTCGATCCGTGAGTCCTTCCACGACGGATCGCGTGGTGCTCATCACGGGCGCCACGGGCGGTCTCGGGCGCGTCGTGACGCGCACCTTCGCCGATGACGGTGCCCGCCTCGCCCTGGCCGGCACCGACGAGGGCAGGCTCCGAGCACTCGCCACCGACGTGGGGCTTGGTGCGGACCGGTGGATGCCGGTCGTGGCCGACCTCCGGGATCGCGACGCCGCCCGGGACGCTCTCGCGGCGACCGAAGCGGCGCTCGGCCGGATCGACGTCGTCCTTCACCTCGTCGGCGGCTACACCGGAGGCACGCCGATCGCCGAGCTCGACCCGGCAGACGTCGCCTGGATGCTCGACCAGCATCTATGGACCACGCTTCACGTGACCCAGGCCGTCGTCCCAGGCATGGTCGAGCGTGGCTGGGGTCGGGTCATGGCGGTCTCGGCGCCGGCCGCGTCCGAGCCGACCGCGAAGACGGCGCCCTATGCCATCGGCAAGGCGGCCGGGGAGGCCCTGCTCCGCTCCCTCGCGCGCGAGACCGCGAACACGGGCGTCACCGTGAACATCGTGATCGTCAAGGCGATCGATACGGGCGGCGAGCGGGCGACCGACCCGAAGAAATCGTCCTGGACGACGCCGGAGGAGATCGCCGACGTGTTCCGCTACCTCGCGTCGGACGGGGCGGCAGCAATGACCGGGGCGCGGATCCCGTTGTTCGGGCGCTGACGGCCCCCCGCCGCCGCGTCCCGAGGCCGACGCGGCCGCCACCAGCCCCTGTGCCTCTTCGATCAGGCGCTCGAGGTGGTCCTCGCCGCGGAAGCTCTCGGCGTACACCTTGGTGACGTTCTCGGTGCCCGATGGCCGCGCCGCGAACCAGCCGAACTCCGTCGTGACCTTGAGACCGCCGATGGGGGCGCCGTTGCCAGGCGCTTTGGTCAGGATCGCGACGATCGGGTCGTCGGCGAGGTCGGTGGCAGTCACGTCGGCCGGCGAGAGCCGCGCGAGTGCGGCCTTCTGCTCTGGCGTCGCCGGCGCGTCGATCCGTCGATAGACCGGGGCGCCGAAGCGCTCGGTCAACCCGGCATAGGCCTCGCCCACGTCGTGACCGAGCCGGGCGGTCAGCTCGCACGCCAGCAGGTCGGCGATGATCCCGTCCTTGTCGGTCGTCCACACCGTTCCGTCGCGGCGAAGGAACGAGGCTCCGGCACTCTCCTCGCCGCCGAAGCCGAGCGATCCGTCGACCAACCCATCGACGAACCACTTGAACCCGACCGGCACCTCGTACAGCCGGCGATCCAGGTCGGCGACGACGCGGTCGATCATCGAGGACGAGACGAGCGTCTTCCCGACACCGACATCGCTCCCCCACTGGCGCGCCCCGCCGAACAGGTACGAGATCGCCGCCGACAGGACATGGTTCGGGTTCAGGAGGCCACGTCCCGGGGTGACGACGCCGTGGCGATCGGCGTCGGCGTCGTTGCCGAGAGCGATGTCGAACTTTTCGCGCAGGCCGACCAGTCGCGCCATCGCGTACGGCGACGACGGGTCCATCCGGATCTTGCCGTCCCAGTCGACGGTCATGAAGCCGAACCTCGGATCGACGGCCTCGTTCGTCACCGTCAGGTCCAGTCCGTAGCGGTCGCGGATGGCGCCCCAGTACGCGACCGAGGCCCCGCCCATCGGGTCGACACCGATCCGCAGGCCAGAATCGCGGATGGCATCCATGTCGATCACGCTGGCCAGGTCATCGACGTAGCGACCGAGAAAGTCGTAGCGCGTGACGCCGTCACGGACCTCGGCGTCGGTCGCCCGCGGAATGCCGTCAACGCCATCGGCACCGGACCCTTCGAGGATGCGGTTCGCCTCGTCCTGGATCCAGCCCGTGACGTCGGTGTCGGCGGGGCCGCCGTTGGGCGGGTTGTACTTGAACCCGCCGTCGTCTGGTGGGTTGTGCGACGGCGTCACGACGATCCCGTCGGCCAGGTGGCGCCAACTGTCCTTGGGCCGGTTGGCAACGAGGATGGCGTGCGAGACGGCCGGGGTCGGGGTGAATCCATCGGACGCGTCGACGCAGGCATCGACCCCGCGTGCCACGAGCACGCTGAGGGCAGTGGCCGTCGCGGGTTCGGACAGTGCGTGGGTGTCGCGACCGATGAACAACGGTCCACCGATAGCCGCGCTGCACTCGATAGCGGCAGATCGCCTCGGTCGTCGCGAGGATATGCGCTTCGTTGAACGCGTTGCGGAACGACGAGCCGCGATGCCCCGACGTCCCGAACGCCACCCGTTGGGCCGGGTCGGACGGGTCGGGTCGGCGGTCGTGATAGGCCGCCAGCAGGGCGTCGACATCGACGAGGATCGACGGGTCGGCGGGCTTGCCTGCCCGTTCGCTGAGGGCCATGCCGGCATGATGTCACGGGCCGGATCGCGAGGTAGGCGGTTCCCCGCTGCACCACACCAGACGCCACAAGACCAGTAGGGTGTTGCCAAAACCGTTAACGACTTGGTACGTTCGTCTGCCCCACGAGGCAGGATGCATGGACCAGACAGACGATCCCATCTTCCCGGAAGCGGGCCATGTCAATGGCACGTCGGTGGTCGGGACGACGGAATCGCCCGGAATGACCGAGGCCGATTCGCCGACCGCCGACCAGCAAAGGCAGGGGTCAGACAGCGTCGGGTTGCGACCCGGCTTCCTGTCCGAGCTCGCCAGCGCGATGCGCGCGACCGCCGAACGCGAGCGGGAGACCATCGCGGCACGCGTCGCCGAGGACGCATCGGTCCACATCGAAAAGGTCCGGTCGCGAGCCGCGATCGAGACCGAAGAGCTCCGCCGGCTGGCCGAGGAGGACGTCCAGCACATCGAGGAATGGTCCGCCGCCGAGATGGACCGCATCCGCGCTGAAGCCGATCAGAAGATCGAAGATCGGCGCGCAAGCCTCGACGACTACCTGCGACAGCACGACGCGATCATCGATACCGAGATCGAAGGCGTCGACGCGGCCGTCAAGGGCTATGGCGAGACGCTCGACACGTTCTTCGCAGAGCTCTCCGAGGCAGGCGATCCAGCGACGATCGTGGCACGCGCCGAAGCGCTGCCGGCACCGCCGGATCTCGACCAGGTCCGCGCCAAGGCGCGCTCGAGCGCGGTCGCGATGTTCGCCGATCCCGAGCCCGTCGCCGACGCCCGCTCCGATGCAGTCGCCGAAACCGCCGCGGTCGCCGAATCGATCGCCACGGCTGACCAGGACACGAAATCGACGAGATCGTCGCCAGCGCAGCCGAGGCCGCCGGCGAATCACCCGAAGTCGCCGAATTCGTGGCGCCGATGACAGACGTCGACGCAACGAACGGCTCAGGCGATGCCGATGCCATCGCCGAGACCGGGGCGCCGGTCGCCGAAACGTCGCCTGCCGCCCCAGAGGCGTCGGCGGAGTCCCCGACCGCGGAACCTGTCCCGGTCATGGACCCGGCCGCGGCCGCCAACCAGGCCTGGCCGGCATCGGAGCCGGCAACCGAGCCCGAGCAGGAGCCCGAGCCGGTTGCGGCCGCAGCGTCGATGGACCATACGAGCGCCGCGGTCCGCCTCCTGCGGTCCGTCGCTCCCTGGACCGCCCCGACCCACGCCGGCTCGGAGCGAGAGCAGCCCGACTGACCCGGGCGGCTCGAGGCCGCCGAACCTGAGCGAGATGGAAGCCGCGCCCACCGGGCGCGGCTTTCTCGATGACGCTGGACTGACCGAACGCGTTAGTACCGCGCAGGGATGAACTTCTGATCGCCCATCGGCGGTCGGACGTAGCCGTCGTCCTTCTGGCGTCGCGGCAGCTTGATGGGCGCTGGCGTCAGGTCCGTGTATGGGATCTGCCCCAGCAGGTGGCTGATCACGTTGAGGCGCGCCCGCTTCTTGTCGTCCGAGTCGACGACGAACCAGGGTGCCTGCGCGATGTCCGTGTAGCGGAACATCTCGTCCTTCGCGCGCGAGTATTCGACCCATTTCGAGCGAGACTTGAGGTCCATCGGACTGAGCTTCCAGCGCCTCGTGGGGTCCTCGATGCGACGCCGGAAGCGCCGCTCCTGCTCCGCGTCGCTGACCGAGAACCAGTACTTGATCAACTTGATCCCTGAGCGGACCAGCATCCGCTCGAACTCCGGAGTCGACCGCATGAAATCGCGGTATTCGCGTTCCGTGCAGAAGCCCATGACCCGCTCCACACCGGCGCGGTTGTACCAGGAACGGTCGAACAGGACCATCTCGCCGGCCGCGGGCAGATGAGCGACGTAGCGCTGGAAATACCACTGCGTCCGCTCGCGTTCGGTCGGTGCCGGGAGCGCGACGACGCGCGCGATCCGCGGACTCAAGCTTTCGGTGACCCGCTTGATGGCCCCACCCTTCCCGGCGGCATCACGACCCTCGAAGATCACCACGATCTTCAGGCCGGCGTGGCGGATCCATTCCTGGAGCTTCACGAGCTCGATCTGGAGGTCGGCGAGCTCCTGGAGATAGACCTTGTTCGAGAGCCGCGCCTTCGGGACGACGGCGACATCAGGGCTGGCTGCCGCCGGCAGCGCTGACACCTTGCTCCGCCTCCCTTGTGCGTGCCGTTCGTTCGATCATCGTGCCGCCGAGAGCGTTTCGTCGGTCGGTCGGTCGGCTGCGCGACATCGCTCGACGTCGGCTTCTTTGCCATCGCACCACCTCGCGTCGTGCTGTTGGGACGAGGGAGCCGCACTCTACACCTGCCCTCGCCCGTCGAGCATCGACGGCGGCCCTCGCAGGGCCGTCGTCGTTTTCCGATACACTCCCGTTCGCCCGTGGCCCATGGCGCATATCGGCGCCGTAGCCTGGGCAACATGGTGGCCTTAGCTCAATCGGCAGAGCATCGGATTGTGGCTCCGAAGGTTATGGGTTCGAGCCCCATAGGCCACCCCAACCAACCGGTCGGTCAACGGCCGAGCGACCACTCCCAGCCCTCGGGCTCGAGGCTGCCGTTGCCCCACATCCTGATCTCCAGCCCGATGTCCCGGATCGCCGCGGCCGCCGCATCCAGCGACGCCCGCGGCATCACCAGCAGCAGGCCGCCGGTCCGGCCGTCCTCGCGCAGGATCGCGCGCCGGAGCGACTCGGCCGGCATCGGAACGTACCCTGAGAACCCGCGCGCCTTGTACGTGTCGAGCAGCAGGGTCCAACGGCGGCCGTCCACTCCGCGCCAGAAGGCACCGATCCCCACGAAGTGGCCGACTCCCCAGCGCTCGCGCGGGATCATCGCCTCGGGGTCGGGATCCGCGATCGTGTCGGGCGCATATGCGTCGCTCGTGACATCGAGGAGCTGGTCGACTTCGAGGTTCGCGATCGGATGGATCCGCCAGGCGCCGAGCTGCGACTCGATCACGTCGAACAGCGCGTGGAAGCGGTCGGGGTCCAGCAGCGCGGCGCCATCGCGGTCACGAGACGGCACCGGCACGGTGACGAGCTCGCCGCCCGAGCCGATGGCTATCGCGCGCGCGACGCCGGTCGGGCTCGTGCCGGTGATCGCATCATCGTCGGACGAACGGAGCGGCCAGCCGTACCACGTCCGCGGAAAGTGCTCGATCGCCTCGGCGTCGGAAAGCCCGGCCTCCGCGACGGCCGTCGTCGTGCGCTGGACATCGTCGAGCTCCTCACGCTCGATCACGGTCCCCGCGAGATAGGCGAGGAAGTCCTCGCGCGTGGTGTCGACCCCGTCACTCTGCGGATATCCCAGCGGGGCCAGCAGATAGCGAGTCGCGTACGCCCCGCACGTCGCCGGCCGCTGATCCTCGAGTCGATCGAAGACGTCGGCGACCGACGACCAATCCTCGACGTACGCGACGTCGGCGTTCGGGAAGATCGCCTCGATGACCCGGCGGGCCGGCTGCCCGCCCGGCACCTCACGCCGAACGTCGACAGCGAACGGCGGCGCTACAGGCATTCGAAGTAGGTCCGCCGCTCCCAGTCGGACACCTCCGTCGACTCTGCCGTGAGTCCCGAGCGCTCCCGATAGAGATCCCATTCGAACCGTTTCACATCGACATAGTGCCGCGCGATCACGGGCCCGACCGCGTCGCGCAGCACGTCGTCGGCCTCGAACGCGTCGACGGCGGCGGCGAGATGAGCAGGAAGCCGCGGGAACCCGGCGGCCGCCGCTTCGTCATCGGCCATGTGTCCGACATCGACGCGTGCCTCCGCGGGCAAGGGCAGGTCTCGCTCGACGCCGTCGGCGATCGATGCGAGCAGGCCGGTCAGGTGGATGTACGGGTTCATCGAGGCGTCGCCGCTGCGAACCTCGAGGTGCCGCCCCGCGCCTCGCCCCGGCACGCGGACGAGCGCCGACCTGTTGCCGATCGCCCAGCAGACGTGGGCCGGCGCCCACGAACCAGGCAGAAGCCGCTTCGATGAGTTCGGCGTCGGCGCTGCCAGCGCAGTCTGTCCGGCAGCGTGAGCCAGCAGGCCGGCGATCGGGGGACCTGCGGTCGAGGCGAGCCCCGCTGGATCGTCGGCGTCTGCGATGAGGTCGACGGCTGGATCGTCGGCGCGCGACAGGCCGAGATGCACATGCAGCCCGTTCCCTGGCAGGTCGTCGAACGGTTTCGGCATGAACGAGGCCGTGGCGCCCATGTCACGGGCGGCCGCCCGGAGGAGCTGCCGGGCGAGGAGGAAGCGATCGACCGCGACGAGCGGCTCGGCCGGGAGGAGGCTGACCTCGAACTGCCCCGGGCCGTACTCCTTTGCGAACTGATGGACCGCGATGCCGGTCGCATCGAGGTCGTCGAGGATCCGCGCGGCCAGCGACCACCGGGCATCGAGTCCCTCGACCGTGAACATCCGGGTCGTATCGTCGCGCAGGGCGCCGGGGTCGGACCCGGGGACGATCACGAACTCGGCCTCGAACGCGACGCGCACGGCGATACCGAGCCGCTTCAAGCGCTCGACCTGCGTCGCCAGCACGGCCCGCGGATCGCCGTCCCATGGCCGACCTGCATCGTCTGTCAGCCACGGCAACGCCTGCGCCACGCCCGGCCGATGCGGCACGGCAACGAGCGTGTCGGGATCCGGGACGGCCCGGAAGTCGCCCGAGTCGGCGCCGAAGACGGGATGCGGCACCTGCTCGTCGGTGATCGCGAGGTCCCAGTTCGCCATCGCGAACGTGACGCCCTCCCGGGCGACTTCGTCGAAACGACCGGTTGGGACTGCCTTCGCACGGCCGAGGCCGGCGTAGTCGTGGTACACGACCCACAGCGCGTCGGCGCCGAGTTCCGTCAGCCGGGCCGTGGTCGCAGCGGCCATGTCGTGCAGGTCGCGCGATTGTGCAAATGCCATTGCCGTCTGCATAACGTGGCGGCATAGTAGCGGGCGCCCGGAGGGGGTTCACCAGGGGGGCCGAGGGAGAGGAGGTCTCTGTGGCGTCGACCACGTCGGGTCCTGGCCTTGAACGCAACGCGATCGGGCTGACCGAGGTCCTGTTCCAGTCCATCACGCACATGGCGCCGGCGGTCGCTGTCGCGCTTTCGATCGGGTTCGCCACCGGCCTGGCTGGGGGGAACACGCCGCTCGCGGTGCTGATCGCGCTCGTCGCAGTGTTGCTCACGGCCTACTCCATCGGCGAGCTCGCGCGACACCTGCCATCGGCCGGTGGCATGTTCACCTACGTCGGGCGCGGTCTCGGCTCGTTCGCGGGCTGGCTCATGGCCTGGGCCTTCCTCCTTGCCGAGCCGATCGTGCCGCCCGTTCTGTTCGCGGCGTTCGGGTTCTACAGCGCGGCGCTGCTCGATCAGCTCTTCGGCATCTCGAACGACTTGCTCTGGCTGCCGTTCGCGCTCTTGTGCGCCGCGATCGTCTGGTTCCTGAACTTCCGCGGCATCTCCGTCTCGACACGCACCGGCGTCGTGCTCGGGCTCATCGAGATCGGCATCTTCCTGCTGGTCTCCTTCCTGCTCGTCATCAATGCCGGGGCCAACAACACGCTGTCGGTCTTCGTCCCAGGCGACGAGGGCATTCGGCCGGCACTGCAGGGGATGGTCTTCTGCCTGCTCGCATTCGTCGGGTTCGAGGCCGCGGCGCCGCTGGCCGAGGAGACACGGGACCCCAAGCGGACGATCCGCCAGGCCGTGCTCTGGTCCGCGATCCTGATCGGGCTGTTCTACGTGTTCTGCTATTACGCGGCGACGGTGTTCTTCGGTCCAGCCCAGATGACCGATTTCATCGGCGCCAATGACGGCAACCCGTGGGGCGGCATGGCCGAACAGGTCCTCCCGGGGATCGGCAGCCTGCTTGTCACCTTCGCGATCCTCAACAGCTGCCTCGCCAATGCCAACTCCGGCGCCAATGCCTCGACTCGTGCGATCTTCTCGCTGGGTCGGTCGCGGCTGCTCCCGCGGGCATTCGCGGCCGTCCACCCGACCCATCGGACGCCGGTCAACGCGGTGCACGTGCAGGCGATCTTGGGCATCGTCATCGCCGTCGGCCTCAGCCTGTGGCTTGGCTCGGCGTACCCGGACACGCCTGGACCCTTGAACACGTACTTCTGGCTCGGATACGCGTTAGGTCTGCTGTTCGCCGGGATGTACATCGCGGTCAACCTGGCCGCCATCGGCTACTACCTGAGCGAGGGCAGGGCCGAATTCAACCCGATCAAGCACTTGGTGGTCCCCATCCTCGGGGTGATCGCGATGATCCCGGCGTTCTTCGGGGTCCTGGGCGGGGTCACCATCCCAGTCATTGATCTGGAGCTCGCGGCACTCGCCGAGCCGTATTCCTTCGTGCCACCGCTCGTCGCGATCTGGATGATCGCCGGTGTGATCATCGGCCTGTATCTGTACTTCCAGCGGCGGGAGGCGCTCGGGAGAGTCAAGGAGGCGATGGGCGAGGAGACGGGCGTGGCGTAGCGCGACGTAGCCACGCTTCCAAACCGAACCACGCGAAGACTTCGCCCCGCGGCTGCCCCGCGGGGCGATGCCTCAATCGAAGATCGACAGCGGACAATGGGCCGTGACGACGACGTTCGGCATGTCCACGATCTCGCTGATCCGGAGGTCGACCGCGACGCTCGTGAGCAGGTAGGCGTCGACCGGCGTGATGCCGTGCTCGCGGCCGAGCCAGTCGATCATGCGGCGCACCGCGTCGCGCGCCGCGCCGTTGAGGTCTGGACCGATGCCGTCGGTCGCATAGCGCCGGCCGCCCGGCGTCGCCGGAACGTCTGCCGTCAGGAATTCCGGGCCGGTCAGGTGGAGATCCTTGCGGACCGTCACGCGGACGACGGCGCGCATCGGCGTCTCGATCGCGGTGCCGCACACCTCGCCGTCGCCCTGGGCGGCGTGCCCGTCACCCATCGATAGCCGGGCGCCCTCGTGGAACACCGGCAAGAACAGCGTCGAGCCGGCCGTCAGGTGACGCGTGTCCATGTTGCCGCCATGGAGATCCGGCGGGATCGTGGAGCGCGGGCCCGTCTCCGGCGCGACCCCGACCTCGCCGCAGAACGGGACGATCGGCACGCGAACACCGGGCAGGAACTCGGCGCGTTCGCCGGCACGCGGCACCGTCGTGATGCGCAGGTACGGGTCCGTGAACTCGTCGGCCAGCAGCCCGAAGCCCGGGATGCTCGCGGTCCAACCCCAGTCGGCCGGCTCGAACTCGAGGAGATCGATCTGGAGCGTGTCCCCGGGTGCGGCGCCGCGGACCGCGATCGGGCCGTTGACCTGGTCGACGCGGTCGAAGTCCAGTCGCGACCGAGGTCCTCGACCGTCGACGTCGCAGTCAGCTGGCCGCCTGACGAATCGAGCATGTCGAACTCGATGACCGCGCCGCTGTCGACCGTCTCGATCGCCGGGATCGCGGGATCCCAGGCCAGATGGAAGCGATCGCGCGCGACGTGGAGCGCAGGGCTGGTCTGCATGGACGACCTCCTCGTCCGTCGATCGTAACGCGCCGGATCAGACGCCGGAACGACCGGAAGCCGACCGTGAATAGCGCGCGTCACGACGACCTTGTGGCGCCCAGCATCGTCCGTGGCGCAATCCGGCTCGCGGCCCTCAGCCGCCCGCGGCGAGCGCTGCGACCTGGCCTGCGGCACCCTCGAGGATCGGCTCACCGTGGCCGACCAGCAGGATGTCGAACTGGAGCGCACCGAGCTTGGCTATCGACGCCTTGGCCGCTGCCGCATCCTCGGTGAACTGCGGGTTCGAGCCCGCCAGTGTGCCACCAGTGGTCCCGAGCGCATCGCCGGCGACGAGGATCCGACCGACCTCGTCGAGGACCGCGATGTGCCCGGCCGTGTGGCCCGGCGTCGTGACGATGCGAAGGCCGAACACATCCTCCCCGTCGCCGACCGCCGTGACGGGACGAGCGGCGGCGATGGCCGGGATGTCCTCGGCACCCGCATACGCCGTCGCGTCGGGTGCCGCGCCGAGGATCGCGTCGATGCTCCCGGCGTGATCGCCGTGGCGGTGGGTCAGGATGACGTGGCCGACCGCGTCCCAGCCGAGACCGGCGGCGGTCAAGGCGTCCCCGATCGCGCCTTCGCTGCCCGCGACCCCTGTGTCGACGATCGCAGCCTCACCGGCGCGGGCCAGGATGTAGGCCGACACGAACCCCAGATTGGCGCGGTGCCACGTCACGCCGCCGGTCGCGGCAGATGGCGGTCCGCTTGCGGGCGGGCTCGACGCGCCGGCCGCGATCGACTCCGGGCTGGCGGCACTCGATGGCTCGCCGTCCCCCGAGGGCGTCGCGGCGGAGCTGATCGCCGACGGCCCGCACCCTGCCACGCCGAGCACGGCCAGGGCGATCGTCCCGCGTCCGGCATGGACCAGGAATGTGCGGCGCGTGATGTCTGCCGCGAGCTGCATCGAACCATGTGATGGTACGACGGTCGCCCGGGCGCGGATGCGGATCGGTCCGACGCTTGCGCCCCGAGCACCCCGACCGTACGATGCGAGACCCTGCGCCGCCACGTACGGGGTCCGTCCGCGTCACGCCTTCGGGCGCGACATCGCTTGTGCGACTGGGATGCATGGACCCGCGATGGCGGACCAGGCCGGAGGACTGCGCCCATGGCGAACGTGACGTTCGAGAACATCAACAAGCTCTACGGCGATTTCCACGCCGTCAAGGACATGAACATCGAGATCGGCGATGGCGAGTTCATGGTCCTGGTCGGGCCTTCCGGATGCGGCAAGACGACCGCTCTCCGGATGATCGCGGGGCTCGAGGAGATCTCCAGCGGGACGTTGCGGATCGGAGAGCGCGTCGTCAACGACGTCGCACCCAAGGACCGCGATATCGCGATGGTCTTCCAGAGCTATGCGCTCTATCCCCACATGTCGGTGCGCGAGAACCTCGCGTTCGGACTCAAGCTCCGCAAGGTCTCGAAGCCCGAGATCGAGCGGCGCGTCAAGGAGGCAGCCGAGACGATCCAGCTCCAGAAGCTGCTCGACCGAAAGCCGAAGGAGCTCTCCGGCGGCCAGCGGCAGCGCGTCGCACTCGGTCGCGCGATCGTCCGCGAGCCGGCTGTGTTCCTGATGGACGAGCCGCTCTCGAACCTCGACGCCAAGCTGCGCGTCCAGACGCGTGCCGAGATCGCGCGGCTCCACCAGCGGCTCAAGACTACCGTCGTCTACGTCACCCACGACCAGGTCGAGGCGATGACGATGGGCGAGCGGATCGCAGTCATGAGCGAGGGCTTGCTCATGCAGGTCGGCTCGCCACAGCAGCTTTACGACCACCCGGCCAACAGGTTCGTCGCCGGGTTCATCGGCAGCCCGGCCATGAACTTCGTCGAAGTCGTGATCGACGGCGACCGGTTGCAGGGTCCGGGCGACTGGTCCCTGCCCCTCCCGTCGCGGGTGCGCGATGCGATCGGATCGAGCGGTCGGACAGTCGTCGTCGGCTTCCGGCCGGAGCACCTCGAGATCGGCGAGGTCGGTCCGGACAGCGGCTCGTTCCGAGCCCGGGCCGATGTCGTCGAGTACCTCGGCAACGAGGAGCTCCTGCACGTGAACGCGGCCGACCAGGACATCGTCGCGATCGTCAATTCGGCGCACCGCGTCCGGCCGGGCGACATCGTCGAGCTGGTCATCCCGCTCGACAAGCTCCACCTGTTCGATCGTGAGACAGGCGAGACCATCACCCAGGCTCCGGCCTCGGTGGCCGCCTGACCGACGATCCACGCACACCGCAGCCGACGGCCCCGGAGGATCACTCCGGGGCCGATCTTCGCGAGCGCGTCGTCGATCGGCGCGTGCTCCATCGAGGCAAGTTCCTGGAATTCCGGGTCGACACGGTCGAGCGGAGCGACGGGTCGCGGGCCACGCGCGACTTCGCCGGTCATCCGGGTGCGGTGGCGATCGTCGCGCTGGACGCCCAGGGTCGTGTGGCGCTCGTCCGCCAGTGGCGGCTGGCGGCCAACGACGCCCTGCTCGAGATCCCGGCCGGCGGGCTCGACCTGGAGGCCGACGGCTCCAAGGAGGAACCAGAGCATGCGGCACGCCGCGAGCTCGAGGAGGAGACCGGGGTGCGCGCCGGGTCGTGGCGCAA
Source organism: uncultured Chloroflexia bacterium (assembly GCA_963780425.1). Taxonomy (GTDB): domain Bacteria; phylum Chloroflexota; class Limnocylindria; order Limnocylindrales; family CSP1-4; genus SPCO01. The sequence continues at coordinate 80,026 of CAWABZ010000004.1, read as the reverse complement.
GCTCGGCGAGTTCTACTCGGCGCCGGGCTTCACCGACGAGCTGATGCACCTGTACATCGCCACCGACCTGGCGGCGGCGTCAGCGGACGGCCGTCTCGGGCCGGACGAGGACGAGCGACTCATCCTCGAGTGGCGTCCCTGGCGGGATGCCGTGAAAGCCGCCGAACAGGGCGAGATCCGCGACGCGAAGTCGATCGTCGGGCTGTTCTGGCTGGCGCGCGTGATCGACGAGGTCCGCCCCGGCGGTTAGGACCGCTGCCGGCTGGCTAGGGCCGCTTCCGGCGGCTGGGTGTCCCGTCCGCCCCGAGGCGCGCCAACGCGTCCCGGTACAGCGACGAGTCCGGGCTCAGCGCGACGGCCAACCGCAGATGGGTCCCCGCTTCGTTTCGGCGCCCGAGCTTCTTCAGGCTCTGGCCCAGCGCGAAATGCGCGTACGGCGCGGACGGGTCGAGGTTCAGGATCCGCTCGAAGGTGGTCCGTGCGAGCTCGTGCTGGCCGGAGTTGAAGTAGGCGCGCCCGAGGGCCTCGAGGATCGACGCCTTGCCGGGTTCCAGGCGATCCGCGCGCTCGAGCACGATGGCGGCCTGCGCGTGATGACGCGAGGCCAGCAGCGACTGGCCGCGTTGGAACAGCTCGTAGGCCGACTCTCGCTCTGGTCCGTCGTCCTGGATCTGATCGTCCACGACCAAATGGTCGCATGAAGCCCCGAAACAGGGCCCGGATCGGGCCGTGGGCTAGCCGCTCGCGACCAGGCGATACGGGGCGAGGTCGACCGGCTGGAGCCGGGGTGACTCCGTGATGCCCGGGATCCGGCCGCGCTTCGCGATCGCGCGCCCGTCGATCTCCTTGATATCGCCGGTGAAGTCGATCGGGCTGGCGCCGCTGATGAACGAGCCCACCGCGTACGAGTCGATCGGGGCGCCGGCCTCCTTGAAATAGCTGATCCGATCGGGGTTGAGCCCGCCCGACACGACGATCTTGACGTGCTGGTAGCCCTCCATGTCGAGGCGGGCACGGACCTCGTGGACGAGGTCGGCCGTGACCCGGCCGCGCTCGGAGGGCGTATCGAGCCGGATGCCGTACAGCCTGTCGCCGAGCGCGTGCGCGACTCGCAGCGCCTCCTCGGCCTCGTCCTTGAACGTGTCGACGAGCACGATCCGGGCGACGTCCTCGCCCAGGTGGCGGTCGAACGCGAGCGCCGCCTCGACGGTGTCGCCGAAGATCAGGACCAGCGAATGCGGCATCGTGCCGGTCGGGGCCAGACCAGCCAGCCGTGCGCCGGCCGGGGTCGAGGCGCCGACGCACCCACCGACGATCGCCGCGTAGTCGAGGACGTCGGTGATGTCCGGATGGACGTGCCGGGCCCCGAAGCTGATGACGGGCTCGGGCGCCGCGATGTCGACGATCTCGCGGGCTGCCGTCGCCCAGCCGGTCGACTGGGCGAGCATCCCCAGAAGGGCCGTCTCGTACAGCCCGAACCGGCGGTACCTGGCCCGGATCCGCAGGACGACCTCGCGCGGGCCGATCCGGGCGCCGTCGGACAGCGCTTCGACCGTGGTCTCCTCGGGATCGCAGTCCGCGAGCACGTGGCCGATCAGGTTCTTGGCCTCGTCGATGCCGCACAGGACGGCCTCTCGACGCGTGAACACCTCCATCGTGACGACGGGGTCGAGGCCCTCGGCGGCGAGGATGCTCTCCGCCCGCGCGAAGTAGACGTCGGCTGAGTCGCCCGACAGGATCTCGTGGGAGGGTCGGGCCCGCTGGATGCCCATTCAGTCCGGCTCGGCTCCTGGTGCGGTCTCGTTCGGCGTCGACGGCACCGCGGGTCGCGCGGCCTCCGGCTCCGGCGTGGCCGGGAGTGTAGACGATGCCCACGTCACGCCGCTGGCAGCGAACCGTCGGCGGCGACGCCTGACGACGATCAGGACCGCCAGCAGCAACAACAGGCCGACCACGACCGCGCCGATGACCACCGCCCGGGTCGTGCCGACCGACTCCGCCCCCGTCAGGAGCGACATCGTTGCCGCGGACGCGGTGGTTGCGGCCGCGACGTCGCCCGACTCGAACGCCGCCCGCGCGGCCTCATAGCCCGCATCCGGCGTCGCACCCGCCAGCCCCAGCGCCACGAGCGGCGTGCGCTCGGCCGCCAGCGCATCTCGCGCCTGTGCGATCGCTCCCGCGGTCTCGATGCGGTCCTCGAGCGTGGCCTTGACCTCGCCGAGGTCATCGCTTGCCAGCGCCTCCTCGAACGGCCTCTCGAGATCGGACGGCGACGCCAGCTGGAGGTCGGCGGTCGCGGCGGCAAGGTCGTCGCGGCGCGCCAGCACCGGCTCGGCTTCGTCGATCAGCTTGGTCGCGTCGGGGAATCGCCACAGGCTCATGTACGCCCGGATCCCGCGCGGCACGGCCCACTCCGCACCGGCCGCGTCGAGTGCCGCATAAGCGTCACGTGCGTCCTCGCGGGTCCGGAGCGTTCCCCGTTCCTCGGCCGTCACGACCCATCGCCCGAACAGGTCGTCGGCTGTGTCGGTGTCGCCGACTTCCTCGACGAGGTCGAGGAAGCGTCGCCAGTCGGGATCGGCGCCGGTCTTCTCCGCGCCGGCGTCGCCGGCATAAGGGTTCTCGCCGGAGTTCGCAGCCGCGAGGACAGCCTTCATCCCGTCGTCGCCGATGTCCTCGGCGATCCGCCGGATCACGGTATACCCGGCGCCGTATCCGAAGCGCTCCTTCTGATCCGACTCGGCTGAGTCGATGCGGGCGGGGTCCGGCCAGTCGTTCAGGGGGAATGCCCCCGCGTCGGTGGGCTCGATCACGGTCGGCGCGAACTCGTTCGACAGGCCGAGCGTCTGGCGGACGCGGTCGGCGTAGTACTCGGCCAGGCCCTCATCGATCCAGCGATCGTCGATGAGGTCCCCGTTGAACCACGCGTGCGACGCCTCGTGCAGGATCGTGTGATCGTCGAGGTCCTCGCTCATCGCGATCTCGTCGGTGCTCGCGTCGTAGAACCCGGCATAGCCGTGGAGCAGTGGCGCGTGGACCTCGCTCACCGACAGGTCGCCCGACACGGGCCACGGCAGACCGACCAACTCCTCGAGCGCGGGCAGCCCCTCGTCGAGCACGTCGGCGACCCGATCGCGCCAGACGGTGTCCTCGGGCCAGGCCTTCACGACGACGCCCCGCCCGCCCGGCTCGATGCGCAGATCGGTTAGGGCCGTCGGCCGATCCGCGACGACCACGCGATACCACTCGTCAGGCCGGCGGATCGTGCCGGTCGACATCTCCACCTGGTCGGGTCGGGTGCGCTGGACGATGTCCTCCCCGTAGCCGGCGTCGTCGAAACCAGTCGGCAGGATGATCCGGACGGTCGATCGCCCGGCGTCGCCCCACGCCCATGCCGTGAATGTCGTGAACGCCGACCCGACACGGATGTCGCTCGTCGAGCGCGGCTTGCCGCCAGGCAGCGTGAACTCCACGCGGATGGCCCGGGATGCCCGATAGAACAGGTTCGGGAAGCGGACCGTCACCTCGCGGTAGCGGTCCCGTGCTCGGACGCTCGTGGTGAGGGCGCCGCCGGCAGACGTTGCCTGAAGCGACCGAGCCTCGGCCGGGACGGCGAAGACGATGCGATCGAAGTAATAGCGGGTCGTGGTCGTGCCGAGCGACGAGCGACTGACCGCGTTCGGCCGCAGGTTCGTGGCGTCGAAGTCGATCCGCACGCGCACGAGTCGATCGCCTGGATCGACGCGATACGTGGCGTCGGCGCCGAGCCTGAGGAAGTCGTCCGCGGCGTTGACCGTGCCGACGGCCGTGGGCGCGAACGAGGCGATCAGGGCGATCGTGCCCGCCGCTGCGAGGATCGCCAGCGATCGCAGGCGGCGTCCCCGTTCCGTGGTCATGACACCGCCCTCCGCTCCGGACCTCATCCCGGTCCTGTCCGGAGCCGTGACGCCTGCATCCTGACGTGTCGCCGACGGCGCCGCCTCATGGTCACGACCAGCAGCGCCAGCAGGAACAGCAGCGCGATCACGATCGTGGCGATGCTGAACGCCCTGCCCTGGCCGACCGTTTCCGCGCTCACCCACGTCGCGGCAGCCGCGTCCGACGCCGCGACCGATGCTGCCAGCTCGCCGCGCGCGAACGCCTCCCGCGCCGCAGCCAGGTCGGCGTCCGGATGCTTGCTCCACATCCCGAGCGTCATGAGCGGCGTCATCGCAGTCGGTCGCTCGGCGTCTGCGGCCGCGTAGCGGTCGATCGCCTCGAGTTCGGCTCCCCCTTCGGCCATCGCGTCATCGAAGCCGTCGTCGTCCTCGAACGTCTGCTGCAGGGAGGCCGGCGCGGTCAGCCCGGCCGCCGACGCGGCCCGCTCGACGCGGCCGCGGAGGGCCAGCACGTCCTCGGCGCCATCGATGAGCGCCGTCGCGTCCTCGAACCGCCAGGCGCGCATCGCGTCGCGGATCGACAGCGGGACGTCCCACTCACCGACTACCCCGAGGAATGCGTCGTAGCGCGACCGTGCGCCGAGGCGCGCGTCGAGATGCGGCACGTCCTCGGGCCGCGCGACCCAGGTCCGCCACAGGTCGTCGTACGTCGTGTCGCTCCGCGCCTCGAGCAGGTCGAGCAGGCCTCGCCAGTCGACCGGGCCGCCCACGATCTCGTCCCCGCCGCCTACCGGCTGGTAGGCGCTGCGCCGATCCGACACGTCCGCCCAGACGGCCCGGAGGCCGTCCGGTCCGGCGCGCTCGGCGATCTGCCTGGCGAGCGTGAATGACGCGGCGTAGGCGTAGTCCTCCTGCGCCACCTCGAGGGTTCCCGCAGGGCTCCAGCTGTTGAGCGGGATCTTGGCCTTCTCGAGCTCGGGCGTCAGGCGGTCGGTCGTGACCTTGATGCTGGCATCCTCGGCAGCCACCGCGCCGTAATAGGAGGCGAATGCCTCGTTCGCCCAGCGGTCGGCCAGCAGCGACCCGTTGAACCAGGCGTGCGCCGCCTCGTGCAGCACCACGAAGTCGTCCGCGTAGTAGGCGATGGCGACCGTCCCCGCCGAGGGGTCGAAGATGCCGGCATAGCCGCCGGTCGACCGGCTGACGGCCTCCTGGACGGTCAGCGGCTGGTCGTAGTCGGGCCACGGCAGGCCGATCCGGGCGCCCAGCGCGGGCAGAGCGGTCGCGAGCAGGCGGCCGACCTTCCGGGCCCACGGCTTGTCGTCGGACCACGCGCGGACGATGACCTCGACCGGCTGGCCCTGCACGGTGGTCTCGACTGTCGAGTCGGTATAGGCACCGGGGCGGTCGCCGACGAGGTACGCGAAGAAGTCAAGCGGCCTGGAGAGGACGCCGCTCCGGAAGATGGTCCGACCGTCGCTCGTCGTCGTGGGCGCAGGGATGCGCCCTGCCTCGACCGCGATCTCGTAACCCTTCGGAAAGACCACGGTGACCGAGCTGCCCGGGGTCTCGTCGCTCGCGAATGCCCATACCGGGAACGACACGAGCGTGTCGCCGATGCGCAGGTCCCGCGTGGGCTGGCCGCCGGGGTCCTTGAGGTCGAACGTGAGGCGGTACTTGGCGGTCCTGCCGCTGTTCAGGTCCTGTGCGAGGTTGAGCCGCAGCAGCGTGTGCGTCTTCGTCTTCCGCGCGACGGTCGCGGTCGGCTGGCCACTGCCCGCCCAGCTCAGCCGATAGCCGCTCCCGCCCGGCAGCACGGCCAGGAACGCATGATCGAAGAAGTACCTGTTGGTCTTCGTGTCGCGCAGTCGATTCGTGAGCGTGAGATCGACCGTGACGCGGATCCGCTGCTGGGCCGGCTGCACGTCGTAGCGCGCGGCGGCGACGATCGTGAGGTCCGGGGTCGCGGCGCGGACGTCGGTGGGGCTCCCCAGGAGCCCGGTCGCCGCGACAGCGACGGCGACCAGCATGAGGACCGCAGACCGGCCGGACCGCCACGCCGTCACGAGACGACCTCACCGTCGCCGAGCGGCGCGGGCGTGAGCTCCGCGGGCGTGAGCTCCGCGGGCGCGAGCTCCACCAGCCGGTCGTCATACCGCGCGAGGAACGCGGCATTGCGCGGCGTCCGGTCCGACTGGTCGGGCATCCGACCGCCGATCCACAGCCAGACGGCCGACTCGTCCAGCAACCGGTCGGCGATCCCGACGATCCGGGCGAGGGCCAGCCCCAGCCGGTCTGCGGTGGGTGTCGCCTCGACGTCGGCGATCGGCAGTTCGATCGACAGCAGCGGCCGCTCATCCTCGCCGATGCCGAACTTGGCGAACGGGAACTCGTCGTTCCAGCGGAGCAGCTTGCGGTACGACTTGCGGAACATGTCGCCGATGGGCGGCGCGAAATGGGCCCAGCAGATGAGGGCCAGCGACGGGTCGAGGATGATCGTCACCCGAAGATCGAAGCGGCGGCGCCCGTCGAGCACGAGATCCCAGCTGGCGATCCCATCGCGCTCGGCCCGGTCGACCGGTTCGAGACCCAGGTCGCTGAGCCAGCGCTCGACGTCGGCCGGGCGCACGGAGGGTGCGCCGGGGTCGGCGGAAGGCATGGCCCGCGGAGTCTAGCCGATTGGGGCGGACGCACCGAGGTCGGCGACGGGCGCGACGATCACGAAATCGGCGGTCCTTGTCCGGGTAACGCATCAGCGGCCGCCTAAAGGGCAGGTAGTCGTCATCGAGCCTGTCAAAGGGAACCAGCGTGTTCGGCTCGACCGACGCACCCCAGATCGAGCTGACACGCGGATACCAGACGTCGACGATGCGGACGTGCGTGACGCTGAAGGACTCCGTCTTGGCCGGATCGGCCGTAGCCTTGAACCCGGTCATGACCCAGGCATGCGCACCGCGCCACACGAGCAGGCCGACCGGGCGATTCGTTTGACGGAGTGCACGTGCCGCCGCGCGGATCGCGCCCTTGCGCGAGTTCGAGACCTTGACCTCGTACTGACCGTAGCCGAGCCGTTCGAGCCCTCGGGCCCAGCCCTCTGGCTCCGCACCCTGACCACGCAATCGATCGGTCGACAGGCGGCGGGCGAGTCGATAGAGCCGGTCCTGGACGGCTCGCGACGCTTTAGTCGTGCCGCGGTCCATGACATTCATCATCGTCTGCATCGCGCCGGGCACGCAGTAGATCTTCGTCACCTGGCTGGCGAAGTCGCCCCGCCGATACAGGTTCATCGTGAACGGGCCGGGCTTGGGTGCCGGGTCGAGGCGGGCGGTCGGTGCGGGGGTAGCTTCAGGCATGACCGGTGTCGCCGACGGCCGGAGGGGCGCTGTGGGTTCTGCCGGCGTTGTCGACAGGGTCAGTCGCGGTGGCGGCGCGACGGTCGGCGTCGGCACCTTGGATTCAAGCGACCCCTGGCTGCCCCCGGGGGTCGACAAGGACCCGGCCGTCGCGTTACAGCCGACGAGGACGGTCAGCAGTCCGAGGGCGACCCACGCCCGGAGCGGCCGAGTGCTGACCGTTTGCCGGCGCATGGCCTATCCATACCACGAGGCAGGACTTTGCGCCGCATGGCCCTAGCGACCGCCTCGCCCGGCTCCTGTCGCGACACCTGTGGCGACCTCGTGGACATCGGCGCCCTGTCCGTGGTCGTGCGTGCTGCGGCCGCCGGCGCGCCGGTCGACCGACTCGCCGCTCTTGATGACCTTCTTCACGAAGTCGCTTGTCCGGATGTCGGCAGCCACGCGCACATTTCGGCCGATATGCGCACCGCGTGGGATGAGCGCCCGCTTGCCGACGACGGTGATGCCGGTGTTGAGGCGTGTCGGCTCCTGCTTGTTCGGGCGGTCGTCGTACGGACCCGACCCGACGATCGCGCCCTGCCCGACCACGACCTCCTTGTCGAGGATCGAGCGGTCGACGACCGCGCTCGAGCGGATGACCGAATCGAACATCACGATCGAGTCGCGGACGACGGCCCCGACATCGACCCGCACGCCCGGCGACAGGACCGAGTTGACGACCGTCCCATTGATCACGCAGCCGTGGCTGATGAGGCTTCGATGGACCTGCGCCGTCGGGCCGACTTTGGCCGGTGCGCGTTCCTCGGAGCGGGTATGGATGACCCAGTCCTTGTCGTACAGGTCGAGCTCGGGATCGTCCTCGAGGAGCGCCATGTTGGCCTCCCAGAACGACTGGATCGTGCCGACGTCCTGCCAGTAGCCGTTGTAGCGGTAACCGAAGACGCGCGCGTCGGCTTCGAGCATCGCGGGGATGACGTTTCGCCCGAAGTCAACGTGGTCCTCCGACAGCCAGCGCCGGAGCGACTTCTTCGAGAAGACGTACACGCCCATCGACGCGAGGTCTGTCTTGGGCTGCTTGGGCTTCTCCTGCCATTCGATGACGCGGTCGTTCTCGTCGAGCGCGAGGACGCCCATGCGCGACGCCTCGGCGAGTGGCACGCGCCGAACGGCGATCGTCACGTCGGCGCGGCGACGGCGGTGGGCCGCGATGAACGGCTGGTAGTCCATCTTGTAGACGTGGTCGCCGGCGAGGACCACGACCGTGTCGGACGGGTCGTGTTCGATGACGTTCATGTTGCGCAGGACCGCGTCCGCGGTCCCGCGGTACCACTCGGCGACCTTGCCGCGCGCGATATACGGCTGCAGCAGCTTCACGCCGCCCTGGTTCCGGTCGAGGTCCCACGGCCGGCCGAGGCCGATGTGATCGTTGAGCGACCGCGGGTTGTACTGCGTCAGGACGACGACGTCGTGGATGTCCGAGTTGACGCAATTGGACAGCGTGAAGTCGATGATCCGGTACTTCCCACCGAACGGCACGGCCGGCTTCGCGCGTTCCTGCGACAGGATCGACAGGCGCTCGCCTTCACCACCCGCGAGGATGATCGCCATCGTGCGCTTCGAAGTCAGGGCGCGCCTCCCGATGTCGATGGGGTCTGTTCGATGGGCGTCTGTCGATGGGGATCTGTGGGCGATGCTAGCACGGGGTCCCGGCGCCTCTCGCCCGTGCGGGCGTCAACGTTCCGTGAACCGCGCTACAGGAACAGACGCGGGTTCACGAAGTTGCCGTTGAGCTCCGTCATCCAGTGCAGGTGCGGCCCGGTCGCGTGGCCCGTGCTGCCCTCGTAGCCGACGATCTGGCCCTTCTTCACCGAGTCGCCGACCACGACCGGCCGCTTCGGCTGCATGTGTGCGTACCAGGTCTTGAGGTTCCCGGAATGGGCGACCACGACGATCCAGGCCGGATCGGCACCGTCGGCCCAGTTCCAGCCGACATACACGACCTCGCCCGCGGCAGCAGCCTTGACCGGTGTGCCGTATTTGGCGACCAGGTCGATGCCGTTGTGGAAGTGTGCGCAACCGTTGCCCGGCGCGTAGTACTCGAACGAGCTGCAGCCGTACTCGCCGCTGACCGAGAAGTCGTCCATCGGCCAGCGCATCGTGCCGTTGAACGAGCTCGGGATGTTGCCGCGCGCGACCTGCCGGGCGATCATCGCGTTGATCTCGCGCTGGAGCTTCTTCTGGTCCATCGCGGCCTGGCGGATGATCGCAGCGGCGTTCCTCTTGTTGCGCGCGAGCGCGGCGAAGCGAGCCTTCTGCTGGGCGAGCGTCCGGGCGACCTGCTTCTCGAGCCGGCGAAGCTCCTGCTTCGTCTCCTGCAGCGCGCGCATCGCCTTGTCGAGATCGCGCTTCTGGGCGGCGGTCTCCTGGCGCAGGACGTTGGTCCGTGCCCGCGTGTCGGCCACGGTCTGGTGGATCGCCGCGAGCGTCTCCTTGGCCTTGGCGATCTGGTCGGCAAGCGCGCGGTCCTGCTCGCCGACGTCGATGTAGTAGGACATCTCCGCGAGCAGGTCGGTGAACGAGCCACCGGACAGGAACGTCTCGAGCGGCGACGTCCGGTCGGTGTCGTACGCGCTGCGGACCCGATCGGCGAGCTGGGCTCGGCGCTCTGCGAGCTCGACCCGCTTCGCGGCTTCCTGCGCCATGACCCGTTCTGAGCTCGGCGTCCATCGCGGCGAGCTGCTTCACGAGGTCTTCGTAGACGGCCTTGACCTCGTTGATCTTGGCCGCCATCTGGGAGATCTTCTTGCGGACCGCGTCGAGGTCGGCGCCGATCTTCCGGAGCTGGTTCTTCGTGTCCGCGATCTCCGCAGACAGACCGGCCTGGAGGTCGTTGATCGCGGCGATCTGGGCCTTCTGCTTGGCGACTTCCTTCTTGATCGCGGCCGCCTTCGCCTTCGCGTCGGACAGTTCGTCGCCACGGACAGGGGAGGTCGCCGCGGGCGACCCGAGCAGGCCGACGACGAGCGGGATCAGCAGGACGAGCGTGGGAACGTGACGGCGGATCCTGCGCGCCGGGGTCGGCCCGACCGGGTTCGACCAGCCGGTCGGACCGGGGCGTCCCGTATCGGGAAGGTCCGAACGACGGGAGCGGCGGATCACGTGGGCGACGTCATCGTGCGAGCAGGCTCCGTAGGGCGACACCATGGGACGGGGCACGGCGTCGGGCGACGGTCACACCCGCCGGTGGGTCGACGCCCTCGGACTGGCACAGCCGCAGGACGACCCCGTTTCCGGCTCCCCGGGATGATACCCGTCGAGTCCAGAGATTGTCCTTGGCAGTCTAGACGTGCAGCAGCCCTGAACCGGATGGGTCGATGGTCCCGGTGCGGTCGTGGGACCTGCTGTGCGGTCAGACGACTCCCGGCAGCACCCCGACATGCCGACCATCCCGGCCATCCCGGCCACCCCGACCATCCCGGCCATCGCGGCCATCCCGGCCATCCCGACCATCCCGACCATGAAGAATGCGGATGACGGCAACCTTATGGCCCAATTTCGTCGCTTCTAGGCCCGTGCCGGGCGTCGCGATCCGCCTAAGGTCGCTCGCTGGGCGCGATATGCATGTTCGAGGGGCCGAACGGGCGTCAGACCGTGCCGCCGAGTGTCATAAGGCCGCCGTCATGCGCGTTGTTCATGATGAACGGCCCGCAGGCCCAGCGCACCCACCGCCCACGGGAGCGGAGTGGCGGCCCGGCGCAGCTGCAAGGCGTGCTTACGTTGATGGCGCGTCGCCGATCGACGGTTGACCGGCCCGTCGCACAGAAGAATCCCGCGACCCACGCCGCAAGCCCCTGGCTGTCCGCAAGGATCGCCTCGGGGCTGTGGCCCGCCTTCCGCATGGAGGCTCGGGAGCAGAATCGCGATGTCCAGGTCGGGGTTCGGCGGCCACAGCCGGCGCATCCGCATGGCCTGGCATGAGGGCCTCATCGGTGTCGATGTTCCCACCAGTAACCAATCGAGAATGAATGAGCGTGGCCGAAGCCCGGATTCGACAGGAACTGTCAGAAGTCGCGTTCCTTCACGCTCATTCATCCGGAACGTGTGCCTCGCAGGAACATCCGCTCGCAGGAACATCCGAGCGAGCGGGTGCGCGCGATGTGATCGATGTCGCCCGGGGCGGCCCGACGGGCGCGCCTGAAACGTGGCCCTCACCTACCCCCGCACCAGCACCGCCCAGAGCGCTCCGATGATCAGGAACGGACCGAACGGGATGAAGCTCTTGCGCCCGATCCGCCGCGTCAGGAGCAGCACCAGCAGCACCACACCGGCGAGAACCAGCCCGAACAGGGTCCCGCTCAGCGCTCGGTCGCCACCGAGCATCAGGCCCATCCCGGCCAGGAACTTCACGTCGCCCATCCCGAACGCGCCCGCCCCGAACGGCAACGACGGCAGGTACAGCACGGCGGGGATCGCGACGGCGGCCACGATCGCGAGGACCAGCCCTCCACCGACCAGCGGGTTCAAGCCCGACACCGCGTAGAGAAGCGCGAGCGGGATCACCGGCAGGGTCAGCTCGTCCGGCAGCACCCGTTGATCGAGATCCGTGGCCAACCCGACGACAAGAGTCACGAACCAGGCACCGAACGCGACAAACGCGAGGACGTCGCTCGAGAACCGCAGCGGCAACAGTCCGAGCGCGACCGCCCCGGTCGCGCCACACAGGATCGTGCGCCAGTCGACGCGGCGGCCCGGCGGGTGCTCTTCGTCGTGCTCGGGCCAACGGGTGGCGAATCGGTCGGCCGCGACCCCGAGCGCCCCGCCGGCGACGGCGAGGACCAGGCTCAGCGGCTCCATCGACCGCTCGCCGGATCGGACCGCGGTGTCGTCAGGCGGCCCCGGCCAGCGCGAGCTCGACGAGCGTCGCGTGCGAGACGCCGGTGGCCCCGCGCGCCCCGAACGGCTGCGCCTTGCGGTAGTAGCCCGTCCCGGCGATGTCGAGATGGACCCACGGCACGGTCACGAACTCGCGGAGGAAGAGCCCACTCTTGACCAGCGAGCCCTCGGCCGATCCGGCGTTCTGGAGGTCCGCGTACCAGCTCTCCATATCCGGCACGTAATCGTCGATCAGGGGCAACTGCCAGTAGCGCTCGCCGGCCCGGCGCGCGGCGGCGACGACATCGTCGTACCAGCTCTTGCGGCTCGCCGAACGCGCCGGTCACGAGATGCCCCAAGGCCCGGGCGACCGCGCCCGTGAGCGTCGCGACGTCGACGAGGTGGGTCGCACCGAGCCGCTCGGCGTAGGTCATCGCGTCGCCCAGGATCAGCCGTCCCTCTGCGTCGGTGTTCGTGATGTCGACCTTCTTGCCGTTCAACGCGGTCACGATGTCGCCCGGCCGGGTCGAATGCGGGCCGGGCATGTTCTCGACCATCGGCGCGACGGCCAGCAACGGCGTCCCGGGCGCCAGCCGCGCGACGGTCTCGATCGCGGCGATGACCGTGCACGCACCGGTCTTGTCCATCTTCATCTCTTCCATCCGGTCGGACGGCTTGATGCTGATGCCGCCGGAGTCGAAGCACACGCCCTTGCCGACGATCGCCACGTGCCGGTCGCGCTTGTCGCGCTCGCCTTCGCCGCCCGAGCGCATGACGATCATGCGCGGCGGGTTGTCCGACCCGCGGCCGACCGCCATGAACATGCCCATCCCGAGCTCGGTCGCACGCTTGTCGTCGATGACGTCGATCCACAGGCCGTGGCGCTCGGCGATGGCACGGGCCTCATCGGCCATGACCTCGGGAGACAGGTCGTTGGCCGACCGATTCGAGAGCGTCCGCGCGGTGTTGGCGCCCTCGCCGATGATCACCCCGCGCTCGGCCGCGGCCTTCGCGGCGTCAGTGTCACCGCCGGACACGATCACGATGAGCTCGTCGAGCTTCGGCGGCGCCGACTCGATCTCGGGACGATAGATCGCCTTCGGGTCGTAGGAGCCCTCGACCACGCCGCGAGCGACGAGCTCGGCGGCCGTCGCGATGTCCCCATCGAACCCGTCTGCGTCGACCAGCGGCGACAGCCATACGGCCATGCTGCGCACGACGCGACCGGCAAGCCGTCGCTCGGCGGTGGCGCCGATCGCGAACCGCGACCTCGCGATCGACCTTGTCCGAATCGCCTGCGCTGACCGTGAGCAGCCAGGACGCGGGCAGCTCGCCGCCCGGTGCCAGTGCCGACGTGTACCGCTTGGCCTTCAGCTCCCTGAATTCGGCGAGAGCGCGCAGCTCGCCACCCGTGCGGCGATCGAGTTCGTCGAGCGGGCCGTCGAACGACGGCTCACCGATGATCGGGATGACCAGGACGTCGGCCTTGACGTCCCATGGCTGGTCGGTGACGACACGAACATGCACGGTGGGTACGGATCCTCCCGGGATTGCAGGCCGCTGGCGGTGCCCCTGTCGCGGCGGTCGCGATGCTGTGCCGGCAGTTTACCTGCCGGCGCGGGTCAGGGAGACGGTGCGGCGAGCGGCGGCGCGAGCGCCTCCTCGAGGTCCGCGTGGGCCTGTTCGATCGCGATCGCCGAGGCGTTCATCCCGCCCCGACCGATGTCCGACATGATCAGCACCAGCGAGCGCGTGTCCGGTGGCAGTCGGGCTTTGGCCGCCTGTTCCTTCGCCATCGCCCTGCGGACAGCATCCGTCACCTGGCCATCGGCGCGCTGGACCGCGACGTACAAGGCGCGCAGGGCGACGTCGTAGGCGCTGCTGCGGTCCAGCCACTCGTCGAGCGTGGTGACGTCGACCGTGGCGGCCAGGCTGTCGCGCAGGGTCCGTGCGTCGGCGATCGCCGCATCGGCGTCATCGAGATGTTCGAGCGCTCGGTCGTACGCCGCCTTCCGGCCCTCCGCCGCGGCCGCAACGATGGCCTCGTCGTGGGCCGCGAGCAGCGTGGACATCCGGCTGGCGCTCAACGACGCGACGGTCAGCCGCGTCCAGGCCTCGGTGACGCCCCTGGTCGACGCCAGCCCACCGAGATACGACGCATACCGCTCGCCGGTCGCGGGCGTCAGCTCGTACTCGGCAGCCTGGGTGCCGACGATCGGGACAGCATCCAGCGCCTCCTGGATCCGCTCGGTGCGCGCCTCGATATCGGCGACGAGTGCGGTGCCCATGGCTGTCGCGGTATCGACGGGCTCGACCTCGTTGCTCGCCAGCGAGGCGAGGATCACGCGGGCCTGCTCGTTGAGGCTCCCGATGGCGCCCGACAGGTCGCGCATCTGCGCCTCGACCTCGTCGAGCGACGCGTCGACGACGGCGTCGCCGCGACCAGTCCGTCCGGTCCGATCGCTGCCGTCCGCGGCCGGCGCATCCATCCCCGCGACGATGCCGGCCGTCCCCAGCGCGATCGCCGTGGCCGCGGCCAGCCAGATGACGACCGCCAGGGTGTTGCGCGTCAGCTCGCGGATGCGGGTCAGCGGCGTCCTCCAGGCTCGACGGTCAGGGCCGCGGAATCGTAGCATCGGCGGATGACCGCCCTCGATGCCCTGCGGCCGCCCGACGCCGCGGCCCCGGACGACATCGCGCGGCTGGCCCGTCGACGCCTCATCGAGGCGATGCCGAAGGCCGAGCTCCACCTCCATCTCGACGGCTCGGTGCGCATCGACACGGCGCTCGAGCTCGCACGCACGCGCGGGGTCGATGCGCCACGCGACTGGGTCGGCATGTCGGGCGCGCTCGTCGGTGCGATGCCGTCGACGTCGCAGGCCGAGCTGCTCAAGGCGTTCGATCTGCCGATCGCGCTCATGCAGGACGCCGAGGCACTCGAGCGGATCGCCGCGGAGCTCGTCGAGGCGAAGGCCGCCGACAACGTCCGCTACGTCGAGATCCGCTGGGGCCCGCTGCTCCATGTCGCGCGCGGCCTGTCGCTGGCGGACGGGATCGCGGCGGTCTGTCGCGGCGCGAACGCCGCGGCGGCACGGACCGGCGTCACGGTGCGGCTGATCTCGACCGCCCTCCGCTCGCACGACCCGGAACGGAACGTCGAGCTGGCAGAGACCGCGGCCCGGTTCATCGACCAGGGCCTCACGGCGTGGGACCTGGCCGGCCCCGAGCAGGCGTTCCCGGATCCACTGACACACGCCCGGTCGTTCGAGGCGGCGCGGGCGAACGGCCTGCGGATGACGATCCACGCCAGTGAGTGGGGCGGCGCGGCGCAGGTCCGTCGAGCGCTGGTCATCGATCCGGAGCGCATCGCCCACGGTCCGGGCGCCATCGAGGACCCGGAGCTGTGCGCCGAGCTGCGCGCCCGCGGGGTGACGCTGGACCTGGCGCCGCACTCGAACTGGCAGGCCGGCATCGTGCCGTCGGTCGCCGAGCACCCTCTCGGGCCGCTCTACCGGTTGGGCGTTCCCGTGACCCTCAACACCGACGACCTGACGGTGTCGGACCTCACGCTGTCCGAGGAGTACATCGCCGCCCACGAGCAGATCGGGCTGTCACTGCCTGACCTGTGGACGATCGACCGGCATGCCCTCGACGTCGCCTTCGCCGACGAGGCCACCCTCACGCCGCTCCGCGCCGAGTTCGATGCGTGGGCGGCCGGGATCCCGGAGCTCGCGGCCGACTAGCGGCTCTCGAAAAGAAGCTCGACGCCGGGCCCCGTGAGCGTCAGGCGATCGCCGTCGACGTGCCGCCTCGACGACCCGTGGCAGCGCCGCGGTGAACGCCGCCTCGACGGCCATGACTGGCGCGGCGCATGCCATCGCGGTCATCGACGTCAGGCTGAACCGCGTCCGCCCATCCTCGACGAGGATCTCGCCACCGTACTGATTGCAGGCCGCTCGCCCGCTGATCTGGGTTCCCGTGACCGACGAGCGTGATCGGCGCGTCATCCACAAGTGCCAACACCACGCCATCGATCGTGCCCGACGTCATCTGCCAGTGACCGGTCACGTCGACCGGTCCGGCGCCGCTCGGATCGGGTGCGCTCGTGCCGCAGGCACCCAGGGCGACCGACACCGACGACCGTCGCGAGCATCCCCAGCCAGTGCATGCGCGGCTGACGTCGCGTGCCCATCTCAGGTTCCGGGTGATCGCTCGATCGCGTCGAGCGCGGCGGCGAGTCCGGCCGCATCGGTCGCCACCGCGTCGGGTCGGGCCTCCTCCGGCAGCGCTTCGAGATCGGCGCGCGTCGTGACGCCCGTCAGCATCAGCACGGACCGAGCCCCCACACGCGCGCGCCGCCGCCAGGTCGGTGCCGATCCCGTCGCCGATCATCACGGCCTCATCGGCCGTCCGGCCGACCGCCTCCGCGGCCAGCTCGAGCAGGTGCGGCTCCGGCTTGCCGATCGACAGCGGCGTGACGCCTGTCGTCGCCTCGAGCGCGGCGGCGATCGCCCCGGCACCGGGCCGCAGGCCCCGCTCGGTGGGATACACGGGATCACGGTTCGTGGCGATGAAACGGGCACCGGCGCGGATGCAGTCGGCTGCGGCCGCCAGACGGAGGTAGGTCAGGTTCGGGTCGAGCCCGGTCACGACCGCATCCGGCGCACCGGCTGCCGTCCAGCCGTCGATCCCCTCCTGGTGCATCCGCGTGGCGGCGTGCCCGACAGTGACCACCTCCAGCCCGACGTCGCCCAGCTCGCGCTCCAGTCCGCCGGCACCGACCGCAAGGACGCGGCGGATCCCCGTCTCGTGGTTGACGATGTGGAGAGCGGTCGCCCGCGAGGACGACACGACACGCTCCGGGGAGACAGGGCAGCCCATGGCGGACAGCCGCGCGACGTAATCGGCGCGGTAATGCATCGAGTTGTTCGTGACGTAGACGATGTCGTCGCCGCGCGCGGCTCGATCGGCCAGCACGGCCGCGACGCCAGGGATGGGCTCGGCGCCGCGGTACACGACACCGTCGAGGTCGACGAGAAGGAGCAGGCTCACGCGCCCGATCGTAGCCGTGGGCGTCCGTGCGCGTACGATTTGCCGGTGGCACCGCCGCGCGACCCTCTCGCCGCCACCGATCGACTGATCGTCGACGGCTCGAACTTCCTGCCCGCGCTCGCTCGCGGTGGCAATCAGGTGCCGCCGGCGGCGTTGATCGGTCGGCTGCGTGGCGCGATCCCGGCACACATCGGCGTCGAGCTCGTGTTCGACGGGGCGCCCGACGCGGGCCTCCGCGGCGAGCGGATCGCGGCCGGGCTGATCGTCCGCCATGCGGGACGGCGCTCCGCCGACGACCTGATCCTGGGCCTGGTCGATCAGACCGGGACTGCGGCCGGGCCCAGCGGAGTCAGCGGCCTCCTCGTCGTCACCGACGACCGCGCGCTCCGCACGGCGCTCCATGCGAAAGGCGCCCGGACGGCGGGTACGGCCTGGCTGCTCGGCCGCCTCGATCGACCGCACCTCGCGGCCCCGGCGATCGGGAACCGTCGGCCGCCGACCTCACACGAGGAGCCGGAGCGCGACCCGTGGAAACCCGGCCGCGGCGCGACGGTCAAGCGAGGCAATCCACGTCGAGGTCGACCCCCGTCGGGTAGCATGCGGTCGTGAACGTCGTCGACACCCTCAACGGGATCTGGAACACGATCCTCGACATCACCGAGATGTTCGTGATCCCGGACTGGAGCAGTGTCATCGGGCTGCTCCCACTGCTGATCTTCCTGGGCGTTGTCGGCCCGCTATTGACCTTCACGATGCTGGGCATCCTGGGCTACCAGGCCACCAAGCCGAGAGCAAAGTTGAGCCTCGAGGAGGGGTCGCAGGTCGCCCGCATCGGCGCCGACGGCCAGCCGATCTTCCCGCCCGGCCTGCCGTTCTGCCGCCAGCACGGACTCATCTATCCGACTGGGACCTTGCGTTGCGAGCGCGGCGAGGAGGAGCTGGCGGTGATCTGCCCGATGTGCGGACTCGGCCGGCCTGCTGCGATCGACACCTGCACGAACTGCGGACTCGTGCTCAACGTCAAGGCGCGACCCGTCCCTGTCGCTCGCACGACCGGCCCCAAGCCGGGCGGCGCTGCCGTGGCCTGAGGCCCGGCCGCAACCGCGGACCCGCGCCGAACGTCAACGAGGCGATGACCATGGCCGAACTCTCGTCGATCCTCTTCCCCATCGGGGTCGTCCTCGTCGCGCTCGCGTTCGCGGCGCATGTCGGTCACGCCGTGATGCTGGCGAACGGACGGCGAGTGGCACTCTCCGCGCTGGGCGCCGCGAGCCAGCCGGCGTATGCAGGTGTCGTGACGGGCGCGTTCGTGACGACGTCCTCGCGCGGCGCCACCGGCGGGCCGTCGGTCGCGGCTTCACCGAGCCCGCTGTCCGTCGCGGCGACCTGGTTGACGATCCTCGCGGCGGCCGCGCTCGGCGCTTCCCTGCTCCTGCGCGGCATCGTGGTCGGGCGCGGGCCGTGGGGCAACATGTTCGAGTTCACGGTCGCGTTCGCGACCTCGATGGTCGCGGGCTATGCACTGCTCGCCCGCCGCTATCCCATCCGCTCGATCGGCTTCCTGCCGCTCGGCGTCGCCCTGGCGTTGCTGTTGTACGCGTCGTCGCTGCCGCGCGAGATCTCGCAGCTGGTGCCGGCTCTCCAGAACCCGCCGCTCCTGACGATCCATGTCGGGATGGCGGTGCTGTCGTACGGGATCTTCGCGACCGCGTTCGCTGCCGGGGTCGGCTATCTGATCCAGGGCAGGCACGATCGGTTCGCCTGGCTGCCGTCGCACAAGGTCCTCGACGAGGTCGCCTACCGGGCGGTGATCATCGGTTTCCCGATCTTCGCGACGATGATCATCCTCGGCTCGTGGTGGGCGTCGATCGCCTGGTCGCGCTACTGGGGCTGGGACCCGAAGGAGACCGCGGCCCTCGTGACGTGGCTGATCTACGCGGTCTACCTCCACGCCCGCAACCAGCGCTCGTGGGCGGGACGGCCGGCCGCGCTGCTGCTGGTGGTCGGGTTCGGCATGGTCCTCGTGACGTACTCCGGCTCGCTCTGGTTCAGCGGGCTGCACTCGTACTCCGGCCTGTAACCGGCCGATGAGCGCTGCCGCCCCGGGTGGCGCGATCATCGACACACGTGGCCTGGCGAAGCGCTACGGCTCGACCGATGCCCTCGTCGACCTGACCCTGCGCGTCCAGCCGGGCGAGATCTTCGGCTTCCTCGGTCCGAACGGGGCAGGCAAGACGACGGCGGTGAAGCTGCTCCTCGGGCTTGCGCGCGCGACGGGGGGCGACGCGACGGTCCTCGGCGCGCCGCTCGGCGATCGTGCCGCGCGGCGCGAGATCGGCTACCTGCCAGAGCTCTTCCGCTACCAACCGTGGCTGCGCGCGCGGGAGGTGCTGGAGCTGCACGCCCGACTTCGGGCGGTGGATGGCGGCGCGCGGGCGCCGGCCGCCGCGATCGACGGTGCGCTCGACGACGTGGGCCTGTCCGACCGCGCCGGGGACGCCGTCGGCGGCTACTCGAAGGGCATGCAGCAACGACTCGGGCTGGCGGTGGCACTGCTCGGGAACCCACACCTCGTGATCCTCGACGAACCGACCTCCGCGCTCGACCCGGTCGGGCGCGCCGATGTCCGCGCGATCGTCCGACGTGCCCGCGAGGCCGGCGCGACGATCTTCCTCAACAGCCACCTCCTGACCGAGGTCGAGCGCGTGTGCGATCGCGTCGCGATCGTCGACCACGGCCGGGTGCTCGCCAGCGGCCGGATCGACGACCTGCTCGGCGACCCCCAGCTGCGTGTCCGCGTGACCGACCTTCCGGCGACGGCGCTCGACGGCCTGGCACGTTTCGGGGCGGTCGAGACCGATGACGACGGCTGGCTCACGATCACGGGCGTCAGCGACGACGACATCCCCGACGTCGTCGCGGCGATCGTGACGGCCGGGGGCCGCGTTCACGCTGTGGACACCGGTCGCGGCACGCTCGAGGAGCTGTTCATGCACGTCGTCGGCGACGGGACCGAGCGGCCGTGAGAGCGATCCTGATCATCGCCCGCTTGACCGTCGCGGAGACGGCTCGACGGCGCATCCTCGCGGTCCTGTTCGCGCTGACGGTGGTCAGCGTCGCGCTCACGACGTGGGGCATCGAGCGACTCGTGACGCTCGCGCGCGACGGCGGGACGTCCGATCTCGAGATCGCGCTCGGGGTCTCGCAGGTCCAGATCCTCGTGGCGTTCATGTTCAGCTTCGTGCTGGCCATGACCGCCGCGTTCCTCGGGGCGCCGGCGATCGCCGCGGACCTCGATTCCGGCGTGGCACACGCCATGCTCGCGAGGCCGATCCGTCGAGCCGACCTGATCGTCGGCCGGTGGCTCGGTCTCGTGGTCGTGATCGCGGCCTATGCCGCCAGCTCCGGGCTGCTCGAGATCGCGGCGGTCCGGTTGGTGTCCGGCTACACGCCGCCGCAGCCATTGCTGGCCGTTGTCTTCCTGGCGGCCCAGGCGGTCGTCCTGCTCACGTTCGCGATGCTGCTGAGCACGCGGCTGCCGGCGATCGCCGGTGGGGCGATCTGCGTCGTCCTGTTCGGCCTGGGCTGGATGGCCGGCGTCTTCGCGGGCATCGGGCGATTCTTCGACGCGGGACCCCTGGTCGCGGCGGCCGAGGCGTCGCGCTGGCTCCTGCCAAGCGACGGGCTGTGGCGGGGGGCGATCTACAACCTCGAGCCGCAGGTCGTCATCGCCGGCGCGATGAGCGGTGCCGGGGAGGCGGCCGACGCCAACCCGTTCTTCGCTTCCGCGCCACCGCCCGCGACGTTCCTCGCGTGGAGCGTGGCGTGGATCGTGGTCGTGCTTGTCCTGGCGGTCATCTCGCTGCGGCGGCGCGACCTCTAGGGAGGAGTGGCGGCCCGCTCCGCCCGCGTACCGGCCCGACCGCCCCGGCCATCCCGGCCGCCCCCCGGCGTCCCCCCCAACCATGAAGTACGCGCATCACAGCGACGCAATGTCCAGCTCCGGGCCGCCATCGACTGCTTCAGCGCCGTCGACCATGCACATCGCGCATCCACAGCGGCCTTATGGCTGGTCGGCGGGCCTAGAGCGAGGTCTCACCGACATGTTCCGGACCTAAGGTCGCTGCCATCCGCGTAGTTCATGGTCGGCCCGACGAGACGGGCCTCGCCGCACCCGATGCCGGGCCGCAAACTCGCCGGAACCTCCGCCGTCATCACGCACCCGATCCCAGAGCGATAACGCATGGACCTCCCGATCGGGCCGACGCAACCAACCCACGACAGTCCGTCCATCGACCGGGAATGCCGTGCGGAGCAGCGTTCTGTGCGCGGAGATCCGAGCGCGGTTCGTCCGTCCTCCGGCTACGAGCACCCAGGTCGAGACGGTGAGCGGCTCCCATCCTCGGTCCTTGGCGATGTCCCACGCGAGCCGCCGGCGCCGATCCATGCTGCCGATCAGCTCGTTCACATCGGCGAGATCGGTCTTGAGCTCGATCACCAGAAGGGCGCGCCGGCCGGGGTGCCAGGCCAGGATGTCGATGATCCCCCGTTCGCCGAAGATCGAGAACGAGACTTCCGGGGCGAGGATCCAGTCGGGCAGCGCGGTGGCGAACCAGGCACCGACTGCTTCGTGAAGCCGAGAATGTCGCCCGCTGACGAGTCGGTCGAGATCGCCGGCTCGCCATCGAGTGCCGAACGTGACCTGGATCTCCAGGGCGCGCGCGATCTCGAGGAGCGTGCCGATCGACACCTGCTCGAGATGGCCGCGCTCGACAGCCGAAACGACCGACCGGTGCACGCGGGCTCGCGCAGCGACGTCCACCTGACGCCAACCGCGCTTGATCCGGACGGCCCGAAATGTGGCGCCGCACCGCTGCATCGAGTCCATAGGGCGGACTCTGGCGAGCAACGCTCAACCCAGACTTATCGACACCTGCGCGCCGTCCGGCGATTGGGCCCGGTCGGCGCGCGCCGTCCGGCTGATGTGCCCGGTCGGGCGCCTCCCCGGATTGCGCGGCGTCCGGAGGGCGGGCCCTGGCCGCCCTTCGGCCGCCCGAAAGGTTTCAGTCGCGGGGCTGGCGATCCCCCGGCCGGAACTTCGGCGGAGCGTGGTAGTCGTCCGGCGGGATCTGACCGGGGTCCAGGTACAGAGTCCACGACGTTCGCGACGGGAGCGCCGAGCCGGGCTCGCCGAGCAGTTCCCAGGACGCCGCCGCGGCCCCGGACGAGTCGGCCGGCCATTCGCTTGCGCCCGGGGCGCCCTGACCCGGCTCGTCGAACAGGCGCGGCAGCGAGAAGAGCTGGCGCTCGAACGGCGCGGCCGCATCCGCGTTCTGCGCGTCCGCCTGTTCGAACACGGCTTCCAGCTCGGTCCCGATCAGCTCGCCCTTCTCCAGGAGCGCCGCGGCCACCGCGTGGACGGCGTACTCCTTCTCGCGCACCAGCCGCTTCGTCTCGATCATCAGCGTGTCGAGCAGGGACGCGGCCATCCGGGCGATCGGCATCGGGTAGGAAAGCGCGTTCTGCTGCGGCGGCATGACGAGCAGCCCGGAGCCCATCCCGAAGATGCCGCAGTAGCTCAGGGCGATCGACGACGCGACCATCAGGTCCGAGGACGCGCCGGTCATCTTCGTCTCGAGGATCTCCTCCTCGACCGCGCGCGACCCGAGGAACGTCATGATCTGGGTCTCGAACTGGCGCGCGTGGCGGGTATAGCGCTCCTCGCGCGGCTGCGGCTGGACGACACCCAGCGCACCACCGCGCCGGATGATCGTCGCCTTGATGATCCGGTTCTCGGGCTGGAGGTAGTAGGCGGCCACGGCGTGGCCGGCCTCGTGATACGCGATCGACCGGCGGTCGTCCTCGTGCATCCGTCGGATCGGCTGCTTGAGCCCCAGCGTCCGGGCGTCGGCCGCGGCCAGCCAGTCGCGATAGGTCAGCCGGTCGCGCCCTTCTTCGTGGGCGGAGACGAGTGCCTCGTTGATGATCGTCTTGATCATCGCCGGGGTCCATCCGATCGAGTCGCCGATCATGAAATCGATGTCGATGTCGGGGTCGTGCTGCTTCTTGGCGAGGTAGTGCGTGATGATGTCGCGCCGACCGTCGCCATCGGGCGCGTACACCTCGAGGATGCGATCCAGTCGGCCGGGTCGCGTCAACGCCGAGTCCAGGACCTCGGGGCGGTTGGTCGCCCCGATCACGAACACGAGTGGCTTGTTCCTGACGGGTCCGCGGACGATCCCGAACCAGCGAAGCAGCTTGTGGAACCAGCGATCCTCCACGTGGTCGCCGAGCGAGTCCATCTGGTTGAGCAGGGTGTTGAGTCCGCCGGACCCGCCGCCGAAGACGCCGCCGGGCATCCCGACGCCGGTCCCCTGTCCTCCGCGCGCGAGACCGATGGAATCGAGCTCGTCGACGAACAGGATGCAGACGCCGCGCTCGCCGGGTTCGGCGTACTTTCGGGCCAGACCGCGGGCGTCACGGAACAACTTCATGACCATCAGCGCGTCCATGCCCCAGAACATGCCGCGCAACGACGACGCGTCGATATAGATGAACGGGAGCTTTCCCTCGGCGGCGATGCAGCCTGCCAGGAACGTCTTGCCGGTACCCGGGAGGCCGGACAGCAGCATGCCCTTCGGCATCTCGCCGCCCGCCGCCTTGAACGCGCTCTGGCCGCGCAGGATCCTGACCGTGCTCTTGGCATGCTCGAGGAGGTCGGGCTGACCCCGGTAGTTCTCGAACGAGAGGTCGATCTGGGCGTCGTCGGGTGTGGTCGTGTACTTCCGCGGTCGCGACAGGAACCAGAACATGATCACGAACTGGAAGATGATCAGGAAGGCCACGAACATCATCTGGAGGGCCAGGAGCGGCAGGAGGCCGATCGCCGAGATCGCGCCCTCGATGACGCCACGCACCCCGTTCAGGGCGACCAGAACCGCCAGGACGGTGATGAGCACGGCCAGCCGCATCAGGTTCTTGTCCCACAGGAAAGCCATGTGGGATCCGGCGCCGCGCACCTTCGGGATCGGCGACCCGACTTTCGGCGGTCCTACCTTCATCGGAAGCCCTCGATCTTCCCGCCATCGACGAGGATGACTAGGTTGATGCCGAACCCGAGGCCGTCGGCGTTCTCGGCCATCATCATGATCTCCGTGGCCGACCGGGTGCCGTCGATCTCGGTCTTCAACGTCTCGATGCTCTGGACACGATGGATGCCGAATTGCGTCATCTCGTCCGTGATGTCCTTGTGGGGCTGCTGATCGAGCGACGAACGCAGCGCATCCGCGTCGTTGGTGGCGAGCGCCCTGATGAATTCCTGCGCGACAGCGGGTGGCGTCGCCGCAGGGTCGATCGTCGCCGTCACCGGGGCGGCAGGCCGGTTCATCTCGAAGACCCTGAGACCGATGGCTACCCCGCCGGCGAACAGGAGGACCGACAGGGCGAATGCGAGCACGCGCCGAAGGCCGGCGATGACCACCGTGCGCCGGCGTGGTTTCGCGGTTTCCGTCGTGGGCTCGACGGTCGGCGTCGCCTCGGGGGTCGCGGGGACCACGGGCGTGTCGACGGCGGCGGCGTCGCCACCTCCGGCCGGGACGTCGAGCGCGGTTTCTGCAGCCATCGCGGTCGCTGTCGCTTCGGGGGTGGACTGCCCTTCGATCTTCGGCTGCCCTTCGACGGCTGCCGTCGCGTCCTCGCCAGCCGCGGTCGCGGCGACGGCGTCCTCCGAGCCCACCGGTTCGGTCTGCGCGGGCGTCTCGGGTTCGGTGCGCGGCTCCACGACGGGCTCGTCGGCGTCCGGTTCGCGCACGGGTTCGCTCGTCATGGTGTCGTCGTCGATGCGGGCGGGTCGATGAGACCGACGCTGCCGGCCCCGGTCGCGACCCGCCAGGCCAGCTGGTCCTCGACACCGGACTGATCGACCACGTGGGCCGCGTACGCGTGGAGGGTCAGGCCGCCACCGATGATCCACGACCCGAGGTGCACCGGCGGGTCGACCTTGACGTACTCGGCCTTGAAGCGAGAGGCCTTGGCCTTCGTGTCGGCACCGATCTGCAGGAGGTCGAGAGTCGCCTGGTCATCCGCGACGAACGCTGTGATGAACTGACGCGCGACCGGCGATTCGGCGCTCTGCGCCTGGACCTCGGGCTTGGCGTTCATGTCGGCGAGGACGCTCGGCACCAGAAAACCGAGCATCGCTCCGACGACCACCGTGGCGGCGGCCTTCGTGAGACGTCTCAACCAGATGCGACGGCGACGCATCGACCCTCCGAGTCTCTCGATGTCGTTGGCGCAGTGTAAGACCGAAACCGGCGTGACGGGGGAAACGGCGTGGCCCGTTGTCACCGCAGGATTCGTCTCGGGCTGACGATCGGATGCACGACGCATCAACGCAGGCCCGAGTTCCGAGCCTGTGTTCAGCGCGTGCGGGTCACCTTGTTGAGGTTGCGCGGCCGTTCCGGATCGAGGCCGCGCGCCTGGGTCAGGTGGAGCGCATGGAGCTGGCCGATCACGATCGACACGATCGGACCGAGCCATTCCGGCGTCCCGTCCGCGAGCGCGAACGGCCAGCGCGCGACCGCGAGCGCGGCCGGCCGATCGGAGACGACGGCGATCTCCGCGTCGAGTTCGGCGCGCAACCGCTCGAGCAACGCGACGAGCGGCGCCTCCGTCGGACCGGGCCGGACCGTCGCGAGGACCGGGACGCCGGGCTCGAGCAGGGCGAGCGGCCCGTGCTCGAAGTCGGCGGCGGAGTACGGGTCGGCGAAGACCCGTGCCAGCTCCTTGAGCTTGAGCGCCCACTCGCGAGCGGTCGCATATTCGTACCCGCGCGCGAGGACCAGCAGGCGGTCCGCGTCGGCCTGGTCGCGCGCCATCGACTCGACGTCGGGCTCCAGATCGAGCGCCGCGGCCATCGCATCCGGGATCGCGACGAGGGCCGCGCTGTCGGCTGGATCTCCCGTCATGGCCGCCGACAAGGCGGCGATCGCCAGCAGCTCGGTGGTGTAGGTCTTGGTCGCCGCGACCGCCAGCTCAGGCCCCGCCCCGAGGTCGATCGATGTCTCGGCCGCCAGTGCCAGCGGCGACCCGGGGTCGTTGGTGATCGCGAGCGTCGGCGCGCCCTGGCGGCGACCGGCCTCGATGACCGCCACGACGTCGGGCGACGCGCCCGACTGGCTGATCCCGACGACGAGCGAGCGGTCGAGCCGCGGTTGGGCGCCGTACAGCGAGATGACCGACGGCGTCCCCAGCCCGACCGACAGCGCGTGCCGCACGCCGAGGACGTACTGGGCGTAGATCGCGGCGTGGTCGCTGGTGCCGCGCGCCGCGATGACCACGTGGTCGACGCCGCGGTCGCGGAGCGTGTCGGCGAATGGCCCGACGACCTCGGGGGCGCGTCGCAGGAAGCGCGCCGCGACCTCGGGCTGTTCGAGGATCTCGTCGCGGAGCGTCATGCGGCCGGGACGGCCGGCGTGCCCCACGCTGACCGGGAGGCGGCCGGGCGCACCAGCCTCGCCGGCGAGGACCGCGGCCAGCGCCTCGAGGGAGCCCGGCAGGATCGAGTAGGTCGCCAGGGCCGTCACGCCAGCCGGGTAAGCCGCCACATCCCATGGCCCGCGCAGCGCGACGGCGATCGTCGGCGTGCCGGTCGACGCGACGGCGTCGACGAGATCGAGCTGCGAACGGAGCCGATGCCCGTCGATGGTGCCGATGACCGCGAGGTCCGCGGCGTGCGCCCGGTCACGGATCGCGGCGATGTCTGCCGCGCTCGGTTCGGGTTCGACCACCACCTCGTCCACGTCCGCATGGTAGCGGCGGAGGGCGGCCGCGAGGGCGGGCGCGACCGTCGAGGACGTGTCGGCCGGGGTCAGGTCGGACGGTCGGGGCATGATCGCGAGGATGTGGCGGTGCGCGCCCCAGCGAACCGGCAGGAGCGCGGCCGGATCGCGCACCAGCGTGATCGATCGAGCCGCGAGCTCCGCGGCGAGCGCCCGATGCTCGGCGCCACCGACGACCGCAAGGTCCGGCGCGGCACCGACCGAGCCGAGCCACGACCGGAGAGCTGCCACACGACGTTCCGTGCCGGCCACCTCGGCCTCGTCGAACAGCCCGCGGTCCGCGGCCTGAACGAGGGTCCGCTCGATCCGTTCGATCGCGGCCGGATCCGCGGCGCACAGCAGCAGGTCGACGCCGGCCCTCACGGCCGCGACGACGTCGACCACCTGGTCGGGACCCTGGGCGAGCGCCCCCATGTCGAGCGCATCGGAGATCGTCACGCCCTCGAAGCCCAGATCGCGCCGCAACAGGTCGGTCATGACGGCCCGCGACAGCGTCGACGGCAGGTCGTCGCGACCGGTCACGGCCGGCAACGCGACGTGCGCCGACATCGCCATCCGAGCTCCCGCCGCGAACGCCGCGCGGAACGGCACGAACTCGCGCGTCTCAAGGATCGCGCGCGAGGCGCCGACCGTGGCGAGCCCATGGTGCGGATCGGCGGCCGCCTCCCCCGCTCCCGGAGCGTGCTTCACGGTGGCCGCCACGCCTGCCGACTGGAGGCCGCGGACCATGGCCGCCCCGTGCCGCGCGACGAGCGCCGGGTCGTCGCCGAACGCCCTGATCCCGAGGGCCGGGTTCGAAGGGTTCGACGCGATGTCGAGCACCGGCGCGTAGACGACGTTGACGCCCATCGCGCGCGCCTCGGCACCGATCGCGCGACCGACGCGCTCGGTCAACCCATCGTCGTCGACGGCGCCGAGCGCCATGTTGCCGGCGAACGGCGTCGACCCGTCACCGAGACCGATGAACTGCCCGCCCTCCTGGTCGGCGCCGACGAGGACCGGCGAGGCGACGGACCAGCCGCGAACCGGCCGTGCCGCTGCCTGCACCGCCTCGGTCAACTCCCGGACCTGCCCCGGCGTCCTCACGTTGTAGTGCCGGAACAACGTCACGCCGGCCACCGGCCCACGAGCCAGCCGACGCCGCCACTGCCTCCGGCAGCACCTCCCCCTCGAACGCGAGCATCACCCTCCCGAGGATCGCGCGTCGGTCACCCCTTGACGGCCCCCGACAGCCCGCGCACGAAGTAGCGCTGCACGACGACGAAGAACAACAGGATCGGCACGACCGTGATCGTGACCCCGGCCGCGATCGAGCGGGAATCGGAGGCGAAGAACCCCTGCAGCGCCGCGAGCCCGACCGGCAGCGTCATGCCCTCCGGCGTGTGCAGCATCAGCGACGGCCACAGGAAGTCGTTCCACGACGTGACGAACGTGAAGATCGCCACGGCCGCCAGCGACGGGCGGATGATCGGCAGCATGATCGACCACCAGATCCGCCACTCCCCGGCGCCGTCGACACGGGCCGCGTCCACCAGGTCGTTGGGCACGCCCCGGAACGCCTGGCGCAGCAGGAAGATGTTGAACGCGCTGACGATGTTCGGGAGGATGAGCGCCGGCAACGAGTCGTAGTAGTGGAAGACGTTCACGGCGAGGATGAAGCTCGGGATGTAGGTCAGCTGCGCCGGCACGATCAGCGTCGCGAGCAGCAGGTAGAACACGAAGTCACGACCGGCGAACCGCATCTTCGCCAGCGGGTACGCCGCCATCGCCGCGACGAGGACATTCAAGAGCCCCGTCGCCACCGCCACGGTCGTCGAGTTCAGGAAGTACGCCGGGATCGGCAGCGTGTCCCAGACCTTGAGGTAGTTCGCGATCGTCGGGTCGTTCGGCAGGAACTGCGGCGGCACCGAGGTGATCGCGTCGGTCGGGCCCTTGATCGACGTCAGGAACATCCAGGCGAACGGGAAGACGGTGATGACCGCCAGCGCGCTCAGCACGAGGTACCACGCCCCGCCGCGCAGCCAGCGGGCGCGCCGGTCGCCGCGTCGACGCGACCGCTCGGCGACCCGGATGTCGGTCATGGTCGTGGCGCTCATCGGCCCTCACCCACGGCGCCGCGCTCGAGCAAGCGGACGTTGACGATCGAGAACCCGAGCGTGATGACCAGCAGCACGATGGCGATCGCCGACGCGTAGCCGGCGTTGCTCCGCACAAAGGCCTGCTCCCACAGGTAGAAGACCATCGTCACGCCGCTGTCGAGGATGCCGCCGGTCCGGTTCGTCAGGACGTAGATCTCGTCGAAGACCTTCAGCGCGGCAAGGCTCGAGATGACTGCCACGAACACGATCTGAGGCCGCAGCGCCGGGATGCTGACGTAGCGGTGCTTCTGGAAGTCGTTGCAGCCATCGATCCGGGCGGCGTCGTACAGCTCCTCGGGCACGTTCTGCAGCCCGGCCAGGAAGATCACCGAGTAGTAGCCGATGCCCGCCCAGATCGTGAGCATCATCGCGATCGGCAGGACCAACGCGGGCGTCGCCAGCCACTGGACGGGCTCGTCGATGACTCCCCACGACTGGAGGATCGAGTTGATGAACCCGCTCCGGTCGAACAGCCAGCGCCACGACAGCCCGATCGCGATGCTGCCGCTGATCGCCGGCACGAAGTAGAGGGCGCGGTAGATGTGCATCCCGCGCAACTTCCGGTTGACGATGATCGCCAGGCAGATCGACAGGACGATGAGGATCGGCGTCACGAGCAGGTAGACGAATGAGTGCACCAACGCGAGCTTGAACGTGTCGTCGTCGAGCAGGCGCGCGAAGTTGTCGAGGCCGACGAAGACCGGCGGCCGGACGATGTCGTAGTCGGTGAGGCTGAACCAGAAGACGGCGACGATCGGATAGAACACGAACACGCCGAGCAGGACGAGCGCGGGGAGAAGGAACAGGTAGGGCGTCGCGCGTGGCTTGCCGATCATCCGGTCAGATCCTTGTCGGTCCTGGCAAGGGTTCGGCCCGCCTCCGTGGGGGAACGGGAGGCGGGCCGAGTGGGACGCAGCTCGCTAGTCGAGCAGCTTGTTGGCCTCGGCGACGGCGTCGGTCAGCGCCTGCTGGGCGGGCACGCCGCCGAACAGGGCCTTCTCGACCGCAGCGAGAACGATGGCGTTGACGTCGGCCTTGTTCGGAACGGTCGGCACGATGTCAGCGTACGTGGCGATGGTCTCGCCGGCGATGGGTCGGACGCTGTCCTCGATCAGGTCCGTGGTGGTGCTGAAGTAGGGGTCTTCGAACGCCTTCGCCGACGACGGATACACCGCCGACTGCTTGGCGAGCTCGATCATGGTGCGCGGGTTCGTGAAGAACTGGGCCAGCGCGGTGGACGCGTTGGGGAACTTCGTGTCGGCCTTGACGGACATACCCATCAGGCCCTTGCCGAGGACTCCGGACTTGCCGACAGGAGCCGGCACGACCGCGAGGTCTTCATAGAGGGATGCGTTGTTCGACTTGACTTCGCGGATCAGGTTCGGGCCGGTCTGGT
This sequence comes from uncultured Chloroflexia bacterium, assembly GCA_963780425.1. Taxonomy (GTDB): domain Bacteria; phylum Chloroflexota; class Limnocylindria; order Limnocylindrales; family CSP1-4; genus SPCO01. Next base: position 49,495 of record CAWABZ010000004.1, on the reverse strand, counting down.
AGAACGGCGCCTGCCCGGCCGAGAAGATCAGCAGCCCGACGCGATCGTCAGGGGTGGTCAACGCGGCGTTGTCGACGGTGCCGGCGGCGACCATATCGACATACATCTGGAGCCATTCGACCGCAGCGGGCGAATCGAAGGTAAAGGCATTGCCGTCGGCCGACAGCACGTCGACGTCGCCCTCGTACACCATCTGCGCGAGAAGGTCGTTGACGGTCAGGCGCAGGTCGCACACGACGCTGGCCTTCTCCTTGAGCGTGGCGCACAGGGCCGGCAGCTCCGCGACGGTCTTCGGGAACGCCGCGGGGTCGAGACCGGCGGTCTCGAAGTGACGGGTGTTGATCAGCTCGACGCTGACGCCCTGGTAGAACGGGAACTGGAAGTTCTTGCCATCGACGTTCTGGGCCTTCCACAGCCCCTCGAAGTAGATGTCCTTGACTTCCTGCGGGACCCGGCTATCGAGCTCGAGCAGCAGGTCACGGGTGGCGTAGTCGGACACCCAGCCCTCGCCGACCGACAGGTTGATCACGTCCGGGGCGTTGCCGGCCGCGAACGAGTTCTTGAGGTCGTCCTGGAAGGTCGCCTGATGATCTTCCCAGTTGACCTTGACGCCCGGGTACGTCCCTTCGAACCGGGTGATCGTGTCCTTGATCCAGCCGTCGAACGTCGGCGACAGCCAGAACGTCCAGAGGCCGATCTCGGCGTTCGCTTCGACGTTCTGGATGACCGCTTCGGCCGGGTCGACCGCCAGCGGGCTCGGCGAGGCGGATTCGGCCGGGGTGCTCGGGGCCACGCTGGCCTCGGCACTCGGCGCGGCCTGCGACGCAGGTGCGGCAGATGGCGTGGTCCCGGTGCATGCCGAGATGGCGAACATCGCCCCCAGCAGCAACCCGAGGTACCTCTTCGTCTTCGTGTCCATCGCTCCTCCTTGAAGCTCCTTCGGTCCGGTCGTGGTGTGGTGTTGCCAACGGTTTCGCGGGATCGGGTCAGGCGTGGCTCACCACCTCCGATCCCTGGTAGGTGGTCCTCGCCACGGCGACGGCGCCCCATGCGCCGGCTTCGGCTTCCGGTGGCAGGACATCGACGATGTCGGCCGGCAACAGCTCCCCGGCCAGATCCGATGCGGCACGCAGACGCGCGAGCTCCCGACGCAGCGGGACCTCGAACGGCGTACCGGCATGGGACACGCCGCCACCGACCACGACGCGCTGGACGTCGTAGGTCATGACCAGCGTGTGGATCGCCCAGGCGAGGCGTCGCCCGACGTCGTCGATGAGTTCGGTGGCGGCCGGATCGCCGGACGCGGCCGCGTCGTAGACCGCCTTGGCGGAGGTGGCGCCGGCACGCCGGGCGATCGAGGGTCCCGAGGCGAACGCCTCGAGGCAGCCCTGCTGGCCGCAGACGCAGCGCGGGCCATCGGTATCCACGATGGCGTGGCCGATCTCGCCGGCGAGGCCGCGGGCACCGCGATGGAGTCGACCGTCGAGCACGACACCGGCCGCGATACCGGTACCGACCGCGAGGTAGGCGAGGTCGTTGGCGTCACCGACGACGCCGCGCTCGTGCAGGCCGATGGCGGCGGCACGGACGTCGTTCTCGATGACGACCGGGAGCCCGAGCTCGAGCTCGAGCGCGTCCCGCAGCGCGAAGTCGGTCCAGCCGAGGTTCACGGCGAGGGTCACGTGGCCGCGCTTCGGGTCGACGCGGCCGGGGACGCCGACACCGACCGCCACGAGGTCCTCGCGCCGCAGCCCGGCCGCGGCGAGCGCCTCGTCCAGGCAGGCAGCGATGGCGAGGACGGCGCCGCCCTGGTCACCCACGGAGGAGGCGTGGGTCGCACGACCGAGGACGGCGCCGTCGGAGTCGACGATGAGAGTTGCGATCTTGGTGCCACCGATATCGATCCCGGCGACGGGACCCGGGCGGTGGCCATCGAGCGGATCGTGGCGATCGAGCGGCTCGATCATCGGTGCACCGTCAGCCCGAGCTCGCGCGTGAGCAGCAGCGCACACGCCCCGAGGAGCGTCACGTCCTCGCCCGTCCCGCCGTCGAGGATCGTCGTCTCGCGGCCGGTCGCGGCCAGGCTGCGTCGCGTGGCTTCCTCGCGGACCGCCGCCAGCCACGGCTCGCCGAGGGCGGTGACCGTGCCGACCAGCGTGATGTGGCGAACGTCGAGCGCCCCGACCAGGTGGGCGATCGCGCCACCGACTGCTCGGCCCGCAGTCCGGACGATGCTCAGCGCTTCTGGGTCCCCGCCGGCGGCCTTGGCGGCCAGTTCGTCCAGGCTCGACGCGCCGCTTGCGCGCAGGATCGCGGGGGCACTGGCCACGGTCTCGAGGCAGCCGAACCGGCCGCAGTGGCATTCGGCGCCGTCGGGGTCGATGACGACATGGCCGATCTCGCCGGCCGCCTCCCCGTCGCCACCGAACAGCTGGTCCCTGAGGACGAGACCCGCGCCGATGCCGCGCCCGACCTTGACCACGACCAGGTTCGCCGGGCGCTCGTCGCCGCTGAACAGGTAGGTCGCGAAGGCCGCCGCACGGCTGTCGTTGGCGACGACCGTCGGGAGCTCGTGCCGCTCCTGGAGGATCCGGGCGAGCGGCAGGTCCTGCCAGTCGAGGCTGACCGCCCAGCGGATCGTGCCGGACTGGTCGACGATGCCCGGCGTCCCGACGCCGATGCCGAGGATCGGGCTGGTCGCCGCGGCCCGGACTTCGTCGATGAGCTCGTGGACGACCTGGACGGCGTCGTCGCCATCGCGGCCATCGAGGTCGCGGCTCACGCGCGCGGCGATCTCGCCGCGGAGGTTGGCCAGGGCCGCGGTGAAGGTGCGCTCGCCGAGGTCGAGGGTGATGACGGTCCGCGCGCCTGCGTTGAGGGCGACGAGGGTCGGCTGCTTGCCGCCGGTGCTGGGGCCGCGCCCGACATCGACGGCCAGGCCTTCCTGCTCCAGGTCACTGACCAGCTCGCCGACGCTGGTGCGCGTGAGGCCGGTCAGCCGGGCGATGTCCGCGCGCGAGATCGGCCCGAGGTCGTAGAGCGCCCGCAGGACGAGCGCCGCGTTGTGCGCGCGCGTCTGCGCATGGGTCGCCTTGGCCGGGAACTCGGTGCGTGCCACGGGCGGTGCTCTGGCCCCTCCTGCCACGCCCCTCACGGACTTCGTCCGGTGAGTGGACAAAGGGCATCCTACCCGTCGCCGCTACTTTGTCAATAGGTCGGACAAAGTTCCTCGTGCGAGTTCTTCTCTCCGGCGACCCGCGATGCCGTCGGACGAAGCGTTCCGCGGTCCAGCCGAAGCGAGAAGTGCCGCCAGGACCCGGCAGCGCCCATCGTTGCGGACCACTCCCTCGTCATGCACCCGGCGCATGCGGACGTTCGGGGCCTCCGCCAGCGATGCATATTCGGCTGGCGCATGGGACCGCTCGGGCGCCACCGCTGGCGATCCCCTATTCACCCGGCGCATGACGAGGGAGTGCGCCAGCGAAACCTGCCCGGGCCCTCAGCCCTCGAGCATCTGTTCGAACGTCCGGGCGTTCGCGACCGCGCATGCGCGATGGTCGTTGTTGAAGTAGACGTAGCCGTCGCTTGGGTCGACCCGGCAGCGACGCGAGCCGATCACCCACGACTGCAGCGCCCGATCGCCGTAGCACGGCCGTGGGGTGGCACGCCCCTGGTGCATCCGCAGGTAGAACCAGCCGCCCGTCCACCACAGCGGCGTGATCGGGCCGCGCCGGTCGGCCAGCACGAACGCAGCGTCATGAGCCTTCAGCACCTCGCACAAGGCCGGCACGAACCAGCTTTTGTGGCGAGGCTCGACCGCCACGCGCGCACGATCCCGAACGCCTCGAGCGTCCGATTAAGCCGCTCCAGGTCGATCCCTAGACTCGGCGGCAGCTGCAGCAGGATCGGCCCGAGTCGATCACCCAGGATCGACGCCCGCTCCATCAGATAGTCGACCGATGCCTGTGGATCCTCGAGCCTCTTGATATGCGTGAGGTATCGACTGGCCTTCACCGCGAACGTAAAGCCGTCCGGCGCCGCGTCGCGCCAGCCGCGGAACGCGCTCGCCGCCGGCATCCGATAGAACGTGACGTTGAGCTCGACCGTGTCGAAGTGCTCGGCGTAGTACGCGAGCCGCTCGTTGACCGGATGAACCGCGGGTAGAACGGCCCGCGCCAGTCCTTGTAGTCGAAGCCGGACGTCCCCACCTGGATCGCCATGTGGCGAGGGTCCGTCGATCGCCGCTACGCGTGCGACCCCTGTTCTCGCGATGATGTTGCGGGTGCATCGGGCGCTGCGCTGGGTAGTGGTTGGCAGATGAGCCATTCGCCGCCGATCCGCATCACCTGCACGGCGCCGAGCTCGCGGTCGAGAGGGAGCTCGCTCGGGCCAGATCGGACCGACCCAGCACGTCCTGCAGCCACGCTTCGTCGACGGGCTCGCCTCGTTCCGCTGCCGTTGCGCGCCACGCTGCCTCGAGCTGTGGAGGGTCGAAGCCGCTCTCTGAGCACGCCGCCGACCGGGACCAGGACCGTGCCATCGTCCGCGCGAACGTCGTCGACGCGGACGCCCGAGATGTCGAGCTCGATCAGTGCGAGGGACTCCGCGACGTTGTCGCCACCGAGATGTAGCCGATGGGCTCGAAGTTGCCGCTGATGATGAACGGCAATGCGCTGGATCCCGCTGCGCGGGACACACCAGCATCGATGCGCCGGCCAGTCGTGTGCGGCCATCCTCCGGAACCCTTCGCGGACCGTGTCCGACGGCCCGCCGACCACCGGCGGACCGCGCAGGCGCCAGATGCGAGGGTGCACAGGAGCAGGACCCTACGGCGCGACGCACCGTCGATGCTAGTCGCGCCCGCCAGGCCGACCTGTGCGCCGGGATCTGCCACGTCGAACGCCGCGCGAGTATTTGGCGCATCCCGGCGCCGGGCCGGGTGGGCCTGCCTTGCCGCAAACAGCACGCCTGTTCGGTTATCGATGCGGTGGAAACCGCGTGGACAACCCACCCAGGCACGGTGGAAAGCCGCCACGCCTCGCCGTGGACAGGCAGCCGTCGAACGTGGACGAACGACGATCGTGCGTGGAAACGCCGAAACACCACATCTAGCGGTCGGCACGCGCAAGCGACCACTACATCTTGTGTTTTAGGGCTTGACGCTCGACCACTCGATGCGTATCGTAGACGGGTCGCAACATCGCCTGAGAACACCCGGATCCGAGGCTCCCGCCGGCCTATCGACGCAGCGGAGAGCCGCCCAAGGGATCCTCGACGAACGACAGATGACGAGGGTGCGGCAGCTACCGCGGGATGAGGTGAGGAGACAGCAGATGGCCCGAGCGAACGGCAGTCAGGTCGCGGTCGATTCGAAGCGACGAGTGGAGGCAGGACGCGGTGAAGCGCGTCGCCACGCCGGCCCATACGGGGCGAGCTTCGACGGCACCGATCCCGCCGGCAAGCCGACCAAGGGCCTGACGTTCGAGCGCCGCTGGACCACCCCGGGCATCCACCCGTACGACGAGATCACCTGGGAGTACCGCACCGCCGGCATCAGCTCCGAGACCGGCAAGAGCGTCTTCGAGCAGAAGAACGTCGAGGTCCCGAACTTCTGGTCGCAGCTCGCCACCAACGTCGTGGTCAGCAAGTACTTCCGCGGCCACCTCGATACCCCGGAGCGCGAGACCAGCGTCCGCCAGCTCATCGACCGTGTCGTCAACACGATCGCCGGCTGGGCGGAGACGCAGCACTACTTCGCGACCGACGCGGACCTCAAGACCTTCCAGGCCGAGCTGACCCACCTGCTCGTCCACCAGAAGATGGCGTTCAACTCGCCGGTCTGGTTCAACGTCGGCATCGAAGCAGAAGCCGCAGTGCTGCGCCTGCTTCATCAACTCGGTCCAGGACTCGATGTCGTCGATCATGGATCTCGCCAAGACCGAGGCGATGCTGTTCAAGTTCGGCTCGGGCGCGGGGAGCAACCTCTCCACGATCCGCAGCTCCAAGGAGAAGATGTCGGGCGGCGGCACCGCCTCCGGCCCGGTCTCCTTCATGAAGGGCTACGACGCCTTCGCGGGCGTCGTGAAGTCGGGCGGCAAGACCCGCCGCGCGGCCAAGATGGTCATCCTCGATGCCGGCCACCCGGACATCCTCGAGTTCGTCGACTCGAAGCTGAACGAGGAGAAGAAGGCCTGGGCCCTCATCGAGCAGGGCTACGACCCGAGCTTCACCGGCGAGGCCTACGGCAGCGTCTTCTTCCAGAACGCCAACCACAGCGTCCGCGTCACGGACGAGTTCATGAAGGCCGTCGAGAACGACCAGGAGTGGACGACCCACAACGTCGTCGACGGCGCGCCGGCGGAGACATACAAGGCCAAGGACATCTTCCGGCGCATGGCCGACGCGGCACACGTCTGCGGCGACCCGGGCATCCAGTACGACACGACGATCAACGACTGGCACACGTCCGCGAACACGGATCGCATCCACGCGAGCAACCCGTGCTCCGAGTACATGTTCCTCAACGACACCGCGTGCAACCTGGCCAGCCTGAACCTGATGAAGTTCGTCGACGCCGACGGCGAGTTCGACCCCGAGGCGTATCGCTTCGCGGCCAAGGTGACGCTGACGGCGCAGGAGATCCTGGTCGACAACGCCAGCTATCCGACGCCGAAGATCGAGGAGAACAGCCACAAGTTCCGGCCGCTCGGGCTCGGCTACGCCAACCTCGGCGCGCTGCTGATGAGCCGCGGTCTTGCCTACGACTCCGATGAGGGGCGCAACTTCGCCGCGGCCCTCACCGCGATCATGCACGGCGAGGCGTACAAGCAGTCGGCGATCATCGCCCGCGACCACGGCGGCCCGTTCGTCGAGTACAAGGTCAACGAGCAGCCGTTCCTGCGCGTCATCGGCAAGCATCGCGACGCCGCGTACAAGATCCCGGTCGACGGCGTGCCCGCGGACCTGATCCGCCACGCCCACCAGGTCTACGACGAGGCGCTCGAGCTCGGGAAGAAGCACGGCTATCGCAACGCGCAGGTGACCGTCCTCGCCCCGACCGGCACGATCGCATTCATGATGGATTGCGATACGACCGGGGTCGAGCCGGACATCGCGCTCATCAAGTACAAGAAGCTGGTCGGCGAGGGCTTCCTCAAGATCGTCAACCAGACCGTCCCGGCCGCGCTCAAGAAGCTCGGTTACAGCGCGACCCAGGTCGAAGAGATCCTCGAGTACGTCAACGAGCGCGAGACGATCGAGGGCGCACCGCACCTCAAGCTCGAGCACCTGCCGGTCTTCGACTGCGCCTTCAAGCCGGCCAACGGCGTGCGGTCCATCCACTACATGGGCCACGTCCGGATGATGGGCGCGATCCAGCCGTTCATCAGCGGCGCGATCAGCAAGACCGTGAACATGCCGGAGGCCGCCACGGCCGAGGAGATCGAGCAGGTCTACCTCGAAGGTTGGAAGCAGGGTCTCAAGGCGATCGCGATCTATCGCGACAACTCGAAGCGCAGCCAACCGCTGTCGACCGGCAAGAAGGCGCCCGGCGAGGTGGTCGACTCCGAGGCCGTGACCAAGCTCAAGAACGAGCTGGCCAAGGCCCAGAAGGAGGCCGCCCTCCCCCATCGCCGGCGCCTGCCGGCCGAGCGGTCCGCGATCACCCACAGGTTCGACATCGCCGGCCACGAGGGCTACATCACGGTCGGCCTCTATCCGGACGGCCAGCCCGGCGAGATCTTCCTCAAGATGGCCAAGGAAGGCTCGACGGTCTCGGGTCTCATGGACTCGTTCGCCACGACCGTCTCCGTCGCGCTGCAGTACGGCGTTCCGTTGCGCGACCTCGTCAACAAGTTCGCGCACGTCCGGTTCGAGCCGTCGGGCTTCACCGGCAACCAGGAGATCCCGATCGCCAAGTCGATCGTCGACTACATCTTCCGGTGGCTGGGATCCCGGTTCCTGTCGACCGACGAGAAGGCCTCGCTGGGTCTGATCGATCGCAGTGCGATGACGGATGCGGCGGAGACCTCGGGGAGTGTTGCGTCGTCGGACGCACCGCCGGCTTCGCAAACCGCCTTCGGCGCTCGTGCTACGCCGGCGGCGGATCCAACGCCACTTGCCACCGACTCTTCCACCACCAAGCCTGCGACCGGCCAGGCCAAGGCTCTGCCGGTTATGGATCAGGGGGAAATTTCCGGGGACTCCGAGGCGGGCGCTCCTCCAACCGCCTCGGAGACCCCACCTTCTCAGTCAGGGAGTGCGCCGGAGAGTGCCTCGGTGTCAGCGCCGCAGGGGTCCGCGGCCGAGGCAGCTCCCCGGGAAGAGCTCGCGGTCATCGCCAGTAGCCCGACGGCGACGGCGGCCAACGGCCACGCGGCCAACGGCAACGGCAAGGCCAGCGGAAACGGAGGCGGCGGAGGCAGTGGCGCCATGACGCTGAGCCTGGGGGCGACGAAGGTCAGCTTCCAGACCCAGGCGGACGCCCCGTCGTGCGCCGAATGCGGCTCGATCATGGTCCGCAACGGCAGCTGCTACAAGTGCCTAAACTGCGGCAGCACGTCCGGCTGCAGCTAGCGTGCTGGTCGTTCCCTAACGAAAGACGGATCGTCAGATCCGGCTTTCTGATTGCAATCCGTGATGGGTGGTAGGTCAGGCTGACTTCTTCCGCTTGCCTTGTACGGGCTATAGAGCGGGTCCGCCTGGATCAGCTCCTCCATCCGACGGGCCGGTTTCGTTGTGTCTGTCTCGAGGTGGCCTACCCGTCGACAGCCGCCGATGACGCGGCGAACGCGGGACCGTACCGAGCCAACAGGTCCGAGTCGGGTTCGTAGCGATAGCAGCGCGCGGACGACCCGCCGTCCACGCCGACCACCTGCCCGCTGATCGCGCTGGCGCCCGGGCCCATCAGGAACGCGATCAGTTCGCCGACCTCGACCGGCTCCGCCATCCGCCCGCTTGGCGCGAGGTTCTCCGATTCCCAACGGGTGCGCGCAGGATCGGCGCTTGTGCCGATGAACCTCTCGACGGCCTTGGTCCGGACGGCGCCCGGAGCGACCGCATTCGCCCGGATCCCCAGGGGGCCGTACTCGACTGCTAGGTAGCGGGTCAGTGCCTCGACGCCGCCCTTGCACATGTCGTAAACGGCACAGCCAGGGAAGGCGAAGCGGCCGTGCACGGACGACACGTTGACGATCGCCCCCGCGGTGCCATGGGCGAGGAACGACTGGATGGCGAGCTGCGACCCGCGGAAGGTGGCCATGAGGCTGACGTCGACGATCCGCTGGACGACATCTGGCTCTAGGACGTCGATCCGCCGGCGCTGGTTGATCCCGGCGTTGTTGACCCAGCCCGCGAGGCGGCCGAGTCCTTCAGCGGTCCGGCGAGCTTCGACGAGGACCTCGTCGGATGCCACGTCACCGACGACGGTGGCCGCGCATGACCCGCCCGACGAGAGCTCCTCGAGTCCGTCTGCGTCGACATCCACGGCGACGACCTGCCACCCTGCGGCCGTGAGCGCAGCGGCGGTCGCCGCACCGATGCCCGCTCCGCTGGCGGTGACGACAGCCACTCCCTGGGTCGATGCGCCATCCATCTCTGCTCCCATGCATCCGCCTCCTGAGTCCAGGTCTAATGACGCTCGTTGAACACCCCGGCCACCCGCGACCACGCGGCGCGGCTTGCGAGATTGAGGTGGTACAGGCCCAGCCCGACCGCACCGGCGTTCGTCGCCGTCGTCACGTGGGCGGCAAGGTCGCGGGCCGTGCGCACGTCCGGGGCCATCGGTCGGAGGATGACGTCCATCCGGCCATCACGCCCGATGCGCGTGCGATAGGACCCCAGCTCACTGGCCAGTCGGGCGTCATCTGCGACATAACCGAGCACGCCCACGTTGGCGCCTCGGCGAGCCACGCTGGCGGCATCGAGACCCGTGCGCCAGCCAAGCTCCGCGGCCGCAGCGGCTGGATCCGGGCGACCCGTCGCGTACCCGAGGATCCCGCCGGCCTGGTCGAGGATCGTGACCCGACGGATGCCCTCCGCCCTCGCTGCCTCCACGATCCGTGATACGAGCTCTCCGACGAGACCCTGGCGCGCCTCGAGGAACCGGCCCAACTCGCCTTCGGCGACCTCTTCGACGCTATCCCGACGAACCGATCCGATCGGGGCGCCGCCGCCCAGCTCGCGGCGCCCCAGCTCGGTGATCCGCTCGCGGAGCAACGCCGTGTCGACCCCCGCCGAGCGCCCGGCTCGGTCGCACCACTCGCAGAGGCAGATCCCCAGGATGAAACGCAGCCCCGTGGAGGTCTGAACGACGGACCGCTCGTGGTGGTAGCCATGGTCCAGCTCACCGTACCCGACCGCCTCGACGACGATCCCGGCGGCGCCCTGTCGAGCGACGGCCCGCACGACCCGTTCGGCCAGGTCGACGACCTGCGGGTTGGCCGGACACAGGGCGTGCTCGATCCGGTCGCCGAACGCGTTGCGCACGGTCGCCGTCCGGTGCGTGGCGCCTACGCGGCTGTTATGGGTCAGGACGATCCACGGGAAGACGGCCTGGCCGTGTCGGCCAGCCCGCTCGACGATCCGCTCGAGAGGGCGACCGGCCGCGAGACGTGTCGACGGCAGGCGGATGCCGCGACCAGCCGGCGGCTCGACGGCGACGTGGCTGGCGCCTCCGTCGTGGAACCGGACGACTCGCCGCGGGTTGTGGGGCAGGATGTCGCGCCCGTGGTGGTAGAGCACCGCCGGCGCGATCGCCGTGAACCCGTCATTCGCCAGGGCTTCGAGCGTCGGGTCCAGACCCTCGTCGAACAGGTCGCCGATGAAGGCGAACGCATAGCGCTCGAATGCCCGGCGCGAAGGCTCTTCCGTCGAGCTCACCGCCCCCGCCGGGCGGTGCCACCGTCACCTGGCGTTCCCCGGCGACGGACAAGGACATCGACCGCCTCATCGAAGTGCGCAAGCATCGCCTTCTGCGCGCCGGGCGCGTCGCCCGCGACGACCCGACGGCAGAGCTCCTCGTGGAGCTGCTGGACACGCTCGAACTGTGCCCTGCTCTGACGCGCACGGAGGCCCTCGCGGATCGTCTCGTGGAGCGCGCCGCGGAGCGACGAGACGAGGTGCCGGATCATCCGGTTGTGACTCGCCGCGGCGATGGCGAGGTGGAACTCGACGTCGAGTTCGGCATAGGTATCCGGGTCATCGATGGCGCTGCCGCATCCGCTCCGCGAGCTCGGCGAGCACCGCCCCCTCCTCCTTGGTCCGGCGGGTCGCGGCCAACCGCGCGCTCTCCAATTCGATCCCGCGTCGAACCTCCACGAGCTCGACGATCGAATCGATGATCCATGCTCGCCGCCCGGTCGAAGAAGACGAGGAGCGGGTTTGCGTCGATCGGCCGGACGACGGACCCCTTGCCCTTCACGATCTCGATAAGGCCGGTGCCGGCGAGCACGCGGAGCGCCTCGCGGATCACCGGCCGGCTGACACCGAACTGCTCGGCTAGCTGGCCCTCGGAGCGGCAGGAGCCCGCCCGGCTGCAGGCCCTCGGTGATGATGTAGGCCGACAACGCCTCGGCCGCCTGGTCCGCCATCGACCGGTAGGTCAACTTCTCGACCCGCGTCATGGCAGTCGTCCGGCGACGCCGGCCAGCGCCTCACCCCGGCCGTCGCGCGCCAGCGCCCCACCCGGGAAGGCGATCAGGCCCCCAGCGGTGCCCACGCCGCCCGTGCCACCTCTCGCCACTCCTCGGTTGGGACGGGGGTCCCCAGTCCGCATCGAACGCCGGTCCGTCCGCGGAGTCGACCTGGACGACAGGCACGACCCGGCAGTCCGCGGCGGCGGCGATCGCCTCCGTCGTGTCACGGACCCACGCGGGATCTCGATGGAGGATGGCGTGGTACGTCATCGGCGCGAGCAGGTCGACGACCCGGCTCAGCGCCGCCACGTCCTGGCCGACGGCCTCGGCGAGCTCGGCGGGTGGCAGCGGGACCACGAACGCGCCGACCATTAGGTCTGGGCGGATGGCGCGCACTCGGCGGGCGACCTCCTCGACGAACGCGGTCACCACGGCACAACGGTACGCCGTCCACTCGTCGCGGGCATGCCGCAGGATCCAGGCAGCGGCGGACGCCGGTCCATCCGCTTCTGCCGGGAGTGCCAGCCCCGCGCCAGCGCTGGAATTCGTCGAGCGTGACCGGGTCGAACGAGCTCGCCGCCGGTCGGGGCGCGTCGGGGCGGAGCTCGAGCTCCCAGTGCAGCGGCCATCGGACGAAGTCGAGCATGAGCCCGTCGACCTCGTGCTCGCGGACGATCGCCTCGGCGGCCCGGGTCCGCGCCTCCCGGTGATCCGCGATCGACGGCGTGACGCCGACGTACCACTCGATCTGGGCTCGGGGTCGCCCCGATCTCGTCGATCGGGTGGAGGTCGGGCCGGGCCTTCAGCAGCGCGTTGCCGTTGGCATGGTCCGAGAACGCCGAAAGGCCGGCGACGAAGCGGATCCCGGACTCCCGGACGCGCCGGATGGCGTCGGCATCGTAGACGTCGCCCTCGGTCAGCACGGTGTCCACGCCCCACGAGCGCAGATCCCGCAGGTCGGCGTCGGAGATCTCCTTCACGGCTTCGGCGAACTGGAAAGCTCCGACGATCGACCGTGTCGATCGCGGCGGCGTCATTTGAGGCCCCCGAACGACAGGCCGCGCATGAACTGACGCTGGAGCAGGAGATAGAGCACGAGCACCGGCAGGGAGAAGGCAAGCGTCGCGGCGTAGATCGCGTTGTACGGGACCTGCACGTTCGTCTGGAGCAGCGAGACACCGACGGCGAGCGTGTAGCTCGCTTGGTTCGATGTCGCGACGAGCGGCCAGAGCAGCGAGTCGAATTGAAGGAGGAACGTGAAGATCGCCAGCGTCAGGGCTGCGTTCCGCGTCAGCGGCAGTGCGATGGTCGCGAAGATGCGGAACTCGCCCGCGCCTTCGACCCGAGCCGCCTCGAAGTACTCGCGCGGGATCGTTCCCATGAACTGGCGCATCAGGAAGATGCCGAACGGAGACACGAGGAACGGGATAGCGAGCGCCGGCAGGGTGTTGGCGAGCTGGAGCCCGACCATGAGCTCGAAGAGCGGGATGATCAGCACGATCTGCGGCACCATCAGCATCGCCATGACGAGGATGAACAACAGGTTTCGTCCCGGAAATCGGAAACGGGCGAACGCGTAGCCGGCCATCGAGGCGAGCAGCACCTCCGCGACCGTCACGGCGCCACTCACCAGCACCGAATTGACGAAGAAAGTCTCGAGCGGGTAAAGATCGAACGCCGTCGCCAGGTTCTCGAGGAACTGGAACTCCGACGGGATCCAGGTTTCGATCAACGGCTTGCTGACCAGGCCGGCCGTCCCGCGCACCGCGTAGCTCACCCACCAGGCGATCGGCAGGAGGAACAGGACCGCGACGAGCGTCAGGGCCGTCAGGATCGCGATCCGCGTGACGCGGTCCGTGGCGCCGGCTCTCACAGCACCGCCTCCGTGGTGTCAGAGCGGAACAGCCGGAACTGGACGAGGCTGAGGACCGCGATGATCAGGAACATGACCATCGCGAGCGCCGAGGCGTACCCCATCCGGAAGAACTCGAAGCCGGACTCATATACGAGGATCGGGCAGGATCTCGCTCGCGTCGCCCGGCCCGCCCTTCGTCGACGTGAACACGATCGCGAAGTTCTGGAATCCGTACACGAGGCTGATGACCGCGGCGAACAGGAAGATCGGCCTCAGCAGCGGCACCACGATATGGCGCAGCGACTGCAGGCGGCTCGCACCATCGACACGGGCGGCCTCGACGACATCGGTCGGCAGCGTCTCGAGGGCGGCCAGGAAGATCACGATGTAGATGCCCATCCCCTTCCAGGCCGAGAACAGGATCAGGCCGGGCACGACCAGCTCCGGCGTTCGGTACCAGTTCGCGTCCGAGAGGCCGAACGGCAGCGGGAGGAGCTTGAGGACGCCGCCAAACGGGTGGAAGACCGATACGAACAGCACGCTGGCGATCACGGTCGACAGCACGACCGGCGCGAAGAAGATGGCCCGGAATAGGGCCTGGAAGCGGCCGATGGACCGGAGCCCAAGAGCGAGGAGGAAGGCCGACGGGATCACCACCACGGTCGTACCCAGGACGTAGTAGAGGGTTACCAGAAGCGAGTTGTGGAACGCTGGGCTGGCGACGATCTCGAGGTAGTTGTCCGCTCCCACGAAGACTGGCGAGCTGAGGAAGTTGTAATCCGTGAAACTCAACCAGACGGACCTGATCGTGGGGTACAGCAGGAATGCGCCCGATGACGACCAGGCTCGGCGCGAGGAACAGGTACGGCCAGATGACAGGCCGCCGACCGGCCGCGATGGCGCGGAACCGGGAGGGCATCGGCGGTCGGGCGGACATCAGGAGAACGCGATCGTAGGCGACGCAGGCCACCGGGATGGGGGCATTCCCGGTGACCCGCGCCGGAGGAGCCAGGACTCGGTCGGCGGCGCCTACCGAGCCAGGATCGCGTTGATCTCCTGTTCGGCTGCGGCCAACCCGGCGGCGATGTCCGTCGCCTGGTCGGTCTCGAGGGCCTTGAACAGGTCGGTGACCGGCGCCCACACCTCGTTGAACTTCACGTTGGGTCGGATTGGTCGCGAGTTCGCGAGCGATTCCATGATCTCGGTGTAGTCGTCGAGCACGTCAGCCTCGACGCTGTCACGCCAGCCAGTGCGCGGGTTGATCAGGCCGGCCTCCGCCAGCTCGGTGGCACCCTGCTGCGACAGGTAGTCGAGGAGCATGTGCCCGGCCTGGTTCTGGTCGGCCGCGTTCTTCGCGTTCAGGGTCCAGTTCCATGCATAGCTGACGGATTGCTTGGCCGACCCGTCGAACGTCGGGAGCAACGCGATATCGAATTGCTCGCCGTTCTTGTAGCCGGCCGGCGCAAGGATCGAGTTCGCCCACACCAGCATGAAGCCCATCGCGACCTTGCCCTGGCCGAACTCCTCCGTGTAGAACGTCGAGGTGAACGACGGCGAGGTCGCCCCGTATTTCCAGATCGCATCCCGCCACAGTTCGAAGACCTGGGTCGCCTCGGGACGGTTGATCGCCGCGGCCGTCCCGTCCTCGTTGAGGACGTCGACCCCAGCCTGGTTGAGCAGCGTCGTGCCTTGCAGCTGGTAGTAGACGTCGATGTTGTGGACGAAGGCGAAGCCGGATGTGCTCAGGTTCGGCCCTTCCTTGACCGACATCGACTGCGCCGCGGTCATCAGGTCCGCCCACGTCTTGAAGGACCGTGGGTCGACGCCCTTGTCGCCCGTCAGGCCGAGGCTGTATCCCACGACCGGCGCCTCCCAGTCGTAGGGCAGGCCGTAGACGATGCCATCCGCAGTCACGAGCCCCAGCGAATTCGGCTCGTACCCGGCAGTCAGCGCGGCGACGTCGGCGAAACCGAGCAAGGTCGGGTCGATGGGCGCCAGCGCGCTGTTCTGGGTGAACTGGGCGAACGTGTAGTCATCTGACTCGAAGACGTTCGGCGCCTGACCGGCAGCGAGCGCGGTGAGGATCTTCTGGTTGTATTCCTCGAACGGCACGAGTTCGAAGTTCACCTTGATGTTTGGGTTCTCCGACTGGAACGCCTCGATCTGCTTCTTCGTGAAGTCGTTGAGCGGCGGGTACGAGTGCTGCCACATCGTGAGCGTCACGTCGCCCAGCGGCGGCGCGCTCGCATCGGGCGCCGTCGTTCCGCTGACACTCGGCGCCGGGCTCCCAGAAGGTGCTGCGCCGGTCGCGCACCCCATGAGGGCTACAGAAACGATGACGACGAACCACGTTCGCGCGGCCTTCGAGTGCATCGCTGCCTCCTCCTTGTGCCGCCTCAACGAGAGCGCCACGATCACATCTCGCCACGGTAGGCCCAACATGTCATGATGTCAACGTGTCTTACACCACGTCTGCTCGAGGCCTCGGGGTGAAGATCGTGCGGGTGGTTGCGACCGATGTCCTCGGGCGCCCGTCTGCCGCGAGCGCAGCAAAGGGGGCCGCAGCCGAGGCCGCGATCGTCGAGCCACGCGTCGAGATCGTCGAGACCCTCCCCCGAGCGAAACTGTCGTGACGACGGAAGAGACGGATCCGCGCCCGATCTCAGAGAGCAGCCGATGGGCTCCCGATCCCGAGTTGCTCGAGGATGTGCGGAAGCGGCTGTTCAGCTCCGTCCTGGGCGACGTCATGGACGCGCTCGGGCTGCAGCGCCAGTTCCTGCCGCCGCGGATCCGCCCGTTGAGCGATGACATGATCGTCTTCGGCCGTGCCATGCCCGTACTGGAGGCGGACATCGAGCCCGACGACGCGGGCAGCCCCCGCGACGGGCGGCTCGACAAGCCTTTCGGCCTCATGTTCGAGGCGCTCGACAGTCTCCAGCCCGGCGAGGTATACGTCGCGACGGGCGCGTCGCCCTCGTACGCGCTGTGGGGCGGCCTGATGAGCAACCGAGCGATCGTCGTCGGGGGGGCCGGTGCGGTGCTCGACGGTTATTCGCGTGACACACGCGAGATCCGGTCGCTCGGGTTCCCGACCTTCTCGTACGGCGGATACGGCCAGGACCAGCGGCCTCGCGGCCGCGTCGTCGCCTACCGCACGACGGTGACGATCGGCGCGGCCACCGTCCAGCCCGGAGACTTCGTGTTCGGAGACCTCGACGGCGTTTGTGTCGTCCCGCAGGTCGCTGCGGAGGAGGTCCTCCGCCGGGCGCTCGAGAAGGTCGACACCGAGAGCCTCGTCCGTCGCCACATCGTGGGCGGGAGCAGCAGCGCGGACGCATTCGACCGGTTCGGTGCGATGTGAATCACGCCTGGACGTCCTAAAGGGTCCGGCCACCCGTAGAGCGACCGGCGTCGAGGTGGCGCTCGTTCGAGACGTGCCAGCACGGTGCCGGTCGCGCGCTCAGCCGGACCGCGGCCCGCAAGGCCAAGACCTCGCGCGAGGTCTACGACGAGATGTCGACCCTGGGTGTCGTGCTTCGCTCGTCGGACCCGAAGGGCGTCGCCGAGGAGGCCGCCTTCGCGTACAAGGACATCGAGTCGGTCATGGCCGCCTCGGCGTCCCTGGTCCGGCCGACCAAGCGGCTCACGCCGCTGGGCGTGGTCAAGGGCTAGCCCGGGACTGACGCCAGGTCTTCGAGCGCGCCCGATGGTCCGGGCGCGCTCGACCCTCAATGACGCTCGGAACGCCGCTAAGCGTTCACTCCTCGCTCGCGCTCAGGGGATGGGATCAGGCGGGGGGCACCAGCACCCCGGACTCCACGGGATTGAAGACCCCAGGCTCGAGCTCGGCTGGCGCGAACGACGCCAGGAAGGCGTCGCAGGAGTCACCGGCTTCGGGGGTGCCGGCGGAGAGCCAGACCGCGATCTGCTGGGGCGAGCCGTCCTTGACGGTGACCGCCGACCAGGCGCCGGCAGACTCGCCGGGGACCGTGCTCTTCTCGATCGTGCCGCCGAGGACCCATGTACCGCCGTACCGGGCGGCACACCCCAGCCGCACGCTGTGGGTGCCTCCGCGGAACGCCGTGACGGCCGTGCCGGACACGCTCGCGCCATCGGCGACGACGTCGACCTCCGTCGTGGCGGGGGCTCCGTCGAGCTGGTAGTGCACGATGCCGCCGAGCGCGCCGCTCGCGCTGGGCGACCCGACTCCGGCAGCCAGCGCGGCCGCCACGATTGCGACGATCAGGGCGGCGGCGATGAGCGCATAGCGCACCGCGCCAGACGCGAACGGGTCGACGCGCCCGGGGAACCACCCAAGCCGTGCCACGAGTCGGGGCCGCTGTGCCGTGACAGCGACGCGCTCGTCGATCGCTTCGAGTCGACCGTCGGCCGGGCGCTCGTCTGCCGTGTCGAGCAGGTGCTTTCGGAGCTGGGCGGAGAACCTGTCGTTCATCATGCGATCTGCTCCCCGACACGCGCTGGTTCGCGATCGTCGGCTTCGATGGACGCTCGCAGCGCGCTGGTTGCTCGGTTGAGCCGGGACTTCGCCGTCCCGAGCGGGACGCCCAGCGACTGCGCGGCATCCGCGAGTGGTAGATCGAGGTAGTAGACGAGAACGACGACAGCGCGCTGCTCGGCCGAGAGCCGAGCGAGACCGCGTTCCAGCTGATCGTGGGTGTCCAGTTCGCGCTCGTAGCCGGCGATGGCCGGCTCGTCGCCTGGTGTCAGGCGGATCTCGACTGCGTCGACGCGCTTGCTACGGCGAGCCCGCTTGAAGCACACCCGCACGAGCAGTCGTCGCATCCACGCATCGAACTTGTCTGCGTCACGAAGTCCCGGAAGCGATCGCCACGCCTCGATGAACGCTTCCTGGACCGCGTCCTGGGCGCCGTATTCGTCCCGCAGGATCATCCGCGCGACCGCTGTCAGCCGCCCGATCGACCTCGCCACGAGCTCGGAGAAGGCGTCTCGATCGCCGTCTCGCGCCAGGACCACAAGATCGCGCACTGCTCACCCGCTTTGGGCGCGGCCACTGCCGCGCTACCAATGATGTGGCACACCCGTAGCGGAAAGGTTCCAGATTCAGCTTGCGAAGAAGATCGCGAATGTCCCTGAGACCACGCCGGGTCTTCGAGCGCGCCCGATGGTCCGGGCGCGCTCGACCCTCAATGACGCTCGGAACGCCGCTAAGCGTTCACTCCTCGCTCGCGCTCAGGGGATGGGATCAGGCGGGGGCACCAGCACCCCGGACTCCACGGGATTGAAGACCCCAGGCTCGAGCTCGGCTGGCGCGAACGACGCCAGGAAGGCGTCGCAGGAGCCACCGGCTTCGGGGTGCCGGCGGAGAGCCAGACCGCGATCTGCTGGGGCGAGCCGTCCTTGACGGTGACCGCCGACCAGGCGCCGGCAGACTCGCCGGGGACCGTGCTCTTCTCGATCGTGCCGCCGAGGACCCATGTACCGCCGTACCGGGCGGCACACCCCAGCCGCACGGTGTGGGTGCCTCCGCGGAACGCCGTGACGGCCGTGCCGGACACGCTCGCGCCATCGGCGACGGCGTCGATCTCCGTCGTGGCGGGGGCTCCGTCGAGCTGGTAGTGCACGATGCCGCCGAGCGCGCCGCTCGCGCTGGGCGTGGCGGACGCGGTCGCCACTGGTGCCGATGTTGAGGCTGTGCCCTGCGTGGGTGCCGCGCTCGGAGCGGCTGGCGCCTGAGTGCTCGCTGCGCCACCGCAGCCGACGACGAGGACTGCGATGACGAGGACACCGAGGATCGTTCGCATGGTCATCCCTCCTACTTACTGACCATGTGGAAGGAATGGCGTCAGAAAGTTCCATCCTTGTCATTGCCGAACGGCTCAGTCGAAATCTGGAACCGTGGCGGCCCCGCGGGTGCCCGATGATGCGCGGGTCCGACCCGCAATCCGAGGGATCCATGTCAGGTTCCATCTACCGATCCGACTCCGCGCGCCAACATATCCACGCGCTGTATGACCGCGCCCGCGAGGCACTCCCATTCCCGACGACATCCCGCATGGTGCCGACCCGCTTCGGCAACACGCACGTCCTTCAGGCCGGACCCGAGAGCGGACCACCGGTGGTCGTGTTCCAGGGCGGCAATGTCGTCAACCCACTGACCCTCGCGTGGTTCGCGCCGCTCAGCGATCGGTTCCGGATCTACGCGCCCGACACGATCGGCCAGCCGGGCAAGTCGGCGGATGTGCGCGTGTCGGCGAATGATGCGAGCCTCGGTGAGTGGGCGGTCGACGTCCTCGACGGGCTCCGCCTCGAGGCGCCCGCCGTCGTCGGGATCTCCTATGGCGGCGGCGTCGTGCTGCGGCTCGCTGCGCTCGCCCCGGGCCGGGTCGGCCGGGCCGTGCTCGTCGTGCCGGCTGGCATCGCCGATATCCCCCTTCGGTTCGATGCTGTTCCTGGCCGCTGGCTACCTCGGCTATCGCGCACTGCCGCGACGCGCCTTCGTCGAATCGAGCGTGCGCCGCCTCTCGGGCGGTGACCCGGACCCGCTCTTCGTCGAATCGACGGCGCTAGCCTTCGGCGGCACAGCACTCGACACCGAAATGCCCCGCAACGCGACACCTGACGAACTCCGCGACCTGACCGCGCCGGTGATGGTCATCGCCGGCGAACACGATCCGATGTTCCGTCCGGAGCGGGTCCTGCCTCGCGTCAAGGCGCTATTCCCGAACCTCGTCGCCGCGGAGACGCTGCCTGGCTGCGCGCACATCCTGACTCCCGCCTGTGCCGAGGCGCTATCGGCGCGGATCGAAGCGTTCCTCGACGGGAGGACCTGACGTCTCAACGGGCCAACCGACGATGATCTCGGCTAGATGCCTGGCCGACATAGCATGGTCGGATGAACCCGACGCCGATCGTGCGACCGCTCGCGGGCGTCCGCGCATCCGATCTCGGGAGCGTTGGCGGGAAGGCCGCCAACCTCGGCGAGCTGATCGCGAACGGCTTTCCCGTGCCCGACGGCTTCGTCCTCACGACCGACGCCTACCAGGCGGCCGCCGCTTCGGCGGGGGTCGTCGCCAGCCGGCCTGAGGAGGCCGCCGAACGGCTTCGCACCATCGACCTCCCACCGGCGGTGGCGAGCGCAGTGCTCGAGGCCTACCGAGGCCTCGGCGGCGGACCCGTCGCCGTTCGGTCATCGGCCACCGCTGAGGACCTGCCGGGGGCATCGTTCGCCGGCCAACAGGACACATACCTCGGCGTCGAGGGCGACGAGCAGGTCCTCGATGCGATCCGCCGATGTTGGGCGTCCCTGTGGAACGAGCGCGCCGTTGCCTATCGCCGTGACCATCGGATTCGACGATGACGGCGTTGGCCTGGCCGTGGTCGTCCAGCGCATGGTCGACGCGAGGGCGGCCGGCGTCCTGTTCACCGCGGATCCGATCACCGGTCGAAGGGGTCGAGCGGTCGTCGACGCGGCCGCAGGGCTGGGCGACGCCGTCGTGTCGGGCTCGGTCGATCCCGACCACTACGCGGTCGACCCCGATTCGGGTGCGGTCGACGAGCACGTCGTCCGGGGAAGCGCGCCCATCCTCAGCGATGCCCAGGTGCTTGAGCTCGCCACGATCGGGCGTCAGATCGAAGACGCACTCGGCGCCCCGCAGGACATCGAGTTCGCGTTCGACACCGCCGGTCATTTGTGGATCCTCCAGGCCCGCCCGATCACGACGCTGTTCCCGCTCCCCGAGCGTTCGCCGGGCGACACAGGCCTGCGTGTGTATTTCTCGGCGAGCGTCGCGCAGGGCTATTTCGAGCCGATCACTCCGCTGGGCACCGAGCCGTTCCTTGTCATCGGCCAGACGCTCGCAGGCGCTTTTGCGCGTGCTCGCGGCGACACGGAACCGGCCACGTCACCAGTCCTCGTGTCGGGCGGGCGCATCTGGGCCGACCTGACGCCCGTTCTCCGCGACCGGATCGGCCGCGAGGTCCTCGTGCGGCTGACGAGCGTCGGCGAGGCACGCAGCTCGGTGATCTTCCGCCGTCTCGCTGACGACCACCGGTTCACGTCACGCGGCTCGAGGTTGGGCACGCTGCGGACCGTCGTGCCGCTGTTTGCCCGCTCGAGGATCCCGCTCCACGCCCTGCGCTTGCTCCAGTCGCCCGATCGAGCGCGCAACCGGTTCATCCGCGAGATCGACCAGGTGACCAGGGTCGATCTGCCTGCCGATGCGACGGCGACCGACCGGCTGGACGCGGTCGAGGACCTGCTCGCGCGAGCGCCATCGTTCGTGTTCCCTCGGATGCTCGGCCTGGTCGTGGCCGGGATGGTGTCGTACCTGGCATCTGGACGGCTGCTCCGCGGCCGGGCGACCGAGGACGAGCTCCAGACGCTTACACGCGGACTGCCGCACAACCCGACGACGGAGATGGACCTCGCGCTGTGGGCACTGACGACTCGGGTGCGGGCCGATCCGACGTCGCGCGACGCGATCCGCAACGGTCAACCGGCCGACCTCGCCCAGGCCTACCGCGACGGCGCCCTGCCCTCAACGCTGCAGAGCGAACTGGCCAAGTTCATCGGTCGATACGGTTTCCGGGCGGTCGGCGAGATCGACCTCGGGGTGCCGCGCTGGTCGGAGGACCCGTCATACCTCCTGGGCGTGATCGCGAACTACTTCCGCCTCGAGGACGGCGCGCTCGCGCCGGACGAGCAGTTCCGACGTGGCGCCGCGCGCGGCAGAGGCGACGATCGAGACGATGCTCGGGCGGGTGCATGGGCCGCGTCGGCGGCTGCTGCGGTTCTTCCTCGGCCGCGTGCGTGCCCTGATGGGCTCGCGGGAGATGCCCAAGTTCGTTCTCATCCGAACCCTGTTCACGCCGATCCGGGAGCTGCTTCGTCCTGTCGGCGAGGAGCTGGTGGCCGCCGGAAGGGTGTCCGCCTGGGACGATGTCTACTTCCTGACCCTCGCCGAGATCCGCGAAGCAGTCGCCGGCACCGATGTGCGCGAGCTCGTTGCCGCACGCCGTGCGATGCACGTCCGGGAGCAGGCCAGGCGGTACATCCCGCGCGTCCTGCTGTCCGACGGGACCGACGCGGAAGCCGCCCTGATCTCGGTGCCCGAAGGCGCGCTGCGGGGTTCACCGGCGAGCCCGGGCACGGTCACCGCCCGTGCGCGCGTGATCCTCTCGCCCCACGGTGCGCGGCTCGAGCCCGGTGAGATCCTCGTCGCGCCCTCGACGGATCCCGGCTGGACGCCGCTGTTCCTCACCGCCGGCGGTCTGGTCATGGAGATGGGCGGGATGATGTCGCACGGCGCCGTCGTCGCCCGCGAGTACGGGATCCCGGCCGTTGTCGGCGTGCCCGGAGCGACCGACCAGATCACGACGGGCGCCACGATCACCGTCGACGGCTCCGCCGGCGTCGTGTCGATCGACAGCGAATAGACTGAACGTTTGGACCTCGGCCGGCTCCATACTCGGTGACGCGACCAAATGGGTCGCCCGCATCCGGAGCGCACGATGCAGGCCGAGCTCGTCGAGCGGGCCAGTCGGGGCGACCAGGACGCCTTCGGATCCCTGGCCAGGGCAAGCGTCGATCGTTGTTATGCCCTTGCCTACCGGATCCTGCGCGATCCCCATCGAGCCGAGGATGCGACCCAGCAGGCGTTGCTAGGGGCGTGGCGCGACCTGCCGAACCTTCGCGAGCACGATCGCTTCGACGCCTGGCTTCACCGTCTCGTGGTCAACGCTTGCTACGCCGAGGCGCGGGGCGAGCGACGCTGGGCGGCCCGGGTCCGGGTGTTGCCACTCGATACGCCGGTCGATCCCGATGTGGCGCGCGTCGTCGCTGACCGAGACGAGCTGGAGGATGCGTTCCGCCGGCTCTCGCCGGAGCATCGAGCGGTCGTCGTGCTGCACCACCACCTGGGATATCCGCTCACGGAGATCGCGGAGACCCTCGGTATCCCCGTCGGGACGGCGAGGTCCCGGCTCCACTACGCGATCCGTCAACTGAGGATTGTGCTGGACGCGGGGGAACGCTCCCTCGCGCCATCCGGGGAGCGACCCGCATGACCCGTTCCAACGATCCCGGTCCTGGTTTCGATCCACGCGTCGCGGACTGGCTCGAGGACGGTCCGCACAGCGCACCTGGCCAGGTCCTCGCGACGGTCCTGGCTGCCGTCCCCTCCGTCCCACAAGGGCGAACCGTACGCCTGCCACGGAGGCTCGGACCGATGACGCGAATGCCCAACCTGGCCGCGACTGCGGCCGTGCTCGCCGTGATCGCGGTCGTGGGCGGGGTCACGATCGGTCCCCGGCTCGGCGGAGCGGCGATCCCATCGCTCGAGGCGACCCCGTCTGCCGTGCCCAGCCCGACTGCCGTGGCGAGCCGTCGCCCCGCCCACAACGGCGCCATCGCGGTGGTGCTCGACTCGAGGCTCGTCCTGGTCGACCCGGCCACGGGGGCGACCGTGAAGGTGCTCATCGAGAAGCCGGCCGATGAGAACGCTCCGATCGTGGCGACCGATCTTGCCTGGGCGCCGGATGGTCAAAGACTGGCGTACGCCGCCGCCGGCGGCGTCTGGGTGATGGACGTCTCCGACGCCATCTCTCGACAGGTCGTGACCTGCGGTATCGACGAGAACGCCTGCTCGATCGCCTGGTCGCCGGACGGCTCTCGCATCGCCGTCGTGCAGGCCGGCAGACTCGAGCTTGTGGATCCCGATGGGGGCAACAGGACGGTCATCCACGATGAGCAAGGGATCGTGCAGCCGGTCTGGTCGCCTGACGGCAGCAGGATCGCCTTCCAGATCATCGGCGGGAATCCGGACGCCCAGGGTCGTCGGCTAGTCACGATCGAGCGGGACGGGTCTGACAGGACCGAGCTCCTCGGCCCCCTGCCGGGCATCGGAGTGTGGGACCCGGCCTGGTCGCCCGACGGATCGACCATCGCCTACCTCGGCTCGACCGACGTCCGGGTCTGCGACGGGAGCTCGACGGAGAGTTGCCAGGACGAGTGGGAACTGCGCGTCATGGCGGTCGACCTGAACGCCCTCGAGCCTCGCGAGTTGGCCAGGGCCGGGCGCTGTTTCTGCCTCGGCTTTGCGCCGGGCCTGGACTGGTCACCAGACGGCACGAGCCTGACCTTCAGCAGCCTGGGAGGTCCCGGGATCCCGGAGGGTGATCCAACCGGCAACGACGGCGACTCGAGGCTTCTCGTCATGAACGCGGACGGGACGGGCCTCCGCTACGTGGCCGCCCAAGCGTGGGGCAGTCCCGCCTGGCAACCCGTGCCCGCGCCTGCCCCGTAGGTAAGTCAGGCCGCATACACGGCGTTTCACGCGACCGGGCCCCATCTCGTCTTGGGTGTAGAGACGAGAAAGGAGGCCCACCATGCGGGTCTTTGTTGCAGGCGCCGGCGGCGCCGTCGGAAAGCGGCTCGTGCCGATGCTGGTCGCTCGCGGCCACCAGGTGACGGGGACGGCCTCGCGGCCGGAGTCCGCGGAGGCGATCCAACGACTCGGCGCGGAGCCGGTCGTCGTCGATGGGCTCGACGCCGTCGGGATCGGCCAAGCCGTGGCCCAAGCCGAACCGGACGCGATCATCCACGAGATGACGGCCCTGTCGGGCTCACCCGACTTCCGGCACTTCGACCGCTGGTTCGCGCTGACGAACCGGCTCCGGACCGAGGGAACGGACAACCTCCTCGCCGCCGCGAAGGCGAGCGGCGTCAAGCGATTCGTCGCCCAGAGCTTCACCGGCTGGAGCAACAGCCGCGAGGGCTCGTGGATCAAGACGGAGGACGACCCGCTGGATCCGCACCCTGTCAAGGCGCAGACGCAGACCCTCGCCGCGATCAGATACCTCGAGCGCGCCGTGCTCGAAGCACCGCTCGAGGGGATCGTCGTCCGGTACGGCGGCCTCTACGGGCCCGGCTCGTCCGAGGCGCTCGTGAGGCATCCTGCGCAATGGCGGATGTTCCCGGTGATCGGTAACGGCGCGGGCATCGTCTCGTCGACGCACATCGATGATGCGGCGAGCGGGACGCTTGCCGCGCTCGAGCGTGGTCGGCGCGGCATCTACAACATCGTCGACGACGACCCGACGCCGACCCGCGAGTTCATCCCGGCGATCGCCGAGGCGCTCGGGGCGCCCAAGCCGCTGCACATCCCCGCCTGGCTCGGCCCGGCTCGTCGCGGGCGAGGTCGCGGTGACGATGATGACCGAGGGTCGAGGGTCGTCGAACGCCAAGGCGAAGCGCGAGCTCGGCTGGCAGCCGATCTGGCCGAGCTGGCGCGACGGCTTCCGGCACGGGCTCGATGCGCCGGTGCCGCTGCCGCCGCGTGCACCCGACATCGACCATGAGGCATTCTCAGCAGCGTGATCCGCGACGTTGGACCGGGTGTCGCCGAGGCCTACGTCGATCTTCGGCCGCTGCTGTTCTCGATCGCCTACCGGATGCTCGGGAGCGTCAGCGAGGCCGAGGACGTCGTGCAGGAGGCGTTCGTCCGCTATCAGCGGGCCCTCGGCGACGACGCCACGATCGAGTCACCGAAGGCGTACCTCTCGGCGATCGTCACGCGCCTGGCGATCGACCACCTCGAGTCGGCCCGGGTCCGGCGCGAGACGTATGTCGGCGAGTGGCTGCCGGAGCCGCTCGTGACCGACGATGGCGCAGGCGACCCGGCCGTGCACGCCGAGCAGGCCGACTCGCTGTCGATGTCGTTCCTCGTCCTGCTCGAGCGGCTGACCCCGGTCGAGCGGGCGGTCTTCCTGCTCCACGACGTGTTCGACTACGACTTCGAGGAGGTCGGCAAGATCGTCCGCCGCACGCCGGCGACCTGCCGCCAGAACGCGGTCCGGGCGCGCCGCTTCATCGCCGAGAACCGGCCTCGCTTCGACACCGATGAGGCCGAGCGAGACGAGCTCGTCAGTCGGTTCTTCGCCGCGGCGGAGCGGGGCGATCTCGACGGCCTGATCGAGTTGCTCGCGGAGGACGTGATCGTCCATGGCGACGGTGGCGGCAAGGTCCCGCAGTGGTACGAGCCGATCGTCGGCGCCGACAAGGTCGCCCGGCTGTTCGCACAGATGGGCCGCCAGACCGAGACGCTAGGCGCGACGTTCGAGCTGCATCGGATCAACGGCCAGCCCGGCGTCATCTTCCGCGGCCCGCACGGCGGCGTCTTCTCGGTGATGTCGATCGAGGTCGTCGACGGCCGAGTCGCGATGATCCGTTCGGTGGTCAACCCGGACAAGCTGGGCCACCTCGGCCCCGTCGAGAGCCTGCGTGACGTGATGGACGAGGCCGCCGGCAGTCGCTAGCGATGACGCGGGAACCATCGCGACGCCAGCTCGTCGGGCGTCGGCGGCGGGCCGGGTAGCGGGTCGGCTCCGTCGGATCGAAGGCCGTCCAGGAAGAGCTGCAGGTAGCGACGACGGAGCTCTCGTGTGCGCGACGCATTCCGAGTCGGATCGATGACACCTGCTCGATGATCATCGACAGGTCATCGACGACGACGTCTGACCGCAGACCGCCGCCTGCCTTCGTCCGCTCGACGATGGCGTCATTCAGCTCGGCCGCCCGGATCGACATCGCGAAGAGCTCGTCGTTCGGCGTGAACGTCCCAGCGAGGTTCATCGTGATCGCGACGGTCTGCGCGTCGAGGAGCCGGGCCATGAAGTCGGCGAAGGCCGTCCAGGGGTCGCGGTCGTCGGCCACCGCCGCCTCGGCCTCGTCGAGATACTGCTGGAGCCCATCTCGCGCCACCTGTCGCAGCAGGTCCTCCTTGCTCCCGTATCGGCGGTACAGCGCGCTGATGCCCACGCCTGCACGCGCCGCCACCGCCGACATCGGAGCGTCGGGATCGGCCGTGAAGACTTCCCTCGCGGCCTGCCGGATGCGGGGGTCGTTGCGTCGCGCCTGCGCACGCCGACCGCTCAGCCGTAATTCCGATTCCATGCTGGACAAGATAGCCGCTCTTCGTCATAATGGAACGGAACACTTCATTCCGTTCCAGAGACCGAGACGGAGGCACGACGACATGAGCGACACCGCGATCCGCCCGTTCACCCTCGAGACCCCCCAGGCCGACCTCGACGATCTGAAGGATCGACTCGACCGGGCTCGCTGGCCCGACGAGCTCCCCGGCGACGTCGATGACGGCATCAAGCAGTCGTATGTCCGGTCGCTCTACGACTACTGGCGGAGCCGGTATGACTGGCGGGCGACCCAGGCGCGGATCAACGCCCATCCGCAGTTCACGACCGAGATCGACGGCCAGAACATCCACTTCCTCCACGTCCGCTCCCCCGAGCCGAACGCATTGCCCCTGATCGTCACCCATGGCTGGCCCGGGTCGATCCTCGAGTTCTTCGACATCATCGGCCCGCTCAGCGACCCGCGGTCCCACGGCGGCGACCCGGCCGACGCGTTCGACCTCGTGATCCCGTCGATCCCCGGCTATGGGCTCTCGGGCCCGACGCGCGAGCGCGGCTGGAGCAACTATCGGATCGCCGCCGCGTGGGTCGAGCTGATGCGCCGCCTCGGCTACGAGCGCTACGGCGCCGCGGGCAACGACGCCGGGTCGATGATCTCGCCCGAGGTCGGCCGGCTCGACCCCGACCACGTCGTCGGCGTCCACGTGACCCAGATCTTCTCGTTCCCGTCGGGCGATCCGTCCGAGTTCGAGGGCATGACCCCGGAGGAGATGACCGAGCTGGGGACGCTCCAGTGGTTCTTCGAGAACAAGATGTCCTTCAACAAGGTCTTCTCGGAGCAGCCGCAGACGGTGTCCTACGCGATCACCGACTCGCCGCTGGGGCTGCTCGCCTGGAACGCCCAGCTGCTCGGCGAGGACCTCGACGCGGACTTCCAGCTCTCGAACGTCATGCTGTACTGGCTGACCGGGACGGCTGCTTCCGCGGGGCGCCTGTACTACGAGAACGCCCACGCCGAGAACCGACCGACCGAGCCGACGACGGTCCCACTCGGGCTGGCCGGGTTCGGCGGCGACTTCAGCGGCATCCGCCGGTTCGCCGAGCGCGACCACACGAACATCGTCAGCTGGAACATGTACCCGAGTGGCGGGCATTTCGCGGCCCACAAGGCCCCGAACGAGCTGATCGGCGACATCAGGGCGTTCTACCGCTCGCTCCGCTAGTAGGTCGAAACTCCGTCGAGGCGGCGCTGAGGACATCGCTGCGGGTCGCCGATGCACTCGCAAACGATCGGACCAGGACGTCGAGGTCGGCCAACGCCGCCTGGACGTCCTCGCGTGCGCCGTCGTGGTGCCCTTCGACGGTGACGAGCACGTCGGTGGTCGACGCGGAGCTCGCGCTCTCGGCCGACTGCCGCCAACACCAGCGGCGCGCGGCGACGTGGCCGGCGTCATCGATGAAGATGACTTCGCCGGGCTCTGGTCGTTCCGTCGCTCCGGACCCGAGGTCGGTGAACGACTCCTCGCCGGTCGCGAATTGGACGGTCAAGCCGCCGCCGATCGACCCGAGATCGAACATCGCGACCGGCAGCGCGTAGCGGATGCTCACGAGATTGCCGATGTCGACGAGCGTGTTGATCGATGGGATCGATCCTTGCTTCGTCAGTCGCCGCAGCAGCGCCTCGGCTGCGGAGCGATAGGCGGTCGGATCGACGCCGAAGGCCCGGAACGCGCGGCGCCAGGCCGCAAGGCTCGGCAACTCCGACAGCGGCGTGTCGCCCAGGCGCTCCCGGACGGCGCGCTGGTCCGCCGCGAACGCGTCGGTGAGCTCGAGCGAGGAGGGGCCGTTCTGGACCCCTCGGCACACAGCACGCCGCCGACGATCCCCGGATACCGGGCGACGATCTCCTGGTCGTAGCAGAACAGGCTCATGCCAGATGCCACGAAGCGAGCCTACTGCCGCTTGCGATCGACAAAAGCGCGCAACCGCTCGCGGGTGTCGGGCGAGCGGAAGCAGTCGAGCTCGGCCTCCTCCTCGCGGCGGGTCGCGCTCGCGAAGTCGCCGTCGAGGCCCTCATGCATGAGCTGCTTGGTTCGCGCCACGCCGACCCGCGGGTATGAGGCGATCCGCTGGGCGAACGCCTCGGCCTCGGCCAGCAAGGCATCGGGTTCGACCACCCGGTCGACGAGCCCGATCCGCTCGGCCTCCGCCGCGTCGATGTTCTCTGCAGAAAGCGCCAGGTACAGCGCATGGCCCAGCCCGACGATCCGTGGCAGGAGATAGGTCATGCCACTCGTGGGGCTGAGACCCAGGGGCGTGTCGGGCAGTCCGAACTGCGTGCCGACCGCCGCGAACCGGACGTCGCACATCAACGCGAGCTCGAACCCGCCGGCCAGTGCGTAGCCGTGGATCGCGGCAATGATCGGCTTCGGACACGCCCGGAACGCGGCCGAGACCCGCATGTAGCGCGCGATCGTGGCTGCGAACTCGCCCTCGTCCATCCCGGACATGGCCGTGATGTCGCCACCGGTCGAGAACGCGCGCCCACGACCGGTCAGCACCGCAGCGCCGATCGACTCCGAACCGCCGATGTCCTCGACAGCCTCGAGGAGGCCGTCCAGCATCTCGGCGTTGATGGCGTTGAGCTTGTCCGGCCGATCGAGCGTGATCAGCGCGATCTCGCCCTTGGTCTGGACATCGACCACCGTCACGAGGCGACCTCCCCTCGATAGCTCCGGATGACCCGGCGTGTCTTGCCCTCGGTCGCGATGCTGCCGGCCTCGACGAGAGTCACGGACGCCGTGAAGTTGTTTTCGCGCTGCAGCGCTGACACGACCTCGCGTACGAGCTCTTCGTGTCGCGCCGCGGGCACATCCCGCGCGACTTCCACGGCGAGCGGCACCGGATAATCGATCGGCGGCGGTCGGTCGATATCGACCCTGAACTCGCCGGTGACCCGCGGGGCGATGCCCAGGAGCGACGCCTGGATCGCCAGCGGGAAGACATTCACGCCCTTGACGATGAACATGTCGTCGGACCGACCGAGGATGCGGAACCGGAAGCTGGTCCGCCCGCATGGGCAGGGTTCGGTGAAGACCTGCATCAGATCGTGGGACCGCATCCGCATCAGCGGGCTGGCCTCGCGCCGGATCGAGGTGTAGACCACCTCGCCCTGCTGCCCGTCGATGAACGGGAGGGGGTCGCCGCTGTCGGGGTCGATCAACTCAGCGACGACGATTCCGGTCGCGCCGTAATGCACGCCGTTCATGTAGTCGCACTCGCCGGAATGGAGGCCGAGCTCGCCGGTCCCGTACTGGTCTCGCGCGACCATGCCCCAGGTGTCCTCGATCCTTTCGCGGTAGCCGGGGACCTGCAGCCCAGCCTCGCCTGAGAAGTAGCCCCGCCGGAGCCCGACCGAACGCGGCTCGATGCCGACCTCTCGGGCGACCTCGGCCAGGCGGATCGCGTAGGACGGGGTCGCCCAGATCCCGACCGGGTCCTTCAGCCCGGCCATCATGCGGATCAGCCGCTCCGAGTTGCCGACGCCGAACGGGATCGTCGCTGCCCCCAGGGCCTCGAACGTCATGTGGTCGCTCAGACCGCCCGAATACAGGTTGTAGTTCATGCATTCGAAGACGATGTCGCCCGGGCGGCAGCCCATCGCCCACAGCGCTTGGGCGCCGACCTCGCAATAGTCGGCGATGTCGCGACGCGTGAGGCCGATCCGGATCGGCTGGCCGGTCGTTCCACCGGTCGCCTGGATCCTGACGATCTTGTCGAGGGGCGCGCATTGATTGACGCCGAGGAGCGTCCCGTCGGCCTGCGAATTGGCGACCTCGGTCTTCTCCATGAACGGGATCCGTGCCAGGTCTTCGACGTGGCGGATCTCGTCCGGCTGTACGCCGGCCGAGTCGAGCTTGGCGCGGTAGAAGGCGCTGGTCGCGTAGTTGTAGGCGATCTGCTCCATGAGGCGCTCGCTCTCGAGGCGCCGCCCCTCCGCGGGCGAAAGCGTCTCGACCTCGGCGTTCCAGAACTCTCCGGGCAATCCGGTCCCTCTCGCGTCGTCGATTCTCGGGTCGAGCCGAAGTTAGCCTATGCCGCCCTGTGCGTGCGCTACCCTCGGGACGTGGCGGACCAGAGGAGGGGCAGCATCCGGGCGGCGGATGCGCAGTCGGTGACGTTCGTCGAGCTGTTCTTCGACCTCGTCTTCGTGTTCGCCGTCACACAGCTGACCGTCCTGACGGCGCACGACCTGACGCCCGACGGGATCCTTCGGTCGATCCTGCTCGGCTGGCTGATCTGGTGGGCATGGACCCAGTTCACGTGGACGCTCAATCCGGCCGACACGACCCACCCCGTCGTGCGGATCATCACGCTGGCGGCGACCGGCGTGGCGCTCGTCATGGCCGCGTCGGTCCCGCGTGCGTTCGCGGACGATGCGCTCTGGTTCGCGGTGCCCTATGTCCTCGTGCGCGCGCTGGGCCTTTGGCTTCAGGTCTGGGTCGATCGTGAACGGGTCGACGACGGCAGCCACGCCGGGGTCGTGAGGTGGGTCGGTCTGTCCACCATCGGGCTGGTGCTGGTGCTGATCGGCGCGGTCGTCGATCCGACCGTGCGGCCCTGGGTCTGGTTGCTGGCGATCCTCGCCGACCTCGTAGCCGCCGTCATCGCCGGACGGAACACGACCTGGGACCTGAACCCGGCGCACCTGTCGGAGCGGCATGGCCTGTTCGTGATCATCGCGATCGGCGAGTCACTCATCGTCGCTGGGACCGCGGTGGCAAATGACGAGCGATCCGTGCCGCTGGCTGCCGCGGGTTTTGCGTCGATCCTCGTCGCGAGCCTGCTCTGGTGGACCTATTTCGGCTGGCTGAAGGATGCCCTCGAGCATCTCTATGCGGCGGCGCCCCCCGAGCGCAACGGCCCGCTCGCGCGCGATGCGTTCAGCCTGGGCCATTTCCCGCTGATCGGAGGGATCGTCGGGTTCGCGGTCGCGCTCGAGGAGATCGGCGCACATCCCGCCGAGCCCGCGCCGGCTGCCGTTCTCGCGTCGCTGGGGATCGGTGTCGCTCTGTTCGTGGCCAGCTCGGCGCTTGTCGCTCCGCGTCTGCGGCGGGCCCGTCCTCGTGCCGCGGCTGGCGATCCTCGTGCTGATGCTTGGCGCGCTCGTTCTGGTGGCGCCGCTGCAGCCGGTCTGGCCGCTGCTGGTCGTCGCGGCTGCGCTACTGGCGATCGTCGTCATCGAGGGCTCGGGCCCACCATCACCGCGAGGATCGGAAACGTCGCCGTGACGGGCGCGTGGTCAACTTAGGATCGCCATGAGTCAACCAGGGGCCGGCAAGTCCAAGACAGCCCAGGGCTCGGCGGCGGAGCCAGTCCAGCCGCGCGAGATCCTGCTCGCGGTCCTGCCACAGGACCCGTCGGTCTTCGATCCCGACACGGGCGAGCTGCTACGGGCCGTTGTGTCAGTTCCACAAGACGAGGTCCTACCGGGTCCCAAGAGCTCGCGGTTCCAGGTCATCGATTACGACGGGTCCGAGAACCACCTGTACCCGCCGACGAAGATCCGAATCGCGAAGGATCTCGACGACGATCGCTTCGGTGGCCTGACTGACACGAAGCTCCCGGGCGATCCCGACTTCCGGAACCAGAACGTGTACGCGGTCGCGTCGCGAACGCTCGCGACGTTCGAGCGGGCCCTGGGCCGGCGGGTCCCGTGGAGCTTCTCGGGACACCAGCTCTACCTGGTGCCACGTGCCTTCCGAGAGGCCAACGCCTACTACGATCCGAATGCCAACGCCATCCTGTTCGGCGCGTTCGATGGTTACGTCGGACCTCCGACGAACCGCCGGCGAGGCATGGTCTACTCGTGTCTGTCGCACGACATCGTCGCCCACGAGACGACGCACGCCGTCCTCGATGGCCTGCGCAGCCGGTTCCTCGAGCCGGGCCTGCCCGACCAGCTGGCGTTTCACGAGGCTTTCGCCGATATCGTGGCGCTCCTGTCGGCGTTCTCGATCCCGCAGCTCGTCGCACATAGCCTCGGGCGAGTCGACGATCACGGCCGGATCCCGAAGGCGAACGTCGACCCGAAGGTCCTTCGGAAGTCCGTCTTGACCGGTCTCGCGGACGAGATGGGCGCGGCGAGCAAGGCGCATTCCGGTGACGCGCTCCGCAGATCCGTCGAGCGCACGCCGAGTACAGCCTGGCGGAATGACCGCACGTTCGAGGAGCCCCATCGGCGCGGTGAGATCCTGGTCGGGGCCGTCATGCAGGCCTTCCTCTTGATCTGGTCGGGCCGGATGGAGGACCTGATCAGCGAGATCGGCACCCTCAGCCGCGCGCGAGCCGCCGAGGAGGGTGGTAAATCCGCTGAGCACCTGCTACGCATGGTCATCCGGGCCATCGACTACTGCCCGCCCCTCGAGTTCGAATTCGAAGACTTCGTCGAAGCGCTCCTCGTGTCCGACGCAGAGGCCGCACCGACGGATGCCCACGGGTATCGGCCGACATTGCGCGACGCCTTCAGATCGTTCGGCATCGAACCGCAGGGTCGGGTGACCGACATGTCGTCCCTCTCGCTCGACTACCGCGGCCTGGACGCGACCGAGCTTCGGAACCGGGAGGACGAGCTCTACCGTTTCCTGTGGCAGAACGCTCTCGACGTCGGCCTCGAGGCCGAGTACTACGCGTCGGTCGACGACCTTCGGCCGTCGGTCCGGGTCAGCCCCGAGGGTTTCCTCTTGCAGGAGACCGTTGCGACCTACCGCCAGATGGTGGACGGCACCGTCGGCGACTTCCGGGCTCTGTCCAAGCGACTGTCCGGCGTCGAGATGAAGATCCCGACAGGTTTGCCGGACTCGATGAAGCTCCAGATCCATGGAGGCACGTCGATCGTCTTCGACCAGTTCGGACGGTCCAAGCACCGGCTGTCGAAGCCGATCTTCGACTGGGACCGGCAGGGACGGCGTCTCGATTTCCTCGTCCGGAACCGGCTGACCGACTCGCGCGGCGCCTACGGTGCGTCGCTCGGGCTCCCGAGGGGACAGGAGTTCGCGGTGCTCCACGACCCGGACGCAGTCCTGGCAGAACGCTGGTGAGCGAGCTCGTCGGCGTCTCCGTGCGCATGTACCAGGTCGGCTTCGGCGATTGCTTCCTGCTGTCGTTCGAATACGACGGACCCGTCGCGCCGGGCAACCGCACCGAGCGCCACATGCTCATCGACTTCGGGCGGAACACGCGCCCGCATCACGGCGGCGACATGGAGCAGGTCGCACGGTCGATCAAGAACCGGTGCAACAACGAACTAGACGTGTTGCTGGTGTCCCACCGCCATGAGGACCACCTCTCCGCGTTCGGCTCCAAGCGTGTCTCCGCGCTCATCGCCGATTGCCAGCCGAAGCTGATCGTGCGCTCCTGGACCGAGAACCCGGATGCTGCTCCCGACCTGAACAAGCCCGGGTTTGGTATCGCCGACCGCCAGTATGTCGAGGCTCTCCAGGGCGCTCGCCGCTTCATGGGCCAGGTGGCCGACGGTTTCCGTCTGGACCAGACCAGGATGGGCAGGCGCCTCAAGGTCCTCGCATCGACGGAATACGCCAACGAGGTCGCGGTCGATCGGCTGCGGGACTGGGGCAAGGCACCCGGAGCAAAGGCGGAGTTCCTGCACGTCGGCAAGACCTCGAAGATGAGCACGTTCATCCCGGGCGTCGACTTCACGGTCCTTGGGCCTCCGCTCCCGACGACCTACCCGAAGATCGCCAAGCAGGTCTCGGATCACGACAAGGAGTTCTGGCACTTGTGGGCGCAGCGGGTCCCGCTGGCGCTCGAGGGTGCCGCGAGTCTCGAAGCCGCGGACTCGGAGGCGTTGGCGCGACTCGCGCGCGAGGCGAGTGGGAGCGGCCGGCGCCGATCGGAGACCTCGGACACGCCGGGCGACATCGGGCCTGTGCGCTGGCTGACCGAGAAAGTCCGTAGGCAACAGGTCGCGTCGCTCCTGCGGGTCGTGACCTGGCTCGACGAGGTCATGAACAACACGAGCGTCGTGTTGCTGATCAAGGCAGGAAATCGACGACTCCTGTTCTCCGGCGACGCGCAACTCGAGTCCTGGCAGTGGATCACCGCCGACTCACCGGTGGCGGCGACCAACCGGAAGAACCTCAAGAAGGTCGATCTGTACAAGGTCGGGCACCACGGCAGTCGAAACGCCACGCCGAAGGCGTCCTTGTATGGGTTGTGGGCGCCGACCAACGCCACGCCGCGACGGGTGGTCTCGCTCATGTCGACTCGCGAGGACGTCTACGGCGAAAGTGACAATACGTTCGTGCCCAGCAACAACCTCAAGACCGGACTCAACGCCGCGCCGATGGTGCTGATCACCACTCTGCAGGACAAGGACAACGACGACGGGATCCTGGCCTACGAGGTCGCCGCCTCGACCAAAGGCACGCAAGGCTTCACTCGCCAGCCGGACGTGCCCCGCTAAGGGGCCCGCACCATCGTCGCACGACGATCGGGCCGCGTGGCCTCCTAGATCCCGCCGAAGTCCCCGCCGCCGAAATCGCCGCCACCGAAGTCGCCACCACCGAAATCGCCGCCCGTGTCGGTCTCGGCGACATCGCCACCGTAGTCGTCGCCCGCGGAGTCAGTTCCGGAGTCGCCGCCGTCGGCCGTGTCGCTCCCGGAGTCGCCGCCGCTACCAGGGTCGTTGTCGAAGAACGACTGCGCGATCGCGGTCCCGATGAAGCTCGCAGCGAGCGTCGACAGGAACCAGGTGCCGAGCCCCGGGCCACCGCCGCCCCAGGCGCGTTCGATGGTGCCGGGCTGGCGGATCTCTGCCCGCGTCGCCGTCCTCGCCAGCGAGGCCGGATCGTCGCCACGGATCTCGCTCGGCGGCACGACCTGGGCGAGCGCCTGGAGCGCCTGACGCCGCTGCTCGGGTGTCAGCTTCGCGAAAGCCTCTTCGTGCGCCCGCTCGATGTCCTCGGGCGGAGCCGACCGGAGCATGTATCGATAGCGCGCGAGCGCCTGCTCGTCGGCGTTGCCCTGGTTGCGGTCGCGATCGGCGTTGCTCTTCCGGCCGAATAGGTTCATGTCATGTCCTCCGTCGCGGTTACTCGCAGCCCAGGCCGTCGTCCTCGGCATCGAGCTCGTAGTCATCGGGCCCCTTGACGGTGACCGGCGCGGCGCCCATCGCACGGACCTCGGAGCAGTCGAGGTCGGTCACGTTGGGCAGACACGGCGTGTACGACGGGTGGCAGTCCGATCCGCCGCCACCGACCAGCGTGAGTGGCGACGCAGCGACGGTCGCCGGTGACGAACCAGGCGAACCCGAGGCTGCCGGCGACCAGAGACCGAGGGACGCTGTCTTCGCGGAGTCCTGGGCGTGTGTGAGGAGGTCCCTGTATCTCTCGTCCGGCGGGAAGGTCGCGACCTTCGCCAGGCCGCCACGAACCATTTCGAGGTTCACCAGGACGTACTCGCCTTCAGACCCGATGAGCCACACGTTGCGAAGCAGGCGAGAGAATTGATCGGTGTCCGAGACCTCGCGCTCGAGGTAGACGTCCTGACCCTCGACGAGCCTTCGATTGGCCTCGGTCGCCGCGTCGGCCAAGCTCTTGAGCGTCGGATCGTACGCATTGGGTTCGGGCGCATCGATCCCGATGTAGCGCAGCGGATACTCGTTGCCATCGATGTCGACCCGGATGGTGTCGCCGTCCGTCACGCTCGTCACCACCGCGAACTGTGTCTGCCCGGTCGGACCGAACGTCGCGCCGGGTGACGGGGCACCGCTCCCGGTCCCGGGCGATCCGACGACGAGCGGCGTTCCGAGAGCCACTGTCGGGGGGGCCGATGCGGACGACGAGCGCGGACCGATGGCGTTCGAGATGGCGCTCAGGGCCAGCAGACCGGCCAGCGCGATGATCGCGACGCGCACGAGGGTCCGCTCTCGGGACTTCGGTGCGACCGTGACCCCTTCGGGGCGGACCGTCTCGACCGTTTCGAGGTTCGATGGGCGCGCCGGAGTCAGGGTCGCCGGGAATATCGCGGGCGCGGCCGTTGTCGCGGTGGACGGCGCCGCTGGGGCGGCGGACGGAGGAGTCTCGGGCACAGGCCCCGCCGGAGTCTCAGGCGTCGCAGGCGGCCAGACGACAGGCTTCGGCCAGACGGGGGCGGGCGGCAACTCGACCTGGCCGGGCGCGATCGGCATCGGCGCCGGCGCCTTTGGCAGCAGCTCGTCGTAATCGAAGCCGCACGACGAACAGAAGCGGAAGAAGCCCGTGCGCTTCGTCCCGCAGGTCGGACAGAACCGTCCTTCGGTGGTCATGCGGCGGCGTCGAGGCGGAAGTGCATGCAGAAGAACCCCGGAGTCGCGTCAGTCGAGCGACGAACGTCCATCCTATGCGCTCGGTCCAGTCTGCCCCGCGCTGGTACGCTCGGTCACCTGACGTGGAGCGACGCTAGGAGCGTGATGGAGCTCGGTCTGAACCTGCCCTACGTCGAGGAGTCGATGGACGGGCGGACGCCACGCTGGGGCGACATCCTAGCGATGGCCCAGACCGCCGAGGCGATCGGCTTCGATGCGCTGTGGGTCTCGGACCATGTCGGATTCGGCGATCCGGAGGGCGAGTGGCGGGGCGCCTGGGAGTCATGGACCTTGCTCTCCGCCCTTGCCGCCTCCACGACCCGCGTGGCGCTCGGGCCGTACGTGCTCGCGATGCCGCTCCGGAACCCGGCATTGCTCGCGAAGATGGCCGAGACGCTCGACGAGGTGAGTGACGGACGGGTGATCCTCGGCGTGGGCGCGGGCTGGAACGAGCCGGAGTTCACCAGCTTCGGGATCGAGTTCGAGGATCGGTTCCGCCGGTTCGATGACGGGCTGCGCGTCATCACCGACATGCTCCGCCGCGGGCGATCGACCCTGGACGGGCGAACGATCCGCACGCGCTCGGCCCGACTCGAGCCGCGCGGGCCACGGCCGGATGGCCTTCCGGTGATGGTCGGCGCCAAGGGTCCCCGGATGCTCCGCTTGACCGCGGAGCTGGCAGATCACTGGAACGGCGGCCTGCGCTCGATCGATGAGGTGCCAGCGATGCTCGAGGCGCTCGAGTCGGCCTGTCGCGCCGTGGGCCGGACGACGCCGATCGTGAAGTCGGTCGAGGTCCTCGTTCGGACGCTGCCTGCGGCCGACGACTCGCGGCCCGAGGGGCGCGAGATCCGGGGCGACCCTGAGGCCCAGGCCGGCGAACTGCAGCGGTTCGCCGACAACGGCATCGACCACCTGCAGGTCCAACTCCGGCCGAATTCGGTCGCGGGTGTCGAGGCGTTCGCGCCGGTGATCGATGCCCTTCGTGGCGCCCGGGCCGATCGGTCAATCGAAGGGGGATCGTCCGAGGATCCACGCTAGCGGCAGCCATGTGATGCCCACCACCGCGAGCCAGCTGAGGGAGCTTTTGAACGTGTCGCGACCTGCCCGACGGTATTGGATCCACGTCGCGCCCAGGCCGAGAGCGAGATACGCGACGAAGTCCAGGGGCGATGGCACCGCCCCGGTCAGCAGGATGAGGCCGGCCAGGACGGCAGTCGCGTAATAGGCGAGCTGCCACAGGATGCTGGGTTCTCGCGATGGCGCGGCCGGAGTCGTCGACATCAGTCCGATGTCGCCCTACGCGCCGAAGCGTCCGCGATGTTCGACTGGGATCAGCGGCTTCTCGCCGCGGACCTTGAGCTCCTGCACCGCCCAGGTGTTGCCGTCCGGGTCGCTGAAACCGAAGAACGTCCCCCCGTCGTCGGGCGAGAACTGCATGATCTCGCTGGCTTCGACCCCACGATCCAGCAGTTCCTGCCGCGCGGCCTTGGCGTCCGCGACGACCAGCTGCAAGCCGCGCATCGAGCCCGGCGCCATCTCGCGCTGCGCGGGCAGGTCACCGACCACGATCGAGCAACCGGAGCCCCGCGGAGTCAGCTGCGCGACGTGCATGTGCTCGTTCGTCGTGTCGTGATCGAGGTCGAAGCCGACCTTGTCACGGTAGAAGGCGATCGCCCGGTCGATGTCGCTGACCGGGAGGATCACGACTTCCAGGGTCCAATCCATGGCGTTTCCTCCGGGGCGCGACCGTCCAGCGTTCGGGCCAGCCTACACACGGAATCGTGTCGGCGTGCTACGGTGAGGCGTCGCCGCAATGTGTGACGACGCCGCGTGGTCGACCTCTCGAACGGACCGTCGCGCTCACCAAACCGTCGTTCGGGAAGCGTTGGAGGTCAAAGTGGCCACC
This sequence comes from uncultured Chloroflexia bacterium, assembly GCA_963780425.1. Classification (GTDB taxonomy): domain Bacteria; phylum Chloroflexota; class Limnocylindria; order Limnocylindrales; family CSP1-4; genus SPCO01. Next base: position 9,821 of record CAWABZ010000004.1, on the reverse strand, counting down.
GGAACTATCAAGCGAGTCGTCGCCGAGCGCGGCTTCGGCTTCATCGCGACCGATGATGAGAAGGAATACTTCTTCCATCGGAGCGGTCTCGATTCCTCTCTCGATTTCGATCGCCTTGCCGAAGGCGAGAAGGTCGAATTCGAGATCGAGCAGACCCCCAAGGGCCTCCGCGCCAAGACGGTGCGCGCCGCCGCCTAAACCCGGGCGCTCAATAGCTCGGCCGCCTCTGGCATCACTGCCGGAGGCGGCCGATCTCTTTGTCTGGGACTCGCTGGCGGCGCACCTGCCCACCCCAGTCCGCGGTGCGACCAGAACCGTTTCCCATCCGTGTACGCCGTAGTCGTTGGGCGAGGCTGAGGAGTCCTCCGGGGAGCCCCGCCGACAGATGAGGGGTGACGGTCATGACGGTTGCGAAAACGCGTGCGCAAGCCAGATTCGGCTCGCTCTTGGTGCTGGCCGCCCTTCTGGCGACTCTCTTGCCGTGGTCCGTTTTGGTGCCCACCGTCGCCGCGAAACAGGTCGCCATCCATGTGGACGACGATGCGACGCCGGGCGGAAACGGGACCGCGAGCCTCCCCCTACAAAAACCTGCCGGAGGCGGTCGCGGCCGCGCACGCCTCTCCCGGAGCCGTGATCAAGGTCGAGCCCGGTGACTACGCTCTGACCGAGACTCTGGTGATCGATCGGTCAATGGATCTTCGTGGTTCGACCGCGCAAGTCGAAAGCGACGATCCCTGGCCGACCGGGGAAGTCACCCCGGGCACCAAGACACGAGTGTTCTCCACCAATCCAGGACTCTCGCAGACTGCTTCTCGTCGGTCGCGGCGACGCCGGCGTGCTCAGTGATGTCGGCATCAGCGGTTTCGTCTTTGAAGGGACTGCGACCGGCATCAGCGTCCTGCTCAATCGCGTCCAGGGTTATCGAATAAGGACAACGTCTTCCGCGCTCCAGCGAGCTTCGGTATGCAATCGGTGGCGTCGTCGGGCCGCGTCTCCGGTAACCACTTCAGCGGCGTGGGCACCGGGGCGATCTTCACCGGCGGCTTCGCCGCATCACCGTCGAACGTCATCTTCACTGGGAACCGTGCCGTGCGAAACACCCTCGGCGGGGTGTCAGGCCCCTTCGTCGAGCGTGACTTCGATCATCGGCGAGTACGCCGCCATCGCCTCGAGGTTCATGCGCGGCCAGGCGTGCCCGACGATCCAGTCCGCGACGGCCCGGCGTTCGGCCGGATCAGTGATGACGCGCGCGGTCGCCGGCAGGTCCGCCGCGAGCGGGCCCTTGAGGTGGACCGTCATGTGCGGGTCCTTCTCGAGGTTCATGATCCACGCGCGCTTTCGATCGGCGCGCGGCATCCCGCTGATGACGATCCGGCCGTCGATGTTGTGGAACACGATCTCGATGCGCCGCGGGCGCCCGGTCTTGCGACCGGTGGTGGTGATGTCGATGAGTCCACCGCGAGCGAGGAGCCGACGAGCGGCTTCGTCGCTTGGTGTGGGTTTGGGAGTTCGCTTGTTGTTGCATCGGCAACAACATACTCCTGTCGCTTGCTTGTTGCAAGTCACTGTTCCCTTGGCACGGGAAATCGACCCGCCCCGACCTAGCCGTGACAGCGACAATAAGACCGACATCGAAACGAACGCGAGTACGGAGGAGGTGCGCATGGGCGCCAAGGTGGGCGATCGCATCGTGGTCGAGTCGGAGAAGGTCGGGATCGCGGAGCGTCGCGGTGAGATCCTCGAGGTCATCGCGCACGAGGTCCGGACCGAGTACCGCGTCAGGTGGGACGACGGGCGCGAGACCGGCATCCGCCCGTATGCCGGCAGCATCCGCTTCGAGCCGGGGGCGAAATCCAAGCGACGCGCCTGACCCGTGGAGACCGTGACGGTCGTCCTGAACGTCCGCGAGGACCAGGTCGAGGCGTTCGAGGCCGGTTTCCGTGAGCACGAGCTGCCCGTCTGGGAGGACCTCAGGCAGCGCGGACTGCTGATCGCGGCGACGTTGAACCGGCTCGACATCTCATCCCGGCCTGTCGCCGGCGCGGTCCAGTACCTGGTGGCCGTGATCTTCGCGTCGGGCGAGGGCCACCATGCGCACGACTCGCATCCCGGGTTCGCTGCCTGGAACGAGATCGCCGACACGTACGAGACCGGCGAACCGATGGCGTTCGGCGGCGAGACCGTGGTGAAGCTCGGGATCGACGGCGCCTAAGCCGCCGGCAGCAACGCGCAGGCGAGGGCCTCCGCCAGCCACGCCTCGTATCGCTCCACCGACCAGCCGCGCGTCGTCACCAGCATGTCGAACACGGCGATCGACGTCAGGGTCCACGTGACGGCAAGGCTGTCGAGCACTGGGGTGTGCACGACTCGACGACCCTGATGCGTCAGCTCGGCGTCATCGAGGATCGTCCCGCCGCCCAGCCGGTTGCCGCGAGCTAAGACTTCCGCTGGGAGGTCCAGGTCGGGTCGGGGCCGGCGAGCCACTCGGTATCGAACCGGCCCGCCCCGTGGATCGCCGTCAGCCGCAGCTCGCCGGAGCCGGTATTCGTGAACCCGTGCGCCTCACCCGGCGGGCTGACGACAACATGACCGCCATCGACGACGACCGTCTTCTCGCCGATCCGGAAGGTCGCCTGGCCCGACTCGACGATGAACACCTCGCTGTACGGGTGTCGGTGGAGCTTCGGACCGACACCCGGCTGCGAGTGGACGAGGATCACGCAGAACGGGACCTCTCCGTGCTCGTCCCCGACGAATTCATGCGAGTGCTCGCTGTGGTCGAGGTCGTCGAAGCGGACGATGTGGCCGCCGGGTCGAGCCTGATCGGTCACGACGTCACACCCAGAACGTGTCGTGCCGGAGCATGAATGCGGCACGCTCGTCGTCGGTCATCGTCAGGCCTTCCGAGACACGCGCGAGCGTTTCGAAATAGTCCTCGCGCGGGGCGCCGGGGGCGAACAGGATCAGCATCGACGCGTCCTCGCCCGACTCGTTGCGGAACCCGTGGATCCCGCCTTCGGGCACGTACAGGAAATCGCCCGGCTTCGTATCGAGCCACGTCGTGCCATCGAACAGGCGGATCGAGCCCGAGATGACGAAGAACGCCTCGGAGATCGTCCGGTGGAAATGCGGATCCGGCCCGCTCGGCGTGGCCGACATGTTCCAGCGGAACAGTCCGAACAGCCCGCCGGTCGACTCGCCGGTCGCGAGGTACTCGGCCGTGCCGCCGTTCTTGTAGTGCACCTCCGGTGCCGTGCCCGCGGGGCGCAGTCGGGCGTTCACAAGGCCCGTGTCGCCGTCGTACTTCGGGGTTGGGTAGGACATCGTCATCTCCCGTTCCGTCGCCTGGCCCACCAGGATCCCGCTCTGTGCGATTACGGCCACCCGGGTGGTCGGGGCTACAAGCCTCCGGCAGGATGTCGTCATGCGCAAGCTCACGATGGCCTTCGGGCCGATCGGACGCCGGCTCGCCGGCACACGTTGGTTCCCGCTCTGGGCGATCCTTCGACACACCGGCCGCCGGTCCGGGACGCGGTATGCGATCCCCGTCGTCGCGCTGCCGACCGACGACGGCTTCCTGATCCCGATGCCGTTCGGCTCCAAAACGCAGTGGGTACAGAACCTGCTCGCCTCGGGCGGGGGGGCGTGCGGTGGCGCGGCCACGAGTACGGCATCACACGACCGGAGCTCGTGGAGCTCGACGACCCCAAGGTCGCCACTCAGCTCGCGGCGCCCATCCGGTTCATGTCCCATCGGATCGGCATCGCCGATTGGATGCGAGTCAGCCGAGCCTAGGTCGCTCCGACCTCGCAGTGCGCGATCGCACCGAGCGGTGTCTATCAGCCAGGCGGTTGCTCATCGCTGTGGACGGCAAGGATGTTCCCGGCTGGATCGCGGAACCAGGCGATCGTCGGGCCGTCGCCGCCTCGGGCGATGCCCTTCTCGTCCTGGTCGAAGCCGTCGAACCGGGCCATCTCGACGCCCGATCGGACCAGCTCATCGACCGACGCGTCGACGTCCGAAACGGGGAAGTTCAGCACCGTGTAGGTGGCCGGCACGAAATCCTCTTTCACGTACATGAGGACGCGCTTGTCGCCGCCGAGGCGCAGCTCGAGGAGCTGGCCGTCGTAGAGCTCATTCGCGTCGATGCCGAGCGTCTCGCCGTAGAACCGCTTCTGGGCGGCGATGTCCTTGGCGGCGAAACTGGAGTACGCGTTTGTGGTGGGCAGCATGAACTACCTCCATTCGTAGCCACTCGACCCTAGACTCGGAGCCGTTACGTCGACATCAACAGTCGTGTACGGCTCGATGGCCGCTACCTTCCTACCATGCTCAGCTCTCGATGACGACGACGAGCTTGTCGACGGCCGATTCGGCGCCCCACAGTTCGCCCGGTCTGCCGAGCAGCTGACGCACGGCCGCGTCCGCGCTTGGCAGCTCGATCGATTCGAACCGCTCGGTCGCCGGATCGAATCGGACGATCGCGTTGGCTCCGAAGTCGGTCAGCCAGACGATGTCGCGGTCGTCGACGTACACCGCGTAGGCCTGCGGATCGTCGCCGGGCAGCCGCCATTCCTTCCACACGCCGGTCGACGGGTCGTAGAGCCCGAGCTGGCCGGCGTTCCACTCGGCCACCCAGATCCGGCCGGTCGAGTCGGACCAGACCCGTCGCGCGCCCTGTCCCGACGTCGGCGGTTCGACGACCGTCGCGGCGCCGGTTTCGCGATCGATCCGCGCGATGTGGCTGCCGGCGAGTGAGGCGTACCAGATATCGCCGCCGGGCGTGGCCGCCATGCCGTACGGACCGCGACCGTCTGGGTCGTCGAAAACGGCGATCTCACCGGTCGCCGGATCGAGGCTTCCGTAGACCCCACTCTGCCCGGTGAACCAGAGTGTGCCGTCACCATCGAATGCCGCGGTATTGAGGTTGGCCCCCTTGCGGTCGGCGGGCAGCGGGTACGCCTTCACCTCGCTCGTCGCCGGGTTGACGCGGACGATCGCGTCGAGGCCGCTGTCGGTGATCCAAGGAGCACCATCGGGACCGACGATCACGCCGTGCGGCGACGAACCGCTGCCGAGCGGGATCTCGCGGACCGTCCCGGTGGCCGGGTCGAGGTGACCCAGCATGCCGACGTGCTGGCCGGTGTACCAGACACCGCCGTCAGCGGCCGGGGCGACGTCATGCGGGTGCGATCCGGGTGGGACGTCGAACTCTCGGATCATGAGGAGCGGATCCGCGGCCGGCGAAGCGGGTGGGACGTCTGGGGTCGTGGCAGGCGCCTGGGTCGGGCTGGGCGCGAGTGTGCCGGGCGGGCCTGGGCTGCTCGCGGGCGAGCACGCGGTCACCAGGACAGCGATGAGCGCCGCGGCCGCGAAGCGTGTTCGCATGCCGGCCAGTCTGCCCGGGTCGGTTGGACGCGTCCAACGCGAGGCGTCGCATGGCACGGACGAGGACCAGAACAGTGCCGCGAATCGCCCGGCTGCGCGGGAAGACGCGGATGCGCCCCGACCCACCGATGGGGCCGGGGCGCGAGAGATGAACGGTGGTGCGGTCAGCGACCGAAGAACTCGGCGAGGACCGGGGCCAGGACCGTCGGATCGACGTTGTGCTCCTGCCCTTCGAGGGTCTTGACCTCGCCGTTGGGAAGCGCCTCAACGAGTGCCTTGGCCGTCGGACCGAAGAAGTCGAAGCTGGCGGCGCCGACCAGGACGAGCGTCGGCACTTTCACGGACGTGATCTTGTCGACCGGCAACGAGTAGTCGCCCATGATCTCGGCATCGTACGCAAGCGTGTGGGCCAGGCTCTCCGTCCACTGCCACCACGGCTGCGACCGAGCGGAGGCCACGAACTCCTCGGGCATCCCCACGACCTTGGCCATGAAGTACTCGACGGCGTCGCCGCGTCGATCCTGCGCGACCAGGTCGCGATAGATCTTGGCCGTGTCGGCCGGCGGCCGACGAGTCTCGTCGAGGATCCAGGGCGGCTCCCACAGCGCGAGCTTGCTGACCGGGGATCCGGCCGCCGTGGCCAACAGGGCGAGCGCCGCACCGGAGGACGAGCCATACAAGCCGGCCGTTCCACCGGCGGCGCCGATCACGGCATCGATGTCCTCGATCTCGCGCTCGATCGCGTACGGCTGGGTGTCACCCGACGGACCGCGGCCGCGCCGGTCGTAGTTGAAGACCGTGAAGTCGGTCACGAGCTGTTCGGCGAGGCCGGCATTCGACGACCGATCGACCGACCCGCCGCTCACCAGGACGACGGGCGGTCCGTCACCGAGGCGGTCGAAGGCGATGGTCGTGCCGTCCTTGGAGGTCACGTTCTGGAGCGTCGAGCTGGACATCGAAGTCCTCCTTCGTGTGTGTCGGGATTCTGGGGGAACTGCTATTCGGCTGCCGGCGCGTATGTCATCGCCTGCACGCCCGTGGTGAATGTCTTCGCCTCGACCAGGCGGAGCGGGATCGGGGCATCCTCGGCCTCGAACAGCCGCTTGCCGTGCCCGACCACGATCGGGTGGACGAGCAGGCGGAGCTCGTCGAGGAGGCCCGCTCGCAACAGCGAGCGCACGAGCGTCGGGCTGCCGGTGATGGAGATGTCCTTGCCGGGCTGCTGCTTCAAGGCTTTCACCGCCTCGATGACGTCGCCGCTGACGATGGTCGTCGGGCCCCACTCGACGCTCTTGAGGGTCGTCGAGACGAGCACCTTCGGGGTGCTGTTGATGACGTCTGCGAACGGCACGTCGCTGCCCTGCTGCGGCCAGAAGCCGGCGAACTCCTCGAAGGTGTTCCGGCCGAACAGCATCGTGTCGGCGGCGTTCGCCTGGGCGGCGACCGCCTCGCCCATCTCGTCGTTGAAGTACGGGAAGTGCCAGTCCTGCGGAGCCTCGACGACCCCGTCGAGGGAGATGAAGAGACCGGCGATGATCTTGCGCACGTGATTGCTCCTTCGTGAGTTCCGTTGGCCCGATGAGGGTGCGTCACCATGTAGTCGGAGCCGGCCGACGGTTCTCGACATGAGATGTCGGAGAAAATGTCGAGGATCCACGCCCAGCCTCGACCTTCCTGTGACGGTGCCCCGTTGCGGCATCGCGCGCGCAAGGAGCGACCCGATGAAGTACGTGCTGCTGATCCATTCCGACATGGCGCTGTGGGAACAGCTCCCGAAGGAGGAGGCCGACCGGGTGATCGGCAATCACTACAAGCTGATGGATGAGCTGAAGGCATCCGGCGAGATGATCCGGGTCGACGGGCTCAGCAACGAGCGGACCTTCATCGAGTTCCGCGACGGCTCGCCGGCCGTGACCGACGGACCGTTCGGAGAAGTGAAGGAGCAGCTGGCCGGCGTGTTCGCGGTCGATGTCGACAGCTTCGAGCGGGCGAAGGAGATCGCCGGGCCCGATCTCCGAATACGGCGTGGTCGAGATCCGGGCGCTGATGGAGGACGCCGGGACGGAGATGTGACGACCGACTTCGCGATCGAGGACCTGCTCCGGCAGCTCGCGCCGCAGGTCCTGGCGGCGCTGACGCGGCGGCACGGCCAGTTCGACCTGTGCGAGGACGCCGTCCAGGAGGCACTCCTGGCAGCCGCGCAGCAGTGGCCGACCGATGGCATCCCGGACAACCCACGCGGCTGGCTGATCACGGTCGCATCGCGGCGTCTGCTGGACCAGATGCGCGGCGATGCGGCGCGCCAGCGACGCGAGACCGCCGCGATCGCGCTCATGCCACCGGAGGCCTGGCAGGTCCCGGCACCGGACGCCGCCGAGGTCGCCGAACACGAGGACGACGCCCTGACGCTCCTCTTCATGTGCTGCCATCCGTCGCTCTCGCCGGCATCGCAGCTCGCGTTGACGCTGCGGGCCGTCGGGGGCCTCACGACCGCGCAGATCGCGTCGGCCTTCCTCGTGCCCGAGGCGACGATGGCGCAACGGATCAGTCGCGCGAAGGCGACCATCCGGACGGCCGGCGCCCGGTTCGAGATGCCGCCTGAGACCGAGCGCACCGACCGTCTGCGGGTCGTGCTGCATGTGCTGTACCTGATCTTCAACGAGGGCTATACGGCGTCGTCCGGGGACGATCTCCAGCGACCGGAGCTCGCCGCGCGAGGCGATCCGCATCACCCGCGACGTCCATCGGCGACTCCCCGGGGACGCCGAGGTGGCCGGTCTGCTGGCACTCATGTTGCTGACCGACGCGCGCCGCGCGGCCCGCACCAGGCCCGACGGGAGCCTCGTGCCGCTAGCGGAGCAGGACCGCTCCCGCTGGGACGCCGACGCGATCCGCGAGGGTGTCGACCTGATCACCGCGACCCTGCCGCTCGGGATGATCGGGCCGTACCAGCTCCAGGCCGCGATCGCCGCGATCCACGACGAGGCCGCCGACCGCCGAGGACACCGACTGGCCGCAGATCCTCAGTCTCTACACGGCTGCTGGAGCAGGTGTCGCCCAACCCGATGATCACGCTGAACCACGCCGTCGCAGCGGCGATGGTGAACGGACCGGAGGCAGGCCTGCGGATGCTGGCCCCACTCGAGACCGACGAGCGGATCGCGCACCACCATCGCCTGGAGGCGGTCCGCGGGCACCTGTTGGAAATGGCCGGTGAGCGGGACGCAGCCCGAACCGCCTACCGACTCGCGGCGCGCCGCACGACGAGCCTCCCCGAGCGACGATACCTGGAAGGGAAGGCCGCCCGGCTCGCGACCTGAGGCTAAGAGGTTCGAGCGATCTCGAGGACCCGCAGCACTTCTTCGACGACCACAGCGGGCTCGTTCCCTGGGACGAAGTGCCCGGTGGTGACGATCACCTGCTTCGCCTGGTCAGGGTTCAGGACGAACCATCCTTGCTGGCCCTCGATGCTGTTCTCCTCCTCGGGGTTCGAGGCAGAGCCCGTGTAATCGTTCGTGATCACGGTGATCGGTATGTCGCCGATCTTGCGACGGTTGTCCCACGCTGCGTGTTCGACCGCGGCGTAGTCGCGGTGCTCCTGATTCGAAGGGTTGTCGCAGCCGATCTCGAACGCAAGCTGGGGAGGTGCCTTGCTCAGGTCGATGGCTGGGAACGTGTCGACGATGACCATGCCCTGAACGTCCCCAGGATGGGCGAGTGCGTAGCTGGCGATCAGGTACCCGCCGCCCGAGGACCCCACGAGGACGTACGGCGGGGCGACATCAGCGGCCTTCAACAGCGCTTCCAGGTCCCCGCGCAGGTCATCCGCACCTCGACAGCCGGTGGCCGCGTCGCTGCGCCCGTTGCCGAGCCGGTCGTACGTGCACGCTCGTGTCTCCTTGACGATCCCGGGCAGCACCCGCCCCCAGGCACGGCCGTCATCGGTGTCGCCGCTCTCGAACAGGACGGTCGGCGTGCCGGAGCCCGTGCACTCCATGAAGAGTTGGCGCCCACCACCGACGTCGAAGGTCTCGGCGAAGTGGGGCAGGCCGCTTGCCTTGGGCGATGGCGATCCTGGCGTTGCGGTCGGGATGCCGGCCGGGTCGGACAAACTCGGGGCCGGTGAGGCGGCCGGTACCGCGCAGCCCGTCACCGATCCGAGGGCGAGCACCAGCGTCAACAGCACGCGACCCATCGATCACTATCCCTCCTCGGCGATCATGCGCTTCCCCCGTTTCAGACGGTCACGGAGCGTCCGATCGCGGACCCGCGTAGCGTCGACGAGGTCGGCGCCGAGAAACGCGCGGTACCTCGTGATGCCTCGTGCGAATGCTTCGAGGAAATCGTCGTCCCTGACCAAGCCGGACTCTTCCGGCCAGAAGCCGAGGACCGCGAGGGTTGACGTCGCGCGATCGAAACGCCCGTCGAACCGG
>CAWABZ010000003.1:0-15148 GCA_963780425.1 uncultured Chloroflexia bacterium | reverse complement strand
TCCAGGTTGTCCAGAATAGGCATGCATGACGATGGTATCCCATGTAATGGCCTTGGCACCGATCGCCTGGCCGAGGAGGGCCGGCCCGAGCTCGCGGGCTGGGTTGAGGGATGCTCCGGTTATCGGACCGACGAGGATGATGATCCCGTAGACGATGAAGCCGATGACCAACCCGGCGAAGCCGGCAGGGGCCTTGCCCGAGACCGCTGCGCCGAAGACCGTGAACACGAGGATGGCCGTGCCGATGACCTCGGCCGCGAACCCGACCGCGAGACCGGCGTTGGCGTTGACCGAGACGGCTCCCAGGCCGAGTTTGGCTGGGTCATTGCCGGTCAGGATGATCAGCGTCAGCCCGGCACCGACGAACGCGCCGACGAGCTGGGCGACGATGTACCCGCCGGCCGTCCGGCCGTCGATCTTTCGGGTGGCCAGCAGGGCGATCGTGACGGCCGGGTTGATGTGGCAACCGCTGATGTGGCCGATCGAGTAGACCGCCGCAAAGATCGCGAATGCGAACGAGAACGAGATGGTCGACAGACCGGCGGTGCCGTCGATGCCGGTGCCCCCGGCAAGGGATGTGAGGAAGACAGTGAGCGGCACGGAGCCCGCTCCGATGAACACGAGGATCGCGGTGCCGATGGCTTCGGCCGTCAGCTTCTGGGACAAGGTGGGGGACGACATTCGCTGCTACCTCCTCCGAGAGTGATGGGTCAGCCGGACTGGCTGACGTACGGGGCGAGCTCCGCCTGGAGGGCGGCTAGGGCGGCGTCGGCGTCTGGGCCATCGGCCGCAAGGGTGATCTCGGACGACGGCCGGATCGTCATACCGAGGAGGGCGATGAGGCTCTTGGCGTCGGCTTCGCGACCGTCCTGACGAAGGACGATCCGGCTGGCGAAGCGAGTGGCGGCCTGGACGAACCTGGCGGCTGGCCGTGCATGGAGCCCGGAGGGGTCGATGACCAAGAGGCGGATCTCCGACATCGTCATGCCCGCGGCAGCTTGGCCATGGTGGTGGCCGACTCAGCCGCCGCCACGACCTCGTCGATCGTGGCGCCGACGCTGGCCTGGACCGCGGCAAGGACAGCGCCCTCGACGAGTGGCGCCTCGGTTAGACGGACCCGTTGCCGGTCGGTGTCCGATAGGTCCTCGAGCGCGAGCTCGAGGCTCAGGGCCGCGCTGCCCAGGTCGAGCAGGACGACCGCACCGTCGGCGCGATCGAGGACGAAGCGGACCGCCTCGGCGATGCGCGGAGCACTGGTGCCAAGGCGCCCGTCCTCCGTCCCACCGGCGGTCCCCACGGGGACGTCGGCGCCGGCCACCTGGGCGACCATGTCACGCAGACCGTCGACGAGCGTCCCGCTGTGGGAAACGAGGATCAGACCCACCAATCGCGCCTCCTTCCTCTCTCCGGATGGGTTGCACCCGGGTTGCCGGTTGGAGGCGATCCTCGGCCCGGGGTCATCAAGAAGAAAGCAACGCCGTATCAAGAGGTGCGCAGAAGGTCGCGACCCCGTGCACGAAGGTTGCCGAGATGACCGGGTGGCGGCGTTGCCCGGGGCGGGTGGACCGACTATCGTCGGCCGACCGTGTCCGCCTCGCCGTCCGTCCCTCGCCACGACGTCATCGATGCGGCCGTCGTCCGGTCTGCACTCGGCCGATGCCGGATCGTGGTCGAGCGGCACGCAGCGTATCTGACCAGGCTCGACACGGTCCTCGGTGATGGTGACCACGGCGACAACCTCGTGATCGGCTTCCGGGCCGTCGAGGCGATGCTCGAGGACCTGCGCGTGGACACCCCGCCCGGCGAGCTGCTCCGGGCCGTCGGCCATCGGCTGGTGGCGGCCGTCGGCGGAGCGTCCGGACCGCTATACGGCACTGCCTTCCTCGAGGCAGGCGCGACGGCCGGTGACGCGCCGTCCCTCGACCTTGCCGCGCTCGGACCGATGCTCGCCGCCGCCGCCGCAGGCCTCGCCCGTCGTGGGCGGTGCGCGGTCGGCGACAAGACCATCCTCGACGCCCTCCGCCCTGCAGCGGACGCCTTCGTCGACATGACGTCGAACGGCGGGTCGCCGGCGAGCGCGATGGGGGCTGCAGTGCGCGCCGCCTCGAGGGGGGCGCGGAGCACCCGTCCCCTCGTCGCGCGGCGCGGTCTCGCGCTGCGGCTCGGCGAGCGTTCGATCGGCCATCTCGACCCAGGCGCCGTCTCGTGCACGCTCCTGCTCCGCGCGATCGGCGATGACTGAGCCGGCGAGGCAACCGGCCCCCCGGGCGCTCCTGGCTCGCATCGACGCGCTCGAGCGCGACCGGCGACGCGCGTTCGACGATGCCCAACGCGAGGCGGATGCGCTCTTCGCCCAGTATCAGCTCAGCCAGCTCATCGCAACCGGTGGGACGTTGCCGAACCTGGCCGGATCCGTGCTGCTCGAGGTGATGCGCCTCGCGGACGCAGCGGGTGGGGCGCTGTGGATCGGCGGCCCAGACGACCGCGCCGTCGCCCTCGTCGCGACGGCAGGGACCGCCGGAGGCGACTCTGTCCCGGCGGCGTTCCCGGACATCGACGCGTTGCACGCCTGGACGGGTACGCGGCCCGGCGCGCGCGGGGTGACGCTCGGGGATGAGGACTTGCGCGCGGCCGTAGCGGTTTGGCCACAAACGCGTCGGGACCTCGATGAGGACGGCCTGCGGATCGCGCTCCTGGCTCGTCACGAGCTTGTCGTCGCGTTCCAGGGCGCGCGCCTGCGCCAGGCGCTAGAGCGCGAGCGACATGAGCTGGGCGCCATCGTCGACGGGGCGACCGACCTCATCCTGCAGGTCGACGCGTATGGCGGCGTCGTGCGCCTCAACCCGGCCGGTGAACGGCTCCTTGGGATCACGGGCGAGGCGGCCATCGGGCGCAGCTGTGTCGACGTGCTTGGCTGCGAGATCGCTGGCGGTCACGCGCTCGCTGACTGTCCGCTGGCCGAGGTCCGTGCCGGTGGCCAGCCCATCGCCTACCGCGAATCGGCGGTCCGAGGCCACACCGGCGCCCCCGTCCGGGTGGCCGGCAGTTACGCCGTCGCCGCGTCTGGCGACGGCAACGGATCTGACGCGCGCGCCACGGCCATCCTGCGCGACATGAGCGCGGTGCAGGCGTTGGAGGAACTCCGGGAGGGATTCGTCGCGACCGTCAGCCACGAGCTGCGGACGCCGCTCGCCCTCATCCGCGGCTATGCGGAGACGCTGCTCCATCTTCCGCTCGAGCCCGATGAGCAGCGCGCCTATGTCGAGCGGATCGACGAGGCCACGAGCCGGCTGGCCGCGCTTGTCGACCAGGTCCTCGACGTGACCCACCTGCAGGCCGATCCGCTCATCCTCGAACGCCGGAGGACCACCTTCAATTCGCTCGTCGCCCGGCTACGCGGCGACCTCGCGATGACGCGCCAGGACGAGCGCCTCGTCGTCGACGCTGGCCGGGACCTGCCGGAGATCGAGGTCGACATCGCGCGGGTCGGCCAGATCCTTGGCAACCTGGTCGGCAACGCCCTCAAATACGCGCCCGACGGCAGTCCTGTGGTCGTTGGGGCGACGGTGGCCGGGCGCTGGCTCGCCGTGACCGTCGACGACGAGGGCATCGGGATTCCCGAAGCGGACCGCGTGCTCGTCACCGAGCCCTTCCATCGCGCATGGAACGTCCGCGAATCGCGCATCCCCGGGACAGGCCTGGGGCTCTTCATCTGCCGGCGCTTGGTCGAGGCGCACGGCGGGGAGCTGACCGTCGGCGATCGGCCTGATGGCCAGCCCGGAACGAGGGTCCGGGTCACGCTGCCACTGGCGCCCTCCGAGAGCGACGATGGCTGAGACCGTCCTGATCGTCGAGGATGAGCCCGAATTTGCAGGGCTCGTCGAATTGTGGGTCGGGCAGGCCGGCTACCGGACGGTCATGGCCCGGACCGGACCTGATGCACTCCGCCGTTTCTACGACGACCGACCCGACCTCGTCGTCCTCGACGTGGCGCTGCCCGGCCTCGACGGCTGGCAATTGCTCGAGCGTCTTCGCGAGTTCAGCCGTGTCCCGATCCTCATGCTCACGGCGCGCGGCTCGGAGGGTGAGAAGATTCGCGGCCTCAAGCTCGGGGCGGACGACTACATCACCAAGCCCGTGTCGTTCCCGGAACTCATCGCCCGGGTCGAGGCCGCGCTGCGGCGGGCGGGAACCAGCGCCCCGGAGCGACCGCGGCGACTCCGTCACGGGGAGCTCGTGGTCGATCTAGACGACCACCGGGCGCACGTGCGAGGCGCGGAGATCGGTCTGACGCCGACCGAATTCCGACTGCTCGCCTACCTAGTCGAGCACGGCGGACAGCTAGTCACCCACCGCCAGATGCTCGGCGGTGTCTGGGGTGCCGGTTACGACCGCGACGTCCATCTATTGCGCATGACGGTCCGCAACCTGCGACTCAAGCTCGATGCGGTCGCTCCGGGCGAGTCGATGATCGCGACCGAGTACGGCTTGGGCTACCGACTCGTCGCCCCGCGGGACCATCGGCCTGAGCCGTCCCGTTGAGCGCAACCTGCGTCGTAGCTACACGCCAGTAGATCCCCAGCTACGTCGGCGATGAGGGCGGCCCGCTAGGGTGGACCGACGTCGATCAGCCGTCGCCCGCCACGTGAGGTCACCCGCCAAGTGAGGTCACCCGCCATATGAGGTAGGTGGCATGCGTCGCTCGCTCAAGTTCCCGCTCGTCCTGGCCGTCGTGGTCGCCCTCGGGCTCGTCGCTCCGGCGACGGTCGCCGCCGGAAACGGTGACAGCTCCCGGAAGGAAGTCGTCACCTTCGTCAGCCGCGCCGAGCTGATCGCGAAGGGCCTCATCGTGCCCGCCACGGGTAGCAGCTCGGCCGGGACCCAGGCCCTGTGCGTCTGGGACTGCATCTATGTCAAGAACCGGCGGTACCTGCGAACGATCAAGCCATTCGTGACGATGGTCCAGGGCAACGGCCCGACCACGATCGCCATCGATATCACGCGGACCGTCAAGAACAGCTTCTCGGCGAACGTCAGTGTCAGCGCTGAGGTCGTGACCGCCGGCGTCGGTTTCAACGTGGAGCGATCGGAGACCGTGGCATATCGCTCCAGCACCACTGTCCCGAACGGGGCGTGCTGGACGATCCGCGCCTACAACGTCTTCTTCGAATACAGCTTCGAGGTCTGGCAGGAGCCGTTCATCGGTTCGGACAGGAAGATCGGGACCGGCACCGCGCGTAACTTCCAGGGCATCGAGTTCCGCCTGACGAAGTGGTGCTGAGGACAGCCGTCGTCGGCTTGGTCGTGATCGCGGCGCTGGCCTGCGCCGCCCCGCCGACATCGACCCAGCCGCCTGCGCCGGCTGCGGAGATCGCAGTCACCGCGCGGTGGGTGGCCGACGATGGATCGGTCCTCGCGCTCAACGTCGTCGTCGCGGCCGGCACCGACCGCCGTCGGTTGCCGGCCATCGCCCAGGAGCTCCGCCGCACGCGACCGCGCGCTCGGCGTGATCGTGACGTTCTTCGATGATGCCGCCGGCACGGAGCGCTACGTCATCGGGCATGTGCCGGCCGGCGACGAGCCGGTGATCGCGTCGGGCGGCCCGACCTGGCTCGGGACGTTCGATCTCCCAGCAGACCCAGCTCCGCCAGGGTCAGGGCCGCCGAGCGGTGATCGCCAGCGGGTCGACGGCGCGGATGGCCCCGTCGGCGGGCCTCATTTCGAACCCCGCGCCTTCGAGGAGCCGACGAGCGATCGACGCCCGAAGACCGCGGTCGAGCGGTTCGATGGCGTCGCGCTCGGCGAGGGTCACCTTCGCGAGCGTGCCCGAGACGGCGTTCTCAGCCAGCAACCGGGCGGCAATACCCTGGCGACGGAACGCCGGGGCGACGCCGAGCCCCAGCAGCTCCATCGCCCCGTCTCGCGGATCCGCCGGCGCCGACACGGCGAGGCCGACGACACTCGAGCCGACGACCGCCGCAGAGACGCGAGCCGGATCAGCTGACAAGAGCCCCGCCGCGATCAGTTCATGCGTGCTCGCGGGATCGGCCGGCGCCACGACTCCCGGCTGCAGCGCGAGTCGCGCCCACGTGTCGACGTCGACCGACCGGACGATGGTCGGGGTTCCCGCCACCTCGTCCACTGTCGCGGGCATCAACCCGGAAGCGGGCACCATCGGGTTCCACCACCCGCGGTCCACGGCCTCCCTGACGAGCCGCGGGATCGTGGCCCAGCGGGCGAGACCGGCGACCTCGAGTGCCGCGAGGTGGAACGCGGTCTGTTCCGGGTCAAGGTCGTCATCGGCGATCACGCCGTCGTCGAAGGTCGTCGGGGAGCGGCAGTTGCCCGTACCGTGTCGCCTCGGCCGTCCACCGTTCGCGCCACTCCCCCGGCGTCGAAGCCGGAACCTCGAGATGCGCCCCGGCCAGCCAGGTCAGGGACCAGGTCCGGGGCACCACCCGGTACGCGTCGTAGCCGCCGCCGCCGGTCGCGAGCCATCGACCACGCGCAAATCGATGCACCAGCTGGTCGACCAGCCGCGCCGCCCGTCCGTGGCCTGTCGTCGTGACGTTCAGATGCGCGAGCGGATCCCAGGCATGCGAGTCCGCCCCGTGTTGCGACACGATCAGGTCCGGCCCGAACGATGCGGCCAATTCGGGGAGCAATGTCTCCAGGATGGCCACCCACGCCCGATCCCCGGTCCCCGGCAGGAGGGGGACGTTGACGGAGGTACCCGCGGCAAGACCTTCCCCCACCTCCGCGACATCGCCTGTGCCGGGGAACAGGTACTGACCGCTCTCGTGGATCGAGAACGTCAGCACGCCCGGGTCGTCCCAGAACAGCGCCTGGACGCCGTCGCCGTGATGGACGTCGAGGTCGATGTACAGCACCCGTAACCCATCTCGGCGTGCACGCGCGATCGCCAGCGCCGGGTCGTTGTAGATGCAGAAACCGGATGCTCGGCGCGCGCATCGCGTGATGCAGGCCGCCACCCGGGTGGAATGCATGCTCGACATCCCCGCGGAGGATGCCTTCCATCGCACGCAACGAGCCACCGGCCACCGACGCGGCCGCGTCATGCATGCCCGGGAACGGCGGGTTATCGGAGATCCCGATCCCCGCCTCCGATAATCCGTACGGGTCAACCGAGAACCGCTTCACGACCTCGAGGTACTCGCGCCGCGTGACACAGCAACAGGTCCTTGTCGGGCGCCGGTTCGGGCGCCAGACCCGGCTCCGCGCCGACCGCACGTAAAAGGTCGATGCCCGGCCCGAAACGGCGCGGCGTCAGCGGATGGTCGGGCCCGAAGTCGTAGTCGGTGGAGCGTGGCCCGTAGACGAGCAGCATGACCGGCACGATAGCGGGTGCCGCCGCGCTACCATCCGCGGATGCAGGACATCGGTCTCGTTCTCATCGTGATCCTCGCGCTGGTGCTGCTGTGGCGCGGCCCGAAGACGCTGCCCAAGCTCGGTCAGGCGCTCGGGCGGGGTGTGCGCGAGGCGCGTGAAGAGGCATCCAAGGCGCAGGCCGAGATCCAGGCGCGCGCGTCGGACGGCTCGTCGACCGCCGACTCGGACAAAGCAGCGGCTGACGGACCGACAGGCGCCCCAACGGACGCGCCAGAGGCGCCGGCGGACACCCCACCGGCCGACCGCAGGCCCCCCGACACGGCGTGACCCCGGACGAGCTCGAGGCTCTCATCCGGCGACCCGACCCGGGTCCTCATCGAACGACGATCGAGATCGACGGCGTCCCGACGGAGACGCTCGCCGACCTGCCACCCAAGCGTGACGGCCTGCTGTTCGTCGGGCTGAACCCGTCGCCGGTCAGCGTCGCGGCCGGCCACTACCACCAGGGGCGCCTCGGGCAGCGGTTCTGGCAACGGCTGATGCATACGGGCATCATCCCGCCCCGCACCGACGTGACCGAGGCGGACGACGCCCTCGTCGCGGCCGGCCACGGGATCACCGACCTGATCAAGCGTCCGACCGCCCGCGACGAGGCGACCGACGAGGCGCTGCGCGAAGGGGTCGGTCCGCTCTGGCAGAAGATCGCGCTCTGGCGACCGGGCGCGGTCGTGTTCATCTACAAGCGAGTGGCCCAGACCGCCGCCGGCCGCGAGCTGGACGAGCCGTGGGGTCAGCTGAAGGGCGTGGCGCTGGCCGGTCGGCCGTGCTTCCTCATGCCGGGTCCGTACGCGACGACAGAGCAGGTCGACGAAGGCCTCAACCTGCTGCGGAACCTGGCAGCGTCGCTTCCTGTGGATCGACCGTAGGCTCGTCCGCGGACGTTTCCGCCACTGCCGCGCCCGGCGACGGCAAACCCAGCCAAAACGCGACCAGCAGCAGCACCCATGCGACCAGCGACGCGTAGCTCGCGACATTCACGATCGTGATCCACGGCTCCCCGGTCCCGAGGACGGCCGCCGATCGCCAGCCGCACTGCGAACAGCAGGGTGGTCGCGATCCCGGCGAGTGCCCACGCACGCCGGGGCACCTCGCCCGACAGCCAGGCGCCGACCGTGACCGTCACGAGATAGGCCCACGCCAGCGTCACGAGCAGGCTCACGACCAAGCTGATGGCGAGCTGGAGGAGATCCGCTGGGGCGGGCGTCCCTGTGAGCAACGGAACGATGGACGCGATCGACACGACCGCGCTGACGACCCCGAGCGCAACGAGCCAGATCATCAGAGGGCGCTCCGCTGGGCTGCGCTCCTGGCGGCGCGCGCTCGACAAGCCCGCTCCTGTATAGAGCGCGGCGAACATCCCGAGCAGGGCCGTGAACACCCCGAACGCGACGACTGCCGGCGTGGCCGGGCTGACAGCCTCCGGGGTGAAAGCGATGAGCGCCTCGAAGATCGCGCCGTCGAAGACTTCCAGGAGCTCTGCGAACGCGAACAGGGCGACGCCGAACACGAGCAAAGGCACGGTTCGTCGCGCGTCTGGATAGCGGACGAACAGTGCGACCCCGAACAGCGGTGCGACGACGCCCGGAATGAGTCCGAACAGGAGCGCCGAAACGGCGTTCAGATCCACGATCGGGTACTGCGCCGTCCATCGGCCCCAGACGCTCCACAGGATGAACACGGCGACGAGACCGAACACGAACACCCAGATGGACTGCCGAGTCAGCACGTCGGGCAGGTGCGGACCGCGGGCTTCCGGGATCGGCCGTTCTCTGATGCCGTCGTTCATGCGGGCCAGTCTAGTGGGAGTGTCGACAGGTCACGGGTGTCCACCAAGCCATCGCGCGGTCGGCGCCGCCGCCGAGAGGCGCGCAACCGACGCACGCCACGCCTCGTCGTCGATAGGGCCAGGGATCATGCGGACACCCCGGCCACCGTTCAGATCGCCCGTCACGACGAACTGCCCGTCCCCGATCACGAACGCCAGACCCTCCGGCACGAGGCCTGGCGTCGACACGACCCCAACCGGAACGTCGCCCGCGTCCAGGGATGCGCCATCGTCGACCTCGGCCACCGTGTACGGCAGGTGGCGGCCGCCGCGACGACCGACGTGCACCTCGATCCCGAGTTGCTCCCGCAGCGACTCAGCACCGCCCGCGTGATCCGGCTCGGCGCTCGTGAGGGCGATCGCCTCGATCCGACCTCCTCGCCGCGCGGCCTCTTCGACCGCGTGATCGAGACCCGGACCGGTCGGATCGCCGGGGTCGATCAAGACGAACCGCTCGCGCCCGACGAGATACGCGTTGATCGGCTGGCCGGCGACGCCGCCACCAGCCGGCATCTCGATGCGAACGATGTCCTCCCCGATCTCCTCGACACCGACCTCCGCCAGTCGGCCCGGCGCCAGGCGAGACCGGATCTCGTCGATCGTCGACACGTGGAGCAGTTGCGTCAGCGTCGTCGACGTCGGCAGCCACATGCCGAGCTCGCCTCGCGCCATCGACTCCAGGGCATCGACCGGTCGATGCCAGCCGTGCGCGACGACCTCCTCACCGACCAGCGTCGCCTCCGCAGCCTCGGGCAAGTCTGCGGCGAAGAACCGTGCGTCGAATCGGCGCTCCATGATCGGCGGCGTGACCCAGCGCGACAGTGGCACGAGTCGATCCGTGCGTAAGCGCAGGTCGAACTCCTCGGCGAGCGCGGGGAAGACGTCCGCAGACGCCAGCAATCGATCGCGGGCCGCCGCGAGGTCCACGCCCGCCGGATGGTCCGCGAGCAGCACGCCGACCTCCTCGAATGCCTCGCGGATGGCCGCCACGTACGCCGCCAGGGCCTTGGTCGGCGACAGGTCCCCGCCGAGCGCCACCGCAGCTTCGTCACCGCTGACCGCGGATCGCGCGAGCAGCCGCGGGTCCGCGTCAGCGTCGTCGACGCGTCCGCCCGGGAAGACATAGACATCGGGCGCGAAGGCCATCGACACCGGCCGACGCGTCAGCAGCACCTCAAGACCGGCCGCACCGGGTCGCAGCAAGACGACGGTCGCGGCAGGCAGTGGCGTCGACACATCGCCATCCTAGGAGCGCGCCGCTAGGTCGTCGGGTTCGCCGTCAGCTGGTCGATCAGGCGGTCCGGCGTCGACACCGGCAGCGAACACACGAAGTCGCGGCAGACGTAGGCGGTCGGACGTCCGTCGATCAGCGGCCGGTCGTGGAGCAGGGCGACTGCCGACGTACGCGGCGTCATCCGGTGATGCGACGGCCAGGACCTGGAACGGGCGCCACTCCGACCAGACCGGCCCGAGGAGGTCCCGAGTCGCGTCGTCCGCAGGGTCGCCGATGACCGCCACCTCGACAGCGTCGCCCGCCGCGAACGAGGCCGCCACGAGCCACTGGGCGAAGCCGGTCGGGTAACGGGTCATGTACGACGCGACCGTGCCGATCGCCCGTTCCGCCGCGTCGCGATAGCGCCCCTCCCCGGTCAGCGCGGCGAGGCGGAGCAGGACGGTGGCCGCCATCGCGCCACCCGATGGGACCGCGTTGTCCTGTGGGTCCTTCGGGCGCGTGATCAGCTGCTCGTGGTTGTCCGCCGTGTCGAAGAAGCCGCCGGCCGGGTCCTCAAATCGCTCGAGGATGCGGTCCGCAAGGCCGTGCGCGAGCGTGAACCAGCGCTCGTCGAAGGTCGTCTCGTACAGAGCCAGCAAGCCCTCGGCGAGATGGCTGTAGTCCTCGAGCACCCCCGCCCCGACGGCACGACCGTCCTTCCACGACCGCCTCAGCGACCCATCGTCGGCGAGCAGCCCGTCGACGATCGTCTCGGCGGCCGCCACGGCCGCGGCCGTGTACTGCTCCTCCCCGAGCAGTCGGCCAGCCTCGGCGAAGGCCGCGATCGCCAGCCCGTTCCAGGCCGCGAGCGCCTTGTCGTCGCGCGCCGGTTGCGGTCGCGTCGCGCGTCGCTCCAGCAACGCCGCGCGGGACGCGGCCAACGATGTCTCCAGCGAGGGGTCGTCGCGCAGCGGCGGCTCGTTCGACGCGTCCCAGACCCGCGAGAGGATCGTCACGCCTTCCCAGTTGCCCTCCGCGGTCACGCCGTACGCTCGCTCGAAGGCGGCCGCCGCGTCGCCCTCCGCGAGTACCTCGCGGATCTCCGATGCGGACCACGTGAAGGTGCGTCCCTCCTCGCCGTCGGTATCGGCGTCCTGACTCGCCGCGAACGCGCCGTCCTCGCGGCGAAGCTCCCGGAGCATGTACTCGAGGACGCCGGTCGCGACCTCGCGATACTGCGCACCGCCGGACTCCTCGCCGAACTGGCGCGACGCATGCAGATACACCCTGGCCAGCTGCGCATTGTCGTAGAGCATCTGCTCGAAGTGCGGCACGAGCCAGCGGGCGTCGGTGGCGTAGCGGTGGAACCCGCCCCCCAGCTGGTCGCGGATCCCGCCGTCGGCCATCTTGTCGAGCGTGAACCGGACCATCGCGCCCGGTGCCCGGTCGCCTGCCGCCATCCGGCGGAGCATGTATTCGAGCGTCATCGACTGCGGGAACTTTGGTGCCCCGCCCCACGACCCGTTCCGCGCATCGAACCCAGCGTCCAACGCCGCGTTCACGGCATGAAAGAACTCTCGATCGATGACGGCCTCGCCGCCGCCCGACGCATTTCGCGCCTGCTCGACGAGCGCCGACACGAGCCGCTGGCCAGCATCGAGGACCTGCCCGCGCTGCGTCCTCCACGCTTCCGAGACTCCCTCGAGCACCTGGCGGAACGACGGCATGCCGTGGCGCGGCTGGTCCGGGTAATACGTACCGCCGTAAAACGGCTGGCCGTCGGGCGTCAGGAAGACAGACATCGGCCAGCCGCCGCCCCCGGTCATCGCCTGGACCGCCGACATGTAGATGGAGTCGAGGTCTGGTCGCTCCTCGCGATCGACCTTGATCGACACGAAATGGTCGTTGAGCACCTTGGCCGTCGCCTCGTCCTCGAACAATTCGCGCTCCATGACGTGGCACCAATGGCACGCGGCATAGCCGATCGACAGGAAGATCGGGCGGTCAAGGAGCTTCGCGCGGGCCAGTGCATCTCCGCTCCAAGGCATCCAATCGACCGGGTTGTTCGCATGCTGGAGTAGATACGGACTGGTCTCGCCCGCGAGGAGGTTGGGCATGGCCCGATGGTACGCCGGACCCAGCGACGACTCTTTGGTGCCAACGCGCACCGTTACCGTTCGATTTCGAACTGATAAGGGCCAGATAACGCCCTATGGGTATGGTGTGCTCGACTCCGGTTGGACTAGGCTCATCGCCTGGCGGAGTCTTGAGTGACCGCCGGTCGTTGGGGGGTGCCTGTCGTGGAGCACGGCCCGTCGTGAGACGGCTGATCGTCGGACTCCTCGCCGCTCTGCTGGGCGCAGGTCTGGTCGCGCCGGGCGTCCTCGCCGCGCCGTCGACCACCGGTGTCCCGAAGGTCGTCCTCGTCGTGGGACCGTCCGGCGGCGCAACAGACCGCTACCGCTCGGAGGCGCGCAAAGCCGCGGCACTGGCGCGCAAGTACACCCCCGACGTCACCGAGATCTACTCCCCGAATGCGACCTGGCCGGCCGTAAAGGAGGCGCTTCAGGGAGCGAGCCTCGTCATCTACATGGGCCACGGCAACGGCTGGCCGAGTCGATATCGGGACGAGCTCTACCCGCCCAGCCAGAACGGCTTCGGCCTGAACCCATCGGCCGGGAGCGGAGACAGCACCCACCAATACTTCGGCGAGGCCAGGATCGCCGAAAGCATCCAACTGGCGCCGAATGCTGTCGTCCTGCTCAACCATCTCTGCTACGCGTCTGGCAATAGGGAGCCGGGCCTGCCCGAGGGGACGCTCGCGATGGCCAAGCAGCGCGTCGACAACTTCGCGGCGGGGTTCATCCGATCCGGCGCCGCGGCGGTCGTCGCCGAGGCGTACACCAACCCGAACCACATGGTCCGGTCCGTGCTGGCGGGCCGTGGCGGCATCAAATCCGCGTGGCGCCACGCGCCGAGTGCGAACGGCAACACCTTCGGCTTCGAGAGCGTTCGAAGCGACGGGTACGTCGCCGAGATGGACCCGGAGGGCGGCGACTCGGGCTTCACGCGGTCGATCGTCCTCAAGCGCGGCCTTGCCTCGAAGGACGTCCTCAGCCACGCCCGCGGTCGAGCCGCCGGCAGCCGCCCGACAGTCGACGCGGCGTCACTCGTCCCAAGCCTGTCCGGGACCGGCCTGACGATCAAGATGCCGACCCTCCGGTCGACCGTCGCGGGCGCGACGTTGTGGTACCGCATCCCGTACGCCATCCGATCCCGCAACAAGCTGCCCGATCACATCCAGGCGAGTGTCCGCTGGGATCCGCTCGACCCTGCGGCGTCGCCGTCGGCACCGACCCCGAAGTCGCACCCGACTTCGGCCTCGTCACCCCGGAACGGATCGGCGACGTGGTCGCCCCGAGCGCGCTCCGGATCGACAAGAAGAACCTGTCGATTCGGGTGACCGCCCCGGCGGCGCCGGGTCGCTACCGGCTGTCGGTGAGCCTCCACGACAAGGAGGGCGTCGCCTACGACGCCACGAGTCAGGCGATGCTCCCGTCGCTGATCGTGCGGTTGACCGGCCCGCACGACGCGGGCGTCGTCGGCCCCGATCTGCTCGAGATCGCGCCGGGCGCGGCGCACAAGCTGGCGCTGTGGGTCACGAACCTCGGCCACCGGGAATGGGGCCAGAAGGCCGTCCCGGGCGCGAAGACCGTCGACAACGCACGCAACCCGACCGGCTCCGCCAAGGCGACCAATGCCCGTCTCATCGGGACGTGGGTGTCGCTCGGTGGCGCCGACGATCCGGCCCAGACCGAAGCGGCGGCCGCCGCCTCTGTGAGGGCAACCGCTCTCCCACCCGGTTTCGCTCCGCGAGCCGTCACCAAGGCCGAGGTCCTGTTGTTCGCGCCGAGCGCACCCGGCGACTATCTGCTCGTCGTCGACATCGTGACGCCCGAGATCGGCTCGCTCGCAGCCCAGGGCGTCGACCCGACCATCGTGCGCGTGCACGTCGCTGTCCCGGTCGCGGAGCCTGCTGCCGAACCAGCCGCCCCGGTCATCGAGAACCAGTAGCCTCCGCCGGGGGCGGCTCCGGCGTACGATGCGCCGCGACATGACCCAGTCGAACACCGTCCCGGGCTTCCTGCCGTCGGTCCACGGTCTGCATTTCTCGAACCGCTTTCCGCCGGGCCCGACCGTGCGCCTCGGCTTCATCGACCCGCGCTGGGTCGGTGTCGGCAACGCCGAGGCCGGGCTGTGTGGCGGGATGAGCTGGTTCGTGCGGGAACGCTTCGAGACCGGGCTCCCCATGCCGGCCGATACCGCCGCCCCCGACAACGGCTCCCCGCTGTTCCGGGCCATCGTGCGCCGGCAGGTCATGTCCCTCGACTGGATGCGCGGGCCGCTGCGTTTCTGGCTGTCGGCCGGCACGTCCCCGGGTCGACTGCATCGCCGGACACTCGAGACAGAGTGGCCGAGGATCCGGGCCGCCATCGATGCCGGACGGCTGCCGATGGTCGGCCTCGTGCGGCACCACGGCTGGAACCCGTTCCACCTCACGAAGGATCACCAGGTGCTGGCGTTCGGCTACGACACAGCCGGCCCGGACGGCCCGACGACGATCCGCCTCTACGACCCGAATTGGCCGAACCGCGACGACGTGTCCGTCACGCTGCTCAACGGCGGCTTCCTGCAGTCGA
>CAWABZ010000002.1:0-22627 GCA_963780425.1 uncultured Chloroflexia bacterium | reverse complement strand
GATGCGCCCGAGCCGGCCACGCTCGAGGCCGCGGTGCGCCTCGCCCGCCTGCTTGCGCTGGCCTCGCTTGCCGAGCGCGAGGTCTCCGTCGATGCGGCTGCGATCGGGTCGGCGCTCACAGCCATCCGGGAGCAGCTCGAGGTCGTGCGTCAGCTCAAGTCGCAGCTGACCTCGATCTTGAATGCGACGAAGGCCGTGTGGACGGAGCTCGACACCATGCGCTCGAGCATCCTCGCCGGGTCAGCGAGGCGGAATTCGGGAGATCCGGACAGCCGTGAACTGACGGGTCCGGGTCCGGTGGGTTAGGAGGGTTGCCTAGCCGCGACCCGGACCAAGGGGGCGCTGCGCGCGGCTAGGCAGGTGGAGGATGATGTGCGTGAGTCAGCGCACGTTGGAACGAGCGATCGGCTCATCCGCGGACCCGATAGCCGGAGAATCCATGCGCCGCATCGCAGCCCTCGCCCTTGCCGCCGTGGTCTCGCTCCCGATCGTTTCGCCCGTCGCGGCGGCCGATCCGCTGGCGACTGCCGAACCGTCCGCACCGGCCGAGCCGACCCCGTCGACTGAGCCGGTCGCGCCCCCCGAGCCGACACCGGCTGCGGAACCGACGCCCGCCCCCCAGCCGACGCCGCGCCAACCGGTGAGCGACCCGTCACCGACCGCCGACCCTACACCGGCCCCCGATCCGCCCCGGTCGTCGCCCCATCCGAATCGGCAGCGCCGAAGGCCACGGGCAAGAGTGCACCGGAGGCCCTCGTCGACGCGAAGGGCCGGCCGATCGCGACCGGTCGATACATCGTCGTCCTCTCGGAATCGGCCGACACGACCAAGGTGCTCGACCCGCCATCGGCAGGGGGAAGGCACCAGGGCCGACCGCTCCTTCAAGCACGCCTTCCGCGGCTTCACGGCCAGGTTGGACACCGCTCAACGCCGAGCTCTCCTCGCCGACCCGAGCGTCAAGGCCGTCGTGCCCGACGAGGTCATCTCGATCGCCGCCCAGACGACCCCGACCGGGGTCTCGCGGGTCGGCACCCTGCAGTCGAGCCTCGCCGACGTCAACGGCGTCGACGACCGCGTCGACGCAGACGTTGCCATCGTCGATACCGGCATCGCCGCGCATCCGGACCTCGTCGTGGCGGGTGGCTACAACTGCTCGAGCGCCGACCGGACGCGCTGGCGGGACGAGCATGGCCATGGAACCCACGTCGCCGGCACGGTCGGGGCTCGCGACAACACGATCGGCGTCGTGGGCGTCGCCCCGGGCGTCCGGCTGTGGGCGGTGCGGATCCTCAACTCCAGCGGCAGCGGGCTGTTGTCGTGGTACGTCTGCGGTCTCGACTGGATCCTCGCCCAGCGCGACCCGGAGGACTCCTCGCGACCGCTGATCGAGGCGGTCAACATGAGCGTCGCCAAGGCGGGCTCGGACGACGCGAACTGCGGGTTCACGAACAGGGACG
Source organism: uncultured Chloroflexia bacterium (assembly GCA_963780425.1). Taxonomy (GTDB): domain Bacteria; phylum Chloroflexota; class Limnocylindria; order Limnocylindrales; family CSP1-4; genus SPCO01. Next base: position 21,170 of record CAWABZ010000002.1, on the reverse strand, counting down.
TCCTCCACCAGGCCATCTGCCGGCTCTACGCGCGCGGCATCACGGTCGTCGCCGCAGCAGCCAACGAGCGGCGGAGCGCGGCAGGTTACGTCCCGGCGGCCTACAACCAGGTCATCACTGTCTCGGCCCTGGCCGATACGGACGGCAGGGCCGGCGGCCTGGGTGGCAACCGCTGCTACTCGTGGGGCGGCTACGACCGCGACGACACGTTCGCCGACTTCAGCAACTACGGATCGGACGTCGACCTGATCGCGCCGGGCAAGTGCATCTGGTCGACCAGGCCAGGCCCGACGTACGGCTACTCGTCCGGGACGTCGATGGCAGCTCCCGCGGTCACCGGCGCCGTCGCGCTCTACAAGTCGACCCGCCCGGCGGCGACCCCGGCCGAGGTCCGCGAGTCCCTGCGCTACCTCGGCAACCAGGGCTGGTTCACGTCCACGGACCCGGATCCCTATCACGAGCCGCTGCTCGGTGTGTCCCGCATCGGGACGCTCGGCACGTTCTCGCTGTCAGCGCCAACCGCCGGCAGGATCACCTCCAAGGGCGGCACGGTATTCGTCCCGGTGTCGGTGAGCAGGACGTCCACGTTCTTCGAACGCGTCCGTCTCACGGTCACCGGCGTGCCGTCCGGCTGGGGCGCGACGCTGACCGCCCCTAGCGTCTTCGGCTGGACCGCAACGTCGACGTCGCTGCGGCTCACGGTCCCCTCGACGGCCAAGCCGGGCACCTATCACATGCAGGTCACGGGCACCAACTGGGGTCGCACGAAGTCGACCACGGTGACGGTCGAAGTCGCATCCGACGTGCCGACCGCCAAGACGCCGGCCGTGTCGGTCCTGTCCGCGTCGAGTCTCGGTCGGTCGTCGACCGGCGCGAATTCCGTGACGCTGCGGGCCAGCTGGTCGGCCGCCACGGATCCGTCGGATCGGATCGTGCGGTACGAGATCGAGCGCAACGCCAACGGCGGCGCCTGGGGCTGGACGAAGGCGACGTCGGCGTCGGTGCGATCGACGTCGTTCTCGGGACTTGCGTTCGGGACCACCTACCGGTTTCGTGTGAGGGCGCAGGACAGCGACGGTGATTGGAGCCCGTGGGCCATCTCCGGCGTCGCGCTGACGCCTGCGCTGGTGAGTGACCGGTCGACCCTCGTTACCTACCGCGGTACCTGGACCCGCTCTGCAAGCACATACGCCACGAATAGCGGCATCACCACCTCGACGCAGGCGGGCGCGGCCGTCCGGTACCGGTTCACCGGTCGGACTGTCGCGGTCGTTGCCCCCACCAGCTCGTTGCGCGGTCGAGCGACCATCTACATCGACGGGGTATACAAGGCGACCATCGACTTGCGCACGTCGTCATACATCTACCGGCGAGTCGTCTACGTGGGCAACTGGAGTTCGGTCGGCACGCGCACGATCGAGGTGCGCGTGTCGGGCACCTCCGGGCGTCCGACCGTCTCGCTCGACGGGTTCGTCGTCCTCCAGTAGCGTCGAAGTAGCGAGGGCGCCTGGGTTCCGCGGGGCGCCGTTAACAGGCTTGCTTGCCCGCGTGCGCTATGGTGACCGTCCGATGCACCGGGCCGGGTACCCGGGCACGCATGCACGAGGTGGAGCGCCGTGGCGAGAGCGATGTGGAAGGGGGCCATCCAATTCGGCCTGGTCACCATCCCGATCAAGCTCTATCTGGCGACCGAGTCCAAGGGCATCAGCTTCAACATGCTCCACAAGAAGGACCTGTCGCGGATCCAGATGAAGATCTGGTGCCCGGTCGAGGACGAACCCATCTCCCGCAGCGAGACCGTCAAGGGTTACGAGTACTCGTCCGGCGAATACGTCGTGATCACCGACGAGGACCTCGAGAAGGTGCCGCTCAAGACGGTGCGCTCGATCGAGATCGAGCAGTTCACGAAGGCGGAACGTGACGACAACGCGGTGCGCTTCGTGAAGTCGGCGTATTACGTCGAGCCCGACAAGATCGGCCGCAAGGCGTTCTACCTGCTGAAGTCGGTCCTCGAGGACGAGGGCCTCACCGCGATCTGCAAGGTCGTGATCAAGGACCGCGAGGCGCTCGCGGCACTGGATCCCTTCTCCGAGACCCTGCTGCTGACCACGCTCCACTGGCCGGACGAGATCCGCTCGATCAAGGAGCTCGACCTGCCCGAAGAGGAATTCGACTTCAAGCCGGCCGAGCTCACGATGGCCAAGCAGCTCGTGTCGGCGATGACCGGCACGTTCGACCCGTCCCAGTACAAGGACGAGTACCGCGAGGCGCTCGAGAAGATCATCGAAGCCAAGGTCGATGGCCGCGAGACGGTCGAGATCGAGGAGCCCGAAGAAAGCGGCAAGCTCATCGACCTGATGGCCGCGCTCGAGGCATCGGTCTCGCAGGCCAAGGCGGCGCGCGAGGCCGGCGCCGAGAAGCCGGTCTCCGTGGCCGAAGCCCGCGAGAAGAAGACGGCGCGGACCCGCAAGGCGGCGCCAGCACGGCCACTGCGGACGAGGCCGAAGAGGCCAAGGCCAAGCCGGCCCGCAAGCGCAAGTCGGCCTAGCACTAGCGCGTCTCGGATCGACGGGCGCCATCCATGCCCGAGCGGCGCGACGAGCCGATGCGGATCCGGCTCGATCCGGAACGCCGTTCGATGCTGCTCGACGCGATCATGCGCTTCTACCGGGACGAGTTCGACGAGCCGCTGAGCGAGTTCCGGGCCGCGACGCTGCTCGACTTCTTCGTCCGCGAGCTTGGACCGCCGGTCTACAACCAGGGTGTCCGCGATGCTGCCGGCTACGTCCAGGAAAAGCTGATGGACATCGAGGGCGAGGTGTACGAGCGGGAGCCCGAGCGCTAGCGCCCGCGCGTCGCCACGCCCGACCCGCCTGGGGCACACTCCACGGGTGCCCCTCGAGGAATACCGCCGCAAGCGCGACTTCAAGCAGACGCCCGAGCCGCCCCCGGTCACCCAGACCGCGGCCAGCGGCAAGAGTGGGCGGTTCGTCGTCCAGCGCCATCGAGCGACCCGGCTCCATTACGACTTCCGGCTCGAGATCGATGGCGTCCTCGTCTCGTGGGCCGTCCCCAAGGGCCCGACGCTCGACTCGAAGACGCGCCGCATGGCCGTCCACGTCGAGGACCACCCGATCGAATACTTCGATTTCGAGGGGGTCATCCCGGCCAAGCAGTACGGCGCCGGCGACGTCATCGTCTGGGACTGGGGGACGTGGGAGCCCGAGGCGCCGACCCTCGACGGACGCAAGAGCGTCGAGGACGGCGAGCTCAAGTTCCGCCTGAACGGCCAGAAGCTCAAGGGCCGGTTCACGATCGTGCGGACGAGTCGCCGCCCCGGCGAGGAACCCACCCGCGCATTCGAGAACGACCAGGGCGAGCAGTGGCTGCTCATCCACAAGGCCGACGAGCATGCCAAGCCCGGCTGGGACGCCGAGGATTTCCCGCAGAGCGTCAAGACAGGTCGGACGAACGACGAAGTCAAGGAGAACCGCGACGCCGTCTGGATCAGCCAGGCTCCGGCCGAGACGGCCGAGATCGATCTCGCGGGGGCGAAGGTCGCGCCGCTGCCCCAGAAGATCGAGCCGATGATGGCGACCCTGGCGACCAAACCGTTCGACGACGAGGACTGGCTCTTCGAGATCAAGTGGGACGGGTTCAGGGTCCAGGCCGTGGTCGACGACGGCAAGGTCCGGATCCTGACGCGGAACCTCAACGACGCGGCGACGTATTTCCCGCGCTTGCTCGGTGCACCCGGCCGCTGGCTCGAGGCGAACCAGGCGATCATCGATGGCGAGGTCGTGGCGATCGACGAGGCCGGCAGGCCCGACTTCAGCCTGCTGCAGACCAAGCTCGGGGACAAGGAGGCGAGCGGGCTCCTGTACCAGGCCTTCGACCTGTTGTACCTCGATGGCCGGTCGTTGCTGAACGTGCCGCTCGAGGATCGCAAGCGGCTGCTGCGGAGCGTGCTGAAGGACCATCCCAGGGTTCGGTTCGCGTCGCATGTCGTGCGTGATGGGAAGGCGTTCTTCGAGGCCGCCGGTGCGATGGGTGTCGAGGGCATGGTCGCCAAGCTCCGCCGGTCGCGCTACGAGCCGGGCAGGCGCAGCGCTTCCTGGCTCAAGATCAAGATCCGACCGGAGCAGGAGTTGGTGGTCGGTGGCTGGACCCCGGGGAGCGGCAACGCGCGCGACCTCGGCGCGATGGCCGTCGGGGTGTACGAGGACGGCAAGCTCCGGTTCGCCGGCAAGGTCGGCAGCGGCTTCACCGGGGCGATCCGCGCCGACCTGCTGAAGCGGCTCAAGCCGCTGGTCCGGGACGACCCGCCGTTCGACCCCGCGCCGCCGAAGGACTACCGTGGCCGGTGGGGCGGCGACCTCCGGGACATCACATGGGTCCGTCCCGAGATCGTCATCCGTGCCGAGATCGGCGGTTGGACCCGCGACGGTCAGGTCCGCCAGACGGCCTACAAGGGCATCGAGGCGGACCGTGACCCGACGACCGTCGTCCGCGAGACCGCGGTCGCCACGACCACTGCGGTCCGTGCCGCCGAAGCCGCTGAGCCACCACCACCCGAGGAGGAGCCGATGCCATCGAGGTCCTCGACCCCGACCTTCGCCGCCGCCACGCCCGAGGAGCTGGAAGCGCTCGATGCCCTTGCCAAGGAAGGCGTCTGGCATATCGGCGGGCGCGAGCTGAAGCTCACGAATCTCGACAAGCCGCTGTTCGAGGCGGACCCGCCGGTGACCAAGCGCGAGCTCATCCGCTACTTCGCGACGATCGCGCCGACGATGCTGCCGCACGTGATCGATCGTCCCTTGAACTTCCAGCGCTTCCCCAACGGGGCCGGCGCGCCCGGGTTCTGGCAGAAGGACATCCCCGAGACCGCGCCGAAATGGCTCACGCGCTGGCACGAGACCGGCGTCGACGGCCGCACGGATCGGGATGCCAACGACCACCTCCTTGCGACCGATGCAGCCACCCTCGCCTGGCTCGGCAACCAGGCGAGCTTCGAGATCCACGCCTGGACCGGGAAGCTGCCCGAGCCGTGGCAGCCGACGTTCGCCTACATCGACATCGACCCCGGCGAGAAGACGACCTGGGAGGAGACGCTGACGCTGGCGCGGCTGTACCGGACCGCGCTCGAGCATCTCGGCGTCCGTGGCTACCCGAAGACCACCGGCAAGCGCGGCATCCAGATCTGGATCCCGATCGTGCAGGGCAAGTACGACTTCGGCGACACGAGCAGCTGGGTCGAGCGCGTCTCGAAGGCGGTCGGCTCGACCGTCCCGGACCTCATCTCCTGGGAGTGGGCGAAGGCGGCGCGCAAGGGCCGCGCCCGGCTCGACTACACCCAGAACGCGTCGATCAAGACGCTGGTGGCGCCCTATTCCGTGCGGCCGGCGCCCGGTGCCCCGGTCAGCACACCGATCTCATGGGACGAGCTCGACGACCCCGAGCTTCGTCCGAACCGTTGGACGATCCGGACCCTGCCCGAGCGGGTGGCGAAGGTCGGCGATCTGTTCGCCGCCGCGCAGACCGACGCGCAGGAGCTGCCGCCGGTCTGAGCGCGGCGGGCGGTCAGTTGACGTCGAAGTCGGCGTGCATGCCCTGCTCGTAGTGCGTCTCGATGTTGCACAGCAGGACGTAATGACCCGCGTCCAGGTCGACCGACAGCGTCGGCGTCGCAGCGACGGCGATGTCCTCGATCTCGTCGACCGGGGTCAGGGTCGATTCGTCGATCTTGTGGTCGACGACCGGCAGGGCATCGGCCTTCAGGTCGGTCTTGACGACGACAAACTCGTGCACTTGGGTCCCCGCGTTCTTGACCGCGAAGGTGACCGAACCGGCGGACCCGGTCGCGGGCGATGGCACGACCTTCCACTCGCTGAGCTCGACAGCGACCTGGCCGCCGGCTGCGGCGGAGGCCGACGCGGCAGGGGCGGCGACGGGGCCGCGACGGGGCGGCTGACGATGAGGCCCCCGGCGAGGCGCACCCCGCCGCGATCACCCCGATGGCGAGCGCTACGACGAGTCGGGAAAACGAGTGTCCGGGCACTCGAGACATGACTCACCTCCACGGTGTTCGGGCCCCCTGGGGGGCCGGATTGTACTGCTGGCCACCACGCCGCCGGCGACCGGGTGCTCAGACCAGACTGACCTCGTCCACCCACTTGACCCAGTCGAGGCCGCGGTGGTCCGGGACAACCAGTCGGCACGGAGCGCCGTTTTCGACCGGAAGCGGCTGGCCGGCCACCGCGGTCGCCAGCAACGCGGATGCCGCCTCGTCCGCGCTGAGGATCGTCGACCACCCGGTGATCGAGCGGACCCGGATGCTGCCGCGCGCGGGGATCGTCAGTAGGCTCGCGAGGGGCACGCCTCGCCAGATGGTTTCGAGCGCCCAACCCGAGGTGCAGTCGAGTACCGCGGTCATGTCCACCTCGCCGAGCGCCCGCAGCTCGTCGAGTGCCAGCGATCGACTCTGACCATCGTGTCCGATAACGGTCAAGCGCCACGCCCCGCGCTCGATGGACGGCGCTCCTTCGCCAAAGAAAGTGGTCGATGGCGGGATCCCGCCAGATGGCAGCCAGCGAGATCCCGTGAACCGTCGTGTCCCGCCTCGAAGCCGATCGGCGAGGGACGTCACGCCGAACGCAGCGACGCCCGCGATCGCGAGCCCGCCAGTCGCGAGCAACGTCCGCCGCGATATCCCGTTCCGTGGCGGGATGGTTATGACCCGCCACCGGCGCGGCAGCAGGTGGAATGCGACAAGCGGCACGAGGATCAGGCCGAGCCATGCGTGGAGCGTCAGCACCGTCCACGACCCGACGGTGAGCGGCTCGCCGGCCGCGACCCACAGGAAGCCGCCCATCAGCGCACCGACGGCGAGCAGCGTGACGCCGAGCGCCAGGCCAAGGCGCACCCACCGTCGCGCGACGACCGCCCGCGGCACCGATCGTCGCAGCTTCCAGGCCACCGCCGCGAGCAACGCTCCGCCGAGCAAGCCGTGCAGCGTGAAGACCCAGCCCGCATCCGGGCCGCCGGCCTTGAGCGACAGCAGCCCGGTCGTCACGATGCCGAGGACGAGGAGCGCAAGCACTCGGTCGAGCGTCGCGAGACTCATGATGTGACCCAGTCTGCGCCCCGGTCCGCGACAGATCGATGACACGTGGCACGATTCCCGTCATGACCGACGAGATCACGTTGCGCAACCCGCAGCCCGACGAGCTGCACGAGTTCTGGCAACCGCTCGCGGACGCGTTTGCCGAGAGCCTGACCAAGGAGGAGATCGAGGCCGAGCGGCCGCTGCTCGACTTCGACCGATTGATCGGCGCGTTCGACGGGGCGAAACGGGTCGGGACTGCGGGTGCCTACACCTTCCGACTGACGGTCCCGGGCGGCGAGGTCGGTGCTGGGGGCATCACCGGCGTCGGCGTGCGGCCCGACTACCGGCGACGCGGGATCCTGCGCCAGATGATGGACTGGCTGCTGGAGGATGCCCGGAAGCGCGGCGAGCCGGTCGCGGTCCTGACGGCGTCCGAGGCGGCGATCTACCAGCGGTTCGGGTTCGGCCAGGCATCGACGGCGTCGTCGTTCACGCTGGACACGGCGCTCGCGGAGTTCGGCGAGCCCGTGGATCTCGGCGACGGGGCGCAGATCCGCATGGTCGACACGGACGAGGCGACGGAGCTATTCGCCACGATCTACGACCGCGTCCGGCCGGGGATCCCGGGAGCGCTCGATCGGATCGAGCCGAAATGGCGGCTGTCGCTCGTCGCCGACGCCGAGTGGATGCGACGCGGCGGCCAGGGCATCAAGTACATGGCGGTCATCGAGGTCGATGGCGAGCCGCGCGGCTACGCGATCTATCGCATCGAGCACAACTGGGGGCCCACCGGCCCGGCGTCGACGATGAATGTCATCGAGGTCACCGGCGTCGACCCGGCCGCGGAACAGGCGCTCTGGCAGTGGCTGCTGTCGATGGATCTCGTGCGCACGATCGTCGGCCGCCGTGGGCCGGTGCCGCATCCGCTCCAGCACTGGCTCCTCGAGCCGCGCCGGATGAGCCTGACGATCAACGACGGGCTGTGGCTGCGGATCCTGGATCTGCCCGAGGCGCTATCGGCGCGACGGTACGTGGGCTCGGGTTCGCTGGTCCTCGACATCGCCGACGACATGTTCGAGTCGAACGCGGGCCGGTGGCAGCTGGGCATCGACGCCGGCCGAGCCGAGGTCACGCGGACGACGGCGGCGCCCGACATGGAGCTCGACATCGGCACGCTGGCGGCGGCCTACCTGGGCGGCTTCCGGTTCGTCGACCTGGGTGTGGCGGGCCGCGTCCGCGAGTGCCAACCCGGCGTCCTGCAGACCGCAGACGCGCTGTTCACGCCACCGCGAGCACCCTGGAATTCGACGCCGTTCTAGGGATCGACGATCTCGATCGATCTGATCATGCTGCCGGGCATGAGTGCATCCGAGTTCACGACGCTTGATCGGATCCTCAAAGGCCACGAAGAGGAGTTGATCGAGGAGGCCCTCGCCGACCTCCCTGAATTCATCCTCGAACGCCGGCCTCGCGTCATGTTCGAGAACAACGGCCTCGCCCTTGGTCGGTGGCTGATGTTCGGCCGCCCGCCCCAGGTTGAGTGGCTTGAGCTCAGCTCTGTCTCGTACTACGTCCTCACCGAGCGATTCGTGGAGTGCGGAGCGGCTTGAGATCGAGGGGTCGTCAATTCGGTCCCGGGCTGTTACCGAGGCGCTAGCCTGCGACTCGGGGCGGTTCGCGGTGCTCAACCAGCTCGGCCCGGGACGGGTACGCAGACACGGCGTCCGTCGATACCCGGCTCGATATCGGAGGCATTTCGAGCCGCTGGCGAACTGGTGACCGATGGTCGCGATAATCTCGGGCCGGTCGACGAATCCGAATCGCCAGGATGGCCGACATCGGTTGGGCCGCCCTACGCGTCGGCGCCTTTCGCCAGCGACGAGTCGAACGGTTCACAGGGCGGGCCCCAGTGGGAGGTCCTCAACGCCGGACGAAATCAATACTTCCCGAACCCATGCCGTTCCGCCTCCTCGGCGAGCAATGGAGGCATCGGATCCGGGATTGGCCAGGTCGGAACACCGGACATGCGCGGATCGATCAGTCCGAACTCTGGCCGCGATGAGGATGCGACCCGGATCCTCGAGCTTGGACACGCCGGTAGTCTTGGGCTGGTCAGACTACTCGGAGACGACCACGTGCAGCCGAACTGATCGCGGCGGAGCGATCCGTCGCCTCGGTTGAGGCAGTCACCCGCGATGCTCGTTTTCGGCGGGACGTCACAGCGGCATACATCTTCACCTGTGCGGTGACACGGGCTGACAACCGGGTCAACGTCCCGCGCAGGCGAGCGAGCCAGCTTCTCGGATGCCGCTATATCGGACCCGTGAGCGATCGAGGGCCCGACTTCAGTGTCGAATGGGCTTGCGCTTACACCTACTGTTCAGCGTCTCTTCGACCAAGGTCTGATTTCTGCACGGTGGTCCGGAAGCCAGCTGGTGCTGGTTCGCTCGCCCCACCTCGACCCGCCCATGGTCGAATCCAGGAGCGTGGCACTGTCATCAGGTTGGACGGCGGACTCGCCGTTGATCCTCCCGTCGGACCGAGACGGACTGGCCGAGTGCGGAGCCAAATCCGTTGGTCACCAGCAGCACGTCTTCAAGGGCCCGGAGTCGCTCGTAACCTAATGCAGCGCGATCAACCCGAAGAGCTGCTCGCCCGTCGACTGCAGGAAGCCGCCGTGGAGCAGCGTGACCGACACGTCGTCGCGGTTCGGCCAGTTCGGGTCGTAGAGGCGGATCGTCGTCGGGCCGTCCGGGTCGGCTGTGTCGTAGCTGAACGCCAGCACCTGGTGATCCTTCGTGAGGTGGAACGGGTTCCAGCCGTGGTGCCGCACGAGGCCGACCATCGGCAGCCGTCCGGCATCGATGGCGGCCCGGATCCTCGGCCACTCTGTCTCGAGCGTCCGGCGACGCAGTCGATCCGGGGACGTGCCGGCCGACAGCCAGAAACGCAGCGGCCCGCGCATCCAGTCGAGGGACATGACCTGCCGGCGCACGATCGCCCGGAACAGCGGCGAGCCGTTGTCGGGCGCGGCGGTATCGGCCGGCATGGGGAGCCCGGTCTCGAAGCGTTCGCGCACGAACCAGCTCATCCCGCCACACAGCCCGGCCTCGGCGTTGCCGACCCCGACCCAGCGCGGGTCGATGAAGCCGAGGCGCACGGTCGGGCCCGGCGGAAAGCGGTTCGAGAAATGCAGGCCGTGGACCGACGGCAGGAAGCCCGGGACGGCGTTCGACTGGGTCATGTCGCGGCGCATCGTACGCCCGAGCCGCCCCCGGCGGAGGCTACTGGTTCTGGATGACCGGGGCGGCTGGTTCGGCAGCAGGCTCTGCGACCGGGACAGCGACGTGCACGCGCACGATGGTCGGGTCGACGCCCTGGGCTGCGAGCGAGCCGATCTCGGGCGTCACGATGTCGACGACGAGCAGATAGTCGCCGGGTGCGCTCGGCGCGAACAACAGGACCTCGGCCCTGGTGACGGCTCGCGGAGCGAAACCGGGTGGGAGAGCGGTCGCCCTCACAGAGGCGGCGGCCGCGGCTTCGGTCTGGGCCGGATCGTCGGCGCCACCGAGCGACACCCACGTCCCGATGAGACGGGCATTGGTCGCCTTGGCGGAGCCGGTCGGGTTGCGTGCATTGTCGACGGTCTTCGCGCCCGGGACGGCCTTCTGGCCCCATTCCTGATGGCCGAGGTTCGTGACCCACAGCGCCAGCTTGTGCGCCGCGCCCGGCGCGATCTCGAGCGCATCGGGGCCGACGACGCCCGCGTCGTGTGGGCCGGTCAACCGCACGATCAGCGACGAGAGCATCGCCTGACTCGTGGCGTCGTAGGCGACCCCCTCCTTGTCGTGGAGGCTCACCGACAGCCGGTATCGACCCGGCGCCGCCGGGGCGGACACCCGGATCGACAGGTTCTTCTTGTCGATCCGGAGCGCGCTGGGCGCGACCACGTCGCCGATCCGTTCCGGGGTGACGAGGCCGAAGTCGGGTGCCACTTCGGGATCGGTCGCCGCCGACGACGTTGCGGGGTCGAGCGGATCCCAGCGGACGCTCGCCTGGATGTCATCGGGCAGCTTGTTGCGGGACCGGATGGCGTACGGGATGCGGTACCACAGCGTCGCGCCCGCGACGGTCGACCGGAGGGTCGGCATCTTGATCGTCAGGCCGGTCCCGGACAGGCTTGGGACGAGTGACGCCGGGTCGACGGTCGGGCGGCTGCCGGCGGCTCGACCGCGGGCGTGGCTGAGGACGTCCTTCGAGGCCAGGCCGCGCTTGAGGACGATCGACCGCGTGAAGCCCGAGTCGCCGCGTTCCGGGTCCATCTCGGCGACGTACCCGTCGCTGCGTACGCTCTCGAAGCCGAAGGTGTTGCCGTTCGCGCTCGGTGCGTGGCGCCATGCGGATTCGATCCCGCCACGGCCCGCCAGAACGGACCGGACCATGTGATTCGGGTTGGTGTACGCCTCGGCGACGACCGCCGCGGCGCCGGCTCGGATGAACCCGGCCGCGAAGTTGTCGACGCGCTGCTTGGCCATCGCGAGCGTGCCCTCGGGCAGGCCCGGCTCCGTATTGCCCGACGCGTAGCAGAGATGGTTGAGCAGGACGACAGCATTCGGCGCCAGTTGGATGCTTTCGGCGATCCTGGCCTCGCCAAAGTATTGGTGGGTGCTGTCTCCGCTCCCGGCCGATGGGTTCAGCCCGAAACCGTTCTGGCTGGGCGGGTAGAGCTCGTCGCGATACCGACTCGGCCAGCCGTTGCCGTGGCCCATGTAGATGACGAGGCTCGCTCCCTGGAGTGCCTTTTTGACGGCCGGCCAGGTCGCATTCGGGGAGTAGATCTCGGTGACATCGGGGGTGTACTTGCGCGCCAGCGCCGCGGCCTTGCGGGCCTCCGAGCGGTAGCGGTCTGTGGGGCCGCCGGCCGGTCCCACGACGAGGACGACCTTCGGGACACCGGTGGTCGACGGCGCGGCGAGGACGCCCGGCGCGACCAGACCTGCGCCCAGCAGAGCGGCGAGGAGTCCGACGATCAGCCGTCTCACGACGGGCCGTGCTCCACGACAGGCACCCCCCAACGACCGGCGGTCACTCAAGACTCCGCCAGGCGATGAGCCTAGTCCAACCGGAGTCGGGCACACCATACCCATAGGGCGTTATCTGGCCCTTATCAGTTCGAAATCGAACGGTAACGGTGCGCCTTGGCACCAAAGAGTCGTCGCTGGGTCCGGCGTACCATCGGGCCATGCCCAACCTCCTCGCGGGCGAGACCAGTCCGTACCTACTCCAGCATGCGAACAACCCGGTCGATTGGATGCCTTGGAGCGGAGATGCACTGGCCCGCGCGAAGCTCCTTGACCGCCCGATCTTCCTGTCGATCGGCTATGCCGCGTGCCATTGGTGCCACGTCATGGAGCGCGAATCGTTCGAGGACGAGGCGACGGCCAAGGTGCTCAACGACCATTTCGTGTCGATCAAGGTCGATCGCGAGGAGCGACCAGACCTCGACTCCATCTACATGTCGGCGGTCCAGGCGATGACCGGGGGCGGCGGCTGGCCGATGTCTGTCTTCCTGACGCCCGACGGCCAGCCGTTTTACGGCGGCACGTATTACCCGGACCAGCCGCGCCACGGCATGCCGTCGTTCCGCCAGGTGCTCGAGGGAGTCTCGGAGGCGTGGCGGACGCAGCGCGGGCAGGTGCTCGATGCTGGCCAGCGGCTCGTGTCGGCGCTCGTCGAGCAGGCGCGCAATGCGTCGGGCGGCGGCGAGGCCGTCATCGATCGCGAGTTCTTTCATGCCGTCAACGCGGCGCTGGACGCTGGGTTCGATGCGCGGAACGGGTCGTGGGGCGGGGCACCGAAGTTCCCGCAGCCGATGACGCTCGAGTACATGCTCCGCCGGATGGCGGCAGGCGACCGGGCACCGGGCGCCATGGTCCGGTTCACGCTCGACAAGATGGCCGACGGCGGGATCCGCGACCAGCTGGGGGGCGGGTTCCACCGCTACGCCACCGACGCCCGCTGGCTCGTGCCGCATTTCGAGCAGATGCTCTACGACAACGCGCAGCTGGCCAGGGTGTACCTGCATGCGTCGCGCCAGTTCGGCGAGGACTCCGGCGGTGCGCAGTATCGCGAGGTCGCGACCGGCGTCCTCGAGTACATGCTCCGGGAGCTTCGCCGCGAGGACGGGGCGTTCGCGGCGAGCCAGGACGCCGACACCGACGGCGAGGAGGGACGCACCTTCACCTGGTCCGCGTCGGAGATCCGCGAGGTCCTCGGGGAGGGCGAGGCGGCGGCCGCCTTCGAGCGAGCGTACGGCGTGACCCCGGACGGCAACTGGGAAGGCGTGACGATCCTCTCGCGGGTCTGGGACGCGTCGAACGAGCCGCCGGCGCGGAACGACCCTTCGCTGGAGACATCGTTGGCCGCGTCCCGTGTGGCGCTGCTGGAGCGACGCGCGACCCGACCGCAGCCGGCGCGCGACGACAAGGCGCTCGCGGCCTGGAACGGGCTGGCGATCGCGGCCTTCGCCGAGGCCGGCCGGCTGCTCGGGGAGGAGCGCTACACGGCCGCGGCAACGGCGGCCGCCGGGACGATCGTCGACGGGCTTCTCGCCGACGATGGGTCGCTGAGGCGGTCGTGGAAGGACGGTCGTGCCGTCGGGGCGGGGGTGCTCGAGGACTACAGCCATCTCGCCGAGGGCTTGCTGGTTCTGTACGAGACGACCTTCGACGAGCGCTGGTTCAGGCTCGCGCGCGGCCTTGTGGACCGCATCCTCGAGCGATTCGAGGACCCGGCCGGCGGCTTCTTCGATACCGCCGACGACCACGAGCGCCTGATCACGCGCCCCAAGGACCCACAGGACAACGCGGTCCCCTCGGGCGGCGCGATGGCAGCCACCGTCCTGCTCCGCCTCGCCGCGCTGACCGGGGAGGGGCGCTATCGCGACGCCGCGGAACGGGCGATCGGCACGGTCGCGTCGTTCATGACCCGCTACCCGACCGGCTTCGCCCAGTGGCTCGTGGCGGCCTCGTTCGCGGCGGGCGACGCCGTCGAGGTGGCGGTCATCGGCGACCCTGCTGACGACGCGACGCGGGACCTCCTCGGGCCGGTCTGGTCCGAGTGGCGGCCGTTCCAGGTCCTGGCCGTGGCATCACCGACGTCCGCCGCGGACTCGGCAGTCGCCCTGCTCCACGACCGGCCCCTGATCGACGGACGTCCGACCGCCTACGTCTGCCGCGACTTCGTCTGCTCGATGCCGGTGTCGACGCCGGATCGCCTGATCGACCAGCTGACGGCTGATCCCGACGCCCTAGCCCTGGGTCGAGCCGCCGGCCAGAGCTCCGGCGATCCCCGCTGCGAATCGCTTCAGCGTCGCGCCCTCGACGTCCGCGTGGTCGGGGTTGATCTCGGTGACCACCAGGCCACCGAACTTGGAGCTGCCCGCGAAAACGGCAAGGCACGTCATCGCCTCATCGAGCAGCAGCCCCCGATCCTCCGGCTGGTCTGCGAGCGGGCAATCGAGGAAGTCGAGCACATCGACATCGAAATGCACGATGAACGGCCCGGCGTCCCGCTCGATGTCGGCGCGGGCTTCAGTGGCGGCCTCGGACGGACGACCCGCGACGACCTCGATCGGATAGCTGCGGAAGTCGTGCCTGGCGAACACGACCCCCTCGACGTCCCGGGGATCCTCCGACGGCCGTACGGACACCGCGCTCTGACCGAAGAACATGACCTTGCTCGGCTCGAGCATCGGCGTGGTCGGGCCGATGCCGGCCAGCTCGCGAGCGGCACCCGGCTCGTCGAGGAGGTGCGCCACGCCCATGGAGTCCATGTGGCCGGCGGGTTGGGTCCCTGGCACGTAGAGATCCACGCCACCGTCGACGTAGAGCAGGCTCGGATCGAGTCCGGCTCGTAGCATCCCCGCGATCACGCCGACTGTGATCGTGCAGTCCCCACCGACGACGAGCGGGATCTCTCCCTCTCGGACCACTCCCTCGATCGACCCGGCCACCTCCGAGGCGACAGACACGACCGCCGCAAGGTTCTGTGGGGTGCGGGTGGCGTGATCGGGACGCCAGCGAAACAGCGGCAGATCGCCGTGATCACGCACCTCCAGGCCTGTCGCGTCGAGCAGCTCGAGCAGGCCGGCGGCGCGCAAGGCGGCCGGGCCTTTCTCCTGACCCGGTGTCCGGGCGCCGGCGCTCGACGGAACGCCGAGGAGCCCGAATGTCCGCGCCATGCTCCTAGGATGGCGATGTGTCGACGCCCCTGCCTGCCGCGACCGTCGTGCTGCTCCGACCCGGTGCGTCCGGCCTGGAGGTGCTGCTGACGCGTCGGCCGGTGTCGATGGCCTTCGCGCCCGACATGCACGTCTTCCCGGGCGGACGCGTCGACGACGCAGATGCGGACCCGCGGCTGCTCGCGCGATCCGTGGTCAGCGGTGGCGAGGCCGCGGCCGCGCTCGGCGGAGACCTGCCGCCGACCGAGGCCCTGGCCGCGTACGTGGCGGCCATCCGCGAGGCGTTCGAGGAGGTCGGCGTGCTGCTCGCGGACCATCCAGCGGGCGTGGACCTCGCGGCGGCGCGCCATCGACTGCTGGCGTCTGCGGACGCCTTCCCCGCGATCGCCGAGGAGTTCGACCTGCGCTTGCGCACGGATCGACTCGTGCCACTGTCGCGCTGGGTCACGCCGCCGATCATGGAGCGCCGATTCGACGCGCGGTTCTTCGCGGCAGACTTGCCCGAGGCTGCGGAGGCGACGCTGGTCGGTGAGGAGGTCGTCGCGCATGGCTGGCATCGACCGGTCGATGCGCTGGAGTCGATGGCGCGAGGCGAGCTCGGCATGTGGCTGCCGACGTCGACGACGCTGACGCAACTGCTCCACGTTTCGTCGATCGACGAGATCCGGTCGCGCCTTGCGCCGGGGCGGCTCGGGGAGGTCGGTGTCGAGGAGATCGGGGAGGACATCGTCCGCATCGAGATGCCGGCTGGTGGCGGCGTCGCCGGCCAGCCGGTCAACGCGTATCTCGTCGGGCGCGAGCGGTTGTCTTGATCGACCCGGGCGATCCGACCGGTCCGGGCCTCGATCGCGCGGTCGAAGAGGCGGCGCGGCGGGAAGGTCGGATCGAGGCGATCGCCCTCACGAGCGCCGAGCCGGATCACGCGGGCGGTGCTGAGTCGCTGCGGGAGCAGCTCGGGATCGAGGTGCACGTCGGTCGTCACGGCGGCCGCCACCTGCCGTACGTCGTGGCCGAAGTCGAGGATGGGGCATCGATCGACGCTGGCGACGTTCCGGTTCGGGTCGTGTCGACGCCGGGTCTCGTGCCGGAGGGCCTGGCGTTCGTGATCGGGGAGGGGCAGTTCGTCGTGACGGGCGACCTGGACGGTGGCCGGGGTGCCCGCATGATCCCTGGCCCGATCGACGATGAGGCGTGGCGTGCGTCGGTTGCGCGCCTCGCCGCGGCGGCGCCGACCGCGCGAAGGCTTGGTGGACACCCGTGACCCGTCGACTCCCCCACTAGACTGGCCCGCATGACCAACGGCACCACCGAACCGCCGATCCCGGAAGCACGCGGTCCGCACCTGCCCGACGTGCTGACTCGGCAGTCCATCTGGGTGTTCGTGTTCGGTCTCGTCGCTGTGTTCATCCTGTGGAGCGTCTGGCGCCGGTGGACGGCGCAGTACCCGATCGTGGACCTGAACGCCGTATCGGCGCTCCTGTTCGGACTCATTCCGGGCGTCGTCGCACCGCTATTCGGGGTCGCACTGTTCGCCCGCCATCCAGACGCGCGACGAACCGTGCCGTTGCTTGTGTTCGGCGTCGCCCTGTTCGCGTTCGCAGAGCTCCTGGAAGTCTTCGACGGCGCGATCTTCGAGTCGCTCATCGCCTTCACCCCGGACGCTGTCAGCCCGGCCACGCCGGCAGTCGTCGCGTTCGGAGTGTTCACGGCCCTGCTCGGGATGTTCGCCGCGCTCTACACCGGAGCGGGCTTGTCGAGCGCGCGCCGCCAGGAACGCAGCGCAGCGGAGCGCCCTCTGATGATCTGGCTCGTTGCGCTCGGGGTCGTCAGCGCGGTCGTGTCGATCGCGTCCATCGTTCCGTTGCTCACTGGGACACCCGCCCCAGCGGATCTCCTCCAGCTCGCCATCAGCTTCGTCGTGAGCTTGCTCGTGACGCTGGCGTGGGCCTATCTCGTGACGGTCACGGTCGGCGGCTGGCTGTCGGGCGAGGTGCCCCGGCGTGCGTGGGCAATGGCCGGGATCGCCACCACCCTGCTGTTCGCGGTGCGGCTGGCGATCGGGGCGGTCCTCGGCACCGGGGAGCCGTGGATCACGATCGTGAATGTCGCGAGCTACGCGTCGCTGGTCGCATGGGTACTGCTGCTGGTCGCGTTCTGGCTGGGTTTGCCGTCGCCGGGCGCGGCAGTCGCGAAAACGTCCGCGGACGAGCCTACGGTCGATCCACAGGAAGCGACGCTGCCAGGTTCCGCAGCAGGTTGAGGCCTTCGTCGACCTGCTCGGTCGTCGCGTACGGACCCGGCATGAGGAAGCACGGCCGACCGGCCAGCGCCACGCCCTTCAGCTGACCCCACGGCTCGTCCAGCTCGCGGCCGGCGGCGGTCTGGGCCACTCGCTTGTAGATGAACACGACCGCGCCCGGTCGCCAGAGCGCGATCTTCTGCCAGAGCGGACCGACCCCTTCGCGCAGCGCCTCGTCGGTCGCCTCGTCGCGGGCCGTCGGGCGCTTGATCAGGTCGGTGATCCCGTGGCCGGCCGCGACGAGGGCGTCGTCCGCCTCGGTGACGTCAGTGCGGGGCGGGATGATGCCCGTATGCATCAGCCGCTGCCAGAACCGCTGCCCGAGGCGCCCCTGGTGGTAATGGCCGGCCGCGACGCTGACCGGCGACGGGTTCAGCCCGACGAACAGCAGGCCGTCACGCTTGGGTGGCAGGTCGGCGAGCGTCTCCGTCGGGACGCCGTCGATCTCGATCGTCGTTCGATGAGGACCCGGGCCGGGTCGTCGGATGAGAGCCTCGAGCTCGTCCGGGGTCACGCCGTGTCGGGCGGCCTGCGGTCGGCCGGTGGGGTGTCCGCCGGCGCGTCTGGCGCGTCTTTGGCGCGCCTGGCGGTCCGTCAGCCGCTGCTTGGTCCGTGTCGGCGGTCGTCGACGACTCGTCGGACGCGCGCGCCTGGATCTCGGCCTGCGCTTTCGATGCCTCCTCGCGCGCCTCGCGCACGCCCCGCCCGAGCGCCTGACCGAGCTTGGGCAGCGTCTTCGGCCCGCGCCACAGCAGCACGAGCGCGAGGATCACGATGAGCACCAGACCGATGTCCTGCATCCGCGGATGGTAGCGCGGCGGCAACCGCTATCGTGCCGGTCATGCTGCTCGTCTACGGGCCACGCTCCACCGACTACGATTTCGGGCCCGACCATCCGCTGACGCCGCGCCGTTTCGGGCCGGGGATCGACCTTTTACGCGCGGTCGGCGCGGAGCCGGGTCTGGCGCCCGAACCGGCGCCCGACGAGAACCTGTTGCTGTGTCACGCGGCCGAGTACCTCGAGGTGGTGAAGCGGTTCTCGGTTGATCCGTACGGGTTCTCCGAGGCGGGGATCGGGTCTCCGATAACCCGCCGTTCCCGGGCATGCATGACGCGGCCGCGTCGGTGGCCGGTGGCTCGTTGCGTGCGATGGAAGGCATCCTCCGCGGGGACATCGAGCATGCCTTCCACCCGGGTGGCGGCCTGCATCACGCGATGCGCGCGCGGGCATCCGGTTTCTGCATCTACAACGACCCGGCTTTGGCGATCGCGCGTGCACGCCGGGACGGATTGCGGGTGTGTACATCGACCTCGACGTCCATAGGCGACGGTGTCCAGGCGCCTGTTCTGGGACGACCCGGGTGTGCTGACGTTCTCGATCCACGAAAAGTGGTCAGTACCTGTTCCCGGGCACAGGCGATCGACGGTGGGGGGGCGTCGCCGCAGGGCACCGCTGTCGACGTCCCGCTCCTGCCGGGGACCGGGGATCGGGCGTGGGTGGCCCCATCCTGGAGAGGCTGGTCCCAGAGCTAGCGGCCTCGTTCGGGCCGGACCTGATCGTGTCGCAACACGGGGGGACTCGCAGTGGGATCCGCGCGTCGCGTCTGAACGTCACGACGACGGCGCCACGGACGGGGCGGCGCGGCTGGTCGACGAGCTCGCGCATCAATTCGGTTCGATGGCTCGCGACGGGCGGCGGCAGCTACGACACATATCGGGTGGTGCCTCGGACCTGGTCCCTGACCTGGCTCGCCGGCCCATCTCGAGGTCCCGGTACCGACGCCGGGAGTGGCGCAAACAATGGACGGCCGAAGCGACACGGTACGGGCGGGTGCCGCTGCCGCGACCTTCGACGACGGCGCGATCACCGATGACGACCTTGACACGGAACGGCCCGGTCCGCCTCGGCGCGCTGGAAGTGGCCGGCCTCGTCCGCTGGGCCACGATCCCGCGGCTCGTCAGGGAGGCCGTGGACCGCGGATGATGGAGCAGATGGTGCGGCCCCGGGTTGATGCCCGCGTCTTGGATGCGTGGCGGGCTGCCGAACATCGTGCCCGTCGGTCAACATTGAGCACCTCGGCGCGGCTCACGTTGCAGCCGCGAGTCGTCGCGCTTTTCGATCAAGCCAGCGCGCATGACCTGGTCGCGGCGGGGCTCTTGTCGGCTGATCCGGCCCGCGTCTCCGCGGCGGTCGCCGGGTCCAGCGTTGTCGGACTCGCCGTGTAGGCGAGCAGGCCGATCCGCAAGAAAAGAGGGACGGGGCCATGGAGCTGCTCAAGCTCGGTGAAGCCAAAGCGTTTGGTTGAGCAGGTGCTCGCGGCCGAACTGCTCGCGGAGCACGCCGTATCAGACACGCTCGCGAGCGGTGACGCTCGCCGAGCGCGACGTCGTCGAACCGCTCGACCGCGGACTTCGAGCGTCGATCGCGCGGGGCCTTCTCGAAGGCGCCGGGTTCGAACTGAAGGCCGCCGACGGAGCCATCCGTGGCGTCGACCCGCTGGCCATCACCGCTCGGCTGCCCTGACCCTGGCGGAGCCGGGTCGGCTGGGAGATCGAAGGTCCCGAGCCAGGTCGGGCCGCCCGACGCGATCACCGGCTCGTCGCCGGCCGGCGTACCTGGCCGATGACGTAGCGCTCCGGCCCCGCGGCATCATCGAAGAACGTCACGATCACCCGGGCGTGCGGTCGCGTGCGGCGGAGCTCCCGGGCGATGGCCGGCAACCGTCGACGGTCGGTGCCGGCGGCGACGAGCACGTTGAGCGCGAGGACCGATCCATCGTCGGCCACCCAGCGCGCGGTGAAAGCGACCTCCGCAGCCGGCGCAGGCGGCTGGGTCGATGTCGGCGGGGCGGCGCAGGCCAGCGCCGCCATGACGACCAAGCCGACGACGGCCGGCCTCAGCACCACTTCGTCAGGCGGAACTCGATGCCCTGGAAGTTGCGCGCGGTGCCGATCCCGATCTTCTTGTCCGAGCCGATGAACGGCTCCTGCCAGACCTCGAAGCTGCTGCTTGAAGAAGACGTTGTAGGCGCGGATGGTCCAGCACGCGCCATTCGGGCACGGTGGTGCTGGAGCGATATGCCACGGATTCGGATCGCTCCACGTTGAAACCGACGCCGGCGGTCACGACCTCAGCGCTGACACTGACGTTCGCCGAGAAGCTGTTCTTGACGGTCCGCGTGATATCGATGGCGATCGTGGTCGGGCCGTTGCCCTGGACCATCGTCACGAACGGTTTCAACGTGCGGAGGTTCTCGCCGGTTCTTGAGACCAGTTGCAGATGCAGTCCCAGACGCACAGGGCCTGGGTCCCGGCCGAGCTGCTACCCGTCGCGGGCACGATGAGGCCCTTCGCGATCAGCTCGGCGCGACTGACGAAGGTGACGACTTCCTTCCGGGAGCCGTCCCCGTTTCCGGCGGCGACCGTCGCCGGAGCGACGAGCCCGAGGGCGACCACGACGGCCAGGACGAGCGGAAACTTGAGCGAGCGACGCATGCCACCTACCTCACATGGCGGGTGACCTC
>CAWABZ010000001.1:0-83970 GCA_963780425.1 uncultured Chloroflexia bacterium | reverse complement strand
GGCGAGCGGCCCGGCGTCCGTCGGCATCGTCGCAGTGGCCCAATTGCTTCCTGCCGCCATAGCCGCGCCGTTGACGGCGAAGATCGGCGATCGGATGCCGCGTGGCCGCGCGCTGACACTGGCATATGCGACGACCGGGGCCGCGATGCTCGCCACGGGGCTGGCGATGTTCGTGGGCCTACCGCCGCTGATCGTGTACGTCCTCGCCGCCAGCGTGGTCGTGGCCTATACGAGCATCCGACCCATCCAGAGCGCGATCCTCCCTGCAGTCGTCGGGCGGGCGGAACACCTGACCGCAGCGAACGCACTTTCGACGCTCCTCGAGGGAATGGGTGTCCTGATCGGGCCGCTCCTGTGTGGCCTCGTACTGACGGTGGCATCGCCGGCCGCCGTGTACCTGGGCGCCGGCGTCGCGACCCTGATCGCCGCGCTGCTGGTCGGTCCCTTGCACTCCCTTGCCAGTCGACCGGTCGTGCAGGCGGCATCGGATGTTGAGCCGCCCGCCCAGACCGAAGCGCGCCCGAACCGGATCCGGGCCGTGATAGCGGAGCCGGGACGCGCCCTGGCCGTCGCGCTGCTCGCTGCGCGGTTCGGCGTGGCCGCAGCGATGGACGTCCTGCTCGTCTTTGCGTCGATCGAAGTCCTCGGCATGGGGCAGGCCGGCGCCGGCTTCCTGTCCGCCGCCATCGGGGTCGGCTGGGTCGTCGGTGGCGCCCTGACTGTTGGCCTCGTCGGGCGCCCGCGCCTGACCCCGCTTCTTCTCATCGGCGCATGCGTCTGGGCGGTCCCGGTGGTCGGGGTCGCACGCGTGAGCGAGGGCACCACAGCGCTCGTCCTGCTGGTCGGGGCGGGGATCGGGCTCGCCGTCGTCGACGTCGCGGTGCGGACCGTGTTGCAGCGGTTGGTCCCGGTCGAGGATCTTCCGAGCGTCTTCGGCCTGGCAGAGGGTGCGTCGATGGGTGGAGCCGCGACGGGGGCGTTGGTCGCCGGAGTCCTGGTCGCCGTGGTCGGGCTCGGTGGTGCCATCGTCGCGTCGGCCCTGACTCTGCCGCTCGTCGCTCTGGCCATCTTCCGGACCGTGGGGCGCGATGAAGCGGCCCATCCGATCCCATTCCGCCAGATCGCGCTGTTGCGGCGCCTTCCGTTGTTCGCACCACTGGCACCGCCGGCGCTCGAGGCGGCCGCAGCTTCCCTCTCCGCCGAGGCGCTGCCCGCGGGAACATCCGTGATCACCGAGGGCGATGTCGGCGACCGCTTCTATGCGATCGAGGAGGGCGAGGTCCAGGTCTCGCAGGGCGGCAGAATCATCGGTCGGCTCGGTCCCGGATCGTCGTTCGGTGAGCTCGCTCTTATCCGCGACATCCCGCGGACCGCGTCGGTCGTGACGGTCACCGACGTCGCGCTGGAGGCCCTCGATCGCGATGCCTTCCTGCTCGCGATCACGGCATCGCAGGGCGCCGCCGACGAGGCGGCACGGATCGCCGCAGCCTATCGGATGCGGGACGAGGGGTGACGACCGACCGTGCGGCAGTGATGACGGTGACACCTACAATGGACGTCCTAGATCCTCCGGTTCCCTCACGCCACCGACGATCGGAGTCCCGCCCATGGCCGCCGTGACGACCGACCTCGACCGCCTTGCTATCGACACGATCCGCACCCTGTCGATCGACGCGGTCCAGCAGGCGAACTCGGGACACCCCGGCGCCCCGATGGGCGCCGCCCCGATGGCGTACGTGCTCTGGACGCGTTTCCTCCGACACGCCCCGACTCACCCCGAGTGGCCGGATCGCGACCGCTTCGTCCTGTCGGCCGGGCACGCCTCGATGCTCCTTTACTCGCTCCTCCACCTGACCGGCTACGACCTCCCGCTCGACGAGTTGACGAGGTTCCGCCAGTGGGGCTCGCGGACGCCTGGTCATCCGGAGTCGGGGCTGACGCCGGGGGTCGAGGCGACGACCGGGCCGCTCGGTCAGGGCTTCGCGAACGCTGTCGGCATGGCCATCGCCGAGCGGCGGCTCGGAGCGGAGTTCAACGGCGACGGCGGCAGGATCGTCGATCACCGCACCTACGTGATCGCCAGCGACGGCGACCTGCAGGAGGGCATCGCCTCGGAGGCGGCGAGCCTCGCGGGCCACTTGCGCCTCGGCAAGTTGATCGTCCTGTACGACGACAACCACGTCCAGCTCGACGGCCCGACGGCGATGGCGTTCTCGGAGGACGTGCCGAAGCGCTTCGACGCCTACGGCTGGCACACCCAGCGGGTCGCCGACGGCAACGACATCGCCGCCATCGAATCGGCGATCCGGACGGCTCGCGACGCCGACGACCGGCCGAGCCTCATCGCCGTTCGGACCCACATCGGCTACGGCAGCCCGAACAAGCAGGACTCGCAGAAGGCGCACGGCGCGCCGCTGGGTCCCGACGAGGTCCGCCTGACGAAAGAGGCCTACGGCTGGGACCCAGATGCGACGTTCCACGTGCCGGCCGACGCGCTGGCCGTGTTCCGCGAGGCGGTCCCGGCCGGCGAGCGGCTCGTCGACGAGTGGAACGAGAAGCTTGCCCGGTACGGGGCGAGCGACGTGGCGCGCGCGGAGGAATTCCTGCGGCGCGTGGATGGCCGGCTGCGGCCCGGGTGGGACGGCGGGCTCAAGACGTACGAAGCGGGGACCGAGCTGGCCACTCGGAACGCGTCGCAGGACGCGATCGCTGGCGCTCGCCGGGCCGGTACCCGAGCTGTTCGGCGGTTCGGCCGACCTCTCCGAGTCCAACCTGACCGACGTCAAGGGTGAGCCGAACTTCAGCGCCGAAGAGCCGGGCCGGAACATGCGCTTCGGGGTTCGAGAGCACGGCATGGGCGGGATCGCGAACGGCATCGCCTACCACGGCGGGTTCATCCCGTACGACGCGACGTTCCTGACGTTCAGCGATTACATGCGGGGCGCGGTCCGGCTGTCCGCCCTGGCCGGGTTGCACGTGATCCACGTCTGGACGCACGACTCGGTGGGGCTCGGCGAGGACGGGCCGACCCACCAGCCGGTCGAGCATTACGCGGCACTGCGCGCGATCCCCAACCTCTGGTTCGTGCGTCCCGGCGACGCGAACGAGACGTCGGCGGCCTGGGCCCTTGCGGTCGAGCGGCGCGGCGGACCGGTCGCGCTCGCTCTCACGCGCCAGAAGCTGCCCGTCCTCCCCGGCACGGCCGACAAGGCGCGGGAGGGCGTGGGGCGGGGCGGCTATGTGCTCCGTGACGCCGACGGCGGTGCGCCAAAGCTGATCCTCATCGCCACGGGCTCCGAGCTGCAGCTCGCCTTCGGTGCGGCAGAGGCGCTCGAGGCCGACGGCATCCCGACCCGGGTCGTGTCACTCCCCTGCTGGGAGCGGTTCGAGGCGCAGGATGCGTCGTACCGCGACGAGGTCCTGCCGCCGTCGGTTCGCAAGCGCGTCAGCGTCGAGGTCGGCGTGTCGCTCGGCTGGGAGCGCTGGGTCGGCGACGAGGGCGCGATCATCGGGCTCGACCACTTCGGCGCCTCGGCCCCGGCCGGCACGATCTTCGAGCACTTCGGGTTCACTGTGGCGCGCGTCGCGGACGTCGGCCGGCGGGTCGTGCGTGACGGGCTGCGCGGGCGGATCGGGACGATCGACGGCGGGCATTTCGCCCACATGGGCAGCGGCGGTGCCCACCCGACGCTGCGCTCCGGCGAAGCCGGCGTCGACCGGACCGACGACTCCGATCCCGGCCACAGCTGATGCGCGTCGCGTTCGCCGCCGATCACGCCGGCGCGTGGCTCAAGGACGAGCTGATCGCGAGGATCGGAGCGGCCGGCGTCGGGCACGAGCTGATCGACCTGGGCGGCGACGGCTCCGACCCGAACGACGACTACCCGGACTTCGCCCAGCGGCTGGGCCAGGCGATCCTGTCCGGCGACGCCGATCGCGGCATCCTCATCTGCGGATCGGGTGTCGGCGCCAGCGTCGCCGCGAACAAGATGCGCGGGATCCGGTCGGCGGTCTGCCACGACACGTATTCCGCCCACCAGGGCGTCGAGCACGACGACATGAACGTCCTGACGCTCGGTGCCCGCGTCATCGGGCTGGAGCCCGCCGTCGAGTGCTCGCTCGCCTTCCTCGCGGCCACGTTCACGCGGCGAGCCGCGGCACAAGCGACGACTCGACAAGGTCCTTGCGATCGAGGCGGCCGGCCGCTAGCCCTCGTCGGGTCGCCGAGCCCCGACGCTACTTCGCGACGACGATGGCCCCACGGCTGATCCCGTCATCGCCGTAGACCGCCCCGACCGCGACGATCTCGTCGCCGACGACGACCGCATCGGTGATCAGCATCGATCCATCGCCGGGCTCCGGAAGCGGACGCCACGCCCAACCGTCGGGGCTCGCCCAGGCGCTCGCGCCGTCGATCGCCAGGAGGCCGTGTGGGCCGGCCGGGACGACGATGCTGCCACCGTTCGAGATGGGCGATGCGTCGCCCGGCAGCCGACCCCACGCGGACCCGTCTTCCGACCACCAGGCGATCGAGCTGGCCGGGCAGGACGCGTTCGCCGTGCAGGTCGGTACCCACGCCCCCTGGGCGACCAATCCCCATCGACCCGGGATCAACCGTGCTGCGGAAACGTCCGTGGCAGCGTCGATGGGCGTGGCGGTCCAGCGCACCCCATCGGGAGATCGCAGCAGGACGGGCGGGCTGCCGCTCCCGCCCAGCGCCACGTAGCCGCCGTCGACGGCATGCGGATCGGTGACCGACAGGTCGGCGGGGAGCTCGATCGTCATGCGCTCGAAGGTCGTTCCGTCCGGGGATCTCCAGACCGCCGGAGCGCCGTTCGCATCACTGCCTGCCGCGACGATCCCGTCGGGACCCCCGGTGATCCATGCCGGATAGGTGTCCGCGGATCCCGGCACCTGACCCGACGCGTTCCCACGACCGTCCGTCGGGGGAACGCAGGAACACGGCGTGCGGGTGGTCGGCCGCCGGCGCGAGCAGCCCGACCCCGAGCGCCACGAAGCCGCGAGGCGACGTCGCCACGTCGACCAGCTCCACCGAGTCGAACGCGCCGGGTGCCCCGACTGAGACCCACGACACGCCATCCTCGGAGAACCAGATCAGGCCGTCACGGACAGCCTCGTTCTCCCGGTACCCGACCGCGACGAAGCCGTCCGGGCCCGCGGTCACTGCCGCCACCATCTCTCCGCCGCCGGGGTCACCGGCCGCTCCGCCACCGGTCACGTCTGCCGTCGACCACACGACGTCGGGCCACGGGACGACGTCGGCAGGCACCGGTGGCGGGGTCATCGGTGGGGTCGGTGACGGGGCCGGCGCGCAGCCCAGCACCGCCGACGCGATCGCCAAGGAACCCAGGCGAAGCCAACGCCCCCTCATCCCTTGCAGTGTGACGCACGGCCGGGGGTGATGTTAGGGCAGTACCATGCAGGTCCCCGGAATTCCTTCGGAGGCCACGATGACCGAGCCCGTCTCGTCCCCCGTCCAGGTCCCGACGTTCGCGCTCGGGGACGGCGCTGCCGCGTATCGTTCGGTCGTCGATGACGCCCGCGACGCCGAATGGGCCGTCCGGCTGTTCGACCGCGACACGTCGCTGTGGACGGACGACCCGACGGTCGCCGAGTCCATCGCTGATCGCCTGGGCTGGCTCGACGCCCCGATCGACTTCAGCGACAACATCCCGGCTCTCGAGGGGTTCGGCGATGCGATGGTCGACGCCGGCCTCACGACCGCCGTCGTGGCCGGGATGGGGGGCAGCAGCCTCGCCCCGGATGTCCTCCATCGGACGTTCGGTTCGACCGATGGTTACCTCGCCCTGCGCATCCTCGACTCGACAGATCCGGAGGCGGTCGCGGCCGTGTTCGATGACCTCGATCCGTTTCGCACGCTCGTGATCGTGGCGAGCAAGTCGGGCACCACCGTCGAGCCCAACGCGTTCCTCGCGGAGGCGTGGCATCGCGGGAGCGAGGCCCTCGACAAGGTGAAGCATCACGTGTACGAGACTCCCGGCGCCTTCATCGTTGCGATCACCGACCCGGGCAAGAGCCTCGAGGCGATCCCGCACCACGACGCCTTCCGGGAAGTGTTCCTCAATCCGCCCGACATCGGCGGTCGCTACAGCGCGCTGACGTACGTAGGCCTGGTGCCGGCGTCGTTGATCGGGCTGGACCTCGACGCGCTGCTGGCGTCCGCAGGCGCGATGCTCGGGGCGTGCCGGGAGCCGGACCCGGACGCCAATCCCGGCGTATCGCTGGGGATCGCGATCGGCACTCTGGCCCGCGCTGGCCGCGACAAGCTGACCTTCCTGCCCGACGACGACATCGTGTCCTTCGGGGCCTGGGCGGAGCAGCTCATCGCCGAGAGCACCGGGAAGCACGGCGTGGGCATCGTGCCGGTCGACCTCGAGCCGATCGGCCGGCCGGAGTCCTACGGTGATGACCGCGTCATCGTCCGGATCGCCCTCGAGGGTGGCACCGACGGCGGCCGCGACGCTCTCGCAGACGCACTCGAGAAGGCCGGCCACCCGGTCATCCGGATCACGGTCCCCGACCCGATCGATCTCGGCGCCGAGTTCGTTCGCTGGGAGGTGGCCACGGCGATCGCCGGCGTCGTCCTCGGCATCGACCCGTTCGACCAGCCCAACGTCGAGGAGGCCAAGGATCTGACCCGCCAGGTCCTTGCCAAGGCCGAGCGCGGCGTGGCGACGGCCTCGCAGGTCCCCGCGGTCAGCGCCGCCGACGCGAACCTCGCCGACAGGCTGCGCGATCACCTCATCCGGCGGGTACCGCACGCCTACCTGGCCCTCCAGGCGTTCATCGCACCCACGCCGGACCGCGACGCGGCGATGGCCCGGATCCGGGCCCGCCTCCGCGACGCGACCCGCAACGCGACGACGGCCGGCTACGGGCCGCGCTTCCTCCATTCGACGGGCCAGCTGCACAAGGGTGGCCCGCCGATCGGCTGGTTCCTCCAGCTCATCGCGGACCACCCGAACGATCGGCCGATCCCCGGCTGGCCGTACACCTTCGGCCAGCTCATCGACGCCCAGGCGGATGGCGATCACGCCGCGATCGCGGCGCACGACATGCCGATCATGAGGATCCATCTCGGCGTCGACGCGGACGCCGGGCTCGCCGCCCTCGAGCACGCGTTCGACGCCGCGCTCGCCAACCTGCCGGAGGTGTGACGCACATGCGACTCGGCTTCATCGGTCTCGGTCGGATGGGCGGGAACATGGTCCGCCGCCTGGTCCGGGACGGCCACGAGATCATGGTCTACAACCGGACGCCGGAGAAGTCGAAGGAGATCGAGGGAGAGGGCGAGGGAGCGAAGGCGACCTTCACGATCGAGGAGCTCGTGGCCAAGCTCGAAAAGCCGCGGGCAGTCTGGGTCATGGTCCCCGCAGGCGATGCTACGGAGGCCCAGATCACCGAGCTGCTCGAGCACCTCGAGCCGGGCGACACGATCATCGACGGGGGCAACACGAACTTCCACGACGACGTCCGGCGCCACGACGCCCTGAAGGAGCATGGCGTCCATTACGTCGATGCCGGGACATCGGGCGGGGTGTGGGGCCTGCAGGTGGGCTACTGCCTGATGGTCGGCGGCGACGAGGAGGCCGTCCGACCGCTCGAGCCGATCTTCACGACCCTGGCGCCGCCGGGTGGCTATCTCCATGTCGGGGGACCTGGCGCCGGGCACTACGTGAAGATGGTCCACAACGGCATCGAGTACGGCCTCATGCAGGCGTACGCCGAGGGCTTCGAGATCATGCACGCGAGCGACTACACGCTGGATCTGGCTGCGATCTCGGATCTCTGGATGCAGGGCTCGGTCGTGCGCTCGTGGCTGCTCGAGCTGGCGGCTCGCGCCTTCAAGACGAACGGCCAGGACCTGGAGCACCTGAAGGGCTGGGTCGCCGATTTGGGGGAGGGCCGGTGGACCGTCCAGGAGGCCATCGACAAGGACGTCCCGGCGCCGGTCATCACGCTGTCGCTCCTGACCAGGTTCCGCTCCCGACAGGACGATTCGTATGGCGCCAAGGTGCTGGCCGCGCTCCGAAATGAGTTCGGTGGCCATGAGGTCAAGACGGAATGAGCGGAGCCCCGCGACGCCATTCGGCCCGAGGTTTCGTAGCACCATGGCCACGAAAGCCCCCGCCAAGGACCCGGCGCCCGTCGACCCGGATCTGCCGATCCCGGCGCAGCCCGCGCCGCGGCCCAAGGATGCGCCACGCACGATGCGCGCCCTGCGCGAGGCGCGCCAGGGCAAGCGGTCTTCGCGCGCCAAGCCCGCCGAGAACGTCCTGCGCGAGGGCCTGCGTCTCGAGCGTGTGCCGGACCCGTCGATCCTGGTCCTGTTCGGCGCGACCGGCGACCTCGCCCATCGCAAGGTCATCCCAGCCTTGTACCACCTGTGGCGGACGAACCTGCTGCCGCACGAGTTCGTGCTGCTGGCCGTCGGGCGACGGGAGTATGACGACACCGCCTTCCGCGACGAGATCAGGGGATCCCTCGAGCAGTTCAGCCGCGTGCTGCCTCTCGACCAGCCGGCGTGGGGATCGTTCGAGGAGCGCATCCGCTACCACCGACTCGATTTCGCCGACGCCGCCGGCTTCGACACGCTGGCCGCGAGGCTCGACGAGGTGGACGAGTCCGAGGGGACGCGCGGGAACCGGCTGTACTACCTCGCGACCCAGCCATCGCAGTTCGCGGAGATCGTCGGCCAGCTCGGCCGGGTCGGCCTCGACCACGAACGGCACGATGGCGGTTGGCGCCGAGTCGTCATCGAGAAACCGTTCGGGTACGACCTGGACTCGGCGAAGAAACTGAACCGCGAGCTCAGCAAGGTCTTCCGCGAGTCACAGGTCTACCGCATCGATCACTACCTGGGCAAGGAGACGGTGCGCAACCTGCTCGTCTTCCGGTTCGGGAACGGCATCTTCGAGCCCCTCTGGAATCGGCGTTACGTCGACCACGTCCAGATCACCGTGGCCGAGTCGATCGGCATCGAGAACCGGGGTGCGTTCTACGAAGCAGACGGGTGCGGTTCGCGACGTCCTCCAGAACCACATGCTCCAGCTGGTGAGTCTCGTGGCCATGGAGCCACCGGCCACGTTCGAGGCGAACGCGCTGCGCGACGAGAAGGTCAAGGTGCTCCGGGCGATCGGCACCCACCCGGCCGACCCGGCGACGGAGGTCGTGCGCGGCCAGTACGGCCCGGGCTGGGTGGCCGGGCAATCCGTCCCGGGCTACCGGCAGGAGCCCGACGTCGACCCGGACTCCGAGACCGAGACGTTCGTCGCGGCGCGTCTCACGATCGACGACTGGCGCTGGTCCGGGGTCCCGTTCTACGTCCGCACCGGAAAGCGCTTGCCGAAGCGTTCGACCGAGATCGCGATCCACTTCCGCCCGGTGCCCCACCACTTGTTCCGCGACACCTCGGCGGAACCCGATGCGAACCTGCTCGCGATCAGGATCCAGCCCGACGAGGGGATCATGCTGCGGTTCGGGGCGAAGGTCCCGGGCCTCGGCCTGAACGTTCGCTCGGTGACGATGGACTTCACGTACGGCTCGGCATTCAGCGTCGATTTGCCCGACGCCTACGAGACGCTGATCCTCGACGCGCTGCAGGGCGATGCCTCGCTGTTCACCCGAGCCGACGAGGTCGAGGAGGCATGGGGCATCGTCGATCCGTACATCGACGCGTGGGCGAACGGACCGCCACCCGCTTTCCCGAACTACGACGCCGGGACGTGGGGGCCGGCCGAGGCGGACGAGATGATCGCCCGAGAGGGCCGCGAATGGCGACGGATCTAGTCGCGCTCAACGAGCCCGTCCTGCGTTGGTCGGCGCGGGCGCGCAGCATCCCCGACATCGAGAAGGAGCTGTCGAGGATCTGGGCCAGGCAGGACCTGACCACCCGGATGGAGGGCCAGCCCGGCCGTCACGTCGCGGCCCGGACGAGCGTGATGAACCTCGTCGTCATCGCGCGGCGGCCGGAGATCGCGGAACGGGGAGCTGCCACGATCCAGGCGCTGACCGGCAAACATCCGTCGCGGACGATCGTGGTCCAGTCGGCCGATCCCGACGGTCCGTCGTGGATCGATGCCCGGGTCGAGGCGCATTGCATCCTGCCGCGCGAGGACGCCCCGGAGACATGCGCCGAGACCATCCACCTGATCGCGGGCGGCGAGGCCGGGCGACACCTGTCGGCGATCGTCACGCCGCTGATCATCCACGACCTGCCGACGACGGTCTGGTGGCCGGGCGAGCCGCCGTTCTCAGCCACTCCATCGATCGACCTGTTCAACGCGTCGGACCGGCTCGTCGTGGACGGCTCGACATGGAACGGTGACGGACTGGCGCGGCTCGCGGAGATGGCGTCGGTCGCCGAAAAGGCCCACCTGGCCGTGAGCGACTTCGCCCTGATGCGCCAATCGCGCTGGCGCGAGGCGATCGCGTCGATCTTCGACGACCCCGATTTCCTGCCGTACCTGCGCTCCCTCCGGCGGATCTCCGTGACATACGGGACCCACGACGAGACCGGCGCCCCGGGGACGACGAACCTCGTCAAACCCGTCTATCACGTCGCGTGGTTGGCATCGCGGCTCGGGCTGAACGTGGTCAAGGCGCTGGCCGTCGTGACGGGGTCGGGCCAGAGCGCCTCGAAGCCGCGGGCGGGCTCCTCGAGTCGCGCGACGCTGAGCCGAGGCTTGGCGGCCACCCTGTCCGATGGGCGAGCGGACGTGTCCGTGGTGATCAGACCGGTCGTCTCGTCGATGCCCGCGGGCACGACGCTCCGCGTCGAGCTCTTGTGCGAGCGTCGCGGCTCGGAGCTCCGGGCCGATGTGACCGCCGAGGCCGAGACTGTGCACGTCCGGGTCTGGCAGGACGGCGTCGAGGCTCTCGAGCGGCACTTCCTCGCTCCGCGTCGCGGGGACGTCGACCTGCTTGCAGAAGCGATCGAAGCGGGCCGCCGCGATCCGGTCTCGGTCGGGACGTTGCGGACGGCGGCGCGAATGGTCGGCGAGTCACCCGCGGCAGGCGGCCGCTCGTGAGCGGACCCGAGGTGGTCGTCGTCCCAGACAAAGTGATCGGCGCGGCTCGCGCCGCGACGATCATCGCCGACGCGCTCAGCCTCGCCGTCGCGCGACGCGGTCGAGCCGACTGGGCGACGACCGGGGGTAGTACCCCGATCGGGATCTACCAGGCGATGCTCACACCGGATCTCCGCGCCCGGATCCCCTGGCGCGACGTCCACACGTGGTGGGGCGACGACCGGTTCGTGCCCGGTGACCACCCCCTCTCGAACGTGCGGCCCTTCGACGACATCCTCCTTGAGGCGGGCGGCTGGGAGAGCGTCCATTCGGACGACCACCGAGACAGGGTCCGCATCCCGGTCGCCAACGTCCACCCGTTCCAGACGGGCGAAGCGATCGGTCAGGGACGCAGTGCCGCCGCCTGTGCGGCGGAGCTGGTGGAAGAGCTCCGGGCGGCCGGCCTCCCGGAGATCGATGGCTGGCCGGTCTTCGACTTGATCCTGCTCGGCGTCGGCAGCGACGGCCACATGCTGTCGGTGTTCCCCGGGTCGGGCGCCTTCGACTCGAAACGGTGGGCACTCGCGATCCCGGCGCCGACCCATATCGAGCCGCACGTGGAGCGCGTGACGCTCAACCCTGCCGTGGTCACGGTGGCCGAGCGCGTGCTGGTGGTCGCCTACGGCGCCGGCAAGGCCGACATCGTCGGCCGCATCTTCGGGCCCGATGTCGATCCGTCGGCGCTCCCCGCACAGCTCGCGCTGCGCGACGGCGCGACCTGGCTCCTCGACGAGGCGGCCGCGGCGCGTCTGGCGAGGTGACCTCGTCCGAGAGCGATCGACTGGCCATCCGCCGTGCCGCAGTCGACGACGCACCCGATATCGGCGAGGTGTGGCTGGCGTCCTGGCGTGCCACGTTCGACTTCCCGCCGAGTCATCCCGACGACGACGTCCGCCGCTGGCTGGCGACCGAGCTCGTGCCGAAGCACGAGACGTGGGTCGCCGCAGACCCGCGCGAGGACGGGCGCGTCGTCGCTCTGATGGCGCTGTCGGACACCAAGGTGGAGCAGCTGTACGTCGCGCCCGAGTGGATCGGCCTCGGTCTCGGCCGGCGTCTCATCGCGCTCGCCAAGGCGCGCCGTCCGGAGGGGCTCGACCTGTACTGCTTCCAGGTCAATGCCTTCGCCCGCCGGTTCTACGAGAGCCATGGGTTCGTACCCATCGCGTTCGGCGACGGGTCCGGGAACGAGGAGCGCCAGCCGGACGTGCTCTACCGCTGGCGTCCTGAGGGTGGTGTGGTCGCGGCTGAGCCCCCTGCATGACGGCTGCACCGTCGCAGCTGGTCGAGTCGCGCGACGGCACGCCGATCGCCGTCTTCACGAGAGGTGCTGGGCCGTCGATCGTCCTCGTCCATGGCGCCGCCGCCGACCACACCACGTTCCGGGTGATCGGGCCGATGCTCGCCGAGAGGTTCACGGTCCAGGCGATCGACCGCCGCGGTCGCGGTGCTTCGGGCGACACGCCGCCGTACGCCATCGAGCGGGAGTTCGAGGACGTGGCGGCCGTCGCAGACAGCCTCGCGACCCAGACCGGCGCGGGCGTCGTTGTGATCGGTCACTCCTATGGCGGTCGATGCGCCCTCGGGGCCGCGCGGCTAACGGAGTCCATCCGTCGGGTCGTGTCCTACGAGGGGGCGCCGGCGACGGTGGACGTGCGCTACGGCGACGAGACCCTGGCGGATGAGCTGGCGGATCTCGATCGGGCGGGTCGCCCCGAGGCGGTGCTCGAAGCCTTCATGCGCCGCGTCGTCGGGATGGACGACGCGGCGCTCGCGGCCTATCGGGCCGACCCCGTCTGGCCGCTGCGCGTCGCGGCCGCGCACACGATCCCACGGGAGCTGGCGGCAGAGGGCAAGGCGGGTGCCGCGGGTCTCGACGCGCTCGGTCGAGTGCGCCAGCCGGTGCTGCAGATCCTGGGCGGCGACAGCGTGGCCGCCTTCCGCGAGGCCACCGTCGCGCTCGACGAGCGACTCGCGGACGGGCGGGTCGTGGTGATCGACGGGGCACGCCACGCCGCGCATCACACCCATCCGGACACGATGGTCGAGGCGATCGCTTCGTTCCTCGTCGAGCCGTGAGGCCTTCGTGACGGCGACGGTCGTCGCACCGCGCCTCGAGCGCGGCGTCGCCGTGGGATACTCCGACCGTGCTTGATCTTGGGATCTTCGGGTGGATCTTCGTCGGCCTCATCGCGGGCGCCATCTCGGGCGCGCTGGTCGGCGGTCGGACGGCGCGCGGCTGCCTGCCGAACGTCGTCGTCGGCATCGTCGGTGGGATCGTCGGCGGCTGGCTCGCACAGCAGCTGGGCTTCGGCCCGGTCAACGGGCTGATCGCCGCCATCGTCGCGGCCACGCTCGGATCGATCGTCGTCCGGCTCATCCTGAACGCGCTGGACAGGGACCGTTGACGGACTCTCCCCCTGCCGACGCTCCGACCGAGGACCTCCAGGCCGCGCGGCCGTACTCCCCCGGTCTTGAGGGCGTGATCGCCGGTGAAACCAGCCTGTCGTTCGTCGATGGCGCCGCAGGCCGCCTGCTGTACCGCGGGTATCGGATCGGCGACCTCGTCGACCGGGGCACCTACGCATCGATCGCGCATCTGCTGTGGACCGGCGACTGGGATCCGTCCCAGCGGCTCCCGACCACGGCCGTCCCGAAAGCCGTCATGGACGTCCTGCGCGCACTGCCCTCGGCAGCCAAGCCGATGGATGCGCTTCGGACGGCGGTGTCGGCCTGGGGGGCGACACAGGACCTGCCCTGGCCACCGACCGTCGAGCAGGCACGGGCCCTTACCGCGTTCTCGCCGTCGGCGTTGGCGGCCTTCGCCCGGCTCCGCTCCGGCAAGGAGCCGGTCGATCCCGATCCCGACCTCGACCTGACGGCCGGGTTCCTGTACCAGCTCACCGGGCAGCGGCCCGACGCGAGCACGGCCAAGGCGCTCGATGCGTACTTCATCGTCGGCGCCGAACACAGCTTCAACGCCTCGACGTTCGCGGCGCGCGTGATCACCTCCACTCGGTCCGACATCGCGTCGGCGGTCGTCGGCGCGATCGGCACGATGAAGGGACCGCTCCACGGCGGGGCACCCTCAGAAGTTGTCGACCAGCTGGCGCAGGTCGGTTCGGCGGATCACGCCGAGGCATGGATCCGCGAGACGTTGGGACGCGGCGAGCGGCTCATGGGCTTCGGGCATCGCGTATACCGCGCCTACGACCCGCGCGCCGCGGCTCTCCGGAAAGTTGCGGAGGGCATGGAGCACAAGCCCGACTGGCTGCAGCTCGCGACCGAGGTCGAGGACGTCGCCCTGCGTGTCCTTGCCGAGAAGCACCCCGAGCGCCCGCTGAAGACGAATGTGGAGTTCTACGCGGCGCCGGTCCTCATGGGCGTCGGGCTGAGTCCGGACCTGTTCCCGGCCACGTTCTCGCTGGCCCGTCATGCGGGCTGGACCGCCCATGTCCTGGAGCAGGCGGCCAACAACCGGCTCATCCGCCCGGACGTGAACTATGTCGGCCCCGGGGAGCGCGACCTCCCGGGCTGACGTCCTGTCGAGATGCGCTACAGCCAGCCGCGGCGGCGGAATAGGATCACGAGCCCGACCAGGAGCGCGGCGAGTAGCCCGAGGATGATCCAGAAGGTGATGGCTTCACCTTCGCCCGGGAAGTGCACGTTCATCCCGAAGATGCTCGCGATGAGCGTCAACGGCAGCAACACGACGCTCGCCGCGGTAAGGATCCGGAACGACTCGTTCAGCTGGTGCGACAGCACCGATTTGTTCGTCGACTCGAGCCCCTCGATGACCTCCTTGTAATTCTCGAGCAGCTCCCAGATTCGCTCCGCGGCGTCGGAGATGTCGTCGAAATAGATCTCCAGCCCTTCCTGGAGGTAGCGCTGCTTCGTGCGCTCGAGGTCGCGCAGCACCGCGCGCTGGGGGCGGACGATCTTGCGGAAGTTGATGATCTCCTGCTTGGTGTCGGACAGGTCGCGCACGATCTCCGAGGAGCGGCCCTCGAAGATGTCGTCCTCGAGCCGCTCGAGCTTGAGCAGCGTCTTGCGCAGCATCGGGAACGACGCATCGACCCCGGTGTCGACGATCTTGTAGAGGAGGTAGCCAGGCCCCTGCGCAAAGATCTCCTGGCGCAGGTCGTCCTTCTCCCGGTAGCGCTCGAACATCGCCGACAGCGGCGGCAGCGGGATGTTGGGCAGAGTGATGACGTAGTCGGGCCCCATGAACAGGTCGAGCTCGGCCGTCAGGATGCGCCCGCTGTCCTTGTCGAAGAGTGGGAAGTGCAGCACGATGAAGACGTAGTCGTCGTACTGATCGAGCTTCGGGCGCTGGTTGCGCGAGAAGACGTCCTCATAGTCGAGCGGGTGGAAATCGAAGTGCTCTTCCAGCCAGTCGCGGTCGGCGGTGCGCGGCGACTCGATGTGGATCCAGCGGATGCCGGCAGCCTCGATGATGTCCGGATCTGCGACCGTCTCGGGCATGACGACATCGGCCTCGTCGCCGGGGCGACGACGGCGCGGGCCGCGCGGAAAAGGCAGGTTGGGCACGGCGGAATGGTACGGCACGGGATGCGATGACCGGACCCTTCGCCGACCGGTTCCAGGCGTGGTCCCGGGGCCTCGGGGACTGGCTCGATCGGCATCCATGGGTCGGCCCGGGCATGGCCGTCGTCGCGTGGGCGGCGATCGTCGCGTTCTCGTCCCCGTGGGGCCGCCTGTGGGGGACCGGCCAGGACGCCTACTGCTACTGGTTCCCGACCCTCGCAGACCCGTACGCCCGGTCCGACTGGACCGATCCGATCGCCTACGTCTACTCGCCCGCGTTCCTGCAGTTGCTGCAGCCCATCCGGGTGCTGCCGTGGCAGGCGTTCATGGCGGCCTGGACCGCGATCCTGCTCGGGGCGACGTACGTTCTGACCGGTCGACGCTGGCTGGCGGTCGGCATCGTGCTCGGTGCGATGGAGCTTGCGGGCGGGAACATCCACCTTCTGCTGGCCGCCGCCATCGTGCTCGCGTTCCGCTGGCCATGGATGTGGGCGCTCGTGCTGCTGACGAAGATCACGCCCGGCATCGGCTTGCTGTGGTTCGTCGTGCGGCGCGAATGGCGGGAGCTGGCGATCGCGCTCGGGGCCACGGCGGCCATCGTGGGGGTGTCGTTCCTCGTGTGGCCCGATGCCTGGCTCGCATGGGGCGAGGTCCTGAGCCGAGTCGCGGGTCGGGACGGGACATGGGCCGCCATCCCGATCCCGTTCGTCGTGCGGCTGCCGTTCGCGATCGCGCTCGTCGTTTGGGGCGCTTGGACGGGCCGCCGCTGGACGGTCCCCGTCGCCGGGATGCTGGCCCTGCCGGCACTGTGGTACGGCGGGCTGTCGATGCTCCTCGCGGTCATCGCGCTGCGCGAACCCGTTGCGCCCATGCGCCCGGCCGGCCGGGCGCCGACCCGCGCAGCGATCGAGCCGGTCTAGGCGCAACCCGGTCCAGGTGACCCGGTCCAGGCGCGACCCGGTCCAGGCGACCCGGTCCAGCCGCGACCCGACCTAGGCCTAACCCGGCGGATCGGGATGCGACGGCTGGCCGGCAGATGATCCGACGGCGACGCTGCGTCGTATGGATGTATGAACACAGCTGCTGGATCCCTGCGCCGACGGTTCGTCTGGGGGGCGTCCGTCGGCGCCTCCGTTTCCGGTCGTCCGTCAAGGATCAAGACTCGCGGTACCAGCGGCCGCAGCGACGGCCGGCCTGACCGACCGGCGCGTCGCGATCACGATGGCGCCACCGATGAACACCGCCGCGCCGAGGACGAACGGTGCGGGAAGCCCACCGACGCCGACAACGGCGGCACCGAGCGCCGGCCCGACGATCCCCGCCGCGTAGAGCGGCAGGTAGACGAGATTGAGCGTGGCGGAGCGGCGGTCGGCCGGCACGTCGGTCGCCAACATGCCGAAGACCATCGCGCTGACCGTCGCCGTGGCCGCGGCGAGGATCACTGCCAGACCGGCGAGCGCGGCCACCGACGGCACGAACGGCATCAGCGCGAGGACCACGCCGCCACCCGCGAGAGCCGCCACGAGGACCGGCCGGAACCCGACCCGGTCACCTAGCCAGCCACCGAGCGGCGCGATGAGCCCGCCGACGAGGGCAGCGGTGCCCATCACGAGCGCGATCGCTGACGCCAGGCCGGCACCCGTCCCGGCGAGACCCTCGACGACGACCGGAAGGTATGGCCGGCTCATCTGCGTGGCCAGGAACGAGACGCCGAAGATCAGGAAGATCCGGCGGACGGTCGCGTCCGTCAGAACGGCCCGCATCGCCCCGAACGCGAGGGTGACGACCCGTCCCTGCGGGATCACGGATGGGCGCACCTCGCGTGAGCCGAACGTGACCAGCAGTGCCGTCGCGATCGACAGGCCCGCGGACAACCAGAACACTGCCGACAACGACCAGCCAAAGCCGTCGATCAGGAGTCCGGCCAATGCTGGCCCGAGCGCCAAGCCGACGGCCGTGGAGGCACCGAAGACCCCCATGACCGTGCCGAGCCGGGCGCGCGGCGTGACGTCGCGGATGCCGGCCAGCATCACGCCTGTATTGCCGAGTTGGAAGCCGATCAGCAGCATGCTCAGCGCGAGCTGCCAGGGTTCGCGCGACAACGCCACGCCGGCGAACACCACGGCCTCGACGAGCGCACTCCGCACGATGACGGCTTTGCGGCTGTATTTGTCGGCCCACACGCCCCACAGCGGAACGAGCGGCATGCCCACGACGAAGATCAGCGCGCTGAACAGGCCGACGAACGCCAGCCGGTCGTCCTGCGCCACGCCCATCTCGCGGAGGTACGTCGGGACGAGCGCGAAGATCTGGCTGACGCCGAGCGCCTCGACCATCGAGGTGAGCCAGAAGACGAGCAGCAGACGGCGCCAGTCCTCGGCGGGGCGGGGCTCAGGAGGCGGGGTCACCGGCGCGAGGCTAACGTGCCGAGCGTGTCGGCGCACACGGTGATCGGTCGAACGCGTGCCTGGCAGACTGCCGCCGCCCGGCCGCCCGAATCCCCGCCCGGCCTCCCGAGCTCCCGCCCGGCCTCCCGAGCTCCCGCCCGGCGTCGTAAATCCCCGCCCCAACCATGAAATACGCGCATCACAGCGACGCAAAGTCGAGATCCGGGCCGCCATCGACTCCTTCAGCGCCGTCGACCATGCACATCGCGCATCCAGAGAGGCCTTATGGCTGGTCGGAGGGGCCTAGAGCGAGGTCTAACCGACCTCTTGCGGACCTAAGGACGCTGCCATCCGCGTAGTTCATGGTCGGACCGACGCGGCGACGAGATCCCGTACCTCACAGACAAGGTCGGGCGCTGCGGAGCGACGGCGAGATCGCTTCGGCCCGGTTGTGCAGTCCAGGAAACACGTTCGCGGCGCATCGGAGGGCGACGGAGAGCTCCCGCGCACACGAAAGCGCCCGAAGGAACTGGTGGGAGGACCACCTGTCGTCTCGTAACGGCTCCGAACAAGTCCGGAGTCCTTACGCTCCGCCCGGGTTCCTCGCTCGACGGCCTTGCGACCATCGAACCCGGCTCCCGGGACCGTCCCGAGGATCACTCCCCGGTGCGGTCTGGCGGTTCGCACCTGCCCCTTCGGGCACGACGAAATGTACCCGCCGGGTCGACACGGCCACAACCGCCTTATCCACGAACTTCGTCCGAATCGCCTTTGGCTTATCCCCGAGTTTTCCGCCGGTGTGGACGGAATGTGGACGGCCAGTCCTGCAACATCCATGCAAGTCAGGGACGGCGTAGATTCCTTCGACGGGAGGTGGGTCGATGGCACGACTGCTGGCTCGACTGGTATCACTGAACGACGGCTGGGCACGGCCATTCGGTGAGTTCAACCATCGCTGGACCTCGGCCCTGTTCCGCGCCATGCCGCCGATCCGGGATCTGCTCAACGGCCGCTGGCTCGGCCACCCGCTCCATGCCGCGTCGACCGACATCCCGATCGGGATGCTGCTCGGGGTGGTCATCCTGGATGTGCTCGGTCAGCCGACGGCGGCCGACATCGTCCTGATCGGGACGATCCTATTCATGCTCCTGTCGGCGGTGTCAGGCCTGGCCGACTACAGCGAGACGACCGGCGCGCCACTGACCCGGGCGACCCTGCACGCATCGCTCATGACGGTGAGCCTGCTGATCCTGGTCGTCTCGGCGCTGATGCGCGCCGGCGCGCCCGCCGACCGGACCGTGCCGATCGCGCTGTCGATCATCGCGTTCCTCGTCGTCACCGCAGGGGCGTTCGTCGGCGGGGACGTCGCGTATGTGCTCGGCAACATGGTCAGCCGCCACGCGTTCCGCGGCGCCGGCACCAAGTGGGTCCGCCTCGACACGGGCACCGTGACCGATCTCGACCAACTTCCCGAGGCGACCCCGACCAAGATGCGCGCCGGCATCAACGACCTCATGGTGGTGCGGATCGGGGGCACGGTCCACGCGATGCACAACGTGTGCGCTCATGCAGGGGGCCCATTGAACGAGGGCCGGCTGGTCGACGGCTGCATCGAGTGCCCCTGGCACTTCTCGCGATACCGCCTGACCGACGGCCTCGCCCGACGGGGCCCGACGGTCTACGACCAGCCGAGCTATGAGATCCGTGTCGCCGAGGGCGGCGGCTACGAGGTCCGCCGAGCGGCGACGCCGTAGCGTCCCGGACCGTAGCGGTACCGGCCGGTCGCTCGACCGGCCGGCGCGGCATCATCGACGCGTGTCGACCCTGGTCATCCCGGATCCGTCGCTCGTGGTGCTCATCGGGGCAGCCGGCTCCGGCAAATCGACCCTCGCGGCGCGTCTCTTCGCGCCCGACGAGGTCGTGTCGTCCGACGCGCTGCGCGCCGTGGTGTCCGGTGACGAGGACGACCAGAGCGTGTCGAAGGTGGCATTCCGCATCCTTCATCGGACCGTGGACAGGCGCCTCGGGGACGGCCTACTCACCGTCGTCGATGCGACGAACCTCGCGCCCGCTGCCCGCCGTCCCCTGATCCGTCGGGCGCAAAGCCTGGGCTTTCCGGCGGCGGCGATCGTCCTCGACCTCGACGCTGAGACCGTCCTGGCCCAGAACGCCGCGCGACGGCGGATCGTCGACCCGGATGTCGTCGACCGGCACCTGGCGGCCATCCGGACCACGGTCGACGGCGGGCTCCTGGCGCTCGAGGGCTTCGACCCGATCGTCATCCTGCGAAGTCCGATCGAGGCCGCCGAGCTGATCGTCGTGCGAGGAGGGCCGGGCGCCGGCGCCTAGGCGTCTAGGCGCCGCCGGCGCCGATCAGCGCGATCGCCGCACCGGCCAGGAGGATCCCGATGGTGTGATCGCGCGTCACCGGTTCGCGCAGCACCACCGCGGCGAGGACGACCGTGGCAACCGGATACATCGCCGACAGCACAGACGCGATCGCGAGCTGGCCGGTCTGCACGGCGGCCAGGTAGAACGCATTGCCTGCCGTATCCAGGACGCCGATGACGATCAGCGGGAGCAGGAGCGATCGGCCCGGCCGCCACGCCGCTCGCATCGCGAGGACCGCGGCCGCCACGAGGACGCCCTGGACCAGCCGGATGACCGCCAGGTCACCGAACACGTCGCCCGGGCTCAGCTGCGAGATCGCCACGCCGAATAGGCCGATCGCGATCCCTCCGGTCAGTGCTTCCATGAGGCCGGCGCGATTGCCGGTCTCGTCGGCGACGCGTGACACCAGGATCACCGCCACGACCGCGATCACGATCCCCACGAGGACCAGCGGCGGTGGCACGCCCTCGATGACGAACCCGGCAACGACCGGGATCACCGCAGCGAGGACGCCCGTGACGGGAGCGACGATCCCCATCCGGCCGATCGCGAGGCCCCGATAGAGCATCGTGATCCCGAACGCGCCCAAGACCCCGCCGATCGCGCAGACGAGGAGGTCGCTCCCGGTCGGGAAGGCTTCGCCGAGGATCATCGCTGCCGCGACGCACATGAGGAAGCCAGTCGCCTGGGAGACGAGGACCACCCCGTAGACGGGCACCCGACGGGTCGCCAGGCCGCCGCCGAAATCGCCCGCCCCCCAGGCCACGGCCGCTGCCAGACCGAAGACCACGGTCAATGTCCCCGCCGGGAGACCGTCGATCAGGCTCTCGCCCCGCTCGCGCTCTCGACCGGGGTGAGCGACGGATCGGCGACCCCGTCGTCGATCGTGGCCGGCCCGGGCAACTCGACGACGGCATGCGCCGCGCCGTCGTACCGGTCCGATGTCGTCAGGTAGATGATCTGGAAGTCGTCTGCGACGCGCTTCAGGAGTGCCAGGGCGCGCGTCGCCCGCTCGTCATCGAGGGTGACGAACGGGTCATCGAGGACGAGCGGCGGGCGCCGATCCCCCGTCACGAGACGCACCAGGCCCAGCCGCGCCGTCAGGTACACCAGGTCCAGCGTGCCCTGGCTGAGTGAGCCGACGGGCACCCAGTCGCCTCGCTCGGGGGCGTGGACGTCGATGTCGAGCGTCTTGTCGTCGACACGTACGCGCCGATAGCGACCGCCGGTGACGGTCGCGACGTCGCGCACCATGTGGCCCTCGAGGTAGCGCGTGGCGGTCTTCATCGTGGCGGTCTCGGCGCGCTCGATCGCGCGCAACGTCGTGTCGAGCACGCGGTGCCGGCGCTGGAGGAGCGCGAGCTGCTCGCGCCACACGGCCAGGCGCTCGGCCTCGGCCGCGACCTCCTCCGCGTCCACGCGGTTGTTCTCGACGCGCGCGCGGGCGTTGGCCTCGTCGTCGCGCGCGCGGTCGAGCGCGGCCTCGCCGTCGCGAACCTCGACCTCCAGGCGCTCCCGTGCCCGGGGTTCCTTGGCGATCGGCCCGAGGGCATCCAGCGCGCTGGTCTTCTGCTCGATCTCCAGGGCCGCGCCATCGCGCAGTTTCGGCAACGCCTCGCGCGGCTCCTTGCCGACAAGCCCATCGAGCTGCGCGGTCATCTGGTCCATCCGCGCGACGTGCGCGTCCTCGCGTGCAAGGAGGTCCTCCGCGGCCGCCAGGTCGTCCAGGCCGAGCGTCCCGAGCTGCTGCTCCGTATCCAGCTCCGCCTGGCGGAGCTCCGCCTCCATGTCTGAGCGGCCGCGCAGCCGACGGTCGATCTCGTCGCCGCGGAGCTGCTCTTGCATCGACGAGCCCCGTCGCAGCCACAACGCGACGGCGCTCAGGATCCCGCCGATCAGCGCCACGGCCGCGCCGATGTACAGGGGCGGCATGCCGAGGTTGACGATCCCGAGGGCCTGCAGGACGAAGCTGCCGCCGGCCACCAGCA
Organism: uncultured Chloroflexia bacterium; assembly: GCA_963780425.1. GTDB lineage: Bacteria > Chloroflexota > Limnocylindria > Limnocylindrales > CSP1-4 > SPCO01. The sequence continues at coordinate 61,548 of CAWABZ010000001.1, read as the reverse complement.
CCCCGATCAGGACGGCGAGGAGACCCCAGCGCGCGAGCGGCCGCCAGGTCGGCTCGGGGGCAACGTCGAAGTTCACGTCGATCTCGCCTGCGAGCGCTGCCCGCAGCTCGCGCATCCGGGTGTCGAGCACGCGCAGACGCTCGACTGCCTGGCGGATCACCGGCAACGGGTTCGGCGAGGGGTGGGTCTGGGCGAGCTCGTCGAGCTCGGTCGAGACCTCGACCGCTTCGCGGAAGCGCTCATACCGTTCGCGAGCGGACGTTCGCTCCGCCTCGAGACGCTCGGCCTGACGGGCCTTCTCGAGCATGGCGCGGCGCTCCGCCAGGCCGCGCTCCGCCTCGGTCCGGCGCTCGCGCGCGCTCGACAGCGTGTCGCGGTCGCGCTCGAGCTGGGCCAGGTCGAGGTCGCCCTTCTCGACCGCCACCACCGCCTGGGCGACGGTCGCCTCCGCGATCTTGAGCCTGCCAGGGTTCTTGTCACCCTTCGTCGTCAGATCGAAGATCGCCCGCTCGAGCTTCTTCTTGGCGCGGCCCGTGCCGCGATCGGCGCCGCTGATGCTGGCCTGGAGCCGGTCCCGCAGCGCCGCCTCGTCACGGGCGACATCGCTCAGCTCGTGATGGCGGACAGACGCGGTCGACCGGAAGAACGCCTCGGTCGGGATGCCAGAGAGCTCGGCGAGGACCTGGTCCGCGAGCGCAGGGTCGGTGACGCGCTGACCGTCGTACACGAGATCGACGGTGCCCTTCTGACCCCCGAACCACTTCTCGAGGGTCCCCGTGGCGGTGCGTCCGTCCTCCTCGTCCTGCTCGAATTCGATCGAGACCCACGGGCGGGCATCGGCGGCCGCATCCCACGGTCGCAGGGTCTCGAGGTCGCCGGCGTTGCTCGTTACCCGGCGAGTGAGGGCAAGCTCGATGGCTCGCTGGATGGTGCTCTTGCCGGCCTCGTTCGGGCCGCGGACGACGGTGACGCCAGGGGCAAGATCGATATCGAGCTCGCGATACCGGCGCAGATCCCGGAGCTGCAGCCGGCGGATCCTCACAGGGACACCTCGTGGCCGTCCAGCAGGAGCCGGCCTAGCCGGAGCGCGTCGCGCAGCTCGGCCGCTTCGGCCGCGGTGTCGACGCTGGAGTCGGACGTGGGTGCCGCCTCGAGCTCGGCGATGCGAGCCTCGAGATCGCGGATGAAGGCGCCGGAGATGGTGTCGGGTGATGGAAGGGTTCCCTCGGTGAGCGCAGGCGAGCTCAGGTCGCGGACGCGCACCTTCAGAAACGACGGAGCGAGGGCGGTCTCGATCTCCTCGGGGTTGAGGTCGAGCTCGTCCGGGCGCACGCCGACGATCCGGGCGTCGAGGACCAGGTCGGGATCGCCCTTGCGCTTGAGACTGTCGATCAGCGCTGGCTGGGTCGTCACTCCGGCGGCGTCGAGCTCCAACTTCTCGAAACGCGTCTTGCCGACCGATCGCTCGGTGACGCCTACGGTGCGCCCGGGACCGGTCGCCTCGAGCTGGACATGCAGGACCCTGCCGGCTCGATCCTGGTTGAGCGCGACAGGCTCCGGGGCGCCCGAGTAGGCGAAGGTCACGCCGCCGGCCTTGCCCTGGCGCGCCGAATGCCAGTGGCCGAGCGCCAGGTAGTCGAGGCCGCTCGTCCCGATCTCGTCGGTCGTGATGACGACATCGTCGCGGTCCGTCTTGCCGGGGATCGCGACCGAACCATGGAGAACGCCGACCTGCCACGTCGCGGTGCCCTTGTGAGACGCGACATCGAGGTCGCGCAGCGGGCTGTGCGGCGCACGCTTGGTCGCGAAGACGGGGCCATGAACGACGACGTCGCAGGCCGACAGGTGGATCCGCGGCAGCTCCGGGCTGAGGACCGTCACCCAGTCGTCGTCCGGCGTGCTCCCGGACAGGGCCTTCAGGTCGTATGCGCGGTAGATCGACGACCGGTCGTATGCATCGTGGGTCCCGGGCACGATCACAGTCCGGATCTTGCCGCCAGCGAGCCGCTTGATCTCCGCGGCAACGCGCTCGACCGACCGCCGCGGCTGGACGTTGCTGTCGAACAGGTCGCCGGCGATCAGGACGAGGTCGACCTTCTCGGCCAGCGCCAGATCGACGGTGGCCGCGAAGGCGGCGAATTGGCGTTCGCGCTGGGCGCTGGCCTGCTCACCGAGGTCGTCGTGGCGCGCGCCGAGGTGGACGTCCGCGGTGTGGATGATCCGTAGCATCCGCTCGGGTCTGCCCTCTCAGTGCTGACGGGTCGGGCGATCACGATCCGGCGCTACCCCTGATGGTATGGCGCGAGCGAGGCGCCCCCATGACTCCCCGCTCGCCAGCCCGGATCCTCGCGCGCCATTGTGACAGGTACGTTGTCACGGCCGCCAGCCGGCTTCACGCCGCTGGTATGTCCGATTTTCGAAGCCGTTGTATCCTGCGCCGCACGAACGAACCGGTGCGCCCCGCAGACAGGGATTCCGACATCGGCACCTGGGTCGCCGGGGCCCGGCTTCTCTCGCCAGACCTCGCTTTCCCGACTGCCGATGCGGTCGCCCTCCGCAGGCGCACCCAGCCGACCACCGCGTCCCGGAGGAGCAACGTGACCTACGCTGATCGGACCCTCACCTGTGTCGACTGCGGCGTCGAATTCATCCATTCGGCGGCCGATCAGGAGTATTACGCCCAGAAGGGTTTCGCCTCCGACCCGAAGCGGTGCACGAGCTGCCGCGCCAGCCGTCGGGCGGCCCGCGATGGGGGCTACGACGTCCGCGAGATCGGCGGCCCGCGCGGCTACGAGCGGAGCGTCGAGCGTCCCGATCGCGAGTACTTCGCGGTGGTCTGCTCGTCGTGTGGCAACCAGGCGCAGGTCCCGTTCCGACCCCGGATGGACCGCCCGGTGTACTGCTCGGACTGCTTCCGGACGGTCCGGCCCGACTGACGGGGTCCTCGGGCGGGGTCGGCGCGCGGTCGGCCCATCTCGGCGCAGTTCGGCCCTACCCGGCGCACCCGGCCAATCCGGCCCATCCCGGCCCTACCCGGCCATCCGGCCATCCGGCCCAGCGCGTCCGGCCATACCCGGCCAACCGGCCATCCCGGCGCGTTCGGCTCTACGGCCTATCCCGGACCTGCCCGGCGCATCCGGCCCATCCCGGCCCTCGTTCGCGTTTGGAACATCACGAGGTTCCAATCAGAGGCTGAGCGAAGGAGTGACCGCCGGAATCGGGCGCTGCTTCGCCGTTTGGAACATCCATAGAGTTCCAATGGGCGATCGAGCCGGAGCCGAGGGCGCTGCCCTTCGCTGATTGGAACATGGGGATGTTCCAAGCAGGCCGGTGGAACCTCCCGACGTTACGAACTCAGCGTAAGCACCTGGGCGACGTGGTTTCCGGCGCGGTTCGGAACGCGGTGACGTTCCAGATCGCACCGGAAGGGGCTCGAAACCCCGCTTCACGTGCGCGACGGAACATGGGGATGTTCCAAGCGACGGGTGGGCGACAGGGTGGGCGAGAGGGTTGACGATTGGGTCGGCGACCGCGCCGGGTCGCCGCCGGCCACGCGCGCCGGGGACCAGGGCACGAGCCGGCCGCCGGCCGCCGCCCGGCCCCGACCTAGACCCGGAACACCTCGCCAGCGCGGAATCGCTCCCTGCGCCGGCCGCGCCAGACCGTGACCCGCGACGCTCCGTGCACCTGCCAGCCGCCGTCGTGACCGACGACGGCCGTGTCCTCGTCGATCCCGAGCACGGTCGAGCCGCGCGGTGCCTGGAACGCGATCATGGCCGAGAACGGCTCCGGCCAGGCGTCGTAGTGCGGCACCACCGAGACGTCCGGCGCGAACCCCAAGCCACTCCCCCAGCGCAGCGGGAACGGCATCAGGCGCACGCGGAAGTCGAACGAGTGCCCGGCCAGCGCCATCGCCCCGGCCGAGCAGCCGGCGAGCGCCGCGCCCCGCTGATGGGCAGCGGCCAACGCCCGACCGACCGCGCTCCCGGCCAGCGCCTCGAGGAGGTAGGACGGTTTCCCGCCGGACAGGTAGACGAGGTCCGCCTCGCCGACGGCCTGGACCGCAGCCGGGTCGTCGGCATCGGAACGATCGCGCACCATGACCGGCTCGACCTCCGCGCCGAGACCCGCGAAATGCGCCACACCCATATCCGCCCAGCGCCTGAAGACGGCCTCGCCGTCCGGGAACGAGGCGGTCGGGAGGATCACCACGCGCGGGCGCGCAACGCCGGTCGCGGCGAGCATGCTCGCGTCGAACGACGACATCGATGGGAGGAACTCGCCGGCGCCGACGAGTGCCACGGGTCCGGGCATAGCGCCGAGAGTCTATCTGCGACACTGCCGCGATGACGCCGCGCCAACGATGGACCCTCGTCGCGACGGTCATCGGGTCCGGCGCCGTGTTCCTCGATGGCACGATCGTCAACTCCGCGCTGCCCCGGATCGGGCGCGAGCTGCCAGCCACCCTGGTCGGCGTCCTCGAGGGTCAGACCTACGTCATCAGCGGCTATCTGGCGGTCCTTGCCGCGCTCCTGATCCTCGCCGGGGCACTGTCCGACCGGTACGGCCGGCGCCGGGTGTACGCCATCGGCCTCGCCGGGTTCGCGATCACGTCGGGCCTGTGCGGCCTCGCTCCGACGCTCGAGGTCCTGATCGTCGCGCGCCTCCTCCAGGGCGCAGCCGGCGCGCTCATGGTTCCGGGCGCCCTCTCGATCATCACGCAGACGTTCTCCGAGTCCGAGCGCGGTCGCGCGTTCGGCCTGTGGACATCGGCGACGTCGGCTCTTGCCCTGGTCGGACCGCTCGCCGGCGGCCTGCTGGTCGACACGATCGGTTGGCGGATCGCCTTCCTCGTCAACGTACCGATCCTCGCCATCGCGCTGGTGATCACGCTGCGGCACGTGGCCGAGTCGCGCGACGTCGATACGCGGCGCCGGTTCGATTGGCTGGGCTCGATCGTCGCGGCTCTCGCCGTGGGCGGCCTGTCGTTCGGCGTGATCCGTGGCGGCGCGAACGAGTGGCAGGATGCCGCCGCGTGGATCGCGATCGCGATCGGCGCCATCGCTCTCGTCGCCTTCCCGATGCTGATGGCCACCCGTCCCGACCCGCTCGTCCCTCTCGGACTGTTCCGGTCACGGGCGTTCACGACGATCAATGTCGCGACGTTCTTCGTCTACGGCGGCCTGTACGTGATGCTCAGCTACCTGAGCATCACGCTCCAAGGCGCGCTCGGCTACACGGCGCTCGCTGCCGGCGCGGCGGTCCTGCCCGTGGGGATCTGCCTGATCACGTTGTCGACCCGAATCGGCACGCTCGCGGGACGTTCGGGTTCGCGACGTTTCCTCACCCTCGGGCCTGCGTTGATGGCGCTCGGCCTGTTGTGGTTCACGCGCCTTCCCGCGACCTCCACCCCCTGGAAAGCGAGCGTGGAACAGCCAGCCTCCCTCATCCCGCCCGCCGCAGTCCTCATCGACGTCCTGCCGGCCGTCGTGCTGTTCGGGGTCGGCATCGCCTGCGTCGTCGCCCCGCTCACCAACACCCTGATGGGCTCGATCCCGGCACGCTTCTCGGGCCTCGGCTCGGCGATCAACAACGCCATCGCGCGGGTCGGGCAGCCGCTCCTTGGCGCCGTCATCTTCCTCGCGTTGAGCACGACCTTCTACACGAACCTCGCCGCCATCGCGCCGGACATCGACACGTCGTCGGCGGCGGTCAGGGCCGCATTCCCGCCACTGAACCCGCCACGGCCGGGGGCGACGCCGGACCAGATCGCCGCCGCGGCCAGCGCCTCGATCGAGGCGTTCCACCTGGCGATGGGCGTGGCCGCGGCGCTCGTCGCCGTCGGTGGGGCGGTCTCGTGGGTCGGGCTGCGGCCCCAGGAGGCACCAGGCTGATGGCGCGCGACTGGGACGCCCTCACCTACGACCGCGTCGCCGATCCGATGACGCGCTGGGGCATGGGGACCCTCGACCGCCTCCCGCTGGCCGGCGATGAGCGGGTCATGGATGCCGGCTGCGGGACCGGCCGCGTGACCGAGCAGCTCGCTGACCGCCTCCCGCGGGGCAGGGTCGTCGCCCTCGACGGATCGCCGGCCATGATCGACGCCGCCCACGCGCGGCTCGACCGCTTCGGGGATCGGATCGAGTACGTCGTCGCCGACCTGGGTCGACCGCTGCCGTTGGATGGGCTGGTCGATGCCGTCTTCTCGACTGCGACATTCCACTGGGTCCCCGACCACGATGCGCTCTTCCATAACCTCGCGGCCGTCACCCGTCCCGCCGGCTGGCTGGTCGCGCAGTGCGGTGGCGCCGGCAACATCGGGCGGATCAAACGCGCCCTGGCCACGATCGGCGACGGCTGGCTCGGGCCTGCTCACTACGAGACGCCGCTAGCGACCACGCGCCGGCTCGAGGCCGCCGGCTACGTGGACGTCGAATGCTGGCTGACCGACGAGCCCACCCGGATCGAGCCCGGGGAGCCGTTCGAGGCCTACCTGAGGGCGGTCGTCCTCGGGCCACACCTCGATCGACTGCCGGCGGACGAGCACGAGAGCTTCGTCCGCGCCGTGGCGGACGCGGTCGGCGAGCCTGTCATCGATTACGTCCGGTTGAACATCGCGGCGCGTCGACGCGGATCTCGCTGATCCGGATCGCCGGCCAGTGTGAGCCGGTTCCTAGCGCTCGACCCGGAAGGGCGCTCCGTGGCCGGGGACGACGACGTCGGCGATCGCCAGTACGCGGGCACGACCGACCTCGATCGCTGCCTGGTCGTCGCAGTACGGATCGAGCTCAGGCGAGCGATCCGCGTGCCACCACAGGTGGGTCATCGCATAGACCCCGTCCTCGGCCTCGACGATCAACGACGCGTCCTCACCGGTATGGCCGGGAGTCAGCCACAGCTGCGTCCTGGGCGACAAGCGGTAGCCGTCGCCCGGCATGTCGAGCCACAGGTCGTCCCGGTAGCGCGCCCAGAAGTCGACGACCTCTGCATTGGGGAACAGCGCGACGTTCATCGTGTGATCCGGGTGGTGATGGCTGAGGAAGACGTGGGTCACGTCGCCCGGGGCGACGTCGAGCTCTGCGATCGGATCGAGGATCCGTGAGCGGTTCGCGACCATCCCAGGGTCGGTGACGATGAGCGCGTCCCCGTCGCGGACCAAGGTGATCGAGGACGCGGTGCGCTCGCCGGTGTAGCCGGCGTGCAGGAGGTGGACGGTGGTCATGGTTCGCGATGCTAGCGCGTCGCATGGTGCGGGATGCCGGCGAGCCGCCTCGCGCGACGCTGCGAGACTCGCCTGCATGACGACCGACCAGCACGCCGACCTCGTCCTCCTCAGTGGCCGCATCGCCACGATGGATAGCGCCCGATCCTGGGCGAGCGCACTCGCTGTGACTGGCGGCCGGATCAGCATGGTCGGACCGGACAGCGCCGCGAAGGCGCACGTCGGACCGAAGACGCGCGTCATCGACCTCCGTGGCCGAACCGTCACGCCTGGTTTCCAGGACGCCCACGTGCATCCGATCCATGGCGGCCTCGCGATGCTTCGCTGCGACCTCCACGCTGATGCGCAGTCCGGCCCTGGGCTCGATGTCATCGCGGCATACGCGCAGTCACATCCGGACGCGGCGTGGATCCGGGGCGGCGGCTGGTACATGGCGGCATTCGATGGCGGGACGCCGCGTCGGGAGGCCTTGGACCGGATCGTCCCGGATCGCCCGGTCTACTTGACGAACCGGGACGGCCACGGGGCGTGGGTGAACACGAAGGCGCTCGAGCTCGCCGGTGTGACGGCAGCGACACCGGATCCATCCGACGGGCGCATCGAACGCGACCCGGATGGCACTCCGAGCGGGACGCTGCACGAAGGCGCGATGGATCTGGTGGCCCAGTTCCTACCCGACGACACGCCGGCCGAGCTCGAGGAAGCCCTCCGCCTGGGCCAGCGGCACCTGCAGGGGTTCGGCATCACAGCCTGGCAGGACGCGATCATCCGACCGGAGGCCGAGGAGATCGCCTATGTCGCGCTCGCGTCGCGTGGCGAGCTCACAGGACGAGTCGTGGGTGCACTGTGGTGGGAGCGCAGCCGCGGAGCGGAGCAGATCGAGGAGTTCGTGGAGCGGCGCCGCGCGACGGCCATCGGGCGGTACGCGCCGACGAGCGTCAAGTTGATGATGGACGGCGTCCTCGAGAATTTCACCGGTGCGATGCTCGAGCCGTATGGCGGACGGCCACGACGGCACGACGGACAACCGCGGCCTGCTCCAGATCGACCCAGACGGGCTCGCGAGCTGGGTGCCGCAGCTGGACGCACTCGGCTTCCAGCCCCATTTCCACGCGATCGGCGACCGGGCGGTGCGCGCGTCTCTCGATGCCGTGGAGGCCGCTCGACGCGCCAACGGTCCGTCCGACACGCGGCCCCACATCGCTCACATCCAGGTCATCCACCCGGACGACATCGCGCGTTTCCGGCAGCTGGACGTCGCCGCCAACGCCCAGCCGCTGTGGGCCGCCCACGACGATCAGATGGACGTCCTGACGATCCCGTTCCTCGGAGAGCGGTGGCGCTGGCAGTACCCGTTCCGCTCGCTTCGAGCCGCGGGAGCCGTGCTCGCGATGGGTTCGGACTGGAGCGTCTCGAGCGCGAACCCGATCTGGGAGATGCACATCGCGGTGGAGCGCCAGGCGCCCGCGTCGTACGCCGGGGACCGGGGTGTCCTCCTGCCGGAGGAGCGGCTCGACCTGATCGACGCGCTCGCGGCGTTCACGATCGGTTCGGCCTACGTGAACCATCTCGATCAGGACACGGGCACGCTCGAGGTCGGGAAGCTCGCCGACATCGCGATCCTCGACCGCGACCTATTCGACCGCGGCGCCGGCGCGATCGGCGATGCGAGCGTGATCGGCACGTTCGTCGAAGGCGTGTCCGTCTACGAGACCAGCGAGCTCGGCGGCTGAGCGACTGTCCGGCATGGACGGATGACGATGTCGTTTCGGCATCGGACGTCGGTGTCGACAGCGCGCTCGTTCCGCGATGCTTCAGTTGCGCACCGGAGAGACCGGAAGACGCAGGAAGGAGCGATCAAGCCATGAACGCACTCGCGATCCTGTACGTGAACGCACACCTGCAAGGCCTGCTCGACGAAGCCGCCGAGCATCGCCGCTACCGGGTTGACCACCCGTCCCTGTTCGAGCGGATCCGCTCCGCTGCGTCGAACCGCATCGCCACACTGGCGATGCCGACCGATAACCGGGGCACGCTGTTTCCGAAGCTCGACGACTCGCCCAACCGGAGCTAAGGCCTCCTCCCTTAGCTCCGTCCATACCCGCGACGACCCCCGTCCCTCCAACGGGGGTCGTCGTGTGTCTGCCGTACGATGCCCCGCGTGGAGCCGCGAATCACGCTGATCACGCTGGGCGTCGAGGATCTGCCTCGCGCGGTCGCGTTCTATCGCGACGTGGTCGGCTGGACGCCCGCGTCCGATCAGGACGGCGTCGCCTTCTTCGACCTCGGTGGCTTCATCCTCGCGCTCTGGCCGTTCACGGATCTCGCGGCCGATATCGGCATCGCCGTCGACGGTCGTGCAACGTCCGACGGGGTCGCTCTCGCCCATAACGCCCGGTCGCGCGAGGATGTCGACGCGATCTTCGGGCAGCTCGAGGAGCGCGGCGCGCGCATCGTGAAGCCGCCGGTCGAGACCGACTGGGGTGGCTATTCCGGCTACTTCGCCGATCCCGACGGCCACCATTGGGAAATCGCGTTCAACCCGTTCTGGCCGATCCGCGAGGACGGCCGTATCGCCTTCCCCAGGGAGTAGCGGTCAGAGCGGAAGGTCGCCGGGGACATCGACGTCGCGCAGCGTCAGACCCTCGGGGTCGTCCTGACGCCACGTGGCCGATGGGACGACAACGACATCCAGCTCGACGAGCAGGGCGCGGAGCCGCCGTTCCCCCGTGCTGAGCAGCCGCTCGAGGGCCGGGGCCGCGGCGGACCGACGAAGCGCGATCGGGAGGGGTCGCGGACCGGCGTCGTCTGCGAGCACCGCCGCCTCGTGCGTGTCCAGTGCGTCGGTGAGTCGGCGCAGGACCGCGGGCAGGAGGGTCGGCATGTCGCCACCGACCACGATGATGCGTTCGAGTCCCGGATCCATCGCCTTGAGCCCGGTGGCGAGCCCAGCGAGCGGCCCTTCGAAGGCATGCGAGTCGTGGACGAGGCGCGCGTCCGACGCCATCGCGGGCACCGAATCGGGTGGCGCCACGACGAGGACGGTGCCGGCGACCTGCTCGACCGCCGCGATCGCATGATCGAGCATCGACCGACCCTCGATCGGCTCGGCGAGCTTGTCGCGTCCGAACCGTGCGGAGCGACCCCCAGCGAGGACGACTCCGACGATCCGCTCGGTCATCGCCCGACGGCGGCGGGTGCCTTCGCCCCCGGCACGTGCCCGGCCGGCGTCCGCCGCAGGATCGCCCGGCGGTCGAGGTCCTCGAGGAGCGCCATCACGTATTTCCGGCTCGTACCTGTGGCATCGCGGAGGGCGGCAGGGGTGAGCGGGGCGTCCGCGGCCATCGACAGGGCGCGCGCAGTCAGGTCGCGATAGGTGCTCATGGCGTAGGCCAGGTCCGCGTCGAGGATGACGATGCGCCCCGCCCGTTCCAGCTCCCGGATGCCTGCGGGCGGACAGCTTGCGGCGCGCGCCGCGTCGGCCAGGGACGGCGGTGCGGCAACGTCGAGAACCGATTCCAGCCGGTCCATCGCGGCCGACAGCGCGGGGTCGGGGGCCGCGGCACGCACACCGCGTCGGCGGACGATCTCGCCGTCGCGAACCAGCCGCTCCTCTCGGACGAGCCGGTCGACGACGGCTGCGGCGGCGGCGGCCGACTCATCGCGCCGGATCGTCACCGCCCGCCGCAGTGCTCGAGCCACGGCGTTGCGAACCATCGACGAGCGGGGCCTCGGGATCGACGGCAGCGATCGCCGCATCCGCGGCGAGCACGGCTACATCGGCCGCCAGTCGGCCGTCGACGGCACCGTGCAGGTCGATCCGAGCGTCAGCGGCGCCAGCCGGATCGCGCGAGCGCCGCCACCCGCTCCACGGTCTGGCGTCGCCGGGAGACCCCGCGCGGAGGCAGGGTGTCGAGGACGACCCCGCCCACTGGGTCTGCCTGAGCGCCGCGCCGCACAACGAAGCGATCGCCCGGCCGGAGTGCCATCGGCGCGGCAAGACGCACGATCCCGGCGGCTCGCCCGTCGGGCAGCGTCAGGGCATCGCGCCCGCTCCGCCCGACCGTGGCATCGACGGCTGCCGTGCCGGCATGCATGCGCCCTCGGGTCCGGTCGACGACCGACGTCCGTAACGCGGCGAGGAGCGCGGTCGGTCGCCGCGACCGCCGGGTCGGCGGTCAGCACCATCCCCCGATGCAGGTCGGCCTCGGCGACGCCGGCCAGGTTCAGAGCGGTCCGACCGCCCTCGCCGACCCGCTCGACCGCGGTCCCGTGGACCTGGATCTCGCGGATCCGCACGCTGCGCTCACCGGGAACGAGTCGAAGGTCCTCGCCGCGGGCGAGTGGCCCGCCGCGAAGGGTGCCGGTCACCACCACGCCGCGACCCTTGATCGTGAACACCCGATCGATCGCGAGGGTCGCCGGGCGGGCCGAGTGGCGTACGCGACCCTGCAGCTCCTCGAGCGCTGCGCGCACAGCGTCCACGCCCTCGCCGGTCACGCCGGAGGCGGCGAGCACGGGCGCGCCGGTCAGTGAGGTCGAGGCGAGGAGCGCGGCGACCTGCCCGCGCACCTCCTCGACCCGCTCCGACGGGACGGCGTCGATCTTCGTCACGACCGCCATCGCCGGCGCGATCCCGAGCGCGTCGAGCAGCGCGACGTGCTCGAGCGTTTGCGCGCGCGACCCGTCGTCCGCGGCCACGACGAGCATCGCGGCATCGATCTCGCCGGCCCCGACGAGCATGTTGCCCGACCAGCTTGTCGTGTCCGGGCACGTCGACGAAGTCGATCGTCGATCCGTCGTCGAGGGCGAGGTGCGCGATAGCCGACGTCGATCGTCATCCCGCGTCGTCGCTCCTCCGGCAACCGGTCGGCGTCGATGCCGGTGAGCGCCCTCAGCAGCGTGGTCTTTCCGTGATCGATGTGACCCGCGGTGCCGACGACGACGGTCATGCGCCGGTCGCTGAGAGTTCCCCGATCCGCCGGACGATGTCCCCGTCGGCACCAGGGCCGACCGTCCGAAGATCGAAGACGACCGCGTCGTCGCTGACTCGTGCCAGGATCGATGGGTCTCCGAGGCGCAGCGCCGCAGCCGCATCCGTCGCAGATCGGAATGGCACCTTGATCCCCCAGGACGGGACCGTCTGACCCGGGCAATGAGCCCCCGCCGATCGGCGACGCGAGTTCAACGACCTCGACGCCGGCGCGTGGCGCGAAGAACGCCGCGCACATCTGCGAGATCCAGCCGGCGCGCTCCTTGAGTTCGTCGGCGGGAGTCGCGATGCGCTGCCACACGGGTATCTCCGTCGCGGCGACACCGGCCCGATAGAGGCCGAGCGTGGCGGCCACGGCGGCGAGGATCGCCTTGTCCGGACGCATCGCCCGAGCCAGCGGATCGCGCCGGAGTCGTTCGATCGAGGTCGGCGCGGCCGACCAGGAGACCGGCTTGCGGTCCCCCGATGAGCTTGTCGCCACTGAACGTGACGACATCGGCGCCAAGCGCCAGTCGTTCGTTCGGCGTCGGCTCGTGCAGCAGTCCGAACCGTTCGGTGTCAAGCAAGGCTCCCGATCCAAGGTCATCGATGACGATCGCGCCGTGCTCGTGGGCCAGCCGGGCCACTGCCGCCGCATCAGGCTCCTCGACGAAGCCGGCCATCGTGAAGTTGGACGGATGGACACGCAGCACGACCCGCGCGTCGCCAGAGCGAAGTGGCGGTTCGAAGTCCGCGGTGCGTGTGCGATTCGTGGTCCCGACCTCGATCAGGCGCGCTCCCGCACGTTCGACGATCTCGGGGATCCGGACGCCGCCACCGATCTCGACGAGCTCGCCGCGCGACACGATGACGCCGCCCGTACCCGCCAAGCCGACGGCGATGGCGACAGCCGCCGCGTTGTTGTTGACGACCATCGCGGCACCCGCACCGGTCAAGGCGACGAGGTGGTCCTCCGCCAGGTGGAACCGTGGCCCACGCCGCCCGGTCTGCCGGGTCGAGCTCGAGCATGCCCCACCCAGCAGCGAGACCCACGGCCTCGACTGCGACGTCGGGCCACGTCGCTCGTCCGAGGTTGGTGTGGAGGATCACGCCCGTCGCGTTTATCACCGGCTCTGGGACGGCGGCATGTGGATCGAGGTACAGATCGAGCAGTTCTTCCGCGGCGTCGGCCATCGCCTCGATCGACCGCGGAGGCTCACCCGCACCGAGACGGGTGCGCTCGTCATCGATCGTCGTGCGCGCGACGGCGACGAGAGCACCAGACTCATCGGCGTCGTCGATGATCTCCCCGTGGCGCTGCCGCAATACCTTGAGTACGGTCTCGACGCTGGGCGGGCGCGGGTGGACGACCGGCTTCGACGACATCGATCCTCCATGGCGGGAACGCGTGGGAGTCGAACCCACCACGCCACGCCGAGCGCGGCGTCACCGGTTTTGAAGACCGGGGGACCCACCGGGACCCGACCGCTCCCGACACGATGGTAATCGTGGCCGCGAAACGGGGACCCGACGCACGAGCACGCCTATCATCGCCGGGTGACGACGCTGTCCGACATCCCGGCCCTGCGCCTCACGACGCTGACCGATTGCGGAGGCTGCGCCGCGAAGCTGGGCGCCGACCTGCTGTCGGATGCGCTCGCCGGGTTGGGCGCCGAGGCGGCGCCGGACGAGCTGATCGCGGGTCTCAACCCGCCGGATGACGCAGCCGCGTACCGGGTCAGCGACGACCTCGCGATCATCGGGACGCTCGACTTCTTCCCACCGCTGGTCGACGACGCCCGGACGTTCGGTGAGATCGCGGCCGCGAACGCGGTGAGCGACGTCTTCGCGATGGGTGGCCGCGTCCTGTTCGCGCTGTCGATCGCGGCATTCCCCGAGGAGCTGCCGCGCGACATCATGGCGGAGGTGTTCGGCGGCGCGTCCGACACGGTCCGAGCGGCGGGTGGCACGCTCGCCGGCGGCCACACGATCCGCGACCCCGAGCCGAAGTACGGGCTCGCGGTCATCGGAGCGGCCATCCCGACCGCCTGCTGCGCAAGGGCGGGGCGCGACCCGGCGACGCCCTGATCCTGACGAAGCGGCTCGGCACGGGTCTGCTGGTGAGCGGCTCGCGTCAAGGGCGGACGGATCCGGCCGACCTGGCCGCCGCGATCGAGGGGATGCGCACCCTCAACCGGGCCGCGTCCGAGGTGCTCGTGGCGAACGGCGTGACCGCCGCGACCGACGTTACTGGGTTCGGGCTTCTCGGCCACGGACTCGAGATGGCGCGCGCGTCGGGGGCACGGCTCGTCTTCGATGCGGCGGCCCTGCCCGTGCTCCCGGGCGCACTCGACATGGCTCGCGCGGGAGTCGAGACCGATGGCGCGACCCACAACCGCCGTTTCGTCACCGATGCGCTGGGCGTCGCCGCCGACGTGCGCGCCGGAGCTGCGTCGCGCTCGCGCACGACCCGCAGACGAGCGGCGGGTTGCTCGCTGCGGTCGCGGGCGACCAGGTCGGGGCGCTGATCGCCAGGCTCAACGCGGAAGGCGTCGAGACGTGGCAGGTCGGTGGGGTCGAGTCAGGCGCGGGGGTGGCCCTGAACTAGCGAAGCCGCGAATACGCCCCGATCATCGCGGCCACCACATAGACGAGCGCCCCGGTGAGCACCGTCGTGTACAGGAATTCCATCCCGGGCGCCCCCTCCTCACCGACGTACGCGCCGAATGACATCTGCACGTAGACGGCCGCCGCGATCAACACGCCGGCCAGGATGCCGCCCAGGACGAGTGCCTTGATCCGAACGCCGCGCTTATACCCGGTCACGCGCTGGACCGCCTCGCTGATGAATCCCCCGGCGAAGGGCCCGAGGCACAACGCGAGGAAGAAGCCCATCTGGATGCCGATGAACCCACCGATCGTCCCGGCGCCGATCGCCACCAACCCACCCAACGCCAGCTGCTGTGGCGTCATCATCGTCAGCGGATCGCGCGAGGGCGTGCCGCACTTCTTGCAGCGCATGCCGACCGGACCCTGCATCGCGCAGCCCATGCAGATGGGCTGGTCGCAGCGACCGCATCGGACGTAGGTCTCGCGGTCCGGATGTCGATAGCAGTAGAGCGGAGCTGGTTCGGAATGGTCGATGGTGACGGCGTCGCTGGTCATCGTTCCCCTCGACCGCCACTGCCCATCGGCGGTCGAGCGGAAGGGTGGGTCCCACCCGGTCGCCCGTCAAGGGTACGAATTGCTCAACCGCGTCGCCCCGATCGTGCCCGGCGTACACTCGGGCGGTCGTCATCCGTAAGAGGCACCTGAGTGGCGAAACCCTACGTTCGGCTCACCCAGCCACTGGTCCGTGACGCGAAAGGCGGTGAGCTGCGACCCGCCACCTGGAACGAGGCACTCGACCGCGTGGTCGCCGGATTCCAGGCGGCGAAAGCGGCCCACGGCCCGACCACGTTCGGCACCTTCAGCTGCAGCAAGGCGACCAACGAGGTCAACTTCGCGGCACAGAAGTTCAGCCGGGTCGTGCTGGGCAGCAACAACATCGACAGCTGCAACCGGACCTGACACGCCCCAAGCGTCGCCGGTCTGGCGACCGTGTTCGGTGCCGGTGGCGGCACAAGTTCATACCGTGAGGTCGAGGACACCGATCTGATCGTCCTCTGGGGCAGCAATGCCCGCGAGACGCATCCGATCTTCTTCCATCACGTGCTCAAGGCGGTGCGCAAGGGCGCGCGCCTCTACGCCGTCGACCCACGTCGAACGTCCTCCGCGGAATGGGCCGACAGCTGGCTCGGCCTCGACGTCGGCAGCGACATCGCCCTGGCGAACGCGGTCGGGCGCGAGATCATCGCCGCCGGCCTTCACGACGAGCGCGTTCATCGAGCGCGCGACCGCCGACTTCGACGCCTACAAGGCCAAGGTCGAGTCGTACACGCTCGACTACGCCGAGCGCGAGACCGGCGTGCCGGCCGAGGCCATTCGCGACCTCGCCCATGCCTTCGCGACGGCGCCGCGGGCGATGATCTGCTGGACCCTCGGGATCACCGAGCACCACAACGCGGTCGACAACGTCCTGTCGCTGATCGACCTCGTGTTGCTGACCGGCCACGTCGGGCGGTACGGGAGTGGCGTGAACCCGCTCCGTGGCCAGAACAACGTCCAGGGTGGCGGCGACATGGGCGCCCTCCCCGATCGACTGCCCGGCTTCCAGCACGTCGAGAACGACACGCTCCGCGCGAAGTTCGACGCCGCCTGGGGCGTGACCATCCCGCCGACGCGCGGCTGGCACCTGTCCGGGATGTTCGACGCGATGGAGCGAGGCGAGCTGACCGCCGTCTACTGCATCGGCGAGAACCCGGTCCAGTCGGAGGCCGATCAGAAGCGCGCCATTCGGCTGCTCGAGGGCCTCGACATGCTGGTCGTCCAGGACCTGTTCCTGACCCGGACCGCCGAGCTCGCCGACGTCGTCCTGCCGGCTAGCGCGGCCTGGGCCGAGGGCGAGGGCACGGTCACCAACTCGGAACGACGGGTGCAGCGGGTCCGCAAGGCGGTCGACCCGCCCGACGGCGCCCGCGACGACCTCGAGATCATCTTCGAGCTCGCGAAGCGGATGGGCTCCGACTGGGGCGATTCGTCGGCAGAGGCCGTCTGGGACGAAGTCAGGTCGCTCTCGCCGGTCCATGCCGGGATGACCTACAGGCGGCTCGAGGAGCTGGGCGGCATCCAGTGGCCGTGCTACGACGAGACCCATCCCGGCGAGCTATTCCTCCACAGTCGGTTGTGGGAGGACCCGGTGCCGGGGAACCGGGCGCCGTTCGTGCCGGTCGACCATGACCCGCCGGTCGACAAGCTGACCGACGATTACCCCATCCGGCTGACCACCGGTCGACGGCTCGACTCGTACAACACCGGCGTCCAGACCGCCGGCTACACCTCGCCGCTGCGGCGGGGCGAGTCCCTCGATATCTCTCCGGAAGACGCCGAGGCATATCGTCTGGCCGATGGCGAGCGCGTGCGTGCAGTCTCTCGACGTGGGCATGTCGAGGTACCTATCCGGATCGACCCGTCGTTGCGGCCGGGCCTGACCTTCATGACGCTCCATTTCCAGGACGACGTGGCGACGAACCTGCTGACGATCGACGCGACCGACCCGAAGTCCGGAACCGCGGAATTCAAGGCGACGGCGATCCGTATCGAGAAGCTCGGGGAGGCCGTTCCGGCGTGACCACATGAGCGACGCCCCGGACCAGCCACCCGGCGACCATCCCGAGGGGGATTCCACCTTCGTCTCCGACCCGATGTGGAAGGCGATCCTCGAGGGCAAGGCCGGGGAATTCGCAACCGGGCGAGGCTTCCTCCGGATGGTTCCGAGCTCGCCTCGCTGCAAGATGTGTGCCGCTCCATTCGCCGGACCCGGCGCGCCGATCATGCGCCTATTCGACCGGGGCCCATGGGCCAAGAGCCCGAGCATCTGCGGGTTCTGTTTCAAGGCCCTCGAACGGGGACGCGGTGGTGCCGAAATCGAGTTGACGCTGCTCTTTGCAGACGTCCGCGGTTCGACGTCCATGGCCGAGGGTATGGGTGCCGGAGCGTTCAGGAGGCTCCTCGATCGCTTCTACCACGAGGCCACGCGCGTGCTCCTGGAAAACAATGCAGTGATCGACAAGTACGTGGGTGATGAGGTCGTCGCCCTATTCATCCCCGCGTTGGCCGGCCCCGAGCACCCGAACGCAGCAGTCGCAGCAGGACGCGACCTCTTGTTGGCCACCGGCCACGGCGAGACCGGGCAGCCGTGGCTCCCACTCGGGATCGGGATCCACACGGGCGACGCCTACGTCGGCACCGTCGGCGATACCGTCACCGACTTCACGGCGCTTGGCGACAGCGTGAACGTCACCGCCCGGCTCGCCTCGGCGGCGGGCGCTGGTGAGATCCTCGTGAGTTCGACATCGGCGACCGCCGCGGGCCTGGACGACAGCCTCGAGCTGCGGACACTCACGCTGCGCGGCCGCACCGAGCCGCTGGACGTCCGTGTGCTGAGGGTCTGAGCGCCCGATCCGTCTAGACCGTCACCGTCTCGGGGTCGCCGAGCACACCACGGAGCGCCTCGATCATGCCGAGGTGGCGATCCGCGTGCGACGTGGCATTCGCGATCGAATCGGCGATGGTCGACTCGTCGCCATACAGGTCGACATAGACGATGTCGAGTACGGCGTCGTCGTCGATGGCACGGACGCGATCCTCGAATGCACCAAACGTGGCGGTCATGTAGTCGAGCAACGCCGAGGCGTCTGGGAGCGGAAGCGCGGCTGAGGCTTCGTCGTCGAGGCCCGCACCGGTCCCGCCGAAGTCACCGAGGCTGATGTCGCGGAGGCCCCACGGCCCGACGACATCGTCTCGGATCCAGATCTCGCGGGACCCATCGACGTCGGTCGGCGCGGCCGAGGTCGGCAGGGTGGCCTGGTATCGATCGGCCCAGCGTGCCATGTGCCAGGCGTGGAAGGCGATGGATGGCGCCCGCGGCCCCGGCCGCCGGTGGAGGTTGGCCGGATCGGTCGCTCGGACGGCAGCCACGAGGTTGCGCTGCGACCATTCCAGCCAGTCGACGCTGAACTGGATCCAGCGGCGTTTCGGCATGGCCCGCATCGTACGCCCGCATCGTCGCCTCGGGGCTACACTCGGCGCGATGGACCTGCACGTCATCGGGCCGCTGGCTTCCCCGGCCGAGCGTGCCGCCGTGGACGCGGCCCTCGGTCCGCCGGAATCCGGTTGGACGGGCGGCGCCCGGCGGCCCGGTGTCGACGGCCACGCCGCGCGCGGCGGTCACGAGACGCGGGCGAGGCGGTCCCAACTGCTCCCGGCCCTCCACGCCGTCCAGGATCGGATCGGCTGGATCAGCCAGCCTGCCCTCAACTACATCTCGAGACGCCTCGCGGTCGCGCCCGCGGAGGCGTACGGCGTCGCCACGTTCTACGCGCTGTATGCCACGACCCCGCGACCGCCGATCATGGCCCACGTCTGCGACGACATCGCCTGCCGGCTGGCCGGGGCGGAGCGGATCTGCGAGGACCTCGGCCGGTCGGTCGGTCCGGAGGGGGCGGCGGCGCGCGACGGTCAAGTCGGCTGGCACCGTTCGCCCTGCCTTGGGCTGTGCGACCTCGCGCCGGCGGCCATGCTCACGACGGCAGGCGAGCACCCGACCGTCGCAAGCGCTGCCCCGATCGACGCCGCGGGGATCGTCGCGCGTCTCGACGGCGCGCAGCTCACGCCGCTTGCCGCCGCCCGTCCCGCAGAACCGGCGATCCGTCGCTGCGGCTGCTCCGGCGGGTCGGCGTGGTCGACCCGGCGTCCCTCGACGACTACCGGGCACACGGCGGGTACGCGGCGTTGGCGAAGACCATCGAGATGGGCAGCGAGGCGGTCATCGCCGAGGTCACGGCGTCCAAGCTGATGGGCCGCGGCGGTGCCGCCTTCCCGACGGGTCGCAAGTGGGCGGCCGTGGCATCGCAGGCCGCGCAGCCGCATTACTTCGTCTGCAACGCCGACGAGTCGGAGCCAGGCACGTTCAAGGATCGGGTGCTGCTCGAGGGCGACCCCTTCGCTGTGGTCGAGGCGATGACGATCGGCGCCTTCGCCACGGGTGCCAGCCAGGGCTATATCTACATCCGCGGCGAGTACCCGGAAGCCGAGGCCGCGATCCGCGGCGCGATCGGTGCGGCACGTGGCGCGAACCTGCTCGGGCCGGACATCCTGGGCGCGGGTTTCGCGTTCGATATCGAGGTGCGCCGCGGCGCCGGCGCCTACATCTGCGGGGAGGAGACCGCTCTCTTCGAGTCGATCGAGGGCAAGCGCGGCGAGCCGCGCAACAAGCCGCCGTTCCCGGTCGAGGTCGGCCTGTTCGGGAAGCCGACCGTCGTGAACAACGTCGAGACCCTGGTCAACGTCCCGCTGATCATCGAGATGGGCGGTGAGGCGTACGCGGCGATCGGCACGGACGGTTCGACCGGCCCGCGGCTGTTCTGCCTGTCGGGGCACGTCGCGCGGCCCGGGGTCTACGAGGTCGAGTTCGGGGCGACGCTGGGCGACCTGATCGCGATGGCGGGGGGCGTCCCGGGCGGGCGCTCCATCCGGGCGATCCTGCTCGGCGGTGCGGCCGGGGTGTTCGTCGGGCCGATCGTCCCTCGACTTGCCGCTGACGTTCGAGGCGACCCGCGCGGCCGGCGCCACGCTCGGCTCCGGCGTGATCATGGTGTTCGACGAGACCGTCGACCTCGTCGACACGCTGCGGCGCATCGCCCGCTTCTTCCGCGACGAGTCGTGCGGCCAGTGCGTGCCGTGCCGCGTGGGCAGCGTGCGCCAGGAAGAACTGCTGGCGCGCCTCGCGGCCGGCTCGCGCGTCCGATCGCGTGATGAGGAGCTCACGCTGTTGCGTGAGGTCGGGCAGGCCATGCGCGATGCGTCGATCTGCGGGCTCGGTCAGACCGCCTCGTCGGCGATCGAATCGGCGCTGCGCCAGCCCGATCTGGTGGCGCTATGAGCGAGGACACGACCGGGCTGTCGATGTCACGCGACCCTGCGCCGGACCCGAACTCGCCGCATGCCGGGCAGGCGCCGGCGGCACAGCCGCTTACCGAGATCGTCCTGAGCCCGCCGGCCCGACCCGTCCAGGCCGCCGGCGCCACCGCCGGTCGCGGCGCCACCGCCCGTCGAGCTGACGATCGATGGACGACCGGTGACGGTGCCCGCCGGGACGACGATCCTGGGAGCGTGCCGCGTGCTCGGCATCGACACGCCGACCCTGTGCTACGCCGACAACCTCACGCCGGTCAACGTCTGTCGGGTCTGCGTCGTCGAAGTCACGGGTTCCCGCGTGCTCGCCCCCGCTTGCTCGCGACCGGTCGAACCGGGGATGGAGGTCCAGACCGACTCGGACCGCGTCCGCACGTCGCGCAAGGTCGTGCTGGAGTTCCTCGGCTCGTCGGTCGACGTCTCGCTCGCGGGCCCCGCCGCGCCCGACGGCACGATCCACGCGTACATGGACCGGTACGGCGCCGATCCGGGACGGTTCGGCGCGCCTGCGGCGCCGGCGGCACCCGGCGAGCGCGACACGCACGAGGCGGGGCACCACCACGCGCCGACCGGCGAGGAGGCGGCCTTCGCGGCGACTGTCGCGCCAGCCGACGAAGATCGACAACGACCTCTACGTGCGCGACTACGCGAAATGCATCCTCTGCTACAAGTGCGTCGAGGCGTGTGGCGAGGATGCCCAGAACACGTTCGCGATCGCGGTGGCGGGTCGCGGATTCGACGCTCGGATCTCGACCGAACAGGCCGTCCCGCTCCCCGAATCGGCCTGCGTGTACTGCGGCAACTGCATCGGCGTGTGCCCGACCGGAGCGCTGATGGCCAAGCCCGAGTACGACATGCGCGAGGCCGGCACCTGGGACGAGTCCGCCCAGACCGTCACATCGACGATCTGCCCGTATTGCGGCGTGGGCTGTGCCGTCGACCTGCACGTCCAGGACGATCGCATCCTGAAGGTCACATCGCCTCTCGACTCGTCCATCACGGACGGCCACCTCTGCATCAAGGGCCGGTTCGGCTTCGAATTCGTGAACGAGCGCCCGAAAGGCCTAGGTCTCACCGCCCTACGGGCGACACCTCTCGGTGGGCCATCGAGCAGTTCGACCCGGTCACCCTCGATCCGTACCCAGACGATCGCATTGCCTGGCCACTGCGACCCCGTGCACAGCGCGGCGATCGCCTTGCGCGTGGAGGCCGGGTACGCCGCCCGGAGGGTCGCCTCGAGTCGATGAGCGACCGACCTCGTCGATTCGGTCGAGCGCAAGATCAACAACCTCGACACAGCAGGCATCGGGCCGCGGCCCGACCAGGTCACTCGACCCGATCGATGCGGCCTTCTCGGACATCGCATCGGATCTGCTGTTCAAGCCGCGGAAGGGCCGCCTCGAACTCACCGATCACCAACAGCGGCCCATCTCGACGTTCGAGCACGGCGTCGATGACCCCCCTGACCGGCCGGCTCACGGCGACCTCAAGATGCGGGCGCCACACATGATGAAGCTGACCAAGGACGGCCTCGACCATCCGCGCCTGATGACGATCGGTGAGCCGAGGGCCACTACCCGCGTACAGACGGACAGAACCTCTGCCCCGAGTGCCGCTGCGACCGCCGTAAGCGATTTCAGGCTCGGATGGGCATCCCCAGATTCGACACGACCGTAGAACGTTCGGTCGACACCCGCGGCGCGTGCGACCTGCGCTTTCGTGGCAGCGGCGTCCGTTCGCAATCGCAACAGGTCGTCGCCGACCTTGCGTTCGAGTCGACGGAGACGGGTCTGGACCTCGCGCTGCATGAGGCGATCGCGAGGCAGGTCGCGCTGCATCAGGTGATGGAACCACGAGGCGCTCAACCGGCCGTTATCGCTCGGAGCGCGAGGTGTGCTTCCCAGACTGCTAACGGACCTCGAGCATGCCCGTGGGTCTGTCTTGGACCCTGGGCTGTGCTTCCGCAAGCACGCATGGGCCTTCGGGGCGCACCCCAGCCCTCCTTCGAGCACCGTCTGCAGTCTGAGAGGCACACCCGTCTGGCTGGGCATGGGCGGGCTGGGCATGGGCGGGGACGTGCCGTCAGCCCCAGCCCGTCAGGTCGCGCAGGTCGATCCGGCGGTCGTGGCTGTAGACGTTGAACCGGTCCCCGCGCAGGAACCCGACGAGCGTCACACCGAGACGCTCCGCGGTCTCGACCGCCAGATCCGATGGCGCCGACACCGCCGCGACGATCGGCACGCCCGCGACCGCGGCCTTCTGGACGATCTCGAAGCTGACCCGACCCGAGACCATCAGGATCCTGTCGTGCAGCGGGAGCGCACCCGCGAAGACCTGCGACCCGACGAGCTTGTCGAGAGCGTTGTGCCGGCCGACGTCCTCGCGGATGGCGATCAACTCGCCGCGCGGCGAGAACAGCGCCGCAGCGTGGAGCCCGCCCGTTTCATCGAACGCCTTCTGGGCGGCGCGAAGCAGGTCGGGCAGGGCGATCACCACGGACCGTGGCACGACCGGCCCCTCCGGCAGGACCTCGCAGCGCAGTACGACCTCGTCGATCGACGCCTTGCCGCAGATCCCGCACGAGGCGGTCGCGACGAAATGGCGCTCCGCCACGGCCGAGTCGTCGAACGGGGTGGACAGGCGCACGACGATCGTGTCATCCGGCTGGTTGAGCGTGACCGGATCGCCGCTTTCCGTGCCGACGACCTCGGGACCGTCGATCAGCCCCTCCGTGCGCAGGAAGCCGACTGCCAGCTCTGCCTCGTGCCCGGGCGTCCGCATCGTGACGGCGACCGCGACCGGATCCTGGTCGGGGCCCGCCGCGCGGATCTCGAGCGGTGCCTCCCCGACGACCCTGTCCCCGCGGATCTCGAGCGTCGAACCCCGCACGGCCACGATCGACCGCGTCGTGATGTGACGCGTCGGCGGGGCATCTCGTTCGGCGTTCTGCGTCATCACCGGCGAGTGTACTGGTCGACCCCCGGACCGTCGGATGGTCGTTCGCACGGAGGGCCGTCGCCATACTTCGGCCCGCCCGGTCGAGGACCGGTCTATCGCAAGGGGGTCCGTTCGTGAACGATTGGGTCTGCGGCAACTGCAAGTCGATCAACCGCGCCTCGGCGAGCTCGTGCTACAGCTGTGGCGGCGCGCGTGAGATCGTCGCCGCGTCCGAGCCACGACCGATCGGCGGCGTATCGGGACCACCGTCGACCCTCGCCGCGGCCGATGGCGGTGTCGGGGTCGCGGCTCTCGCATCGCCGCTCGACCCGGGCACCATGGTCGGCGGACCGGCCGTCAGCGCCCCCGATGCCACCCCAAAGCAACCCGCGAGCACGAGCGACATCGTCGGTGGCCTGCTCGCCGGCCTCGTGGCCGCGGTCCTTGCGACCGGCATCTGGTATGGCGTCGTCGCGGTCACCCAGTATCAGGTCGGACTGGTGGCGATCGCCGTTGGCTTCATCGTCGGCTACGGAGTCGTCCTCGGCGCGAACCGCCGCGGATCCGTCGTCCTGGTGGCCATCTCCGTCGTCCTGACGCTTCTTGCGCTGGTCATCAGCGAATACCTGATCGTCGCCCATTTCGTCGGCCAGGAGCTGGCCGCCGAAGGCTTGACCCTCGAGGTCATCCAGCCGCCCGACTTCATCATCAGCGTGGTCATGGACTCGGTCCAGGCCGACCCGCTCACTCTGGTGTTCTGGGCGATCGCCCTGTTCCAGGCCTTCGCGATCCCGTCGCGGTCGCTGGGGCGCTCCGCCGCCTGACGCTCCGAGCGCGGGGCGCGCGGATCGCGCAGCCCCGCCTTCCTAGCGCTCGAGGAACAGCGCGGTCCCGGTCGGCCGCAGGCAATGGGTCGAGCTCATCGCCTGGTGATAGCCGCCCGCGTTGAGCAGGGCGACCACGTCGCCCTCCGCCACCGGCGCCATCGGATAGTCCTCGGCGAACACGTCGCTCGCCTCGTTGATGTGGCCCGCGATCGTGACCCGTTGGGTCCGCTCGGACGCCGGGTCGCGACACGGGACGATCTCCTGCGCGAACCCGTAGATGAAGTAGGCGCAGTTCACGTTCCAGCCGATGTCGAGGCCGACGAACGTCACGCCCCGCCGGGTCTCGACCGTGACGACCTCGGCCAGGAGGATCCCGGCGTCCTTCGTCAGCGCGTCGCCGGGCTCCGCGGTCACGGTGACGCCGAGAGGCCCGAGATGTCGCGCCACGACCGCCGCATACCGCGCCAGGTCGACCCCCGATTCGTCCGACCGTGCCGGCACCCCGAGCCCGCCCCCGACGTTGACTTCGGTGATCGCGTGGCCGGCGGCGCGCGCCCGCCCGACCGCCTCGACCGCGACCGGCAGCGCCTGCTCGAAGGCATCCAGCCCCTCGGCGAGCCAGCCGGACCCGGCATGGAAGTGGATCGTGTCGATCGCCAGCGCGTGCTCCGCGGCCACGGCGAGCGCCTCGTCGAACCGCTCGAGACCGATGCCGAATTTCGTCGGCCGGTCGCCCGCGTACTCGAGGTGGGCGTTGTAGCCGGCGCCCGTGCCCGGATCGATACGGATCCCGATCGCCGTGCCCGGGGCGCGGCGGCCATACCGGGCGATCTGGCTGATCGCGTCGAGGTTGAGGTGGATGCCGTGCGCCAGCAGCACGTCGAGATCGCGCTCGGAGACGTTCGTGCCGGTGTAGCTGATCTCGTCGCGCCGCCAGCCGCACTCGAGCGCACGCAGCACCTCGCCGGGCGAGCAGGCGTCGATACCGACCGAGCCCGGCTCGCCGGGCGCGCCGAGCGAACGGAACACGCCGAGCACTTCAGGAAAAGGGCTCGCCTTGAGGGCGAGCCGGAGCTGGAACGGCAGGCCGGTCGGCGAGAACGCGGCCTGGATCGCGCGGGCGTTCTCGCCGAAGCGGGCGAGGTCGTAGGCGAACAACGGCGTCCCGTGCTCGCGGACCAGCGCCTCGGGGTCACGCCCCGCGATGGTCAGCCGGCCGTCAACGACATCGAGTCCGGGGCGGACCCACCACGGGGCGGCGACCGTCGTCACGCCCCGGTGTGGACCACGCCGTCACGGCCGACCCAGTGGTTCGGGCCATCCTCGACGTCGACACCGATGGCCTCCACGAGCCGGCGGCTCGCGGCGGCGACGTCGCGGATCGCGGCCTCGAAGGCCTCCTGATTGCGGGCGCTCGGCTCGCGATAGCCGCTGACCTTGCGGACGAACTGGCGGGCGGCCGCCTCCAGCTCCCCGGTCGTCGCCACTTCACCCGGACGACGGAGGGTCTTGATGCTTCGGCACATGCCGCTACGGTAGGGCGCATGGCCGTCCTTCGCCAGCCGTCGCGTCTGCTGCTCGCGGTGGTGGTCGGGCTGGTCCTGGCACTCCTGATCGATATCGCCCGCGTCGGCGGTCCAGGGGCGTGGCTGGCGCGTCACCGCGTCGCGCCCGTCGTCATCGGGCAGGGTGAGCGCATCGACCTCGGAGGGCGGTCGCTGTACCTCGATTGTCGGGGCACGGGCTCGCCGACGATCGTGCTCGAGGCCGGGATGGGTGACGGGGTCGCAGGCTGGACGCCCGTGCACGACGGGATGGCGGCCACCACGCGCACGTGCGCCTACGACCGAGCCGGTCGCGGGTCGAGCGACGCCCGCGGGCAGCACACGGTCGCCGACGCGACCGACGACCTGCACAACCTCCTGGAGGTCGCCGGGGAGTCGCCGCCGTTCATCGTCATCGGGCATTCGCTCGGGGAGGTGTACGCGCGCGTCTTCGCGCATCGCCATCGAGCCGATGTCGCCGGTCTCGTCCTCGTCGATGGCTTCAGCGTCGATCTGGAGGTCGACTGGATCCACCCGCTCCTCGGCGACTTTCGACCCGAGTACGAGCAGCGCGCTCAGCAGCTGCGCGATCTCGTGGCCGGCGTCGAGGACCTCGACTGGCCGACATCCGAGGCCCAACTTCGCGCCGCCGATGTGTCAGGACTGCCGATCGTCGTGCTCCGCGCAGCGCGCGAGGAACCGCGTCTCGACGGCCCGACGAACGTGGCGATCGCCAGCGCGTGGGAGCAGGGATACGGCTCGCTGTCGCCCGGACACGTCCGGTACGAGATCGCCTGGGGTGCCGGTCACATCATCCAGGCCGACCGCCCCGATCTCGTGATCGCGGCCGCAGCGGAGCTGGTGCAGGCCGCGCGACGGGCGGGCTTCGCGTTGCCGTCGGTCACCGGAAAGGATGTCGGGGCCGGCCCTCGTTCTGGACGAGTCGCGTATCCTGACTAACCCAGTCGCCCGTTGCCGATAGCGACGAAAGTCCTACCGGGTGTGGGAAGCACGCCATCATCTGTGGGGGTTCCTCGATCCATGACTCACGCGTTGCGCTCTGGTCGTCGCCTCGCGACGGTCCTCATGTCCATCGGCCTGGCTGCCATTCTCGCGTCCGGCTCAGTCCTCGCGGGGACGCCGGTCACAGAGGGCTATCGCGACCACGCCTACGGCGGCGGCGCCTTCCGCCCGTCGAGCGACAAGCCGCAGTCCAAGACCTGGTTCGCCGATGGCAGCTGGTGGGCCGGCATGTTCCGGTACAGCGTCTCCCCGTCCATCTCGGACTACCGCATCTTCAAGCTCACGGCGGACAAGACCGGCTGGACGGCCACGACCACCGTCGTCGATGGTCGCGACACCTCGCACGCCGACTACCTCTGGGACCAGGGCGCGAGCACCCTGTACGTCGCCTCCGTACCACCCGTCAACGTCTCGGCTCCGTTCGCGGTGCCGGCCACCCCGGACGACATCCGGTTCTTCAAGTACACGTATGCGGCTGGGGCGTACACCCAGGTCGGCGGCATCAAGTCGATCGCCGGGACGGCGAGCACAGCCTCGCCGGCATTCCGCGGCGGTGCGTATTCCGTGACGATCGAGAAGGACTCGAGCGATCGCCTGTGGGTCGTCTGGGCCAAGGGCACGGCCGTCATGTACAGCTATTCCGACGATGACGGCGTCAACTGGACCGCCCCTGCGCAACTCCCCGCGCAAACGGGCAACCCGATCAACTCGGACGGCCTGGTCGATAGCGATATCGCGAGCGTCATCTCGTTCGGCACCAAGATCGGCGTCGCCTGGAGCGACCAGGACGATTCCGGCGCGACTCTGGGCGCCGACAACGGCTTCTACTTCGCGGTGGCGGATGCCGGCGTGGCCGATCCGACGCTGGCGGGGAGCTGGTCGCTCGAGGAGCTGCCGACCCTGAACCAGGTTGGCAACACCCAGATCGCCGACAACCACATCAACCTCAAGAAGACCAGCGACGGCCGTGTCTACATGGTCGGCAAGACCGGCCGCGACACCGTGGCCTGCGCGACCGGCAAGCAGCACCCGCTGGTCGAGTTCTTCCAGCGAACCGCTGCCGGCGCCTGGTCGGCGCACCTCGCCGGGACCGTCGGCGACTGCAACACCCGACCCCAGATCGCGATCAGCGAGCAGCTCGATGTCGCGTACCTGTTCATGACCTCGCCCAACGGCGGTGGGACGGTCTACACGAAGTCCGCCCCGCTCACGGGCCCCGAAGCCTTCAAGTTCCGCGGGGCTGCGGACCAGACCATCCAGCGCGGCACCCCGTTCATCAAGAGCGCCACCGAGACGCTGATCGACGACCCGTCCACGACGAAGCAGACGGTGACGTCCACCAGCGGCATCGCGGTGATCGCCAACAACCTGACGTCGTCGGCCGGTGGCAACGCCAAGGTCTATCTCCACAACGTCATGGACATCCCGGCCTCCGACGGCACCGCGCCGACCGGCACGGTCTCGATCAACGGCGGCGCGGCGACGGCGAGCAGCCAGGCTGCCACGGTCGCGGTCCCCGCGACCGACGCCGGGAGTGGTGTCAGCCTCGTCAAGCTGTCGAACAACTCCGACATGAGCAGCAGCTCGACCTTCGTGTACACCACGCCGATCGCGTGGACCCTGACCGCCGGTGACGGCGTCAAGACCGTCTACGTCCAGTGGCGCGACGCCGCCGGCAACTGGTCGAGCGTCGCGAATGACACGATCACCGTCGACACGAGCGACCCCGTCGCACCGAGCACGCCCGGCGTGCCGGCTCACACGCTCTTCGGATCGGGCCGGTTCGGGGTCCCCGTGCGGATCACCTGGGCGGCCAGCACCGACAACGCGGGCCCGCCCAGCTATCACCTGCAGTACAGGATCGATGGCGGGTTGTACCAGGACGTCGGCACCACGACTGCCACCGGCTGGTCGATCGATCTGAGCAACTCGGCGCACAACTACCAGTTCCGGGTCCGGGCCTTCGACGGCGTGAACTACAGCGCCTTCCGGACCGGCCCGACGTTCAGGACCATCAGCTACAGCGAATCGAGCACCGCCGTGAAGTACAGCGCCACGTGGGGTCTGTCCACGTCGCCGGTGTACGTCGGCGGCAAGGCTCGGGTCGGCAGCGTGGCCGGCCGATCGGCGACGCTCGCCTTCAACGGCAACCGCCTCGCCTGGCTCAGCCGCACCGGCCCGACGTACGGGTCGGCCCGCGTCTACATCGACGGCTCGCTGGTCAAGACAGTCAACCTCAACGCCGCCACGGTGACCGATCGCAAGATGGTCTTCGTGCGGTCCTGGTCGGCGATCGGGAACCACACGATCCGCATCGTGGTGGTCGGAACGTCCGGTCACCCGGGCGTCGTGCTCGACCAGATCTTCGTCCTTCGCTGACGTGAGTCAGCCACCCGCCCAGGGGTAGCCGTTCCGGCGGCTATCCTCGGGCGGTGGCCGACAACGGACCCGCTCGCTCCGCGAGCTGAACCGCGCGACGCTGGCGCGCCAGTCCCTGCTCGAACGCGCGCGGATCCGGGTCGCGGGGACTGCGATCAGGGGCTGGTGAGCCGCCAGTACAGCGAACCCGTCTGGCAATGATCGAGGCGCGTGCACAAGCCGCCGGTCAGGTCCCATTGCCGTCCGCTGATGTACGGTCCACGGTCGACCACAGGTGCGGTCACGGTCCGGCCGTTGGCCGGGTTCTTGAAGGTGACCTTCGTGCCGCACGGCAGGGTGCGATGAGCGACGCCGACGAGCGTCTTCGTCATCTCGAGGCCACACGCCGTCCGCTTGCCGTAGAAGCCAGGGCCATACCACGACACGTTGCGGTCGAGGCGCCAGCGTGGCTTGGCCACGACGACGGGCCGGGCGTCGGGCTGGGCAGCCTCCGGCCGAGCCTGGGGTGGCTCATTCGCGATGTTCGGCTCGAACAGCTTCGAGCCTTGATCCAGGTTCCCGTCCGATCGGGCCCCCGGATCGAGGGGCAAGGGGGTCGACACCGGCCCACGGACAGCCGCGACCATCTCCACCGCGTCCGCGAAGTGATCGACGGAGGGGGTTCCATTCGGCTTGGAGAGCCAGGAACCCACCGATCCGGGGACGGCGACCGAGGCGACCATGGCGATGAGCGCCATGTTCGCGACCACCCTGGGGCGTCGCACGTCTAGCCGACGGTACCATCGAATGGCATTTCGTGGCCTGCGCGCACCGCCTCGCGACCCTATCGGATCCATGACAGACTCGGCGTGTGCCGCTGCCCGATGCCCGCCTGGAACTCGCCCTGGATGGCCCACTCGACCTGGCGGCGTCGCTCGGCCCGCTCGTGCGCGGACGCGGTGACCGGACGATCCGCCTCGCCTCGGGGAGGGCCTGGATCGCCTCCAGGACCCGGGACGGCGTCGCCACGCTTGGCCTGACCATCGCCGGGCGGCGGTTGACGGCTGACGGGTGGGGCCCCGGCGCGGATCGGGCCCTCGAGGCGGTCCCGGGGCTCTTCAGCGCCGGGACAGAGACCCTCGGTGACACGGCGGACCCGCTCATCGCCGGGCTATCGCGCCGCCGCCCGGGCGTCCGGATCCTGCGCACGCGGGCGGTCTTCCCATCGCTTGTCGCGGCGATCCTCGAACAGAAGGTGACCGGCACCGAGGCCCATCGCGCCTGGCACGGCCTGGTTCGGCGGTACGGCGAGCCGGCGCCAGGTCCAGCGGAGCTCGGCCTGCGGGTGCTGCCCGCACCGGCGACGCTCGCGGCGCTGCCCTACTGGTCGTACCACACGCTCGGGGTCGAGCGTCGTCGGGCCGACCTCATCCGGGCGATCGCCGCGGCGCGCGTCGACGTTCGAGGCGATCGTCGACATGCCGTTCGCCGATGCATATCGGCGTCTCCAGGCCGTGCCAGGCATCGGACCGTGGACCGCGGCGGAGGTCGGTGTCCGAGCCCTCGGCGACGTGGACGCGGTGAGCGTCGGCGACTTCCATCTGCCACATCTCGTCGCGTTCGCTCTGGCCGGTGAGCCGCGCGCGACCGATACGCGGATGCTTGAGCTCCTCGAGCCGTACCGGGGACGGCGCGCGCTGGTGGTCCGTCTGCTGGAGCTCAGCGGGGTGCGCGCGCCGCGCTACGGTCCGCGCCTCGCGCCGCGCCGCATCGAGGGCATCTGACGCTACGCTGCTCGTCGCCTGGAGGTCGCCCGCATGCCGACATTCGAGAAGTCACCACCCGAGCTCGTGGAACGTTTCGACGCAGCCGCGGAGCGATTCCCCGAGGCTGTCCGACGCAAGATGTTCGGCTATCCGGCGCTGTTCGTCGGCGGCAATCTCGTGACCGGCCTGTTCGCCCGGTCGTGGATGATCCGCCTCGGCGACGACGACCGAACGGCACTCCTGGCGCTGCCCGGTGCCGGCCCGTTCGAGCCCATGCCCGGCAAGCCGATGAAGGGCTACGCCACGCTGCCGACTGACGTCGTGGACGACGACGGGCAGCTCGACGACTGGATCCGGCGCGCCATCGACCACGGCAAGACGCTGCCGGCCAAATAGCGCGCGGGATCGCGTCGTCGAGACTTACCGCGCGGTCGCGGGCGCGATGTTCTGGTTGCGGCGGAAGAGGTTGGACGGGTCGTAGCGGCGCTTGATGTCAGCCAGCCGTCGATACGTCGCCTCGGGATACGCCTCGTGGATCCGATCCTCACCCTCGGCCTCGAGGAAGTTGGAGTACACGCCGGTCGCCCGTGGCCGGAGCGCCTCGTAGTACGCCTGGGTCCAGGCGGCGTGGACAGGAGCCTCGGCCATGTCCTCGAAGGGCGTGACGATCACGACCATCACCGGGGCGTCGCGGTGGGCGAACGCCGTTTCCTCGGCACCGACCCGCGCCATCGCGCCGCCCAGGATCCGGATCTGGGTCATCGCGACCGGCGAGCTCGGTGCCGCCATCCGCTCGAGGATCGTGTCGATCGCGGCGTCGTCGAGCGTCTCGAGGAACAGCGACCGATGCGAGGCGGGGCTGCGCTGCTCGGCGTCCTTGAGCATCTCGTAGATGCCCACGTAAGGCATCGGCATGACGAGCTCGGCCATCGGTGTCGCGAGCTGTCGGAACGGCTCGAGGGCGGCCTGACCGGACTCGGCGTCGCCGTCGTAGACGAACATGATCGCGAGGGTCGGCTGCCCGTGGATCGCCTCGGGGATGAACGGCGCGGGCGGGGCGGGCATCAGGAACGAGATCGTCGAGAGGCTCTCGGGCGCCGCGGCGGCGACCGACTCGAGGCCGCGCAGAACCTCGCGGGTCGGCGGCATGAACAGGGCTCCGCCGAGGATCGTCGAGACCGGGTACAGGCGGAACTGGAACCGGGTGACGACCCCGAAGTTGCCGCCGCCACCACGGACCGCCCAGAACAGGTCGGGGTGCTCGGTCTCGCTGGCGACGACGATGCGGCCGTCGGCCAGCACCATCTCGACCGACACGAGCGCGTCGATCGCCAGGCCGTACTTGCGGACGAGCCAGCCGATCCCGCCCCCGAGGGTCAGGCCGGCGATCCCGACGCTGCCCGTGTCACCGAACGGCGTCGCGAGGCCGTGCTCCGCGGCGGCCGCGGTGTACTCGCCGGCGCGCAGGCCGGCCTGAGCCCAGGCAAGCCGCCGGGCCGGGTCGATGTGGAGGCCCTTCATCGTGCCGAGGTCGAGCACGATGCCGCCCTCGCTCGTGCCGTAGCCGGCGATGCTGTGCGCCCCACCACGGACCGCGAGCTCGAGACCCGTCTCGCGGGCGAACACGATGGTCCGTGCGACATCCGCCGCCGACGCTGCCTGGACGATGCAGATCGGGCGCAGGTCGGTGTTCGCGTGGTGGACCTGGCGGGCCAGCTCGTAGCCCTCGTCGTCGGGACGGATGACCGTGCCGCTGATCCCGGCGGCGAACGCCGTCAGGTCGTGCGGGCCGAAGGAGTCGTAGGCGGGGATGCGGGCAAGGGCCATCGTGGGGTCTTCCTTTCGGGTGGAGGGGCGCCGGTGTCTGGGGGTGTGCGGCGATGGTCGAGCCCCACGGTGGGGGACGCTGCGGGCACGAGTCGGCGCGCTGGCGCCCACGGATGACGACCCGGATGCGACGGATGACGATGCGGCTTCAGGCGGCAAACCGAGCTGCGCCACTCGTGGTGGCGCCTCAGGGACGAACCCCTCGTGGATCATCACCCACGCTGCACCCTCGGCGGCGAGTCCACTTTCGGCTGTGCCGTTCGCGCCACCGTGAGTGGCGTTCACGACGGACGGCCCTCGCCGAAGGTGCAGAGAGGGCCGAGAGTCCTACGCCGGCCCGCCACCCTCCAGCAGACCGACCGCGGCGCAGTCGTCGGCGATCCCGTCGAGCAGACCCGGATCCGAGACCGCCCCGAAGCCCTGGAGCATCACTCGCGCTACCCCAGCGTCACGGTACGCGCGGAGCCGCTCCCGACGAGGCGCGCCCGCCGGTGCATCGGGCCGGCCCCACACGTGGACCGACACGCGCAGGGTGGACGGGTCCCGTCCGATCTCCTCGCAGCGCGAAGCGATGACCGGCAACGCCTTGTCCACCTCGTCGGGCATCAGCGCGTCCAGGTTGAGCTCGTCGGCGAAACGGGCGGCGAGGCGCCACGTCACCTTCGGGCCGTTGCCGCCGATGAGGACCGGTATCCGGCCGCCGGCCGAGGTTGGCTCGTGGAGCGCGTCCTCCACGCGGGCGTGGCGCCCCACGAACGTCGCGTGGCCCGGAGCCAGCATCCGGCTGATGACCTCGAGGTGGTCGGACAGGATCGCTAGCCGCTCCGGCGCGTCCGGGAAGCCGTACCCGTAGGCCCGCCACTCGTCTTCCTTCCAGCCCGCCCCGATGCCGAGCTCGGCCCGACCGCCGGCGATCACGTCGAGGGTCGAGATCATCTTGGCCGTCAGCCCTGCCGGCCGATACGCGGCGGCGAGCACGAGGTGGCCGAGCCGAGCACGCGACGTCGCCATCGCGATCCCGGTCAGCTCGACGAATGGCTCGAAGACGGGAGCGTCGATCAGGGGCGGGTCGACCTGGAAGTGGTCATACAGCCACAGTGACTCGAAGCCCAGGGCCTCGGCCTGGCGAGCCGCATCGACCGTCCTCGCCCAGGCCGTCGGCCCATCGAGGCCGAGATACTCGCGGTCGCAGCCCTGCGGGAGGGTGATGCCGACCTTCACGGCGCATCCTCCCAGGCGCCGTAGGCGCCGAGCAGCCGTTCGCGCACCTCGTCGACGATGCTGTCGTCCACGACCCGCTCGTCGGCGACCGAGTGCCACAGGCCGGCTTCGCGGACGAACGTCCCGAGCGTGCGCATCGCGGCCTCGGCGTCGGCCCACGTGACGCCCATCGCCTCCGGCCGGATGTCGACGCCCGCGCGCGCCAGGGCCGCGACCATCTCGTCGGCGCCGCTGCCGTGCATCACGGATCCCAGCACGATCCCCAGCCCGACCGGCTGGCCGTGGATGAAGTGGCGGCCGGTTCGCTTCTCCAGGTTGTAGAAGAAGAAATGCTCGACCCCTTCGATGTGGCGGGGGTTCCAGCCCGCCGCGTGGAAGGTGTCGCCTCCCCAGCGGTGCGCGTCCATGAGCGTCCGGATCCCGGTGTCCGTGACGTCATGGATGTCGTCGAGCGCGCCCAGGACCGAGTCGAGCCGCTCGCGCGCCTCGGCGACCAGCCGCTCGTCGTATGGCCACTGGGGCTCCTCGCGGCCTCGATCACGGGTCAGCCGCCAGTCGAGGTGCGCGGTGTGATAGCAGAGGATGTCCCCGACTCCCGCGCGGTTGAGCCTCGCCGGCGCGCTCGCGATCACGTCGAAGTCGACGTAGACCGCCTCCGGGATCGCGTACCCGAGATAGCGCACCAGTCCATCCACGCGCAGCCCGGCGCGGTGCCCGAACGGCGCGTTGACGGTCATCGCGGTCGGCACCTGGAACAGCGGGATGTTCCGCCGCCACGCCACGAACTTGGCGACGTCGACGGCCTGGCCGCCGCCGAGCCCGATCACGCTCGCGCAGGCAGGCAGCGCGTCCAGCCCGGCCTCGAGCTCGTCGAGCTCCAGCGTCCGGACGGTGTGCACGCCGGCGAGGTGAGGACCGTCGAGCTGCGGCCGGAACGTCGGCCACAGGTCGTCCATCGTGACCACGAGATACGGCCGATGGACGAACGCCGGCAGCTCGGCGACGAGGTTCCGGCCATAGACGGTCGTGAAGCCGTTCTGTCATGCCGCGACCCGGGTCGCGTAGGACATGATCCGTCTCCTCGGTGGCCTCGGCCGCGTCGAGCGTCACCGCGATGCGGCCCTCGCGCATCACCACGATCCGGTCGCTGATGCCGATCACCTCGGGCAGCTCCGACGAGACCATGACGATCGCGGTGCCGCGCGCCGCGAGGTCCCGCAGCAGCGCGTAGATCTCGCGCTTTGCCCCGACGTCGACGCCACGCGTCGGCTCGTCGATGAGCAGGATCCTGCACCGGGCGTTGAGCCACTTCGCGAAGATGACCTTCTGCTGGTTGCCGCCGGACAGGTTCCGGACCCGGGTGCGGCCGCTCGGGGTCCGGATCGACAACCGGTCGATGTAACCGGCGACGACCCGTCGTTCGCGGTCGGTGCGGATCACGCCCGACGGCGCGACCTCGTCCATCCGCGAGATCGTCACGTTCGTGCCGACTGCCTGCAGCAGCAGGAGTCCGTCGGCCTTGCGGTCCTCGGTCAGCAGCCCGATCCCGAGCGCGATCGCGTCGCGCGGCGACCGGATCGTGACCGGCTGCCCGAAGATCTCGATCGTGCCCGCATCGATCGGGTCGGCGCCGTGGATCGCGCGCAGCACCTCGGTCCGGCCGGAGCCGGCCAGCCCGGCGATCCCGACGATCTCCCCGGCTCGTGCCACGAACGTCGACATCGTCGAAGACGCCCACGCGGGTCAGACCGCGGACCTCGAGCGCCACGTCGCCCGCGGCCCCGCCGTGCCGCTCCCCGTAGATCTGGCCCAGGTCGCGCCCGACCATCAGGCGCACGAGCCGATCGGGGGTCATGTCGGCGGTGCGCTCGGTCGCGACGACCCGGCCGTCCTTCATCACCGTCACGCGGTCGGTGATGCGGAAGACCTCATTGAGTCGGTGCGAGATGTAGATGAACGCCACGCCCTTCTCGGCGAGGCGGTGCATGACCCGCACGAGTCCGTCCAGCTCGGCATCCGCAAGGACAGCGGACGGCTCGTCGAGCACGATCAGGCGCGCGTCGCGCGACAGCGCCTTGGCGATCTCGACCATCTGGCGCCGGGCGACGCTCAGCGTCCCGACTCGCGCTCCGCGGGTCGATGTCGAGGCCGAGCCGCTCGGCGACGACCGCGGTGTCCTCGACCAGCTTGCGACGGTCGACGATGCCGAACCGGCGCGTCGGCAGGCGGCCCATGAAGATGTTCTCGGCGACCGACAGGTGCGGCGCCAGTGATGGTTCCTGGTAGATGACCGCGATCCCCCGCCCGATCATCTCGTTCGGGCTCGACGCCTCGACCGCCTCACCGGCGATCAGGATCTCGCCAGCGTCGCGCCCGTAGGCACCGGCCAGGATCTTGACGAGCGTCGACTTGCCGGCGCCGTTCTCGCCGACGAGGCCGAGGATCTCACCGACCCGGACGTCGAGATCGACGGCGCGGAGCGCGTGGACGCCCGGAAAGGTCTTGTCGATGCCGCGCATCTCGAGGATGCGCTCGGTGTTCGGTCATCGGTCTCGCAGATGTGTCGGGGACGCGGCGGAGGAGACTGCCGCGTCCCCGGCTGTCACCGGTCCGGGGGACCGGGTTGTGCTAGAAGCCCTTGCCGAGCCACTCGTCGACGTTCGCGGCGTCGATCGTGTTGGTCGGCAGGACCCATTGCTTGTCGACGGTCTCGCCCTTGAGAAGCTTGGCCGCCGTCTCGCAGGCTTCCTTGCCGGCGTTGTCGTACGTGAACGTCACGACGATCTTGCCGTCCTTGATCGCCTGGATCGCCTCGTTCTGGCCGTCGATGCCGACGACCTTGAACTCGTCGAGCCGGTTCGGCGGTCTCGAGCGCGGCGACGACGCCGAGCGCCATCGCGTCGTTGTGGGTGTAGACCACGTCGACCTCGCCCGGTCCGTACTTCTGGAGCAGGTCGTTCATCGCCGTCAGCGCGTTCTCGCGCTTGTAGTCGGCCGACGACGCTGTCGACGATCTCGACCTTCGGGTCGTTGGCGGTCAGCCAGCTCGACGAATTCGTCGTGGCGGTCGGTCGTCGCCGAGGCGCCGGCCGTGCCCTGGATCTCGATGACCTTGCCGCCCGCTGCCGCCGAGGATCGTCTTGCTGACGTACTCCGCGGCGGTCTTGCCGATGAGCTTGTTGTCGGCGCCGATGTGCTGGGTGACCTCGACATCGACGCTGCGGTCGAGCGTGATGACCGGGACCTTCTTGTCGAGCGCACGCTTGGCGGCCTCGGTGAGGCCGGCCGCGGTGTTCGGCGTCAGCAGCAGGACGCTGACCGGCCGGCTGACGAACTCGTCGACGTGGCTCGACTGGACTGCGTCGTCACCGAGCGCGTCCGAGACGAGCGTCTGCGCGACCGGGTTGCAGTTCTCGGCGACCTTCTTGTTCTGGTTGGTCCGCCACTCGTCGCTGCCGTTCGCCTGCGAGAAGCCGATCACCTGCTTCTGTGACCCGCCACCCGGCGTGGCTGCCGAGCACGCGCCGAGCACCGCGATGACCGCGATGACGGCGACTGCCCCGAAAGATCGCTTCCATGCCATCCGTTCGTTCCTCCTGCCTCGTTCCATTCCGGACTCCCGTCTCTCCCTGCCTGGACCTTGTCGGTGGGTCCTGCCGCCTTGACGGCGAGCGGCAACCCTCGATCGACCTCCCTCGATCAAGGGCTCACCTGCCTTCCTCCTGGCCTCTCGTCCGCCGCTCCAGGAGGACGGCGCCGAGGATGATCAGGCCCTTGGCGATGCGCTGCGAGAACGGCGGCACGCCAAGCAGGTTGAGCAGGTTGTTGACCGCAGCCACGATGCCGGCACCGACGAGCGTCCCGCCGATCCCGCCGGACCCGCCGAACAGGCTGGTCCCACCGATGACGACGATGGCGATCGCATCGAGCTCGAAGCCCTCGCCCTGGGTCGCCTCGGCGGCGCCGAGCCGGGCCACGACGATGAGCGCCGACGACCGCGGCGCACAGGCCGCTGATCACGTACACGCTGAAGATCACCCGCCGCGTCGGGATGCCCGACAGGCGGGCCGCCTCGAGGTTGTCGCCGACCGCGTAGACCTGGCGCCCGAAGGTCGTGTACTTCAGGGAGAACCAGGCGAGGCGCGGCGATGCCCATGAACAGGATGAACGGGAACGGGCAGCCCGAGCGATCGTACCCGTGCCGATCCAGGCGATGTCCGCCGCCGCCTCGCCGACGCGGATCGGTTTCGCGTCGGAGTAGGTGAGCGTCACGCCGCGGGCGATGACGAGCATCCCCAGGGTCATGATGAACGGCTGGATGCCGCCCCTCGTGATGCCCAGGCCGTTGATCGACCCGACGAACGCGCCGAAGCCGAGCGCGATCACGATGGCCACGCGGCCACGGAACACCGCCGGCCAGGATCGAGGCGTAGCCGATCGCGACGATGCCGAGGATCGAGCCGACCGACAGGTCGATCCCGGCGGTCAGGATCACGAACGTCATCCCGATGCCGAGGATCCCTGTGATCGACGCCTGGCGAGCGACATTCGAGAAGTTGTCGAATGTCAGGAAGTGCTCGGACTGCAGGGCGCCGAAGGCGATGAGGACGACGAACGCGAGCAGGATCCCGCTGCCGCGCAGCAGACGGGCCGCACGCTGGCGGGCCTCGCGCGTCCGACCGACGCCGCGTGCCCGGGTCGACCGCGTCGGACGTCGCCGGTCTGGCGTCGGTCATGTCGGGTCCATCGCTCAACGGGCCGTCCATCCGCCGTCGATGAGGAGGGTCGTCCCGGTGATCAGGCTGGCAGCGGGAGAGGCGAGGAAGACCACCCCGCCCGCGACGTCCATGGGTTCGCCGATCCGGTGCAGCCCGGCGATCCGCTCCCGGACGTCCGCCTCGAAGGCCGCGTCGGCGAGGTCGGCGGCGGTGCCGTCGGTGCGGATGAAGGTCGGGGCGACGGCGTTGACGGTGATGCCGTACTGGCCCCATTCGACGGCCAGGCATTTCGTCAGGTGGGAGACCGCTGCCTTGGATGCGCAGTAGATCGCCTCGGTCGGCAGCGCGACGAAGCCGGCCTGCGAGCTGAGGTTCACGATGCGCCCCGAGCCCTGACGGATCATCACGCGACCGGCGGCCTGGCTCGCGAAGAAGAGGCCCTTGACGTTGACGTCCATCGTCAGGTCGAAGTCCGCCTCGTTGACGTCCTCGGCGCGATTGGCCGGCCCGAGACCCGCGTTGTTGACGAGGATGTCGAGTCGTCCCAAGCCCTCGACGACGGCGTCGACGGCCGGTCCGATCTGCGCGAGGTCGGTCACGTCCATCGGGACGTCGAGCGACGCGTCGGCCCATCGCCTCGATCTCGGCGCGCAGGTCATCGGCGGTGCCGGCGCGCCGGAGCCCCAGCGCGACGTCGGCGCCGGCATCGGCGAGGGCAAGGGCGATCGCCCGGCCGAGTCCGCGGGCGGCGCCGGTCACGAGGGCGACCTGCCCGGTGAGCGCGAAGCTGGGGTAGTCCGCCACCGTTGCTCCTCTGGGACCCGGCTGGCCTGATCGGCTCATGACTGGCTTAACGCTTAGGCTTATCGCTAGCGCTTAACGTTTGCGCTTGACGCTAAGCGTGCGGAGGATATACTCCGGCCGAACGGCGAGTCAAGAGGGTTTCCGGGAGGCGACGGCCCAGGTGGAGACGCCCAGATCCGGCCAGGCGACGGTGACGCTGCGCGACGTCGCGCACGGTTCCGGGGTCTCGATCACGACCGTGTCGCGCATCCTCAACGGGCGCGAATCGGGCGTCCCCATCCGCGAAGAGACACGCCAGCGCGTGCTCGCCGTCGCCGCGGAACTGGGCTACAAGCCGAACCTGCTCGCCCGCGGCCTGCGCGGCAGCCCGAGCTCACTGCTCGGGGTCATCGCGCGCGACATCTCGGACCCGTTCCACATCCAGATCCTGCGCGGCATCAACGACGCATCCCGGGTGCGCGACTACCGGCTCTTCCTCGGCCACGTCGACTACCGCCCGGACGTCGCGCTCTCGTACGGCTCGATGTTCGAGAGCTCGCACGCGGACGGGATCATCGTCATCGGCGACATCGACGGTGGCGACGACACGCTCGACCAGCTGGCGCAGCAACACCGCTACGTGATCGGCGTCACGGACCGGACGACCCGCCGCCAGATCCCGGGCGTCTACGCGGACGGCGTGGCCGGCACCCGCCTCGCACTCGAACATCTCTGGGAGCTCGGCCATCGCGCGATCATCTGCGTGTCGGACACCCGCACGTACGACGGTCGCCAGCGGATCGACCTGTACGAGCAGTTCATGCGCGAGCGTGGGGTTGCCGATCAGATCGGCGTGTTCATCACCGACCAGGACCCCGAACCGAGCCTCGAGCTCGGTCGCCGCGTCTTCGCCGATTGGCCGCGGCCGGAAGCACCCGACTGCGGTGTACGCCACGTCGGACACGATCGCGTTGGGCCTGATGCAGGCTGCATACGAGGCCGGGATCGGGATCCCCGAGCGACCTCTCGATCATCGGCTTCGACGACATCGATGTGGCCGCCTTCACCATCCCGCCGCTGACGACGATCAGCCAGGGCGGCCTCGAGATGGGTCGGGTCGCGGCCGAGCTGCTGTTCGACATGATCGACAACGGGCGGCATCGGTCCGAGGTGGCCGACGTCGTGCTGACGCCGCGGCTCGTGGTGAGGCGCTCGGCGATCCGGCACGAGGCGTAGCGTCCGTCGGCGCCGCTGCCGCCCGGCTCAGTCCGGCGGCGCTGACACTCCGTGGCGGTAGAACGGCAGCGGCTCCGGCGGCAGCGGCGTGTTCCCTGAGATGAGGTCCGCGGCCTTCTCGGCCAGCATCATCACCGGCGCGTAGATGTTGGCGTTGGTGACGTACGGCATCGCCGACGCGTCGACCAGCCGCAGCCCGTCGACGCCGTGGACCCGCATCGTCAGCGGATCGACCACGGAGGCATCGTCGACACCCATCCGTGCGGTGCACGACGGGTGCAGAGCGGTCTCCGCGTCGCGCGCCACCCAGTCGAGGATCTGCTCGTCGGTCTCGACCGACGGCCCGGGTGACGTCTCGCCACCGTCGAACTCGGACATCGCCGGTCGACCCAGGATCGAGCGCGCGACGTGGATCGCCTCGACCCACTCGCGCCGGTCCTGCTCGGTCGACAGGTAGTTGAACCGCAGGGCGGGATGCTCGCGCGGGTCGCTGCTCTTCAGCGTCAACGTCCCGCGCGCGTCCGAGTACATCGGCCCGACGTGGACCTGGTAGCCGTGCCCCGTCGCACCCGCCGAGCCGTCGTAGCGGATCGCGAGCGGCAGGAAGTGGAACATCAGGTTCGGGTAGGTCACGTCGTCATTCGAGCGAACGAACCCGCCACCTTCGAAGTGGTTGGTGGCGCCGGGTCCCGTGCGCAGGAACAGCCACTGGGCGCCGATGAACGGCCGTCGCCAGAGCTCCGTCGCCGACGGCTGCATGGACACCGCCTTGAGGCTCTGGTGCTGGACGTACACCTCGAGGTGATCCTGCAGGTTGCGGCCGACGCCCGGCCGGTCGGCGACCACCGGGATCCTGAGTTCGCCGAGGTCGGCCGCCGCGCCGATCCCCGAGAGGAGCAGCAACTGCGGACTGTTGATGGCGCCACCGGCGAGGATGATCTCGCCGGCCATCAACCGATCGATGCCGCCGCGTCCGCCGGGACCACGGGCGACCTCCACCCCGATCGCGCGCGATCCCTGGAACAGCACCCGAGTCACGAATCGCTGCGTCCAGACGGCGAGGTTCCCGCGGCTGCGCAGGATCGGATGGAGGTACGCGCGTGCCGCACTGAGCCGCCGACCGCGATGGATGTTCCGGTCGAACGCGGCGAAGCCTTCCTGCCGGTAACCGTTGACGTCCTCGGTCCGCGGGTAGCCCGCCTCCTGTGCGGCGTCGAAGAACGCTCTGAACAAGGGATTCGTCGCCGGCCCGCGCTCGAGGACGAGCGGCCCGTGATGACCGCGCCACGGGTCGTCCGGGTCCGCGGCGAGCGCGGTCTCCATCTTCTTGAAATACGGCAGGCAGTGGGCGAAGTCCCACGTCTCCATACCCGGGTCGGCCGCCCACCGTTCGAAATCGAGTGGGTTGCCGCGCTGGAAGATCTGACCGTTGATGCTGCTGCTGCCCCCGAGGACCTTGCCGCGTGCGTGGAAGATCCGACGGCCGTGCATGAACGGCTCGGGCTCGGATTCGTACCGCCAGTCGTAGAACCGGCTGCCGATCGGAAACGTGAGGGCCGCCGGCATGTGGATGAAGGGGTCGATCCGCCAGTCGGAGCGCCCGGCCTCCAGCACGAGAACGCGCGTCTGCGGGTCCTCGGTGAGGCGGTTTGCGAGCACCGAACCCGCCGATCCACCGCCGACGATGATGTAGTCGAACTGCCGGGCCATGTGGCGGCGATGCTAGCGCCGCGCTGGTGCCGCCGACCGGTCGTTGCGCATGGGGACGGGCCGAGCTAGGCGGATCGGTCACCAGCAGTGCGCCGGGCGTCCTCCCCGGGGATGCCGCGGGCGACCAGGGTCGCCGTGAACGCCGCGGGATCCTCGACGGTCACATACAGGGCCGGGACCCGGAAACCCATCGCGCGGACCGGCTCTCGGAAGTCGAGCCGCACGCCAACGCGATGGGTGCCCGCGAAGGTGAAATCGCCGTGACGGACGCTCCGCCGGATCCCGATCGCGGTGATCCACAGCCACGGCCCTTCGATCCGCCACGACACGACGTTGGTCAGCGGCGTCCGCAGGTGACCGAAGCCGAACCGCGCGTCGAGGTCGTCATCGATGTCGACATAGGCGCGGTCCGGCCGAACGCCGAACAGGACGCGTAGCAGGGGACGGGACCGACGGCCGAGTTCGATCGGGAACCGCTGGAGCGTGGGGGT
This sequence comes from uncultured Chloroflexia bacterium, assembly GCA_963780425.1. Taxonomy (GTDB): domain Bacteria; phylum Chloroflexota; class Limnocylindria; order Limnocylindrales; family CSP1-4; genus SPCO01. The sequence continues at coordinate 18,339 of CAWABZ010000001.1, read as the reverse complement.
GGCCGTCATGCCATCCCGCGTCGTTTCTCAAGCACGATCTGGAGGTCCTGGCTGAGACCGGTCGCGAACCCTGCCTCGCTGAGAGCGAGGTAGTACTCCCACATCCGAATGAACCGGTCGTCGAAACCCAGCGCACGCACGTCGTCGAGCTGGCCCATGAACTGCGTCCGCCAGGAGCGCAGCGTCCGGACGTAGTCGGCGGCGATGTCCCGCACGCTCGTGACCAGGAGCCGCGTGTCCCAGGTCGAGCGCTCGATGACGGCGAGAGACGGGCATATGCCACCGGGGAAGATGTACGTCTGGATCCAGTTGGCCCCGCGACGCTGGCGCTCATAGGCCGAATCGGGGAACGTGATGACCTGGATACTCATCCGCCCGCCCGGTGCCAGCGCGCGGTCGCACGTCTCGAAGAACGTCGCGAAGTATTCCGCGCCGACCGCTTCGAGCATCTCGATCGAGACGATCGCGTCGTACCTGCCGGCGACGTCGCGATAGTCCCGGAACTGGATGTCAACGAGCTCCTCCAGGCCTGCCGCGCGGATACGCTGGCGCGCAAGGTCGTGCTGCTCACGCGAGATCGTGATCGAGGTCACCCGGCAGCCGAGCTCCCCGGCGGCGTACAGCGCGAATCCGCCCCAGCCGGTCCCGATCTCCAGGACGTGCTGTCCGCGACGCAGTCCTGCACCCTCGGCGATACGTCGGTATTTGGCGAGTTGGGCGTCCGCCAGCGATTGATCAGGCCGCTCGAAGACCGCACTCGAGTAGGTGAGGGTTTCGTCGAGGAACAGCCGGTAGAAGTCGTTCCCCAGGTCGTAGTGCGCCGCGATGTTCCTCCGGCTGCCGGCCATCGTGTTGCGACGGATGCGGTGGGCGATCGTCCGGCCGGCCTGACCTGGGATCCTGAACCAGCCGCGATCCAGAGACAGAGCCTCGCGGTTCCTGGCGGCCAAGCGGAGGAGCGCTGCCAGATCTGGGCTCGACCACTGTCCATCCATGTATGCCTCGCCGGCGCCGGTCTCCCCGTCGAGCAGGATCCGGACAAGCGCGGCACGCTGGTGGATGTGGATCTCACCGCGGAGATCACCGTCGTCCTGCCCGAAGGACCGGCGGGATCCGTCCGGCAGGACCACCGTCAGCGCCCCAACGCGGATCCGTTCTGCCGCCCCAAGGGCCACGCGCCAGGCCACCCGCTCCAACAGCGTCCCGGAGGAACCCGGTGTCCGAGCGACCGCTGCCCTGTCGCTCATCGACTGACCTCCCCGTGTCGGTGGAAGGGCAACCCGCGCCGCCAGAGGTGAAATGCGTGCCAGTGGATGAGGGCGATCGTCTTGAGTGTGACCAGCGGGTGTCGGACCAGCATCCGCAGGATGGTGCGATCGGTCAACGGGCGACGCTCCAAGTCGAGGCTGGTGTGGAGCACGAGGTCGCCGGAGCGTTCGAGATTGATCGTGATTCGGAGACGGGACGGTTCATCTCGGAGATGGACACGGTACTGCCCCGTCATCTCGATGAATGGCGAGACATAGAACGTCTTGTCCATCGAATCGGTGAAGTCGGACGTGTCGTCCCGCGGCTGAAGGACGTACAGGTGCCGTTCACCGTGGGTGTTGTGAACCTCCACGATGACGACGCGAAGGGAACCGACGGCGTCCCGACAGAGGTAGAAGCTCGCCGGGTTGAACACGTACCCGAAGACCCGCAGGTTCGTGACCAACGTCACCTGCCAGCCGGTCGGGTCCAGCCCGTCGGCCGTCAGGCGGGCGCGGACGGCCGCGGCCAGGTCCTCGGCGGGTGGGTCCAGATGATCGTCGTCGCGGAACGTCAGCGCGTTCCAGCGGTTGCGGGCCATGAGCCGTAGCGATGAGACCGCCGTGTCGATCTCATCGAGGTCGAGTGCCGCGTAGAACACGTCGTGCTCAAGGTGGTACGTGACGGGGTGGGCCCGTCGGTGACGGACCTTCCCCTCGAGCAGGTGCGAGCTCATGCCGCGATCTCGCGTCGCTCGGCACCGACCAGCGCCGCCGCCTCGAATCCCGATCGGCAGCCGTCCTCATGGAACCCGTAGTGAAGATGCGCACCGGCGAAGTAGGTCCGCCGATGACCCTGTAGCGAGCGGACCGCGGCCTGCGCCTCGAGCGTCCGGACCGTGTACATCGGGTGCCGCATCGTGCGCTCGACGAGGACATGCTCGGGTCGGATCCTGTCACCAGGGTTTACCGACACGCAGTAGTCGACGCGGCCCGGCAGACGCTGCAATCGGTTCATATGGTAGGTCATCGTGACCACGTCTTCTGGCGTCCGGCAATCGGCCTGATCGATGTTCCATGCCGCCCACGCCCGAGGGCGGCCCGGCAAGAGACGCGCGTCCGTGTGGAGGACGACCTGATTGGTCGAGTACTCGAACCCCCCCAGCGCGGCGCGTTCTCGCATGTCGGCGTCCTGCAGCAATCCGAGCGCATCGTCGGCGTGAGTGGCGATCACGACCGCATCGAAATGTTCGGACCAGCCGCGCGCCGTCCGGATGGTGACGCCCGACGGGCCACGCTGGATGTCAACGACCGGATCTCCGGGCCGCATGGCGTCACGCGGCAACAGCGCCAGGATGCGCTCCACGTAGGTCTTCGAGCCACCGCGGATCGTCAGCCATGGCAGCGCGTTCCCCGCGCCGATGAGTCCGTGATGGTCGAGGAAGCGCAGAAGGTAGTCGATCGGGAACTCGAGGACGCGCGTCGAGCCCGTCGACCACACGGCCGACGTGATCGGGATGAGGAAATGGCGTCGGAACGCGGAGCCGAAGTCCCCCTGATCGAGAAATGCGCCCAGTGTCACGCGAGAGTCAGCGGCACCGCTGAGCCGCTCACGCGCCTGGCGATAGAACCGGATGATGTCCTGGAACATCCGCCAGTGCGCCGGCTTGGCGAGCGCGGTCGGCTGGGCGAACCAGCCACCCGGACCCCTCGAGCTGAACTCGAGCCCGCACGATCTGCACGAGGAGCCGAGCGACATGTCGGTCGGCTGGTGCTCGACGCCCAGCTCGGACAGCATCCGGATGAACGTCGGGTATGTGCGCTCGTTGAAGACGATGAAGCCCGTGTCGACGGGCAGGTCGCCGTCCGGTGTCTCCACGACCTCCGTCTTGACGTGGCCACCGACAGCGGACTCCCCCTCGAACAACCGGACCTCGTGCTCTTCGCGCAACGCGTATGCGGCACTCAGTCCACTCACTCCCGACCCGACGATCGCGACCTTCATGACTCGCGACCTCCGGCAGCGGCGCGTTCATCAAGTGCGACGCGCATGCCGTTCGCAGCGTCGCGACCGATGCCGTCGAAGACACGGCCGAGGAACGGTTGGACGAAGCGGCGCCATCCGCGCAGGCGGATGTCGGCGATGTACTCGATCCGGGTGCCGCTTCCGACTCGGTCGAAACGGATCTCGTCGACGGCGTCGACGCCCGATCCCGAACCGACGAGCACGACCCGTCGCGGTCGCTCGAGCTCAGCCACGCGATACTCCATCGGAGCGACGTGCCCGCCCATCCGGACCTCGAGGTGGTATCGGGCCCCGACGGCGAGTCGCCCGGCGCCGATCTGGCGGGATCTCACGACACCCGGGTCCCAGACCTCGGCGTTGGCGAAATCGCCGATGAGAGAGAACGTGTCGTCGATCGGTAGCACGGTGTCGATCCGTTCATGCAGGCGCGTCATGGATGCCTCCAAGGCTCGTGGGTCATGCTTTGGGGATGGACATCGGCCCACGCGCGCTCATCGACGGCGGCCTCGAACTGACCGTGGTCGGCTCCTTTTCGCGGATCGGCCACGCCGTGCGACGTCGGCTCTACGATTGGTCGGACCCGCGGCCCGATGCGCTCGCCGGGAAAACGGTCCTCGTCACCGGACCGACGTCGGGCCTCGGACGTGCCGCAGCCGAAGCGGTCGCCGCGCTTGGGGCGCGGGTCGTCCTCGTCGGGCGGACCACATCGCGGCTCACGGAGCTCCGCTCCACGCTCATCGCTGCACACAGCGTCGACCGATTCCCCATCGTGGTCGCGGATATGGCGTCGCTCGCCTCTGTCGCCGACGCGGTCGAGCGTGTCGCAACGACGGAGGGTCGCCTCGACGTCCTTATCGACAACGCCGGCGCGATCTTTCCTGACCGTCGCGAGACCGTCGACGGGATCGAAGCGACGTTCGCCACGATGGTCGTCGGCCCATTCGCGCTGGTGTCCGGACTGCTCCACCTCCTGCGGAGGACCGGGGGGTCGAGGGTCATCGCCGTGACGTCCGGCGGCATGTATGCCCAGCGCCTCGATCTCGACGATCTGCAATCTCGCATCGGGACGTACTCGGGGACGCGAGCCTACGCGCGGGCGAAGCGCGCCCAGGTCGCCCTCGTGCGCGAGTGGGCTCGCCGCCTCGGGCCTCCGAACACGAGCGGCGTCGCGATCAACGCCATGCACCCGGGTTGGGCCGATACGCCCGGTCTGGCCGAGGCTCTGCCGGGTTTCGCGCGGGTGATGCGGCCCGTCCTGCGGTCGCCGGCCGAAGGGATCGATACGCTCCTCTGGCTGGCGACCGCCGGGGAAGGCGCGGACTGGAGTGGTCGTCTGTTCCTGGATCGGCGACCGCGGCCCTTCGATCGGGCGCCGATCACGCGACTGGCCCGCGCGGACCGGCGGCGTCTGTGGGACACCGTGGTCGCTGCGGCGCGGGTGCGCGATCCACCGCCAGAGTGATTCGCGTGGATCCGGCCGTCGGGAGGCGACGGCCGGATCCATGCGCGGGAGATTGCGCGCGAGCGACACTAGTCCTGCCGCAGCCGACGGGAGCTGGCGATCGACGCGATGGCGAACGAGGCGAGGGCGATCGCGATCAACACGATCGTTCCCGGGCCTATGCCAGCCGACGACGATCCGCGCTCTGTCGGGATCGTGTCACTCGGCGGTAGCGTTCCGGCAGCACTCGCGGTCGCGGTCGCGTCCACGGCGACGACGGCCCGGAGCGCGTTGTCACCGACGGCCGGCGTGGCCGCCGATCCAACGGCGAAGACCGAGTAGGCACGGCAATCCTCGATGGTCACATCGGGGAGCGGCAGGGCGACGGTGGTCTCCCCCGCCAGTCGGACCTCGAGGTCATACGTGCCACCAGGCAGATCGAGGTAGTCCGTAGCGTTCGGGTACTCGAGGTTCTTGACGACCGCATCGGCGGGCGCGGCGCCCACCGTCGCGACGTCGACCGCGGGGGCGTCCGCACTGAAGTGGACGACACGCACCTGGGCGTTGTCGCAACTGGCCGAGGGCTCATCTTCGAGGACCTGGCCTGTGATGGAATTGAGAGCGCCGGTAGCGGCGACGGTGTAGCTGGCGCCGGACGCGACCGTGACGTCGGCATCGATGACCGGGTCGGATGTCGCGCCGGTCGCATAGACCTTGACGTTGTGATCACCGGCCGGGATGGGCAGGTAATCCGAAATCGTGCCGAACGGCACGTTCGTCAACGCATCGACAACGGCGTCGTCGAGGTAGATATCGACCGCTGGGGCATCGGGCGAGGCGTGAAGGACCCGGACGTTTGCCGGGTCAGCGGCCATGGTCGGTGCCGCGATTGACATGAGGAGACCTGCTGCCGCCACGAGTGGGGCCAGTCGACGTAGTCGAGCCACGATGGGAACTCCTTTTCGATCTGCCGCCGACGCTCTGTCAACGGTCTCGCGTGTCCACCCTTTGTTTAGGGTATGAGCAACAATACGCTCGCTGTTCAACCATTGTCAAGCGTTGTTGCCGTGCTATGGTGGACAAAGCATGTACACAATCAAGGAAGCGGCGACGCGGACCGGCATCTCCATCCCGACGATTCGGGTGTGGGAGCGACGCTATGGCGTGGTGTCGCCCACCCGCACCGCTGCCGGCTATCGGCTCTACGACGAGCAGTCGATCGCGCATCTCCAGGCCATGCGCCAGCTGATCGAGCACGGGGGCTGGCGACCGAGCCAGGCCGCCCAGCGAGTCCTCGCCGAAGGCTCCGACATCGCGCAGTTGGTCTCGCTGTCCGGACCCACCGGACCAGGCGACCAGTCCGAAGGTGGCGGGCTGGCGCCGGGTCGCGCTGGCGAAGTCGTCGATGCGCTGCTTCGTGCGAGCCGGCGCCTCGATGTCAGGGGCATCGAACGGCTGCTCGACGAGAGCTTCGCGGCGCAACGCTTTGAATCGGCCATGGACCAGGTCGTCTTCCCGGCGTTGCGCGCGATCGGGTCCGACTGGGAGCTCGGCCATATCGACGCCGCTCGGGAACATGCCGCGAGCGAGACCATTCGTCGCCGCATCGCCCACTACTTCGATGCGGCGGGAGGTCGCGACGGGGACGCCACCGTCGTGGTCGGTCTTCCACCCGGCAGCCACCACGAGCTCGGCGCGTTCGCGTTCGCGGTCGCCGCCCGACGGGCAGGCCTGAACGTCCTCTATCTCGGCGTCAACGTGCCGATCGACGGCTGGATCCAGACGGTGCTCGAGTCGACCGCAGCCGTCGTGGTCCTCGCAGTCGTCACACGACGGGACGTCGCACCTGCGGCCTCGGCCATCGCCGCGATTCGCTCTGCTGGAGCGACCGCTGCCATCGCCGTCGGCGGTCCCTCCGCGGGCTACCTGCCTCCTGACGACACGATCCTCCGCCTGAGCGGTTCGATCGACGCGACCGTCGACGTCGTGTTGGGACTCGTGGAGAGCGGCGGCAAGGTGGGGGGCTGATCGGATGACCGATGCCCGCGTCACCTCACCCGTCAGGGGAGGCGTGACACCTCGCGTAGCATCTGCCTTGGCGGGTTGCGCGCGACCCGGCCGCTGACGGTGAGGAGGCTGGTGCCATGACGGTCGGCATCGCCACGACGGCGGAGCTTTCACGCTGGTGGTGGACGTTCATCCTACGCGGGGTGCTCGCGATCATCTTCGGGGTCATCGCGTTCATCTCGCCACCGGTGACGATCGCGGCGTTGGTCTTGCTGTTCGGCGCGTGGGCGCTTGTCGACGGGGTCTTCGACATCGTGGCCGCGATCCAGCATCGGACCATGGATCGGTCGTGGTGGCTGACGATCCTCGAAGGAGTCGTCGGCATCCTCGCGGGCGTCCTTGCCCTGGCATTCCCGGAGATCGCGGCCGGTGCCCTGCTGCTGCTCATTTCCGTCTGGTCGATCGTGACCGGCGTCATCGAGATCGTCCTGGCGATCAGGCTCCGTGAGCAGATCACAGGCGAGCTGTGGCTGGCGGTCGCGGGCGTGCTCTCGATCGTGTTCGGTGTGTTGCTGTTCCTGTTCCCGGCCGCCGGGGCGCTCACGGTCGTGTGGATCATCGGCGGTTTCGCGATCGCCTTCGGGATCCTTCTGATCATGCTCGGATGGCGCCTGCGCGGCGTCCACCAGCGGTTGCAGACCGCGTAGCGTCTAGCTTGCCCGGGCTGCCTGCGCCACGATCTCGGCCGGGATGATCGAGCCGTGGGCTCCGGCCATGCACGTCTCGACCCGGTCCGCCTGCCCCGGATCGGTCAGCGACGCCTCGAGGACGACCATCTGGACCTCGTCCCGCTCGCCGAGGACGCGGCGGAGCGTGAACCGCACGTCGATCTCGGGCGACGAGGTGATCAGCTTCACGGCGTAGCTGGCCGCGCGCTCATCTGGGAAGGCGGCAGCGACCGTAGCGGCGACGACTCGACGGCGCATCGGCTGAGTGTGGGGAATCCTCGGCCGGTTGCGCCAGACCCATCGGTCGTGCCTGCGGACGCACGATGGTCATGGGGCGCGTCGCCACATCGCGCCCTGGGTTTCGCTCAGGCTGACACCTTCTGGAGCGCGGCGATCATCGAGCGAGCCTGGTCCTTGTCCTTCTCGTTCGGGTGCGAATGGTCGGCCATGATCCCGCAATACACGTCATGGATCGCCTGGCTCATCGAGTCGACATCGACAACGGCCAGGCCGCCCTCCTCGAGCTGCCGCACCATCTGATTGTCGGGTGTGCGTCCCATGGCCCGCTCGAGCGCTTCGCGCATCGTCGTCATTCTCGAGTCCTCCGCCTGATCCCAACACGGCAAGGGTACGCCACGGCCGACAAGAGGTGTAGTCGTAAGTCGCGGACTACCGCGCCCAGATCGCGCCTTGGGATGAATGTGGCAGCTCGTGATCCTGTGCGACCTCGCGGCCTACCAACTCATGGTTGGGGAGAACCAGACAGGCTGCGCCCAGGCGGCTATTGCGTCTTGGCGGTCCGCGGGCCCTTCGTCTTCGTCTGCTTCGGTTTCTTCGGGGTTTTCGCTTTCTTGTCCATCCTGTGATCCTCCGAGACCAGGTTACTGCGGGGTCTCGGGTGCGCCTCCGAGTGGCACGCTCCAGCCGATCACCTCGCATCCGAGAAAATGCAGCGCCCCCACACCGGGTGTGCAACTCGCGCAGCCCCAATATGCGAGGCCGCCGTCGTCGGGCAGGAAGGCTATGTCGCACGTGCTCTCGGACGGATCGCAGTACCGGCCGTGACACGTGCAATCGCAATAGACCCAATGTTTGCAGGTGCAGCGCGCCGAGGGGGAGGGAGGCCGAAGGACGCTGGCGGGGAACGGGCTCGGTGCCTGCATCTGGCTCTCCTTGCCGCGCCACGAGATCGAGGCAATGGCGCGGGACGACGCTGGCATCAATTGTCCGCGCCCAGTCAATTGCCAGCGATCGACGAACCGACCGCCTCCGAGCCGCCGGCAGCGTGCCTGCGCTGCGTGAGCCGTTCGAGGCTCTAGGCTAGTCTCATGAGCGGGTCCCGGATGGCTCGGCCATGGATCGGTGTGGCGGCGGTGGCCGCCATCGTGATGTCCTGTGCGCCGACGCAGCCGTCCCCGACACCCGAACCGAACCCGACAACGGCCTCGCATCCGAGACCGTCTGCGACGCCCGCACCGAAACCGACGATGGCCGCGACCCCGACGCGGACCCCGACCCCATCTCCCATCGCCCTGGTGCCCGTGGTCGGCTTCTGGTCGACGACGGCGGGCATCTCGCGCGCCGAGCTCGACGCGGCGCTCGTGAGAAAGAGCAGCCCCTACAGACGCGTCCTCGTGGCCGGCACGCTACCGGGAGCGACCCCGTCGAACCCCGAGGCGATCCGCGCGGCGGTCAACGCCGACGCGAAGACGCTCGGCCTGCTCCCGGCCGGCGAGGTGACGCCGGATGTGCGTGCCCTGGCCGTGGACGGCGTCGACCTGTTCGGGAACGGCCGCCTCCGGGATGTCGCCTCCTGGCCGCTGGTCGTGCCGCATGCGCCGGGCACCGACCCGCCGTCGTTCGACCCGACCACGACGTGGACCCTGGTTGCCGGCGGCGACGTGATGCTCGACCGATCGATCTACCGGCGAACCGTCCGGCAGGGTAAGGGCGCGGACTACCCGTGGGACGGGGGCTTCGCGGAGATCACGGGCCGGCGCTGCTGTTCGGGGGCTGGCTATCGGCTGCCGATCGTGCGGCGGACGGGCCAGGCCGGTGCCGTGCGCGCGCTGTTCCAGGACGCCGACCTGGCCGTGGTGAACCTCGAGGGGCCGGCGCTCAAAGCCTTCCGCTGGCACGCGCACGGCCACACCTTCACCTTCGACCCGGCCCTCCTGAGCGGCCTGAGCGAGGCCGGCATCGACGTCGTGACGATCGGCAACAACCACATCGGGAATGCCGGCCCGGGTGGCGTCATCGAAACGATCCGTCACCTCGACGAGCTCGGTATCGCCCACGTCGGCGCCGGAAAGGATCGTGCCACCGCCCGCGCCCCTGCCTGGTTCAATATCGCCGGGCAGCGGGTCGTGCTGCTCGGCTACGACGCGGTCCGGCCGGCCGACAATGCGACCACGAAGCGGGCCGGCAGCGCGGGCCTCGTATCCGCCCATTACCGCGCTGACGTCGCGGCTGCGCGCGACGCTGGGGCGCAAGTCGTCGTGGTCCTCCCCCACTGGGGCGTCGAGTACACGGCCGCCCCGACCTCCAAACAGCGGGCCCACGCGCGGGCGCTGGCCGTGGCGGGTAGCACGGTGATCCTGGGCAGTCACAGCCACTGGGCCGGCGCCATGGAGCTCATCGACGGGAGCCCCGTCCTCTACTCGCTGGGCAACCTCGTCTTTGACCTCACGCGCTCCGAAGAGACGGTCGAGGGCCTCATCGTGGAGGTCACCTTCGTCGGCGCACGACTGGCACAGATCCGTCTGCACCCGACGGTCATGGTCGACCTCGTTCAGCCCAACCTGCTCGAGGCGGCGGGTGACGGCGCGGTGGTGATCACGCGGATGCGAAAGGCCTCGGAGGCGCTCCCGGAGCGCTGATACGCGGCCGCTGGTTGCCCCTAGCGGCGCAGGAAACTCGGCACCTCGGTGTCACCTTCAGGCGGAGCCGGCGATGGCTCTGGTGCCTGATCGGAGACCTCGGCCGGTGACGCAAGCGCGTCCACACCGGACGCCTCCTTGACCGTCCGCGCCGGACGCCTCGGCGGTCGCACCTCCCTGTCCACCGGAGGATGGCCATCGTTCGAAGAAGCCTCCACCGCCGGCTTCTGGGTCCGATCGTGGCCGTTCAGCCCAGTGGCGATCAGGGTGATGAGAACGTCCTCGCCCAGCGATTCGCTGAAGGTCGCCCCGAAGATGACGTTGGCATCGACATCGGCGCGCTCGCGAATCGCGTCGGCGGCCAGCCGGACCTCGCGCAATCCAAGGTCGGCCGGGCCGGAAATATTGAACAGGATCCCGCGAGCGCCATCGATGTTCGCTTCGAGAAGCGGGCTGGCGATCGCCTGACGAGCCGCATCGGTCGCACGATGCTCGCCGCTGCCACGACCCAGGCCGATGACCGCAGGACCGGCGTCCTTCATCACGGACCGGATATCGGCGAAGTCGAGATTGATCAACCCCTGCGCCGCGATCAGGTCGATGATCCCCTGGACAGTCTGCAGCAGGACATCGTCGACGACTCGGAACGCGTCGATCATGGGGGCGTCCTCGGCGAGAACGTCGCCGACACGATCGTTCGGCACGACGATCAGGACATCGACATTCGCGGCAAGCTCGGCCGCCGCGGTGTCGGCGATTCGCTTCCGTTGCGATCCCTCGAAACCGAATGGCTTGGTCACGACCGCGATCGTCAGCGCGCCTTGATCCCTGGCGCTGGCAGCGACGATCGGCGCGGCGCCGGATCCTGTTCCACCGCCAAGTCCAGCGGTGACGAATACGAGATCTGCGCCGCCGACGGCGCGAGCGATCCGATCGCGGTCTTCCTCGGCAGCCCGGCGCCCGATCTCCGGGTCTCCGCCAGCACCGAGGCCGCCCGTGATCCCGTCACCGATCCGGAGCTTCGTCGCCGCGCTCGAGCGACGCAGGGCCTGGGCATCGGTATTGCAGCTGACGAAGCTGATCGCCTTGATCCGCGCCTGGACCATCCGATCGACCGCGTTACTGCCGCCACCCCCGACACCGATGACGCGGAGCGCGCGCGTCTCTGGCGTCCGGGCCCGACGGGCCCAGCCAGGGACGGCGGTCAGGATGCGAACGGATAACAGGACCGCGAGCCCGATCACGACAACAACGACCACGGTCTCGCCCGGCGCTGGCACGCTCGGAGTCTACCGCGGAAACCAGCGCTTCCGGACGACATCCGACCGCCTACGCCCGGCCGAGCGAGCATTTCCGGCCGCCGGGCCTAGCGCCATTTGGGCTGGTGCCCCGAGGCACCGGGACAGGACGAAAGTACTGGACCCGCCGGGAGGAGCGGCACACAATTCAGCGGGGAGGGGCGCTACCAACATTGACACCCTGCCGTCACCTTCGAGGGACCTTGTGATGAGCCGGATCGTGGCCATTCTCATGGCCGGGAGCCTGATCTTGACCGCCGCGGTCGGCACGGTTGCCGCGGCACAACCGGGCGTCCTGACGGCCCGTCCATCCACGATCGATTTCCACAAGCGGCAGGTCGGAACAGAGAACTACAAGCGAACCAAGATCACGAACACGAGTGGCGCGGACGTGCTTCTGCTGGTGAGCGGAGGCCTGCCCGACGACTTCGGCTTCGGTCTTATGCCAGGCTCGACCTGCCCGGTCCTCGCGCCGGCGACTCTCGCGGCCGGGGAAAGTTGCTATGCCGTGGTGCGTTTCTCTCCGACCGAGTTCTTCGTCGGGTGGGTCCAGAGGGGAACGTTGATCGCGACCGCTTGGGACCCATCCACTGGCACCCGACTCGTGGACTTCGAGATCCCTGTCATCGGGGTTGGCTCTCTGTAGCCAGCGAGTTGAATGGCACCGCCCACGCACCCTTAACGCCTACGGGCCCTTGACTCGCCGCGCGCGGATCTTCACGATCCGGCATCGCCGGTGATCGACCTCGCCCACCTGCCCCGCAGCTCTCGTCCCGACGTAGCGGTGCTAGAGGACGGCACGTCAGATCCGCCGTCAGTGCTCGACGACCTGCTCCAGTTTGCCCGCCGCGTCGATCCAGACGGTGATCTCGGCCTCAGTCGGGACCCGGCGGACGATGCCTGGCCTGGCCGCGACGACCTCCTGGACGGTGATCGCGAGGTTGGCCGGGTTCCGCTGGGCCAACTCGGCGGGAGAGCCGACGCCGGCGGCCCCGAGCAGGTCGCTGTACTGCGGCCCGACGCCCGGGACCCGCATGAGATCGACGTTGTCGACCCACTCGAGGATGAGCTTGCTGCTGATCCCGGTCGCCTCGGCGATTCGCTCTCGGTCGTACGGCTTGGCACCAGCCACGAGCAGGTCGTCGGTCGTCCGGATACCCGCGCTCGCGAGCGTCTCGCTGTAAGCGGCACCGATCCCCTCGACGTCCACGATCTTCGTGGAATGGGCGACCCGGGCCTCCTGGGCATCGGCTCCAGCGGCCACGAAGACCGGCGCTTCGATGGGCTCCGGAGCGGCCGCCTCGGCCGCGACCGCGGCTGCGGCTGCCATCGGTGCCGCGACGGCGACCGGCGCGTCGACCGGCTCAGGTGCCGCGACCGGTTCGGGTGCCGCCTTCGAGGGCCCCCGTTCGCCGAAGGCCGCCTTGACCTCAGCGGTGTTCAGGTACCAGAGGATGAGGGCGGGCATGAGCGCCATCGCGAAGCCGACGCCCGTGCCTGGGAAATGGAGGAACGCGAGAGCGGCCTCGAGGAGCACGAAGGCTGCCACGACGATCGCGAAAACTCGAGCCCACGGCTGGAGTGCCCAGAGACCCGCGGCCACGAGCAGCCAGACGATCCCGGTGGCGACAGCGAGCCAGCCCCAGAGCCCGACTCCCTCGAAGACGGGAAGATCGCCGAGCGCGCCGAACCAGTCGAAGCCGAGGAGCTGGATGCCGAAGAACAGGTGGCCGAACCCGGCCAGCGCCGCGAAGAAGCCGAGGACGGCGATGAGGATGGGAGGGTTCTTCATCGGTCGGTCCTTCCAAGTCTGCCAGCGCGCACGCCACGGCGAGCGATGTCGGCTTTGATCTCCGCCAACGGCGGGGGACGCGGTCAATACTAGAGAACCAGACCGCTCCTGTTCGCGATCGTCGAGCGGAGGTAACCCTTCTGACCGCTTTCACGTCGACGAAGACGGATGACGAGCTGCGCTGACGTAGGAGGCTCGACGGGAGTGTCACAAGGCTTCACCCAGTCCGGGCGCGCGCCTGGACAAGGCGCACACGGACGTTCGCGCAGGATCAAGGTCCAGTCGATCGTAGCGATCGGCTCGACGCTGATGAGCGAAGTCTGGTCGGGGCGAGAGGATTTGAACCTCCGACTTCATCGTCCCGAACGATGCGCGCTACCAGGCTGCGCCACGCCCCGACCGAAAGTGCTCGTTTGACAGAGCCTGCGGATGATAGCAGGGAGCCCGACGAGGCGGCTATCGCCGCTCCGCCGCGCCCCGGCACGCAACGCTACGCGGGGGTCAACCAGACCGGGTAATCGCGGATGTCCTGCGGGCTGCCGTCCTGGGCCGACCCGAAGTACGTCCGCAGGGTTCCCCACTGCGCCTTCGGAACGTCGTACCGCAACGTGACGTCGAACGTGCCGCGGCAGCCACTGCCGCACGTCGCCATCGCCATCTGATCGACGAGCACCTTGCGCGACGCATCGAGGATCGCGACCCGGAACGTGGCCTCGAACACGTTGGAGGTACCGGTGACCCGTGCCGGATTCCCGGGGGCCGCCCCGAACGCCGGCCGATCGACGAAGGTCGACGGGAGCTGCTGCTCGAAGTCGCCGCGGCCCTGTGGGCCGTCGAGCTGGATGCCCTCGGGCCCGAACGTCGTGACGGTCCGGCCCTCGATCTGGAACAGGACCGCGCGGACCGTCGAGAACTGGGTCAGCGTGTAGACGACCTGACCGAGGCGGTACATCGACGACGCGCTGCCACCGCCGGACTCGAACTCGCGTGACAGATCGACGGTCGCGACGCCGTCCTTGATCGAGATACCGAGGAGCGAGGTCCCATCCGGGACTGCGGTCGACAGCTGCGAGTACCGGTCGATGACCGCGTCGGCATCGAGCAGCGCCTCCATGGCAGCGCGCGCCACACCACTGGTCTTCGGCACGACCCGGAGAGTCGGCACGATGCCTTCGACGCCGGGGTCGCCGTCGAGCACGTAGTAGGCACGGATGACCATCGTCTGGACCGGCACCGATGGCGACGGCGATCCACTCGGCGACCCGGCCGGTTCGCTCGATGGCTGGCCCGACCGAGACGGCGATGTCGAGGGAGCCGGCGTCGCGTCGGGCGGACCCGAGTCGATCGAAGGAGCCGCGGTCGGCGGCACGCTCGGGACCTGCCCGAGACTGCCGGACGACGTGCATGCCGCCGTCGCGACGAGCAGGCCGACAGCGCGAGGGCCGGGACCAGCGATCGGTGACGAAGGGCTTTCATCGGTTGGGCTCCAGGTGCGAGGTGACTGCGCACAAGGCTCGATCAGTCATGTCGCCGTCCCATCGCCGCCGCGTAACGATCGGGCAACATCGCGGGGCAGGACCAGCTCGAGCCGCAGGCCGCCGCCCTCGCGGTTCATCGCCTGGAGATAGCCACCCATGAGCGCCGCGTGCTCAGCGGCGATCGCCAGACCCAGGCCACTGCTCCCACCGGACCGCGACGGATCGACTTTCGTGAACCGGTCGAAGATCAATTCGAGCCGGTCGCCTGGGACGCCCGGGCCGCGGTCGGACACAGCAATGACGACATCCTCCGCTCGGCCATCGATCTCGATCTCCACGTCGGCGTCGGCCGCGTGCTCCTTCGCGTTGTCGAGGAAGTTGCCGAGGATCCGCTCGAGGCGGCGGGGATCCGCGTCGACGACCACCGGCCGGTCGGGTGCCACGAACGTGGCCTTCGGCGAGCGCGCGGCCCGCACGGTCTCGACGAGCCGTCCGAGGTCGACCTTCTCGAGGGCCACCTGCTCGGCATCGGCGTCGAACCGCGACAGCTCCATGAGCTCCTCGACCAGCGTCCGCAGCCGCCCCACGTCCTTGACCAGCAGCTCGGCCGCCCGCCGGCTCTCCGGCGGCAGTTCATCGAGGTGCTCGCGCAAGATCGACGCCTCGGCGACGAGAGCAGTGAGCGGTGTCCGCAGCTCGTGCGACACGTCCGCTACGAACCGCCGGTTCTGATGCTGGGCCGCCTCCAGCCGGCGGATCGACTCGGCGAGGGTGTCGGTCATCCGGTTGAAGCGGTCGGCCCACGTCCCGAACTCGTCGTGTGACGTCACGGGCACCCGCGCGAGCAGGTCGCCGCGCTCGATGCGTTCAGCGGTCCGGCCGGCTTCCTCGATCGGGGCGAGGATGCCGCGCGCGACGATCCTCGCCGTCAGCAGCGCGATCACGACGAGGAGCGCGGAGCCGATCAGCAGGACCGTCCGGAACTGGTCGACCGCGGTCGCGATCGATTGCGACGCTTCGCACGAAATAGACGGCCATGCCCCCACCGGGTGCGAGACCGCCGACGACCAGCGACGGGACGCCCGCAACGTCGATCCAGGCGTAGGCAAGCTCTCCCCGGCCGACGCGCGCAGGGACATCAGGTGGGAGGCGCTCGAGGAGGTCGCCGAGCGCATCGGTCGACTTGACCGACTGACCGCCGCCGAGATCGATCACCGATTCGACGTTGCGCCGCCGGAACGTATCGGTCAGCCCGCTCCGGATGATGTCCTCGACCGTCGGACGGTCGGGGAGCTGCCGGCCGGGCACCGTGACGGTGAGATCGAAGCGCGCCTGGGCTGCCGCGTCCTGGAGCGCCTGGTCATGGAGACGCGCGTCGACGAAGACCGACGCACCGACCCCGAGCACGACCGCGGTGAGCGCCACGAGGAGGACCAGCGCACCGGCAAGTCGAGCCCGGACCCCCCGCGGCCAGTGCATCCCGCGTCCTACCGCGCTGCCTTGTAGCCCGCCCCACGGACCGTGAGGATCAGCTCCGGGGACGTGGGGTCGGCCTCGATCTTCGCGCGCAGCCGTCCGACCGCGACGTCGACCAGGCGCGAATTGCCCAGGTAGTCGTAGCCCCAGATCCGGTCGAGCAGCGTGTCGCGCGCGAGCACCTGACCCGGGTGGCGGGCGAGATCGACGAGCAGGTCGAACTCGGTCCGCGTGAGTGGGATCTCCTCCCCGTCTCGCGTCACGCTTC
Organism: uncultured Chloroflexia bacterium; assembly: GCA_963780425.1. Lineage (GTDB taxonomy): Bacteria > Chloroflexota > Limnocylindria > Limnocylindrales > CSP1-4 > SPCO01. Next base: position 1,699 of record CAWABZ010000001.1, on the reverse strand, counting down.
GACCGGCGAGATCGATGAGCAGCGGGCCCAGGCGGAGATGCGCCGCCTCGTCCCCATCGCGCCGGTCGACGCGTCGCAGCGCCGCACGGACGCGGGCGACGAGCTCGGGCACCTCGAACGGCTTGCGCACGTAGTCGTCGGCACCCGCCTCGAGGCCGACGACGACGTCGATCGTGTCGGCGCGCGCGGTGAGCATCACGATCGGGACCATCGATGTGCGGCGGATCGCGCGTGCCACCTCGAGGCCGTCCATCCGCGGCAGCATGACGTCGAGCAGTACCAGATCGACGTTCGCGGCCTCGAACCGGTCGAGCCCGGCACGGCCGTCGTCCGCGGTCTCGACCGTGAAACCGGCGTTGCGCAACCCGATCGCGGTCACTTCCCGGATCGACGGATCGTCCTCGATGAGCAGGATCCTGGCGTCCATTCGCGGGAGTATGCCCTAGGCCAGGGACCGCTCCGTCCGGATCGGGATCGTCGCGAGAGCGGCGGCCACGAACGCCGCCGCCATCAGCCCGAACACGGCCGGCACCCCGGTCGGCTCCCCCAGCACCTCGATGACGACGCCGTAGAGCACCGTCCACAAAGAACCGACCCCGAACGCGAGCGTGAAGTAAAGGGCGTACGACGCATCGCGGATCGCCGGCGGCGCGATATCGGCGAGGAGCGCCTGGAGCTGGGGCGACTCCGCGAAGGAGAACAGCCCCATGATCACGATCCCGGCCCACAGCCAGGCCAGCGACGATCCGCCGAGGATGAACACGCTGAACCCGACCGCGCCACCGAGGTAGGCCAGGATGATCAACGGCTTGCGTCCGAACCGGTCGGACAGCCAGCCGGCCAGCAGCGGGATCGGCACGCTGAACACGATCAGCGCGCCATACATCAGCCCGGATGTCGCGTCATCGAGACCGATGACCCGGGTCATGTAGATCAGCGCAAACAGGTTTACCACCCCGAGCCCGCGACCTCCGCCGCCCAGGACGGACGTCAGGAACAGCCAGCGGAGGTCGCGGTCGGCGACGACCCGCCGGAGCGCGTCGAGGCTGCTACCACCGGCCCGGGCAGCAGCCCGGTCGGTGCCGCGTTCGCGGATGAACGTCAGGACGCCGAGGGCGATCACGATCGCGGCGACGCCGAACACGATCGACACGCCGCGCCACCCGAGCAGCGCCATCAGCGGCGTCCCGACGACCGCGATCACGACCGTGCCCACGTTGCCGCCCGCGATGTGAGCGCTGATGGCGAACCCGCGTCGCTCCGGCGGGAATTGCTCGGCCAGCAAACCGTTGCCGACCGGGTGCTGCGGCGAGGAGCCGATCCGCGCCACGATGTTCGCAACGGCGAACGTCGCGAAATTCGAGGCCAGCGCCATCGCGGCGAACCCTCCGCCGAACAGCATCCCGCCCAACTCCAGGAGCCGCCGGCGCGACACACGCCGTGTCAGCTCGGCATAGCTGAGCTGGACGAGCCCCGCGGACATCGAGCCCGCTGCGGCCAGGGACGCGACCGCCTGCACCGTGACCCCGAACTCATCGATGATCGCGAGGAAGATCAGTGGCAGCAGCACCGCGAATGCATGGTTGACGGCGTGCGCGACCGACAACAGGCCGAGCGAGCGACCCGGCCGAACGTCCATCACGCGTCCCATCTTGCCCGAATCGAAGCCGCGGCCTTAGTGCGTTGCGGACGCCGGTGG